>JBEKAK010000077.1:0-26336 GCA_050018275.1 Terriglobia bacterium | reverse complement strand
GCGCTGGACACGACGCGGCGCTCACCGCCTCCTCAAGCTCCGCCTCTGGATCGCTCGCTGCGGAACAACTTGGTTCGAAGTCTTGTATTCTCGCGGAGCTCAACTGACAAATGCTTGACACAACCCGTGGCTTGTGTGGCGTTGCGGCCAGAAGCGTTTCCCTGGTAAACTTCGGCTCGATCTGCGACCTGCGATCATGACTTCTGACATTGTTCCAGGTATTCCTTTCACTGAGAACATACGAGACTGTCGGCGGCAAGCGAGAACGCCATGAAAGTCCTCATCATCGGCAGGGGTGTGGTGGGAACAATTTACGGCTGGGCCTTGTCCAAGGCAGGCATCGACGTCACCCACGTCGTGCGCAACCAAGGGCTTCCTGGCACCGACACCTTAGACCTGCTGGATTTGAGGCCCGGTTCTCGGAAAAACATCCGGGTGACCTACGCCCCGAAGACGGTCGGGCAGATCAGCCCTTCAGACGGCTTTAACCTCGTGATTGTCGCTACCAAGCACTACCAGGCGGCCGAGGCCATCCGCCAATACCTGCTCGGCGCACCTCGCGCCACCTTTCTATTGTTCACCGCTAATTGGGATGGAACGGCGGAGATTGACAGTGTTCTGCCGCGATCTTCTATCCTTTGGGGTTATTCCGCTGCTAGCGGTGGCCCCGATGCACAGCGTACCCTCGTCGCAACCGTGGCTCCCACGGTGCGTTTCGGGATGTTGGAAGGCTCCGATCCCGAGAAGTTCAAGTCCGTGACGGGATTGTTCGAGCGGGCGGGTTTCAGCCTCGACATCAAACCCAACATAATCGAATGGCTGTGGGTACACCATGCGATCAACGCTGGCGGCATAGGCATCTGCCTTTGGGCGGGAGGGATCGCCGAAGCGACTCGGAGTTTCAAGACCGTGAGGCTGGGAGCGTGGGCCATCCGGGAAGCATTGGATGTGGTAGCAGCCCGTGGCGTCGATCTAAAGCATTATCCCGACGCGAAAAGAATTCTGAACATGCCGTTCTGGCTTGCGGGCCTTGCCGCGAGGTATGCCATTCTATTCACTGAAAAGGGTCGACGCATTCTGAAGGCGAGTCACTTTGCCTACAGTCCGGACGAGATGAAACGCTATTACCTCGATGTGCTCCACACCGGAGAGAATCTGGGCGTGGCTATGCCACACTTGTCCGCGCTTCGCGAAAAGATCGAAAGTTATCCGGCAAAACAGAATGGGAGATAGCTGATACGGTGTCCATTGCCGCCGAGCCAGGAAGGGTATGCAAGCTGGCTTCACGACCCTAAGTTGCGAGCCTCGGCCTCACAACGCCAAGTGGGTGCCGACTCGGGCAGGTCGGAGTCCAAGATAGACACGCTGCTCGCCCGCCCGTCGGGCGGCCAGCCCCATGACCTCCGCCGGTCAAACAGGAAAGTCGAAGGTATGCCGAACGCGCTTGAAGGTGCTGTGATTGGCTGCTTATTGGGTACAGCCGTGGGTGATGCTATCGGCCTTCCCTATGAAGGCCTCTCGCCACGAAGACAGCTTCGCCTCTTCCCAGACATTTGCGGACATCACTTCTTTTTTGGTAGGGGGATGACTTCGGACGACACCGAGCATACGTGTCTTGTCGCGCAGGCCCTGATTGTGTCGGGTGGAGAGATCGAGTTATTCCGGAGGGAGCTGGCCTGGCGACTTCGCGTCTGGCTGCTGGGTCTGCCTGCCGGGATTGGAATTGCCACGTTGCAGGCCATCATCAAATTGTGGCTAGGCTTCCCAGCCTACAGCAGCGGCGTGTTCTCGGCTGGAAACGGCCCAGCCATGAGAAGCGCAATCCTTGGTGTAGGCTACGGTCATGATATCCAAATTCTCCGGGGACTTGTCGCGGCATCCACGCGGATCACCCATACCGATCCCAAAGCAGAGTATGGGGCATTAGCGGTTGCGCTCGCAGCATATCTTGCTTCGAGGAACTCCGAGGAGAATATTGCCCCACTGACCTATCTCGAATGCCTCCAAAGCGTGCTTCCCCCGCAAGGGACTGAATTGCTCGACCTCGTAAGAAAAGCAGTTGATAGTGCTGCTGCCGGTGAGTCACCACGATCCTTTGCCAAGGGGCTGGGTCTCCTCAACGGGGTCAGCGGATATGTTTATCATACCGTCCCAGTTTGCCTTCATGTCTGGTTCCGATATCAGAAGGACTTTCGATCCGCAATCCTCGAAGTGGTGCGTTGCGGCGGGGACACAGACACGACGGCCGCAATTGTGGGGGGAATCATCGGAGCTTGCGTTGGCAAGACCGGGATTCCCCGGGTTTGGCTGGATGGTTTGTGGGAATGGCCAAGGAGCGTCAGGTGGATGGAACGACTTGGGGAAAGATTGGGATGTGCGGTCTCCCAGAACAAATGGGAGGATGCGTTGCCACTTTCAGCCTTCGGAATTTTCTTGCGAAATGTCTTCTTCATGTTGATTGTACTCTTTCACGGGTTTCGCAGATTCTTACCTCCTTATTGAGCAGACGGCATCGAGGCTCTTGTCAGTCGCGCGACATGGAGGCCTGAATCCTCCTGGTCCTTCTGCGAGCAGCACACATTGTAGTCTCCACCCCTGGTGGCGGGTACCCGCCGTGGCTGTAGCTTGACTCGACAGGGCCGCTACTATAGGTTTTTGGGCAAAAGCGGGGGATGAAATGGGGAATTCCAGCAATGCGGCCATGAATCTGGCGATTGGAGTCTTAATCCTCGGGGGTGTGATCGCGCTTGGTAACTGGTTTTATCTCTATATGAGACGTCGTATCGGGCACGGTTACTCCTCTGTCCCACTCATTGGCGGGGTCCTTTTAGTAACAGGCATGTGGATGCTGCCTGTCACCCGACCTTATGCCTGGGCAGGAGTATTTTTGGACTACGGCACGCTGATCGTTGTCCTAAGTCTGCCGCGTATGGCGAACGAGCTTTGGAGCACGAGCCGCTTTAATCTCCTCAGCGAATACGTCGGGCATCGCGGAAGCATGACCGCCTGTCTGCGTCTCTTTCGGAAGGGCCACTTCACTTTAGTGCAGCGAATTGATCGTCCACATGGCACCCAGGGTCTCATGCAGCGAAGCATGCCCGGCACATGGCAGCGCGAGGGCAATCGCGTGACTCTCTGGCACGGTGCTGAAATGGCTATATTGGAAGTAGTGCAGAAAGAGCCGGAGGCGTTGCAGTGGACCACTGATTTCCCGAGCACCGAGAGGAATGAGCAGCTATCGCTTGCGGGTATTAATCTAAGCCTGGGAACTGGTCGAGCTGCCTGACCGAGCGCTCTACCCGACCGTGCCCGCTTCGCTTCGCCCCGGGTGGGCTTGGTCGGTCAGGGGAAACGTAAAGAATATAGAAACTAGTATGGAGTTCTTACCGCGTCCCCGCCGATGAGGCTCCCCAAAGTGGTTCCCTTTTGGACTGAGGAAATTGGCTTTCTCTTAAGCTGGCGCTGACAGCTGCGCGCTAGCCGTTGACCCCCGCCGTTCCCCACGTTTCGACGGGCGATGGCAGTGGGGGCGATCAGCGACGTGAGCGCGGCTGCCCTCAAAGGCCGAGTTCGACTTGTGAGGTATATTGTCCGTGATGGACTCTGCCAACACCGACCCCGAGCTCCGCGATTGGCTTCGCTGGGCCTCCGAGGGCGGCAGGACGCCGATGTTCGTCCGCACGGTTGCAACAGCGGCTCGCATGGCTTGCTCGCCCGATTACGCCCTGCTGCGGCCACTGCTGCTTGAACTAAAGCGCCGGTACCCCGAGGGCTTAAGTGCGAGTCTGCGGTAGCTACAAAACTGAATAAACCAGGAGGAAGAACCGATGCCCTGCCCGAGAGACCCGTCACGCACCGATGCCGCAGGCCGAGCACGCGCCGGAAGCCAGCGACAGATTCAAACATACGTCAACGAGTGCACGCCAGAACTATGCCACGCGGTTGCCGGGCCCTTCGGCCGTGCAAGGTTGATGAATCGGCAATCCGTTGGGTCTCGCCTCTGGCAGTGGACAATTACTCTGAATATCGAGATGAGGAGTTCCTGGAAATTATCGGCGCGGGGCATCTCGCCCCAAAGCTGCAAGAGTTCTGGCCGCGTGGGGGGCCGTGCTGGGATGCGCTCGCTCGGCTGGACGGAGGCGGCTGCGTGGTTGTCGAGGCGAAGAGCCACATCCCGGAGTTGTATGGAAACGGCTGCGGTGCGCATGGTGGCTCGCTGTCACTTATCCGGTCGTCGCTTGCGCGAACAAAGGAATGGCTGGGCGTGAGACTGGACGCCGATTGGCTTGGCCGCCTGTACCAGTCGGCCATCAGGATGGCATGCCTCTTCTTCCTGCGGGAGATTGGGAAGGTTGACGCGTTCCTGGCCAACGTGTATTTCTCGGGCGACCCGCGTTTTCCCACAAGACGGCGGGAGTGGGACGAGGGCATCGGGGCCGTAAGCGAAGAGCTTGGAATTGCCAGTCCGGTGCCGTACACCGCGTCGGTGTTCTTGGAGGCCGCTCGCTAGCGCCGCTCCCTCAGCCCCGGTGCCCCCGGCAGCGATTCCCCGCCACGCTCTCGAAAACGAGATTGCCGCTTATCCAAAGTGCTGAGGCGCATCATCCGTTTTGGAATCATGTCCATGGTGGTTTCGGAATCGTGACCGCCTGCCCCGGAATCAGCAGGAATGGACCAGAATATGACGCCGAGCGGCGCAATAGAACTAGTCGAGAAGATAATAAGCGTGACGCCCGGTGAGCACCAGGGTGAGGGTCCTTGAAGTGAGGGCCGCCAAAAGGCGGAAGCGTATGGACGCTAGAACCCCACCCCCGCCCGTGCCATAATAGGGGCATTGCAAAAGATGGGAAGACGGGTTAAGCCATGCTCGATGCTATTCAAGAAAAGTTGGAAGCAATCCTAGGGGAGCCGCCTCGTACCGAAGCTGACGTCGTCTATGTATTGGTTGAGATTCGCAAGTTTCTCGAACGGGAAGGTAAGGCGAAGGAAGATGAGTTTTCAACGCTGAAATTCTTTTGCGATTGGGTGCTACACGTTGAACTTGAGGGTACCGGTGCAAGAAAAGTTTTAGCCAGTCTTGACCCTGAAATTGGTGTCTCTGGACCGGTTAATCTGCCTGAAGTTAAGCCTTCTTCTGCACTTTACCGGCTTCTGTCTTTGGAATCTCTTCTCGAAGAAATTATGCGGTTCTGTACCGAGAACAAACTTCCAACGGACTGGGCATTCAAACCGACGATGTGGAGGGAGTGCATGAGGCTCTACGGTCAAGTCGTAATGGACTGTCCCCTGGCCATCACAAGAAAAGGTGCCTCAACAAGGTATATCAAACAGCTTACCATTATGAATATGAAAAATTCACAGGACCATCTTGATAAGCGTGCGTTTTCTTGGGACTGGCGTTTTGAACTAAGCGACGGTATCAACTTCACCTTACCCCACAAGTTCTCGTCTCCGTCCCCTTCTTACAATCCGTCACGTCCGTCCACCGAGGAGTTTGGATTTAAGTAGGGCACTTCCCCCGCCACTCATCTTGTAAACTCAGACGCTAGGCTAACGCTGAAAAGGGGAGGACGTTAATGTCCAAGAAAGCCAAAGGAAAACCGTGGCACTCAAAAGAAGGAATGGTCTATCACGACAATTCCATGTGCGCCGAAGGAAAGAAGATTTTGAAGCGGCTTGAAGGTCCCGGCCAAAAACCCCACTGCCAGAAGTGCGGAAGATTGAATAACCAGCCTTGACCTGTCCGGGCCTCCCGGCGAAAGGCCGACTGAAGTCAGCGGCGGAAGGCCAGCTTTCAAGTCAACCTTGTCAGACCCAAGGAGAACGAAACATGAACGAAATAACCGAGGACCTCATTGGAGCGGTGCTTCTGGGCTTATTTGTCTGGTGGGACACCAAGTCCGCGAATGTGGCATCACTGGTTGCCGTGGCCGCCCTCGCGGTCGGATTGCTCTACCGAGAATTACGCCTGGTCAACCGAAACCTTCAATCCATCGAAAAGAAGCTGGACCGGCCAAACTGATTTTGGATGATTCCGACCATGAGACCTAACAACCCGAAGAGGCCAAGATCGAGCGTACCGTTAAAGTAGGAGAGGAAGCGAGCCTGCCATAAACAGCGGAGATATCCAATGGTGACCTCATCGCGAGCCGGACGAAACGAGCTGGTCCTGGCAGTGCAGAAAACATTCGCTTTGCCTACAAGGAAGCAAGCTGAGGAAATCGTGGCTAAATTCATCTCATGCCTTGAGGACACGCTCCTCCACCATCTGGGCGACGACGGGTTCGCGATGAAGCTGAACAGCTTTGGAAAATTCTCCGTGCGTCATCGGCACGCGTCACGAAGGAGAATCACTTTCACGGGCGACGTGCGCGAGATACCGCCGAGGCGCAAGATAAAATTCATCAGCCTCGGAAAGCTCCGGCGATTGGAGAGAGCGCACATGGCACAAGCCATCAAGCCAAACGTGGTTTACCACGCTGACTGGGGCGGCGAAGAGAAGCGGTGGAGCGCCAGGGCGGCCCTCGGCACGGACGGTCGTTACACAGCCTTCGCCCCGGAGCCGGTTGGCCCTCCCGGCTCGCTTATTGGGCAGCTTCGCAAAGAAGCCGGGCACAACGGGTGCGCCTTCGCGGGGTTCGAATTTCCTGTCGGCGTCCCGGCGTCTTATGCCGAGCGTGCGGGCGTATCCAGCTTCCGCTCCCTGGTTAAAAGGCTGGGGCACCGCAATCGGAAGGAATGCTATTCCGTCTGTGATGAGGCCAACCAGATATAGGTACATCGGCCCTTCTACAAGCGCAGAGACTACGGTTGGAGTGGTGGCCGAGGTCCCGTGACTCAGAGGTGGCCACGGTCAATTCGTCCTTGGAATTGGCGTGGGTTCGCCATCGAAGCAAAAACCCACTACCCGCATCTTCGCGAACCAAAGTGAAATAGGACCAAGAAAGCCGCCAGAGCAGTCCCCAGCAACACCGCGGCGCTCGGCTCCGGCGTCGGGTTTCCCAGAACGTCAAAAGCGCCGTTAGGGTTATACACCGACGGATACCAAATGCTACCCTCATAGGAAAGAGCGCCGTTCCCCGAAGCGCCAATATTGTTCTGCATCCAAAGCGCGAAAGTATCGCCAGGGAACGCTGCAACGAGCCAGTATTGGTCGCCACCTTGCAGGAAAATGCCGGGCGACGTTACCGTGTCAACGGCACAGCAAGCTGGGAAAGCGGGCGGCATGTTGTTTATCGTCCACGACCCAAGCACCGTGCCGGAGGGTTGGCCCGCGTTGTCAGTTTCCAGGTCGAGTGTGAAGCTGTTCGTCCCGCTAATCCACCCCATTGCCAAGTCGATTTGAGTGAGGTCATAACTCTTGCTCGGCGTGAAGGCCATAATCTGGCTCAGGTCGCCGATGTTTGGGCCGAGTTCGGCCCACCCGGTACTTCCATACAGGTTGCTTGGGTCTGAGTTAAAGTTGGAATAGATGGTGACGCTTGAGGCCTTGGACGTCAAAGGCAGAGCGGCAACGCTCAACAGGAGCACTGCCACCCATAGCAAAGTGCGTGCGAGCTGCGACCTTTTGTCCGCCATGAAGTTCCCCCCCTTCAATTTGGGCTTTCTCATTTCCGATTCACACACATTTCATCTTCGGTGTCTGTGATGGAGGTCACGACCCGGATGGCCGAGCAACACTGAAACGTGCTCCATCGGCACTCCCGCTTTGGGCAGGCGCTTTGTTTGGCAAAACCGCATCGCTCCTTCGCTGGGCTGATGCCCAGAGCGTCACGCTTGAGGATGACCTCAGGAATGGAATTGAGGGCGGATTCTCACAAGGGGATGACGCTTTTGATGCGGTGGTCGGGCTCTTCGGGATGCTCCAGGCGTGCCTCGGGCATCGTTCTTCCGGCGAGCCGGACGACCGGGCAGTCCGGGAGATTGAAGGGTGGTTTCTTGGCCGGGAGCCCTAGCTTGTCGCCGAAGGGGTTCCAATTGGACGTGTCGTGGTCACCGCTGCCCGTCAAGCCAACGGGTGTACCTTACGGCGGGAGATTCATGCGACGCAGGAGGTCCTGGAAGGGCGTTTGGGGGGGTGATCCAGGGCAAAAACCATAGCTTAACCAACTTCGCTCAACGGTTTCATTCTCGCTGAAGTCGGACGCGGTTCACCGTGAACGGAGCTAGCTGAGATTGCTCACGATTTCCCTATAGGTCTTGTGTCGGTCACAGTGTTGGCGAAACTCAGTGCGGTCGAGCACTCGCGTCACATAGACCTCGGCGGTGGCGAAGTAGGCGATTTGGTGCGATTCACCTACAAACTTCACCGCAACCTTCCGGAGGTCGACGCACTTGCCGTCGGACCCCTTGATTTCTTTGACCTTGGGAAAGGTGGCGTACGACACGTGCAGGGGCTTGGTGGCAACTCCTAGGACCGCCCAGACTTTGGTCTTGCGGCGACCGATGTCGTAGAAGATGGGGACCATCATGCGGATGTCATTCCCTAAGTCAGGATCCCTGCGGAGAGAGGCCAACCAAGTTTCGAGCAAAGCTCGGCTGGCGTTGGGTCCCGTGGGGTTTCCGAGGTCGGGGTCCTCTTCCGGCGTCATTCCTATCTCTGCGCACGACTGCAAGTAGGCGCCGTGGAAGAGGGCCTCCATCAGACGGAGTTCTGCACCGAGGGACAAGTTAACCGACCCCACTGCGGTCAGGCGGCGCATGCTTTCGACTCCTCCAAGGCCAAATGCCTTCTCGACAACTTCTCGGACGAAGCGATAGGAGCGTGCGCGCCGGAAGTAGTGGGTGGCTAAGGGTTCCAGGGTCAAACCGGGTGAGATGAAAAGCGGCAATTCGGGAGTGGATCCGGGCGGGCTTGCGCCGGGAATAGGGAGCGAAAGTTGCTTGACGTGCGTCTCCCGGGTCAAAGCAAGGAGCGCCTTTACCAGACCGTCTAGTTCCTTCTGGTAGGACCTCTTCAACGCCAGATGCTTGCCCTCCGGCATGCGGTCTGGGGCAACTAGGGCCTCGAGTGCGTACGTTTGATAGTCGTACCAGCCGGAGCCAGGTGTCAGTTTAAGGTCGAGGCTCCCGGCCCGAATCCGCTTGATCATCTCATCGGCAAGATTGAATCCCTCCGGAATTGGCCGGCCTCCATAAAGCTTCATGATGAGATCCGCCTCGTGCGCTCTTGAAGGTGGAAACAAAGACATTCGCATGGGGAAAATGGGAACGCGTGCCTCTTTCAGTGCCACGGCCAGCGCGCGCAGGTCATCCGACGCGAGCGGGTTGGTCAGTCTTTCCGGAAGACATAGGTTCGCGTCATAGGCGGTTAGCAGGTCATCATTCCGCGACAGTGCGGTTGCGAACGCCCGAGCCGTCGGCTCTCCGATTTGTGTCTGGAGCATGCGGTCACGCTGAAAGATCCGCTTGAGGTCTTCGCTCCAGGTATAGAACCCGAGAGGTTTAGAGCGGAGTTCATCCGCGAGGAACCCTTGCTGGAGCTTCTCAGCTTCGTGAGCCACCTCGGTGGAGACCTGCGGCTCCTGACCACCGAGCCGTGCAGCCGCAGTCAGGATGGCTGCAGCGGTGCGTTCACTGTCCGCAGCGAGAGCCTGAAGCAGCCTGACGAGCAACTCCTTCTTCGCCGGAAAGTCGCCCAACCCGGCGTCGGTGGCCAATTCCACGGAAGCGTAGAGGCCGTCGTCGAATTGCTTTGCCTTGAGCACCAACGCGGCGGCTGGCGCGAACGTTGATGCATCAAGATCTAGCTCCGCAAATGACGGGCACAACGGTGTCTCGATATTTTTCTCCCCGCGAATGTAGTCCGCAACGCGGAAAGCATCGCGAAAATCATCGGGAACCGTCAGAGTCAGTACCTGGTCGGAGAGGTCGAGCGTGACATCATAGCGCCCAATTTCCCGTCTTAGGTTCACGGCGACGGTTCTGCATCCCGGTGTGAACTGGCGGGCAGCGGGCGAGGGAGGATTCGCGAGGAGTTTGAGAAAGTCAGAGTCGTAGATTCTTTGCTCGGATTCGGGATTCACGGGGCTGGTCATGGCGAGGCTCCTCTTCGCTTGCGGCTGTCGGAACCTTCATTCCGGGGTATGCCGTGGCTAGCCATGAGTATACTCCCCACATTCTGGCCTTGGAACGTCCAAGGTCAGCAGTTTCCTTGCCGGGTGTGGCACCTTCTTACGAAGGGAACTTGATTCGGCGCAGGAAGCCCTGGAAGCGCGAGGCGGGGTGAAGCTTCTCACCGCCGGACGGATCGCGGACTGAGCCTCTTAATGAACCAAAGTACGCTTCCCGAAAAATGGCCGCTGGCCAATATAGACGCCGAAGGGTTTGCCAATCTTGGGTAGCCTTCGACAGCCCGGCCACTTGGCCAATTTACCCGCTACATGGCGACAAGGCAGGACTTATATGACGGCGGGCGAGCGATTGCCAGTTGGAAAGACATCTCGACCGATCACCCGCGAAGATGAATGCCTTTGACTATGGGAGGGGGGTTTCGCAACAGCGATCTCTCCAGGCAGAATCCAGCTAACTCCAAATTATTCATTTGCAGCACGGTGAGCACTGAGTCTTGTCAAAGTAGCCCGTGTCGGCGGTAGAACCAGGACTTCACCGCCTGAACCAGGAAGAGATAGGTCACAGCAAGAAGCGCAATCGCACCCAACAACGACAGCGGCAGCGGGGTGAACGCCAGCAGCCTCCCGAGTGGCGTGTACGGCAGGACAACGGCGATAGCGACGACCGCTAACACGCTGAACACCAACGGCAGGCTGGGGCGGCTCTTCAGAGGATTGCCTGCCGTCCGGATCACGAACACCACGAGCGTCTGTGTTGCCAGGGATTCCACGAACCATCCTGTATGGAACAGCGGCGGGTTCGTGGAAGCGTGGAACACCCAAAGCAGTACCCCGAAAGTGAGGAAATCGTAGATCGAGCTGATGGGACCGACGATCACCATGAACTGGCGAATAAACCCAATCTGCCATCGCTTGGGCCGGTGCAGCAGGGCGGGATCAACATTGTCGCTGGGGATGCTGATCTGCGAAGCGTCATAAAGAAAGTTGTTGAGCAGTATTTGCGTCGGGAGCATGGGCAGGAATGGCAAGAAGAGCGATGCCGCGGCCATGCTGAACATATTGCCGAAGTTCGAGCTCGTGCCCATGATGATATATTTCATGATGTTGGCGAAGCTGCGCCGTCCCTCCATGACCCCATCGTTCAAGACCGCAAGATCCTTCTCCAGGAGGATGATCTTCGCAGCGTCCTTGGCCACATCGACGCCATTCACAACTGAAATGCCAACATCCGCCGTGTGCAGCGACGGAGCGTCGTTGATGCCGTCGCCCATGTACCCGACAACGTGCCCACGGGTCTTCAGAGCGAGGATGACCCGGTTCTTCTGTTCGGGAGACACCCGGGCGAAGATGGCGCCATTCTCGGCCTGGACGGCCAGAGCGGCATCGTCCATCGTGTCGACTTGGTTCCCGGTGAGAATGCGGTCCGCTGCCAGCCCGACGTCACGTGCTACCTTCTGTGTCACATACTGGTTGTCGCCGGTCATGATCACCACGGAGATCCCATTCTGCTTCATCGCATCCAGAACGAGAGCAATTCCTTCCTTGGGCGGGTCAAGGAATGCCGCGAACCCCGCCAGCGTCATATCGTGCTCGGCCGCCACCTTGTAAGCATCCTGCTTCTCCACCTTTACGACGGCCACGCCGAGAGTGCGGTAACCGTCGGAACTCAGCTTTTGGAAGGTCTCTGCCGCTTGAGCCCGGCGGCTGTCGTCGAACGGCTGGGGGGAGCCATCGATGGTCACCGTCTTGCAGATGGCAAAAACACTTTCTGCCTCGCCTTTGGTCACCAGGAGGTGCTCGTCTCCGTGCCGCACTATCACCGACAGTCGTTTCCGGTTGAAGTCAAAGGGAATCTCGTCCACCTTGGAATACTCCACGATCTTAGGGCGCTCGTGCTTCAGGACGGCATCATCAAGGGGGCTCTTGATGCCCGCTTCAAAGTAGCTGTTCAGGTAGACGAGGCGAAGGACGTTCTCGTCTTCCTTCCCCTGGATGTCCACGTGCCGGTCAAGCACGATCTCTCCTTCGGTAAGCGTGCCCGTCTTATCGCTGCAGAGGATCTCCACGCTGCCAAAGTCCTCGATGGCCGAAAGTTGCTTGACGAGAACCTTCTTCTTGGTCATCCGCCGCGCGCCTTGAGCCAGGGTCACGGTGATGATCATGGGCATCAGCTCGGGCGTCATCCCTACCGCAAGCGCGACTGAGAAAAGGAAAGACTCCAATAACGGACGGTGCAAAATGAGGTTGACCAGCAGGACGAAAAGCACAAGCGACATCGTCACGTAGGTGATCATTATCCCGAAGTGGCGTATGCCACGCCCGAATTCGGTCTCGGGCGGCCGCGTAGACAGCCGCTGGGCAATCTCGCCGAGGGAGGTGTCTCTCCCGGTGCAGCAAATGACCGCGGCACCGATCCCCGTCTGCACGGCAGTGCCCAGGAAAACACTGTTGCTCGCGTCGGCGACGCCGTGTTTTCCCGCGGGAAGATCGGCTGCTGCCTTCTCGACGGGCAACGACTCCCCCGTGAGCGCTGACTCGCGCACGTGCAGATCCTTGACATCGAGTAGACGGGCGTCCGCTGGCACAAGGTCTCCAGCATGGAGGTGGACGACATCTCCCGGGACCAACACTGCTACCGGCAGTTCCTGTTCTCGTCCGTCACGCAGAACAGCAGCCGTAGTGGCAACTTGCTTCTGAATCTCCTCCACCGCATGTCGAGCCTGGAATTCCATGAAGAAGTTGAGCAGTACGCTGAGCAGAACGATGGCGATGATGATCGACCCGCCCACCGGGTCACCCAGTCCGATGGATATGCCGCTGGCAACAAGAAGAATGATGACGAGGGGATTGGAAAAGAGACGGAAAACATAGAATAGCGTAGCGAAACGCGACTTCTGCACCAGGCTGTTCGGGCCATACTGACGCAAGCGCCGCGTCGCCTCGTCCGTGGTCAGCCCCACCGGAGTTGCCGGCAATTGCTGAAGCAGGTCGCTCAGCGGCCTATCCCAGAAACCCTCGAAGGGCGATTTTGCCTTTCCCATGCAGTCGCTCCCTTTGGCGGTCAGGAAATTGCGCGCGCGATCATGAATGCCGCGGCGGCAGCCAACCCACCCACAAACGTTGTTTGGATTGCACTGCGGAACCGTGGCGCGCCCGTAAAGCGGCCTTTGACGTAACCAAAAACCGCCAGCGCGAAAAGAGTAATGACTGCCGATACTTTAAGCGCCGCGTTGGCCGTCGAGAAAACAATGTACGGACCGAGCGGGATGAAACCGCCTGCGATGTAAGCTCCTGCAATCGTTGCGGCACTGATCGCCGGCCGCTTGGGATCGGGTTTCGTAAGACCCAGTTCAAATCGCATCATGAAATCAATCCAGGCTTGTGGCCGTTTTCTCAATGCATCCACAACGGGCTTGCACTCTTCCGGCGTCAGACCGTAGGATTGGAAGACTTCGGTGACTTCACTCGCTTCAACGTCGGGCTTCTCAGCGACTTCCGATTCCTCTACTAACCTCTCGCTGACGTAGTGTTCCGCGTCACTCTTCGCGGCCAGATAACCGCCCAGTCCCATGGCGATCGAACCTGCGGTGATTTCTGCCAGGCCCGCGGTCACAATGATACTCGTTGTATTGATGGCGCCCGACAGACCTGCTGCCAGGGCGAATGGAACTGTCAATCCATCTGACATTCCAATCACAACGTCTCGAACTGTTTCGGATCCAGTGAAATGACGCTCGATGTGTGGTGTTTGCGGCATCGGAATTTGTCTCGTAAGGTGGATTTGAGATTAGACTCCTTCTCAGACTTGATTCGAGAGGGTCTCTCTTCGCGAACTCTTGCCTCGCAGTTCGGATGGGAGGGGCACAGTTATCCCTCGTGCGCGGGCTATCCCTATTCGTGCGGGGCGCGTCGCGCGGGCAAATTGTACATCTTCGCGAGGCATACACGGCAAACTTCCCGATAGACGCATGATTCGCGTTGACAGCGTTCCTTTTCGAACACGCAGCTATCCCTTTTTGAACAGACAGCTCAAGTCTCGACCTGTTAGCGTTTTCCAGGATCTTGATTCTCTTTGAGCGTGTACCTGAAGCTACCCGGGATTCGAAAATGGAAGTCCTGGGTTTGTCGGTTCGCGCACCGTGTAGATCCAACTTCGCATTCTTGGTGCAAGGAGGAATTCAAGATGGTCATTCTTCTCCGCTGTCTCATGATTGGGGCGTTGGCGCTCGTCTGCTCGATTCCGGCTCCTGCCTTGGCCGCGCAAGGGCATGAAGCCACAATCCCAGCGGCTCCGGGCACGCTGGTCCGCTGGGTGGCGACGGGCACAAAGCGCTGCAGCATGAAGGGTCGCTCTTGGGCCGCGTTGGAGGAAACCTGCTATTATCCGATCGATATCCTGCAGAAGCCCGGCATCATCACGATCGCACGCTGGGGCACCGGGCAAAAGGAGTTCGCCCGCATGTCCGTGGAGCCCAACGACTACGGAACCGAGGAGATCACCCTTCCCGACATTCCGCAAGCCCACCCCTCGGCGGGGGACCTCCGGCGCGACGCGCGCGACCAGGCGCTTCTGAGCAAGGTGTGGATGAGAAAAGAGGGGCCGGCGAAGTTTACGCTGCCCCTTGGGGTGCCGGCCAGACCGCTGCCCGCAGGCAAGTCGTTCGGCTTGAAGCGGGTCTACAACGGAACGCTAGCCTCGCAGCCTCACATGGGGACTGACTACCCCGTGCCGGTGGGCTCGCCAGTCCTGGCCGTCGCCGACGGGACGGTGGTCGCTGCCAAGGAAATGTTCTTCGAGGGCAACGCCGTGTTCATCAACCACGGCGACGGCCTCATCAGCATGTGTTTCCACCTCTCCGAGATCAAGGTCCAGGTCGGGCAGGAGGTCAAGAAGGGCGACACCCTCGGCCGGGTCGGATCGACGGGCCGCTCCACGGGACCACACCTGTTCTTCGGCATCCGCTGGCACGACGCCCGCATCAACCCCAAGTTCCTGTTTGAGGACCCGGGCAAGATCCCGGCCGTGAACCGAGTGGCACCATAAGAGTCAAATTCGGATATGTCGCCAAGACCGGAAGTGGAAAACATCACGCCGTCGACGAACGGCTCTGTTGGAACTGCGGATTGGTCCGAAACTGGCCCACAACACGGCCGGCAGCGAGTAGTGTAACTATGAAGGGGGCGGCGGGAGTCAAGGTTTTTTCTTGCTCTTTGTTTTGTGTGGCGGAGCGAGCAGCCTGTGGCTGCCGAAGACCCCATCTAAATTGAATCAATTGATGTTAGCCCGGTTCCGCTGCTAAGCTTTCGCTCCTATGTTCCCTCTCTTTGCTTCCCTTAGTGCCCTCTGTGTTCCTCGCTCTGGACGCGGGCGGCTTTACCATTGGACATCCTTGCGCTCCGACACCAAATTAACGTGTTGTGCAGAGCCCAGCGCGGGCGTGCGCGGCTGAATCGTGTCGACGGGTTTCTGTGGGTGTGCTTCCGCCGTCTGCGGGCGAACTAGCTAGGAGCCCGGGTCATCGTCAAACCCGAAACCGTGATCGCCTTGCATCCCAAGGGATTCCGTCCGCATTGGACTTGGAACAGCCGTCACGAACAGCCTGGAAGGGCGGCATTGGCCTAAGAAATTCGTGAGATCATTCGCAAGATGAGTCTGGCGGACCCCCTCTGGGGAGCACCTCGAATCCATGGGGAGCTGCTCCAACTGGGAATCGATGTGTCTCAGGCAACCGTAGCGAGGTACATGGTGCATACACGGAGGCCGCCATCTCGGACTTGGCGGGCCTTCCTCAACAATCATGTTACCCAGTTGGTTTCGACAGACTTCTTGGCGATGAGTCGCGAGTAACGCCGCAGGGTGTTCTATACGAAAGCGATGGTGACGTCTGGGTTGCTTTCAATTGCGCGATGGCGTCGTTCGTCATTCCAGATAATGGTGCCGCCCCTGGCCGGTCGCTGGGTTCGGCTAAGACTAAGGCTCAAAGCTACGACCCGTCACCCCGGCTTCGGCCTATCCTTTGGCGGTTCCTTTTTCTCCACCGGGTGAGGCGGAGTCTTGGGTTTAGCTTCCGGAGCCGGACGTAGCGCCGGCTTCACAGCCGCAGGCGGTATGGCCAGTTTGGCTTGCGGCATCGGGGACGGTTTGGGCGAAGCAGGTGGCGGCGTTGCGGGCTTCGCAGCCGTAGGCGGGGTAGCCAGTTTGGCATGCGGCATCGGGGACGGTTTGGGCGAAGCGGGTGGCGGCGTTGCGAGTTTCGCTGATTGCTGACGTGCAGGGGGTTGTGATGGTTGAGCGGCGCGTTCCTCGCGCGCCGGGGTGGATTTCGTCGGCGGAGCTGCAGGCTTAGCTGCCAGTAGTCCGGGCTGAACTGGTTTTGTCGTGGGTTGAGCAGCCGGCGTTTCAGGAGGCTTTGCAGCGGGCCTTTCGGCTAGGCGATCAGCAGGCTTTGCAGGCGCCGGTGGGTTACGATTCGGCAGCGCGTTCGGGGCCGCTGGTGGCGTTGCCGCAGCAGCGCGAGCGGGAATGACTGGGGCAATCGGTTTGCCTGCCGGAATTGGCTGAGCCGCGGCAACGACCGCAGGCCGCCCGTGATTGACGGAGGCAAACTGCTGGCGGTTCTGAGCCGCCTCTTGCCGCTGTTGCATCTGCGTATTCATCGGCGGAATCCGCTGCTCACGCGTTGCGGCGACTTCCACCGGCAAAGGCCGGCGAGTGATGCCTCCCGGTCCGTTGTAACTGGCACGACTTGTGGTGTTACTGATGGTGATGTTGTTGATGACTGTGTTTGTCACTGCGCGGTTATACGAGCGAATGTTTGTGCTGGTCACATTGTTCACCGAGCGGTTGTAGTTGAAACGGCCTTGGCTCCAGTACCCGCCCTGATAGCCGGCTCCCTCGTAGCCGGATCCATAGTTGATGCCTCCGTAGTATCCGATATGCTGCCCCCAATACCCACTGTTGTAGCGATATCTGCCGCCGGTATTTCCCCAGTATCCCGGCGTCCACAGATAGCCCACTTCCGGTGGCCGCGCCCATGCACCTGGTACCCAGTAGTATCCATCGGAAGCGTAGCTCCAATATCCGGGCGTCCAAAGATAGCCGTCGCCAGGGCATTCAGGCTGAGAATATTCGGGCAGCGGCGGTGGCGGTTCTGATGCATAAAGTACGGGCTGGCCGTAACTGGTGTCGTCATCCGCTTCGGCGTAATCCCCGTTGTAGGAAACGTTATCTGAGGTAACGGCGGTGGGGGCCAGGTTGGCAGCAGCAATGGGATCCTGCGACTGACCAGTTTGCGCCTGATCGGTCGGTGGGCCCGTCGGTTGAGCCTGCGCGCTATTGTCCACAGTAGGATTTGTCCTGCATCCCGCAAGTCCAAACATCAGTGTGATGGATGCCACTGCCAAGCAGTAAATAGAAGATATTTTGCTGATGTTGCACATAGGCTTGTTCTCCGCCAACATGGAATTCAGGATTTCACGTCGAAGCCACGTAAACCAAGGTTTCCATCTTCAAATTCCAACTGCTTCTAGAGCCTGACAGACCGGGATCTGAGTTGTCTGTTCATTGGGAACCACGCCTCTGGTCAAAAAGGAACACCTCGGTCACGTTCTCAGTTTGGCGCGCCTCGGCTCCTGTTGGCTCGGACTGAGCCTCACGTCAAGCATCAGTCCCGAACCGCCTCTGCTCGAACCAATTCCTCAGACACTGCTCCGTCGCTTAACGGTTTTCTTGACCTGTACTTCGCTGCGGAGGTGCGGCTACCCGCGAGTAACGCCGAAGGGTTTGCCGATGTTGCACATGACGTGGCTGGCGAATGCCTGGCCGGTTTACCCGCCGCATGGCGACAAGGCAGGATCTATTCCCTCGAGCGCCGTTTTCGGGGGATCTGAGCTTGAGGGCCATTTGTCCGGCTTGGCGACGATCCGTCCAGTGGGATACTGATGCCTTTGGGGGGCCACTGCGCCCACGCTGGCTAGTCCTTTGGGCTTGGCCGTCCTGACGCTTCCGTGCCGGCACGTGTGACAGAACGCGTGTGCCACCAGCCCGCAATAACGGCGATGAGCAGCCCGACGAGACCCCCAATTCTTCCCCAAGCCTGGGGGTCCCCCAGACGCAGGATTGCGCCCGGGATGATGAATAGCGACACCGTCACCACGAAGACGATCACCATCCGGCCGAGGGTTTGCAGTTTCTTGGGACTCTTGATCACCAGGAAAATCGCGGCGACTAAAAGTAGAATTCCCAGCGGGCTGGCCGCAGCTTGCGACGTTGACAGAACCCACCTCTATCGTCTCGCGGATCTAGTTTCTTAATTCCACGGTGAACTTACCCTCTCTTATCCTATCATCGCGCTTCGCTGTCAAGAAAGATCGAGCAGACAGCCTTGGCCACCGTTCTACATTCTGCCTTTTCGGCTCAATTTGTGGTAAGCCGACTGCACGTCCAAGTGAGCCTACTCTGTAGACTTGCCGGCCCTTATACGACCAATCTTGCCACCCGTGAGGTCGATAGGCAAGATAACGCGGTGGACAGCGAAACGAAGCCAGCGGCTAGTGGCCAAAGCTGAGGCGCTGGATAAGAGCGGCAGGAAGATCACATTCTTCCATACGTATCTGTGTCGCTTCTACATTGTAGGGAACGCGCCAGTATTCCAACTGCTGGCGCTCGGCGTCGTAGATAGCGAACGCGGCGCGGTTGTCCCCGTCCCGAGGCTGCCCTACCGACCCTGGATTGAGCAAGTATTTCTCCCCGGGTAGCAGTTCAAGCGCCACCCGCGAACAGCCACGGAAAAACGACGGCTTCAGCTCATGTAGAGAGTCGGTGACATCCAGGAAATAGCCGCCCTGATGGTGTGTATGCCCGAAAAACACCAGTTCTGTCGCAAGATTGCGAAACTCTTCCCAGGCGTCGGGTTGTGTCACTATGTATCTATCTTCGTCCCCTATTGAGCCATGGACGATTTGGAAAGTTTGAATGCACATCGGACCCTGTGGCAGCCGCTCCAGATACTGCAAGTTGTTCGGAGTGAGCTGGCCTCGCGTCCATAGTGCCGCAACACGAGCCTCATAGGTGCACTGAGATGCGTCATCAATTCCACAGGCAACCTTGTCGTGGTTTCCGCGAACGCAAGCACGGACGTTTTCCCTGACCCATTCCACTACCAGGTTTGGGTCAGGCCCATATCCAACTACATCACCAAGACATAGCACCTGGTCGTACTCACGAGCCCCAGCTCCCAAGACTGCATGAAGTGCCTCCATGTTCGAGTGGATGTCACTAAGAATCAACCAACGCATCAGCCCTCATTTCTGATTTCCTTGCTGGCGCGACGGACCTCCCCCATTCCCCCGCACCGATCTTCTCGACGATGCGGCAATGGCCAGGGTCTTGCCGATCGCGGCGTGTGACCTGCCGTTGTCGGCCATCTTAGGCCGCGTGTGCAGTCAAGTCAACGCACACCGTTAAAGTTTCCGCGCCACAGTTGACTCTCAATTCGGCAAAGTGTCTGTAAGTGCAAGATTCGGTGCAGTCTAGGTCAAACTTGGAACCCCATAAAGCTAGAGGTATACGAGTTGAAGAACTCTCTCAACAGCTGCTCGCATGAATCCTCTCTGGCGTTCGCGCTCAGGGTTGACCATGAGTTCCAGCTCCCGACGGTAGGATACAGCCTCAGAAGAGGGGAGTTCGTAGTATCGTTTCGCCAGTTCGACGAGTCTAAAGAACGTCTCTTTTCCGCCCATCTGCTCCGTCCATGCCGCCTCGGCGAAGCGCGGCATCCGCTGTGACAAGTAGGCCCAAATGTTCGGGTGCGAAGCCTGGGGGTGGATGAGCCCGGTCAGGTTCACCTGGCCGGCTCGCCAGATTTCGTCAGGAACCAAGATCCGCCGATCGCGGTTCATGCGCACGTCTTCCGGGTCCCGAACGGCGGGAATGGACTGCGGGCGGCAGCGGTAATCAAGATAGCCATATTTCCGCCGATATTCCTCCGTTGACAGCTCAGAATAGTGGAACCCGCAGGTCGTCCGCTCCCGATACTCTATCTTCCTGCGGAGTGTGGCCAACTCGCAGGCCACGTAGGGGTTCAGAAAGAAGTGAAACGGGACTCCCGGTGGGACAAGCGGGATGTGTTTGTACCAACTGTGCGCCGAGCTGACGAAGTCTACGAAGTTGCCGATTTGCTCTCTGGAAGGTGCCGGAAGGGCTCTGACGATATTACGATAGGCTTCCATATGCCGTCGTTGTGGCTTCGGCGTGTATCCTAAGATGACCCTTGTCGGTAAGTCAAGACGCTCGAACCGATAAACAATACGCAGATGCGACCGTTAGACACTCCCTAGACAACTGCAAGGTTACAGTTCTTCGGAGGGCATCTAACCGTCGTTTTCAGGACTGTCCCCGTCTGAAAATCTGGGTCCCACCGTATGCGGCAGGACAGCCCCTGATGTGCCAAGCCGCCGTGTACCGTAGCTTGTGACTGAACCATTTGGTTCTTGCACATCCCCCATTACGGAAACCCAAGTGCCTGTGGCAGACCAACATCGCACTTCGCCGGAAACGTGCCGACAGCTTTTTCGAACCCCCCTAGCGGCCGCGGGCGGATTACTCCCCGTAAACGCCGAAGGGTTTGCCGATTTTGCACGTGACGTGGCAGGCGAATGCCTAGCCGGTTTACCCGCCACATGGCGACAAGGCAGGACCGATCTCCTCAATCTGAGGCCAATCCTGCAAGTTTCGAAGATTTGCTTTGACGGGGACGCTCGACTACTTGATGGCCGGGTTCACCGGTGGTTGCACCGCCTGTCTGCGCCAAAAACTCCCTTACGGCACGATAACTGCCGCACGATGTGGGATGGGCGGTGACGTTGAAATGCATCCCGCGGCGCCGATGGTGGGCAACAAACCACAAAGACAAAGAGGATTCGAAAGTTCACCATCGGCACCCGCTAAGAAACCCGTCGAGACCCATTGCCTCAGGTGACTGTCAAGGAACGTCCCCCACGTCGGGGGAGGCGCAGTTTTGGCGAAACACAAGTCCACGGCGCGGGTCATCAGTTAATCCGGCTGCGGCGGCTTGATGTGGCACTCTTCGAGTATCAGGATTGCTTTCGGTAGAAGACGTAAAAGAATACCACCACACTGAGGCTCGCGAACAGATCAACCAGCGACGTCAACAGCGCCATCGCCGGAATCAGACCACGCACAACCCCTGATACGGTGGAAATGAAATTTGCCCCTACCAAAACCGTTAGCAGGATCATCCCGATCAATGCCAGAAGTGCCGCATTCTTGAGGCTCACATTGGGAGTATGAATGCTCTCAGCGTCATTTGCAAGCGGGAGCCACTCCTTCGAAGTACGACCCGTCGGACCGTTTTGTTGACAGCATCAAATCCCGGGCGAGCCAAAACCAGAAGCGCACAGGATGCGGCTCGCAAGACGGGCAAGGATCGCCGAACTCGGATTTCCTGCCGGCTTGGCAAATGAGAGATCAAGGTTGGCACACTTGAAGTAGGGTGTCTTCGTTATCGCTGACGCTGAAACCGTGTATTCCCGAGACGCTGCTCGCGGAGGTTAAACGCGTGCCCCTACAACACAGCCAAATGACCAGCAAGCTGCGTCCGCCTCTCATGCCGAGCCAATGAGGGGAATTGGTCAGTTGACTGTAGTCTGGTGACCATCTGAAATCCCACTTCCCAGGTTTCCTAGAGGTTTTTTATCCCCGCTAAATCAGCGATATGCAGCGACAGCCTGAGACAGCGGATTTCAACCTTTTGGACCAGGACCCAAGTGCGACAATAAGGGGGGACCAGGTCGCCTGACAGGTGCTGGGGTGCTTTATCGCGGCGTCTTCGGCCCCCCGACGTACGCATCCTGAAACGCTACGCCCACCATAATTTCCGACTGGCTGACGATACAGGAGTTGAGCGACTTCGCCCCGCCCTATGGCGTTACACAGCGTCTATGTTGGCTTGGTCTTCCCCCCTTCGTTAATGTGAGGCCGGTGGCCAGAGCTGGCGCTGCTTTTGATCGGCACTGACCAAGGTCAGGGTGAAGGGGTTCCATTCCTCGTAGATCGAGTTGCCGTCTTCATCCATGTGCACAAGAAAGTATGGCGATAGCCCCGCCAGCGATTCTGCCATTTGCAGTTTTACGAGAGAACCAGACATGGGCTCATATCTAAAGGCTACGCCATTCCATTTCTGTGAGCGGAAGAGCCCGAGGAATATGATCTCGCCCTTGAGTCCTTCGACGTGCCTGATGTTGACGGAGAAAGTCTGATTCTCGCTCGGCCTGGGATAGTTGCCAAGATCCATCGTCTTGTCGAGGGCGGAGTCGTACAAATACCCGTGAACCCGGTCAGCCTTTTCAGCGTAGTACGCAGCAAGGGCTTGACCCACCGTGAGCGAGCCGACCCGATTGGAAACAAAATCGATTGCGCCCGGGTCGGGGATCTCCCACTTGGATCGGTTGAGAGGAATACCTTCTCCGACCAACCGCCAACCCTCCTGCGGGCCTCGGAAGACGAAGAGCTTTCCATGCTGAACGGCCGCGTCATGTTGTAGATAGAACACCTTGGTTGCGTCATCCAGATAGCAATTGAATCGCGAAAAGAAGCCATTGGAAGGTACGGGGGCGACGTACCAGCCTTGAGCATCCACTTTTCGCTTTCCGTCTCCGTTGGCGCCGAATGGAAATCGCCTGGTCATTTCCTTGACGCATGCGGCCCGAGTCTTGTAAATGATCCCGTAGAGGACGCAGCTCCACTGTTTTTCTGGCTCCGGCGACGGCGCCCACTTGAGTTCACGGAAATCCGAGCCCGCAAGCCACAGCCTTGAAGGAGCTTCTTCGTTACCGAACCAAATAAGATTCTCGTTGGGTAAAGGAAAGATCTCAGCGTAACCGTCCAGATATCCTTCTCCGAGCTCCGTCAATTCTCCCGTGCTCTCATCCATGGACACGATTCTCCCTGTATCGCCGGACTTGACCACCAGGAGAGTTTTTCCTCTCGCGACGGATTCCACGCCGTGAAGTTGCGAGAAGGCGAACTTCTTACTTAGGAGCTGGTGAGCTTGGGGAGAGAGATATACAAGGCGATCTGAACCGGGCAGAATGTAGCCGAGGCGGTAAAGTGGCGAATCTTCTTTAATCGCCAGTCGAAGCACGCCGCCTTCAGATGACCAAGCGACCCGTGCAATTCCTCGCCTCGCAAAGGTGCTCAGCCGGGCACCGGTTGCAACATCAAATATGTGAATTCGCGCAAATTGCGGATGGCGTGTACGCCGCTCAAGTACCGAAAAGTACTTCCCACTGACGTCAACCGTCGCTTGACGCCACCCGTACTGCTCGGTCTCCCATCGATCGTAGGCGGCGAAGGCTCCGGCGTTCACAGAAACCGCGAGAACTACCCAGACGATTCCGAGGGAACCGACGATCGATGCAGCATTTCTGATTTGCGTCCTCGTTAAATTGAATTCACCGTAAACATAAAAATACATAGAAAGCAGCAGGTAGACAAGACTGACGAGCAACCATCCGACAACGACGCAGGAGAGATCGAAATCGCGCCCCGTCGGCAGGTAAGATAGCGTGTATTCTCCCACGGGCTCCGATCCCGAATACGCTCCCATCAGCATGACTTCAGCGGTCATGGCAGCGGTTACGAGGTATCCTGCGAGATAGCAGAAAACCATCCTTCCGAAGAGGAGGGAAAAACAGCAGCCGGCGGTAAAGAAAACGAAGTAGTACAGGAACGTGCCGGTTAACAGGAGAGGCGCCTTTTCGGGATCACCGAATCCACCAACCAGCGAAGGTCGCAAAACAAAGAACAGAGCGACAGAGATCAGGGAAGCCGCGAGACTTGCCAGGACAAGAACGCCCCAGGCTCTTTCGCGTCTGATGGGAAGCGACTGCAAGAACAAGAAATGGGTGTCTTTGAACTCCTTTGAGAACGCGGTCGCTCCCGTGGGGAAGGCAAGGATTACGATGATGGCCAAAATTAGGATGTTGACGCCGTCGTGAACGGATGCGGGGTTTTTGGTGACATGGATAAACCACAGCTCAGCCAAGTAAAGCGCGCCGTAGGAAGCGAGCGCGAACACCACGAAAGGGACCAGCGCGCGTTTGAACTGCAAGAGAAATAACTTCCTTGCCATCTCTTCCTTTCGTTTACAGAAGCTTTTCCAGTGTCACCGGAGAAGATTCACAAAAATCTCCTTCAGGGTCAGTTCGCGGACATCCATGTCCATCGGGCTAAGAGCCTTCAGTTTTTCCAAGGCGCCCGACGAGGTGTCAAACACCACGCCGGTCAGGCGCCGTCCTGAGGATTTCACCGGCTTGAACTGCTCGATGGCCGGTAGCGGCGGAACATCGTCGCGGAATGTGAGCCGCACCTCGCGTGTCCTCAGCCGCAATCCATCGAGCGTGTCTGAAAGCAGCATTTTGCCATCCTTGAGGAATCCGATGTGCGTGGCGATTTGTTCGACTTCATCAATATTGTGGGAAGAGATGAAAACTGTTGTGCCTTCCTGGCGTGAAACGTCCTGGAGCGTTTCAAAGACCTCGGCGAGCGTAACCGCGTCCAGGCCGATGGTGGGGTCGTCGAGCAGCAAAAACTCCGGCCGGTGCGAGAGAGCCGAAAGCAGCGACACTTTCGTTTTCATGCCCTTGGAGAAGTCGCGGATTTTCGCGTCCAAGGGAAGTTCGTAGCGGCCGAGGAGCTGGTAGAAATAGGCGTTGTCCCAGCGCGGATAAAAGGCGCGCAGGAACTGGACCATTTCACCGATGGTGAGCGTGTCGTAAGCTACGAAGGTCTCGGGGACGTAGCCGAGGCGGCCCAGGACGGCGGGGCCGTCGCGAAAAGGGTCGCGCCCGAAAATGGAAATGGAACCGGAATCCTTTCGATAGATTCCCAGGCAAGTGCGGATGAAAGTCGTTTTGCCCGATCCATTTCTTCCCAGTAGCGCGTAGATGGAGCCGGTTTTGACAGTCAAGCTGATTCCACAAAGAACCTTGCGGCGAAACTTGTATGTCTTATAGAGGTCATGGACCGCCAGCAGATGGACGCCGTCCCAGCGAGCCGTCTCGCCGGTGCGGAAGATTTTGGTGAGTATCACGCTTGCGACGGTTGCCCGGCCTTTGCCGTCATCGCGCTCCAAATCCTCCAGCTCTTTCATCACCTGCTCGACAGTTTGGTAGCGGTCCTCAGGAAACTTGGCGAGCGCCCTTCGGCAAAGCGAATCAAACTTTTTCCCCGCCAGCGCGCTCAATTGACCCATTTGCGCAGGCTGGTCGTGCACGACGCGGTACATGACGTCCGTTTGCGTTTCACCCGGAAAGGCGCGCTCGCCGGTAATGAGCTCATAGGCCACACAGCCGAGCGCGAAAATGTCCGACCGGGCGTCAACCCGCTTGCCGGCGATCTGCTCCGGCGACATGTAGCTGGGAGTTCCAGCGATAAGTCGTTCGTGAGAGGGTGTCGCCTCCCCCGCCAGCACTTCGGCGATGCCGAAATCCGCCAACCAGACGTGCTCGCTTCCGTCTTCGCGTTTCTCGACCAGAATATTCGACGGTTTCACGTCGCGGTGGATGACCCCCTTGCGGTGGGCATGATCGAGAGCTTTGGAGACCTGGCGAAGCAGTGGCGCCGCGCGCTTCAGCTCGATTTTCCCCTCGCGGGCCAGGAGCGTGTCGAGCCCCTCGCCCGGGACCAACCGCATGGCCATCCACGCGGCGTCACCTTCGCGGCCGACGTCGAAGACCGAAACGATGTTGGGGTGGTCCAGCTTGGCGATCGTCCTCGCTTCTTCGAGAGCGGTCTCCACGCGCCCTTGCGAGCCCTGCTTCTTGAGCACGAACGCCTTCAGCGCTACTGACCTGCCGAGCACTTCGTCGTGCGCGCGAAAGACTTCACCGAAAGCGCCACGGCCAAGAAATTTTTCGATGCGAAACCGTCCCGAGATTTTTGAGCCTACGTTGAATGTGGCCGGAAGGAATTCAGCCGTCAGGGCTCCGTCCTGGGTGATCTCCGTCGGACTGTCTTTTGGAGCGCCGGGCCGCCGCTCTGTCATCAGTCTGTCCTCGAAATTGTGGTGGATTATACCAAACAATGAAGCCGGCGCTCCAATCAGGCCTTCGACTGTCGCAGCAACGTGAAAAGATCCTCTTCCAGCAAAGTAAGAAGTTCCTGTTGGGAACCGGCAAGATGTCGGGATGCAAAGACAACAGGAGCTGTGGATGAGCCAACGAGATCGGGACCGGTTGCAG
>JBEKAK010000076.1:0-26548 GCA_050018275.1 Terriglobia bacterium | reverse complement strand
CACCGCTGTTTATCGGGTTTCACCTTGCCTCCTTGTTTATAGATTGAACAAGTAATTTTCCGCGATTTTCGCTCATTCTAGTAAACCACTACATATAGTGGTTTGCTTAAACAACCGGATAAGCATTTGCAGACTAGAGCGTCTTGCGAGAAGGGACATTATATCCTATTTTCTGGCGACGGGTGCGGCTGAGCATCGAAATAGGCACTCAATGCGAATCGCGGGAATCCACCTTGCAGCGGCAGAAACCTGATGGGGGAACGATGGCGGACACGGCAGGTCGGTCACATTTGGTCCCAATGCTTGTCGACAAGATCTAGCCGGTGGGGTCCCGCAGTCGTGGCGACAAGGGCCAACCGCCCGTGACGTGACGGGTTATTTCTCCATGACCCGTAGAATTGGGTACGTTGAGGTCACGTCATCGATCCTCACAAACTTGTTGCTGTTGATGACGATGCCCACAATGGGCGCGCCCAAGGATGCGGCGCTGAAAGTTCCATCGGGGTAGACCGTGTAGGTGTCCGCGAACGTAAAGCCGGGCGTTTGGATGCTGGTCGACATGTAGTCACTGATCCCAGTAACATGCCCGGCGCCGTCCAGAGTGATCAAACCGACGGAGTCCGTCTCTATGCTCTGGCTGACTACCTCGGCCAAGCCCGCGAAAAAGGTGCCGGACAAAGATGAGCTGCTGAAGGGTCCGACCGCCTGCGGTTCGAACGATCCAACATCCACACCGAGGGCGGCGTCGATCAGCAGGCCCGTGTTGGGAGCCGTCAGATAGAAAACCGGGGGGTTGGTCCCGCAAGACTCAGTCCCGTTGGGGCTCGTGAGCGTCACTCGGCCATTCGCGGCGACCGTATAAGTGCAAGTAACGTTTAGGGGAGTGGGACTTTGCCAGACGCCCAGGCGATTCTCATAACTCTGGAGTGTCAAACTACTGTTCCCATCGGCAGTAGCCGTAGCCACGGACACGGCCGCTCCTGAGCCCGCGCCACTGGCTCCCGTGAGATAGAAGACCATGTCGCCCTGGAGCGAACTCTGGGTGAAGCCGCCCCCGCCCGCCGGCACGCCCTGCTGCTGCAATTCGCCACTTACCGTTGGGTTGGGATCGGAGTTGACAATCAAAAGTTCCGAAGCAGACACCATATAGAGCGTGAGGTGGGTAGTCGAGGTGGTAGTCCCCCCGGGGGTAGTGGTCTGTACGGAAGCAATCCCCGTACCGCGCCCGTTCCCGTCGAAGGTGGAATACGTACCGGCGGGAGCGACGGCCGGAGGGCTGGCCGGGGCCCCGGCGTCATTGCAGTACTGTTCCAGGCTACCGAATACCGCGCGGTTGGCGACGATAACGCCGATGCAGGCGTCGCGGCCCCCCGTAGCCGAGGGATCCCAGCCCAGCGTGCGGAAAATGAAGCTGCCGGAGAATCCGCCGGAGAATGAGCTCGTGGTTTGCTTTAGGAGCTGACCCGCCGCGATATACGCGCTCGAGTTGGGGCTATCCCACTCGATCATTCGGCCTTTCGTGGCGATATTCGAGGAGATAGACCCAAGAGCAAAGCGTGTGACGAAGGTCCCGAACGGAGTCGCGAGGGTGGCGCAGCCCCGGTTGTCCGAGCCCACATGGTAGGAGCTGGCACTGTTGGTGGTAATGATGCCGCCTGCTTGGGCGCCCAGGACGCCGTTGGTGTCAGCTTCGCCGGCAGTGATGTTACCTGCGCCATCGGCTGTGAAGGAGCCCACCACACTCAGGAAGCCGCTGCCATTAAACCCACTCAGGCTGAAGGCGTATTGCCCGTTTAGGACCGCCTCATTCCGCAAACTGTTGCAGGGTGCCGCGGCGGGGTTGATCGTGAGGCTCAATACCTGAGTCGCGGTCTGCGGCGTCGGTGTGCTCAGATCCGTCACCGTCACGCTGAACGTCGACGTCCCCGTCGTGGGCGTGCCCGAAAGCGCCCCCGAGGCGTTCCAGGTCATCCAGGAAGGTGGCGACGCCACGCTCCATGTGTAGGGCGTCGTACCGCCTGTGGCCGCGAGCCCGGCGTAGTAGGCCTGACCAACCACGCCATTCGGCAACGACGTCGAGGTGACGGTCAAAGGCCCGGTCGGGTTGATCGTGATAGATAGTACCTGACTATAGGTCTGCCGGGTCGGGCTCGAATCCGTCGCCGTGGCACAAAAGGTAGAGGGACCCGAGGATGTAGGCGCCCCCGAAATCGTTCCCCAACTGTTGTTGGTCCCCTGCAACTGCAGCCCCGGAGGCAGGCCCCCGAGAGTCTCGCCGCCGCACCCGTTGCCGGTGAGGCTCCAGACAATGGGAAGTGTGCCGCCCGTGGTCTGGATGCTGGCGCCGTACGGGCTGTTAGCCGTGCCGTCCGGCAATGCCGTGGTCATGATGGTCAACACGCCAATGACCGTAAGGCTGAGGTTCTGTTGCCCGGAGAGCGGCCCGGCGGCCGCCTGCGACGAATCGGTTACCTGCAACGTGAAGGCCGCAGTGGAGTCCGAAGTACTTGAGCTGGTGGGCGTTCCGTAGAGTTGGCCCGCACTGTTCAACAGTAACCCCGTCGGCAGCGAGCCGCCGACCAGACCCCAGCTTAACGTCCCCACACCGCCGGTGGCCCGCAGAGTCGCGCCGTAGCTCACGTTCGGTGTGGCGTTAGGGAGAGTTATGGTGGTAATTCGCGGCGCGGGCGCTACCGTGACCGTTGACGATTTCGATTTGCTGGTGTCGGCCACGGAGGTCGCGGTCACGGTCACGGTTGAAGTGTTTGAGACCGACGTCGGAGCGGTGTACGTTGCCGTGGCGGTGGTGACATTGGTGAAGGTTCCGCAGGTGTTGCCCAAACACCCCGGTCCGGAGGCGCTCCAGGTCACCCCCCGGCTGCCGGAGTCGTTGGCTACCGCCGCGCTGAAGCTCACGGTTTGGCCCTGATCGATCTGTGTCTGACTGGCAGGAGAAATAGAAACAGAAATGGATGATGCAGGAGGCTGCTGGCCACCCCCGCTGCCGCCGCAACCGCACATTAACACCAAAAGCGATAATACCAGCCCCAGTTTTTTCACTTCTGCGTTACCTCCGGCCATAATAAATCCAACATCGCTCTGTGCTCAAACGCGGTTCGCGAGCCACAACTATACCACCGGGCCGTGACCACAGTTGGAAAACCTCATGTGAATGATGATCGAATCGTGCTTAACGCTGCCTCCGGTGCTGCTGAAAACGAATGGTGGTGCAGTACGGCCGGGCAACCTCGCATTGCGGGTCGCCCGCACACTTCCACGACGACGGAGAAATGTGATCGGTTGGCGTGATGGTGAACGGACCGTGGACGACCCCCGGCTGCAACGGGCGACATTGAAGTGGCGAGTGCAGTAAACGCTGTAGACCCCGGAACTTAAGATGCCACTTCGCCGGGATTGCCATTCGGGCCTAGCCAACTAGTCCCGTGACCACCTAACGAAGTCCCGAGCCCGTTCTGCCCACACGACGCCTTGGTTGATCGCGAACGCTTCCGATAGGCGCCCAACCAAGCGGGCACGGGACTCACGGGTCTTGTATTTCTATTCGCATCCACAGGCAATGTCAATTTTCCTGGGCAGATCTTTCGAGCGCGTCGAACCCGCGGTCAAGGAGTTACTGGCCCCGGGCGCGACCTCGCCGCCGAAGAAACCCCTGTGGGTCGCCGAGGGGGCCGCGACGTCGCACCATCTTTCCCTCAGAAGCCTACTCCCCGGTCAACGATACTGCAATAGCTCACTCGTCATACCGGTGGCTTCCCCGCCCCGCGCGCCGCGCCTGTACTGTCGCGCTCAGCCGAGTGGACGCGCACTAACAGGAGGCCCAGAAGCGCGAATCGGCGGGGCGACTAGCCCCGTGCCCGCCTGGTTAGGTTCTTTTCGGAAGCTTTCGCAGTCAACCAGAGCGCCGTGTGGGCAGAGCGGGTTCGGGACTTCTTTAGGCGGTCAAGGGACTAGCGCCCGAGCAACTCTTGGATTTTGCTGACGAGGATGTGGGGATCATAGACAGGTTTTTCGAGGTAGGCGTTGGCGCCGGAAGCGGCGAGCAGCCGTTGGCGGTCGCCCTCCATGGCGTGGGCGGTGGCGAGCAGGATAGGCAGCGACTCGCCCGCCGGGAGCTGGCGAATCAGCCGCGCGAGTTCCAGGCCATCGATCATGCGGCCCTGATAGCGGCAGTTGCGCAGGGAGACGTCCAGGATCAGGACGTCAAAGGACGAGGCCGCAACCTGCGCCAGGATGGCATCGACGTCTTCGCTGCAAGTGACTTCGTAGCCGCCGGCACGCTCGAGTGCGAGGCGATAGAACTTGGCAACCAGGGTGTTGTCTTCGACCACCAGGACACGCAGCATGATGAGTCCGTTGACTTCGCGGCGCTTTACGCCGGCGCACCTGACTCCGCCGACATGGTCGGCGCCGAGCGGCGCAAGATCTGATCGAGCCGGGCCAGAAAATTCTCGCCATCCACCGGCTTCTGCCAGATTTCCGGCGTGACTTGCAGAAGCGCCAGGCGCTCGCGCACCTCCGCCGGGTCGTAGCCGGTGGCCATGAAGCAATAGACCTCGCGAACCAGCGCGCCCGTTTGGAGCTGGGCGACGACGTCCGCGCCGTCACCCAATTCCGCCCCGGGGCGCTGCGGCAACGCCAGGTCCACTACCAGCACCTGCGGACGGAAGCGGCGCGCCGCATCCAACGCGTCGTCGGCGGTGGCCGCGCTCAGGACGTAGTAATCGTGCTTGGTCAGCAGCGTCTTGAGGTAACGGCGAAACTCCGGATCGTTATCGACGATGAGGACTCGCACGCCGCTCTCGTTCCCGACCGCGGCCAGGGCCTCCTTGCCCGCCACGTGCACGGCGTCATCAGCCTCGCGCCACACGGGAAGTGAGAACCCCACGGTGGTCCCGCAACCGACGCCGGCGCTCCAGAGCTTGATGCGCCCGCCCATCATTTCCACCAGGGTGCGGCAGATGGCCAATCCCAGGCCGCTGCCGCCCTGCTGGCGAGTGAACGAGCTGTCGACCTGCTGGAACTTCTCGAACAGGTGCCGCTGCTTTCCGGGAGGGATGCCGATACCGGTGTCCTGAAGCTCCAGCTCCACAAAGCCGCGCTCTGGGGAAGAACGCCCGCGCAACGTGATCCAGCCCTTGTCGGTGAACTTCACGGCGTTGCTCATCAAGTTGATCAGGACTTGTTTCACGCGCGCGCGGTCAGCGGTCACCATCGGCAGCGGCAACGACTCCGTCTCGTCGACGATCATCAAGTGCTTGGCCGCCACCTGAACGCTCACCACCGCTTTGGTCTCCACTAGGACGGACTTGAGATCGACGGGTTCAGGAGCCAAGCGCAGTTTGCCGGCCTCGATCTTGGCCACATCCAGCAGATCGTTGACGATGGAAAGCAGGTGTTCAGCACTGGAAAGGACGTCGCGCAGCAGCTCGCGCTCCTCCTCGCGGTTTTCGCAGAGGCCGTCGAGAATCAGCCGGGTGAAGCCCAGGATGGAATTCAGCGGCGTGCGGAGCTCGTGCGAGGTGGTCGCCAGGAACTCCGTCTTGACGTGGCTCAGTTCCGCCAGTTCGAAGTTAGCGCGTTCCAGTTTCCGGTTCAACTCGCGCAGGTAGCGAACGCTCTCCTGGAAATAGGACTCGCACATCATGTTCAGGTCGAGGTTCAGGATTTTGTCCAGGGCGAGCCGCGTGGCTTCCAGCCGAGCGGGTTCGGAGCGCAGGATTTCGCCGAGGCATTCCTGAAGGTGGATACGCACCACTCCCATGGCGCTGATCATGTAGCGCTGGGGCAAGCCGATGAGCACGTGGCGAACGCCGATTTTGTAACGCTCGGCGGCGTAATCCTCATCGAAAGGTCCCAGGAAAAGCCGCCTCGCCCATCCTTGCCACGTGCGCTTCAAGCGCGTAATCTGTTCTTGGCCGCCCGTGAAGACCTTGCCCGCCTCGGGGTGTTGAGTGATCTGGTCGTAGAAGCGCTCCGACATGGCCGGCAAGTAGGGTTCCAGGCTCGATCCGACGGATTGAAGCAGGCGAGCATCCCCGTCGCTGAAGCCGACGTACCGCTTCATCTCCTCGAAGAATGTCTCCGGCTTTCTGGTCACAGTTTTTGCCTTGTGATAAAATTGTCCCCTGAGTGTCGCTGAGAAGGAAACATCATACCATTGGACTGGCCGCTGCTAAAACGTCTTTTGAGGTTTCCACCCACCTTTCGCCAGAACCTGGTCGTTCTGGTGGCTTCCCTGGCCGGAGTCATTCTGTTGACGGTGGCCGAAGGTCATCGGCATGGCCTGACCTTCACCGTGGGTTTGGCGGTGGCACTGCTTGCCGCGCTTTCCGCGGCCACGGGGATGCTCGTCTATCAGGAGCGCCGCTCTTGGGCGATCCTCAATGATCTGCGGGATGCCATCGGCAAGATCGCTCCCACCTATCGCGCCTTGGTCAAGATCAGCCCGCCACCGAGCAGCACGCTGGCCTTGGAGAAGGAGGTCCGCTCGCTCGCCGAAAACTGGCGTGAGTTCTGCGACCACTGCCAGCGCGTCCACGATACGGAGATGCTGCAAGCTGAGCACCTGGCGACTATGGGAGAACTGGCCGCGGGCGTGGCGCACGAAATCCGCAATCCCCTGGCAGGCATCGCCGGCGCCATCGAGATTATCGGCAACGATGTTCCGCTCGATCACCCCGACCGCGAAATCCTGGATGACCTCCGGCAGGAAGTGCGGCGTATTGAGAAAGTCCTGAACGACCTGCTGGTCTACGCGCGGCCCAAGGCCCCGCAGTTCGGCATGGCGGATTTGAAGGAGACGGTAGCGCGCACCCTGCAGTTTGCCCGCCAGCAGATCGGCAGCAAGAACGTGGAATTCTCCATCCAGATTCCCTCCCCGCTGCCGCGGTTCCGCATGGACCCCGAGCAGTTACAGCAGGTGTTGTTGAATCTGGTGCTGAACGGCATCCAGGCGCTTGACCAAGAGGGTAAGATAACCATCCAGGCCAAAGTCCTCAGCGGTTCAGGGACGCCGAACCGGCCCAACTACATCGAGGTTTCCGTCGGCGATACGGGAGCGGGTATTTCGCGGGAACTGATGGAGAAGATCTTCCGGCCTTTCTACACCACCAAGCGCGGTGGTACGGGGCTGGGGCTTTCACTTTGCCGGCGCATCATCAGCCAGCACGGCGGGACTCTCACGGCGGAAAGCGAAGTCAACAAGGGAAGCCGGTTCATCATTCGCCTTCCGATGCGCGAGGCAGTCGAGGAAGTCAAAGAAATCTATGCCCAATGAAAAAGTTCTGATCGTGGACGATGAAAAACTGATCCGCTGGTCTGTCCGCCGGCAGTTGGAGGAATGGGGCTACACGGCCTTCGAGGCGGAAAGTGGCACCGGAGGGCTGGCGCAGATTCGGGCGGAATCCCCAGACCTCATCCTGCTCGACGTGCGCCTGCCGGATTTGAGCGGCATCGAAGTCCTGCGGGAAATCAAGCAGAACAACCTTTCGATTCCCGTCATCATGATTACGGGCGACCCGCAGCTTGATGACATCAAGACGGCGATTAAGCTGGGGGCGCTCGACTTCATCAAGAAGCCGCTCGATTTCGACGAGCTGCAGATCACCCTGGCCAACGCCATCGACCGCTCGCGCCTGCGCTCCGAGCGCGACAGCCTGCGCGACGAAGTCCGGAAGCGCTCCGGCTACCACGAGGTCATCGGAAAATCTCCCCGCATGTTGGAGCTGATGAACTTCGTGCGCAAGGTGGCGGTGAGCGAAACCTCCACCGTACTGATCCAGGGCGAAAGCGGCACGGGAAAGGACCTGATCGCCAAGGCCATTCACTACGACAGCGTTCGCGCCGACAAGCCTTTCGTCGCCATCAACTGCTCCGCGATTCCCGAGACCCTGATGGAAGCCGAGCTCTTCGGGCACGAGCGCGGCGCCTTTACCGACGCCAAGGCGCAGAAGAAGGGCCTGTTTGAAGTTGCCGACGGCGGCACGCTCTTCCTGGACGAAATCGGTGAGATGTCCACGTATCTCCAGGCGAAACTGCTGCGGGCGTTGGAGGATCAAACCATCCGCCGCATCGGCGGCGTCAAGGACATCGGTGTCGATATTCGCGTGATCGCCGCCTCCAATCGCGATCTGGAACAAGGGGTGCGCGACGGCACCTTCCGTCAGGATCTGTTTTATCGGCTGAGTATCATTCCCATCTTCATGCCACCCTTGCGGCATCGCAAGGAAGACATCCTGCCCCTCGTGGAGTTTTTCATCGAACGCTACAACTTCCGTTTTCGAAAATCGTTGAAAGGCATCACCCAGGAAACTCGCGACTTACTGCTGCAATACGACTGGCCGGGAAATGTGCGCGAGCTGAAGAACGCCGTGGAGCGCGCCATGATCCTGGAGGAATCAGACTACATCCGCCCCACGTACTTGCCCATCCAGGTGACGGGGCAGCCGCAGGGGTACGAAACGCCTGTGCCGGTGAGCGTCCCGGAAGGAGAATCCACGGATGCTCCCTTGATGGTCAGCAACACCGCCGCCTCGTGGCGGCCGCTGCCCTCGGGGAGGATGATCCCGATGCTCGAGCTGCCCAAGCAGGGCACCTCGCTCGAAGAGGTGGAACGCGAATTGGTGGGCTTGGCGCTTAAGCAGACCAGCGGCAACCAGACGCACGCTGCCAAGCTGCTGGATATCTCGCGCGACGCGCTCCGTTACAAAATGAAAAAGTTCGGCTTCGACGCGGAAGCGGAAACGTAGCGAAGCTTTTCCTCCACGCGCTTCCGGAGTCGTGCTTGTGGAAGCACCCCATCGCGCCTTATAATGCGCGTATGAAATATCAAGACATCATCACGATCGAGCCCGGCAAGCGCGGAGGGAAGCCCTGTATCCGAGGCATGCGCATCACGGTCTACGACGTGTTGTCTTACCTGGCTTCGGGCATGAGCCACCAGGAAATCCTGGCCGACTTCCCCTATTTGACTGAAAACGATATCCTCGCCTGCCTTAGCTACGCTGCTGACCGGGAACACCATCTCATGGTGGCACGCGATTGAAGCTCCTCTTTGATCAAAACCTTTCGCCTGGGCTGGTGGAACGCCTGGCGGATCTTTATCCTGGCTCGACACATGTCCACTCGATGGGACTTGACTGGGCCTCGGACCTGGCGGTTTGGAACGCCGCTCGCGACCAAGGGTAAACAATCGCTAGCCGAGACGCTGATTTCAGCGATCTAACCGCCCTGTTCGGTTTTCCCCCCAAGGTGATTTGGATTCGCCGAGGGAATTGCTCCACTCGGGAGATTGAAGCAATCCTCCAACTCCATTACGATGCCATGGCGGTTTTCTACGAGAACCGCAACCTGGGCATTCTGGCTTTGCTTTGAAATCTGCCCTGGTCTGCGCTTCGCCTCCCCGGCTCGGACCCCCTCAAGTGGAAAGCCAGCCATGAGCCGATTGGCTCCTCTGGGAATCGCTCTGAGCGTAGCGAAGAGGCTCACGGCAAACTCCGCGAACGGGTTTTTCACTTCCCGGGCGGCGCCCAGATAAGAAAGCAAGTCAAAAGGGAAAGGACAAAGGGCAAAACTTTTGACTTTTGCCCTTTGCCTTGTGGTTATGCCGAAGGCGGGCGGCCCCGCCTTTTCCCGGAACTCTTCCCCTCCGCGTGCATCTCAACCAGTAGGCGGACCGAAGGGCGGGGTGAGAAACTCGGGATCGTGCTTCGGCAAGGAGGATTCGTGGGACTGATTCGCGATACGGATGTGGCGGAAATCCGCGCCCGACTCGAGGGGATGGTAAATCCGGTCAAGCTGGTTCATTTCACCCAGGAATTGAACCTGGAGTACGGCCGCGAGACTCGGCAGTTGCTCAAGGAGCTTTCGGAACTTTCCGACAAGCTCTCGCTCGAGACCTACAATTTTCTGCTCGACAAGGAGAAGGTGGCGGAGTACGCGGTGGATAAGGTCCCCGCCACCGCCATCCGCAACGGCAAGGATTTCGGCATTCGCTTCTTCGGCCTGCCCGCGGGGTATGAGTTCTCGACGCTGCTCGATGCGATCCTGGCGGTTTCCAAGGGTGATTCGGGATTGCAGCCGGAGACCCGCGAGAAGCTGACCCAACTCACCCGGCCGCTTCACCTGGAAGTCTTCGTCACCCCGACCTGACCCCACTGCCCGCAGGCCGTGCGCCTGGCTTACCAGTTCTCACTGGAGAGCGACCTGATCCGCGCGGATGGCATCGAAGCCACGGAATTCCCTGACCTGGCCGGCAGGCACCGCGTTTATGCCGTCCCTAAAACCGTCATTAACGAGGCGTCCTACATCGAAGGTTCGATGCCGGAAGAGTTTTTCCTGGATGAGATTCTGAAGGCGGCGACTCCCGCGCAGGAGGAACCCACGTAAGGCTAGCGCGATGACTGAGTGCGGGCAAAAGTTGAAAGTTGAAGCTTGAAACGGAGACCCGGCCCCTTTCAACTCTTCAACTTTTCAACCTTCAACTGCTGTTCAATACTTCAGAACGGAATAAATCTGGTACTTGCCCAACTTCTCGCGGCCCTTCAACTCCTCCAATTCGATCACAAATCCCAAACCGGCCACGTGGCCGCCCAACGATTCCACGAGTCGCGCCGTGGCGGCGGCGGTTCCTCCGGTCGCCAGCAGGTCGTCGATGATCAACACTTCCTGCCCGTGACGGATAGCGTCGCGGTGAATTTCCACCGCATCCGACCCATATTCCAGGCTGTAGGACGCCTTGGCGCGTTCCGCGGGCAGCTTGTTGGGCTTGCGCGCCGGCACAAATCCCGCATTCAGCCGATAGGCGACCATGGGCGCGAAGATGAATCCCCGCGCCTCGATGCCGATGACCTGGTCAATCTTCTGCGCCAGAAAAGAATTGGCGAGCACGTCGACGACCCAGTGCAGCCCGACAGGGTCTTTCAACAGCGTGGTGATGTCGTAGAACAGGATGCCGGGCTTGGGATAATCGGGGATTTCGCGAATCAGTTTCTTAAGATCGATCACATTTCCTCCCTTGGTGTGGATGTCGCCTACCAACCGCCCTCGATGACGAAGTAGTTGTATCGCTTGTCTACGGGCTCATCCGACTCCACGATGTTGGTCACGTGCGCGCTGCGCGGCCCTTCCGCCAGTTGACGTTTGAGTTCTTCGAGGGCAACGGGATCGCCGATGGCGTAGACCTCCACGCTGCCGTCCCAGAGGTTCTTCACGTATCCGCAGATGCCGAGTTGACTGGCCCAATGCTCGGCGAAATAGCGAAAGCCTACGCCTTGGACCCGGCCAACAATCGAGAACTTCTTGGCGATCTTGGGCGCCGTCTTGGCCATAGCGTGAACGCGCGGGATTATAACCAAGCCCGAGAGGGGCCACAAGATTCGTTGTCAGCCTACAGCTTCCGCATTACTCCGAATCGTGCCGCGCCTTCTGCAGACGAGCCACAACCTCGGTGAGCCTCGCCGGATAGTTCGTGATGATGCCGTCCACGCCGTCCAGAATCTTGCGGCGCATGCGCCGCGGGTTGTCGACTGTCCAGGGAATGACTTGCAGCAACTCTCGGTGGGCGTGGCGAATAAATCGCCGCGAGGCTATCGCCCAGTGCGGCAACAACGCCTCGGCCCGGAGCGCCTCAGCTTGGCGGATCGCCAACAGGCGACGCGAGATGTCCAGGCCGAGACGGACTTGCGAGTTCAAATGTCGAACGCGCTCAAGCGTCCGCACGTCGAAGGAAACCACTCGTGCGAGACGCCACACGCCGGCACGATCGATCTCTTTGAGAATCTTCGCTTCCACGCCGGGCGTGGGGTCCTTGATTTCGATGAACGCCAAGCACTGGCGCGCGCGCACCCACGGGAGGATTTCCGAAAGCAAGGGAATGCGTACGCCGGCGTAACGTTCCCGTGCGCGGGAAGGAAATCGGCGATTGAACCAGGAACCTGCATCGAGCCGGCGCAGCACCCTCGCCCGATGTTCGTACACCCGGCCGCCACCGGAGGTCGTGCGGTTAAGGCGGGCGTCGTGGATGACCACGGGAACGCCGTCGGAAGAGAGTTGAACATCGAATTCGATTCCGTCCGCGCCCTGGCGCAAAGCCAGTTCAAACGAAGCCAGGGTATTCTCCGGCGCCTCGCCCGCCGCGCCCCGGTGACCGATCTTGAGGGGCGGCCAAACCAGCGGCGCTGGGCGACGCTCGAGAACACGCTTCAGGATGGGTGAGAGAGTGACCATGTTGGTTCAAGTCGAGGGCTATGGACTGGTCGGCAGGGTGCAGCAGCGCGCGAAGGCCGCGAGCGAGGCTTGCCGGCGCTCGGGGCTCCAGCCTAGTTCACGTGCAAAGATCTCCGCCACTACGGGAGCTGCCTCGCGCAACGAGCAAGCCGCGAGCCAGTTCAGACCGGAGCGCCGCACCAGGAAGTCTTCGACGTTCGCGGCCATTTCGTGACGGATGGCGAACTGGACCTCTGCCGTGAGCAGTGGGGGATTCCCAGCGAGCGGCTCGGCGAGTGCGGGGCTTTCACGAATCGGACCCAGCACCTGTTGCCAGCGGCTGCCGTATGTCCGAACGATCCGTTCGGCGATTTGCGCCGGCACGCCGAAATCCTTCCCGGCCTCGTCCGTTGCCTTTCTGACAAAATCCTCAAATGGCCCCGTGTTCCCACCCGGCAGCGGAGTAGTCCGGCTCGCCTGGGCAGAGGTGGTGGCAGCGCCTAGTTGCGCGGCGATGCGGTCGACCAGCTTTTCGCCCAGCGCGCGGGCGGTCGTCAGCTTTCCCCCGCAAATGGAGACGAAGTTCTTGATCCCGGGTTCTCCGTGAAAGCGATACTCGCGAGTGTTTTCGGAAGCGCTCCGGCCGGGCTCAATCGCCAGGGCGCGCAACCCCGCAAAGCTGCCCAGCACGTCGCGGGCGGTAAGCGGCTGGCGCAGCACGCGGTTCACGGCGGCGAGCAGGTAATCAGCATCGGCGCGGTCGGGCTGTACGTTGGCGGGGTCGCCGTCAAAGTCCGTGTCGGTGGTTCCCAACAGCGCGTGGCCGTGCCAGGGGAGCATCAGAAAAATCCGGTCACCGGGAAGAATGGCGGCAAAGAGCGCGTGGTCCGGGTCCACTCCCGGCAGGATCAAGTGCGTGCCTTTGGTGAGCCGGACGGTTTTTGTGCCATCGAACCCGGGCAAGAGCGCGCGCACGTGATCCACCCACGGCCCGGCGGCATTCACCCAAAAGCGCGCCGCGAGCTCGTAGTGGCGACCGGTGAGGCGGTCCTCGACTTCCGCGGAAACGATTTCGGGAGATTGCCCTGGCGCGGAAGTCTCGAGCACGCGAATTTCCGCGTAATTAGCCACGGTGGCGCCGCGCTCGGCGGCGGCCAGGATCATTTCGAGCGTCAGGCGCGCGTCATCAGTTTCGGAGTCGTAGTAAACCGCTGCCGCGCGCAGGTTTTCGGATCGCAGCGCGGGAATTAGCCGGAGGGCCTCCTCGCGGTTCAACATCCGATGGCGGTCCGCGCGGCCCAGATTGCCGAGCAGGTCGTAAATCGAAAGCCCCACACGAATCTTGAGCGGGTAGTAAGGGTCGCCGCGATAGATCGGCAGGACGAAAGGCAAGGGACATGCCAGGTGAGGCGCCAGGGCGAGCAGAGTGCGCCGCTCGGTGCGGGATTCGTGCACGAGCTTGAAATCGAACTGCTCGAGATAGCGCAGCCCGCCGTGGATTAACTTCGACGAGCGGCTGGAGGTGCCGCTCGAAAAGTCGCGCGCGTCAACCAGCGCCACCTTCAGACCGCGCAGCGCCGCTTCACGCGCCGTCGCCGCCCCGTTGATCCCGCCGCCGATGATCGCGAGATCGTAGGTTCGCTCTGCCAATGCGCTCAAGTCTCTCTGCATGTTAGGAGGTCCAAGAGGAAAGGTTAACACACTTGCGCGGATTGGCGAGTGCGCCTAAGGAGGCGTCTGAGGAGAAAGCGCCCTGATTCTGCCTTTTTACTTTTGCCCTTTGCCTTTTGATTTTATTTTCCGGTCCTGGTCTTCCCAGCTCTGGCCACGATGGGTTTGAAGAAGCGCCACGGCGTCAGCGCGGATGGCCTCACCGCGGCCGACCGCGTCCAGACCTTCGCCGCTTTTGGCTTTCACGCTGACCTGGTCGGGTTTCAAGCCGAGAGCAGCCGCTACCTTGCGAGTAATGCGAGGAATGTGGGGAGCGAGCTTCGGCCGTTCGAGGCCGACGGTAACGTCGATATTGACGATGGTGTACCCGGCGGCAGCGAGCAGTTGGCGCACCCGACGCAGGAAGAGGAGGCTCGGAGCGTTTTTCCAGCGAGGAGACGTGTTGGGGAAATGCCGCCCGATGTCGCCGAGAGCGCCCGCCCCCAACAAGGCGTCACAGATGGCGTGGGCGAGCACGTCGCCATCGGAATGGCCGACCGGACCTTTCTCAAACGGGATCCGCACACCGCCCAGGATCAGCTTGCGGCCTGTCACCAGTCGGTGAAGATCGTTGCCAATGCCAGCACGCAACCGAGATTGCGAACCGCTCGCCGCCACAGGTTTGCGCGCGTTTCGTGAAGGACTCATACTCCCCAAATCAGGCGACACCCTGGATGTGCTCGCGTTCCTGGGCGATGTAGAGGCGGGCCAGAGGCAGGTCGGAGGGCTTGGTAATCTTGATGTTCCGATCTGATCCCATCAGTACCGTTACCGTGTGGCCCTGGTGTTCCAAAAGACTGGATTCGTCGGTACCGTTGAAGCCTTCCGCCAAGGCGCGGTCGATGGCCTCGCGCAGGAGGCTGTAGCGGAAGGCCTGGGGTGTCTGCGCCAGCACGATGCGCTCGCGCGGGATGGTTCCCAGAATGATTTGCCGTTCTACCTGCTTCACCGTATCCACGCTGGGGATGCCCAGAATGGCCGCACCATCTTTGCGTGCGGCATCCACCACACGCCGGATCATTTCCAACTCGATGAAGGGGCGCACGGCGTCGTGGACGGCCACCACTTCTGTGGCGGCAGGCGCCTGATCGAGACACCGTGCCACAGTCTCCTGCCGCGTCGCCCCGCCGGGCACCAGGCGCACGGATTTCGAAAAGTCCTCGCGGTCGATTTCCTTAGAGGCTCGCTCCATGTCTTCGACGCGCAAGCCCAGAAAGATCTCATCCACGGCGTCGGAAGAGACAAACTTCCGCAGCGTATGCACAAAAATGGGCACACCTTCGAGGGAGAGGAACTGTTTGGGCGTACCGCCGCCCATGCGCACGCCCATACCCGCCGCCGGGATAATGGCCAAAACGCTCATGCACTCTCCGGGGTTCAGCCTCACGCGTTCTGGGTTCCGTTGGCAACCACCAACGACTGCCTACACATCACAGATGCTCGCAGGAAAAGAAAGGCGACGGAGCGCTCCCGGCGTCCGTCGCCCTGCTTGCCGTAAGGACCCCCGCTTACTGGTTAACCGCCTCGACCATGGATCTTCGTTCATCGTACTTGCCGAAGATCATCTTGCCGGCCGTAGTCTGCAGGACGCTGGTCACGGAAATGTCGATGGTCTTGGAAATCATTTTCTTGGCGTTGTCCACCACCACCATGGTGCCATCATCCAAGTAAGCGACGCCCTGGTTGTATTCCTTGCCTTCCTTCAGGATAAAGACGCGCATGATCTCGCCCGGCAGGACCACCGGTTTGAGGGCGTTCGCGAGTTCGTTGATATTGAGCACCGGAAGCCCCTGGAGCTGGGCGACTTTGTTCAAATTGAAGTCGTTGGTGACGATCTTGCCCTCGTAGGCTCGCGCCAGCTCGATGAGCTTCATATCCACTTCCCGGAGCTGGGGATAGTCTTCTTCTACAATCTGCACCGTGATGTTGGTCATCTTCTGCATACGCTGGAGGATGTCCAATCCCCTCCGGCCGCGATTGCGCTTTAGCGGGTCGGAGGAGTCGGCCACCATTTGCAGCTCCCGCAGCACAAACTGCGGGATGATCAGCGTGCCGTCGATGAACCCCGTCTCGCAGACGTCTGCGATGCGGCCGTCGATGATGACACTGGTATCGAGCACCTTGTAGTTCTTCCGGGGCTGGCGCTCGGCGGAAAACAGCCCACCCAGCGCGGAGAGGTTGAGCAGGTCGCCTTTGTTGGCCCCCAGCACCAACCCGACGTAGGCCATCAACAGGAGCAGGGTCACCTGAAAGAACGAAATGGCGGTCTTGTCGATCGCCGTCATGCCCAGCAGATAGTCGATCATGAAGGCACCCAGGATGCCCAGGATCGACCCTACCGCCGCCCCGATCAGCCGTTTCAGGCTGGCTCTCTCCAGCCGCATTTCAAAGAAGATGAAGAAAACGCCAAGCGCTATCCCCAAGAGTATGGATTTAATTCCTGACAACCCAAAAGGCCGAAGATGTATGGAGGCCGCGATAATAATGATGACGAAGATGGAGCGGACTCCTGCCATTTCCCAGGACATGAAACTTGACCTCCCTTCCTGGACATGATTGCCTCTCTCGCCTTGATTTGACCTGTCCTCGTTTTGCTCTCGAAATATCAGCAGGAGTATACCATCCCCTCCCGCGACGTGAAAGCTAGTGGTGGAAGACAACGATACTTACTGTATGATAACGACCTCCTGCGGGCGCGCATCTGGCCGGGGGCGCCGCGCGCCCCGGAAAGAGACTACTGGCTGGTTCTCGACTTGATCACAATCGGCGTGCCCACAAAGCCGAACCTTTCGCGGATGCGGTTTTCGAGAAAACGTTCGAAAGAGAAGTGCAGTTTGCCGGGGCGGTTGGTGAAGACGATGAACGTGGGCGGAGCCACGCCGGCTTGCGTCATGTAGTAAATACGTGTGGGTTTGCCAGAGGGGGTGGAGGCGCGGTCGAAATCCACCTCACCCAGAAAGCGGTTCATTTCCCCCGTGCTGACGCGCTGGCGCCGGCCTTCGGCGACTTGTGCGATCGTCTTCAGCAGATTCCCCAACCGCTGCCCACGCAGCGCCGAGATGAAGACGACAGGCGCGTAGTCCAGGTACTTCATGCGTTGTCGGATCATGCCCAGGAAGTCCTGGGTGGTAGTTGGTCCTTTTCGGATGACGTCCCACTTATTCACCACGATGATTACCGAGCGCCGGCTCTCGTGCGCGTATCCGCCGATATGGGTATCGAGTGCGGTGACGCCTTCCGGCGCGTCCAGAATCAGCAGGGCCACGTCCGCCCGCTCCAAGTGTTTACGCGCCTGGATGACGCTCAGTTTTTCCGCCAGCAGTTTGGTTTTGCCCTTGCGCCGGATGCCGGCCGTATCCACGAAGCGAAAATGCAGGCCGTCGCGTTCAAATTCCGCGTCCACGGCGTCGCGCGTCGTCCCCGGCACAGGCGAGACAATGGAGCGCTCTTCGTTGAGGAGCCGGTTCAGCAGCGTGGACTTACCCACGTTGGGCCTGCCAATGATGGCTACGCTGATCAACCCCGGTGACAACTGATCCCGCTTGGCGGGAACGAGTGACGAGCTTCCCACTTCAGGCTCCGGGTTTGCGTCGGGACACGACGAAAGGGTAGCCTCGGGCGCGGAGGATTCACCATTAGTCCGGGGCGCGGGCGGGAATCCTGCCGTCACGTGGTCCAGCAAGTCATCCACACCCAGTCCGTGCTCGGCGGAAATTGGAAAGATGGGCTTGATTCCGAGGCGATGGAACTCCGCCGCCAGCGGCGAGTGTTGCGCAGAGTCGATCTTGTTCACGGCCAGCGCCAGGCTTTTTCCGGTGCGATGCAGCCGGTGCGCCAGTTCTTCGTCCAGTGGGACGACGCCCTCGCGGGCGTCCACAACCAGAACCAGATGCGCGGCTTCCTCAATAGCTTTCTGCGCCTGCCGGAAGATTTCACTGGCGATCAGATCCTTCTCTGCCGGGATGATGCCGCCAGTGTCGATGACCTCGAAAGCCTTGCCCAGCCACTCGGCGCGAGCGTACAGGCGGTCCCGCGTCATGCCGGGTTCGTTGCCGACCAGCGCCCGGCGCCGCCCGCAGATGCGGTTGAATAGCGTGGACTTGCCCACGTTGGGCCGCCCGAGAATCACGATGCGAGGAAGTTGGGACATGGATGAAATCAGCCGAGAGTCAGAAGTCGAAAGCCGAAGGTGCAGAACCGCTGCCCGGCGCGGAGGCGGCAGTTCTAGCTGCCTCGCCCCGAGAGAAGACCTCTATGATATTCTTTCTCCTGCGCACCCGCGCCCGGATGATGCGAGGCGACGAACCAACTTAGACTTCCTGCCGAGGATGTGTCAAGAGGACAAGAGCCAGGAGTCAGAAGACAGGAGCCAGAAGAAGAAAGGCGGATTGCTGAATGCTTCAGACTAGTTGCTCTTTATGACGACTCCGAGCAAAAAAACAACGGGGCAGGCTCCACTCGAGAAGGTCTTCGGGCCGGGCGGGTGGCTGGCGCGCCACCATCCGAATTACGAGTACCGGCCGGGGCAGCTCGAGATGGCGGAGAGCGTGGAGGCGGCGCTCGCAAACCGCCAGCACCTGATCGTGGAAGCGGGCACCGGGACCGGCAAGACGCTGGCGTATCTCGTGCCGCTCATGCGCAGCGGGCGGCGGGCGGTGATTTCCACGGGAACCAAGAATCTACAGGAACAGCTCTTTTACAAAGACCTTCCCTTTTTGAAGAAGCTTTTTCCGGAACTGCGCGTCACGCTGATGAAGGGGCGGCAGAACTATCTCTGCCGGCAAAAGCTTTACGACCTCGAGAAACAGCCCGTGCTGAGCGGCATGGAGGAAGTCAAGCAGTACCCGAAGCTCCGCGAGTGGGAAGGACGCACCAAAACGGGCGACCGCGCGGAATTGGGCTGGTTGCCGGACTCGAGCGAGCTGTGGAAGCACATTGACGCCCGCCGCGAAACCTGCACGGGGCAGAAATGCGCGCAGTTCGAGCGCTGCTTCATTACCTGGATGCACCAGCGCGCGGCGGAATCCGATCTGATTATCGTCAATCACCATTTGTTTTTTGCCGATCTCGCCCTGCGGGAGAGGGAGTACGCCGCGTTGCTTCCGGATTACTCGGCGCTCGTGTTCGACGAAGCCCATGAGATGGAAGACGTGGCCACGCAGTACTTCGGCTTGCAGGTGAGCAATTATCGGGTGGAGGAACTGGCGCGCGACACGGAAGTGACGCTGCGGATGAAAGGCCTGAAGTGCCCGGAGGTTCTGGCCGCGGTGGGGGAACTGCGGCGCCGCGCCGATCTCTTCTTCGAGCTCTTTCCCGGCACGGAAGGCCGCACCAACTTTGACAATCGCGAAAGTTTCCTGGAGGTCCATCGCGGGGCCTACACCTCCTTGACGAATGCTTTGCTCCGCTTGCAGACGGAGCTCAGCCGCCTGCCGGACCGCCCGGAAGAGATCCACAACCTGGAGCGACGCGCCACCGAATTGCGCCAGGCCTTCGAGCTGGTGCTCGAAAGCCGCGAGCGGAACACGGTGTACTGGTGGGAGCGGCGAGGGCGTGGCGTGTTTCTGGAAGCCACGCCCATCGACGTCTCCGCGCTGCTGCGCGAGCGGCTATTTGAGCAGGTGGAGGCCGTGATCCTGACCTCGGCGACGCTGGCCGTGGGGGGGACGTTCGATTTCCTCAAGCGGCGGCTGGGACTTCAGAACGCCAAAGAGAGGATCCTCAACTCGCACTTCGATTACCCGCGCCAGGCTCTACTCTATACGCCGCTGCATTTGCCCGATCCGCGTGACCCGGGTTTTGCCCAGCAAGCGGCCGAGGAAGTGGTGCAACTGCTGAAAGCCACCCGCGGGCGCGCCTTCGTGCTCTTCACTTCCTACGTGCAGATGCGCGAGGTCTACGAGCGCGTGCGGCCGCACCTGCGGTATCCGCTGCTGATTCAGGGTTCGATGCCGCGCACGGAGTTGCTGGACCGCTTCCGGGCGACTCCCCATGCCGTGCTGTTCGGCACCAGCTCCTTCTGGCAGGGCGTGGACGTGCAAGGCGAGCAACTGAGCGCCGTATTCATCGATCGCCTGCCGTTCGCCGTGCCCACGGATCCGGTCACCGCCGCGCGTATCCGGCAGATCAACGAGGAGGGCGGCAACGCCTTCACCGATTACCAAGTGCCGCAGGCGGTCATTACGCTGAAGCAGGGTTTCGGCCGGCTGATCCGCAGCGAAAGCGACCGCGGGGTGCTGGCCATCCTGGATCACCGTATGGTGCGCAAGCCTTACGGGCGCGTCTTCTTCGAAAGCCTGCCGCAGTACCGCCAGACGAATCGCCTGGAAGACGTGAAGGTTTTCATGCGAGAATGTTGAGGGCAGGGCGGTTGGGGGTTGTTCGTCGCTAGGGGTTTCCTGGCGGCTGCTCGCGCCACGGACAACGGACAATGGACCACGGACAGCGGAGCAACAATGTTTGAAATTTCCGTCGAGTACACCTTCGCGGCGGGCCATGCCCTGCGCGGATACAAAGGCAAATGTGAGAACGTTCACGGGCACAATTACCGAGTGCAGGTGATGGTGCGCGGCGAGCAGCTCGATTCCACGGGGTTGTTGATGGATTTCGTGGATCTGCGCAAGGGGATCAAAGGGCTGGTGGAGCGGTTGGATCACCGCTTCCTGAACGATCTTGCGCCTTTTGACAAGGTGAATCCCTCCGCGGAAAACCTCGCCAAGTACTTTTCTGATGAGCTCGAGCCGCAACTGCGGGAGCGTGGCTTGCAGCTTCAGGCCGTGACCGTCTGGGAAACCGACACGACCTCCGCCACGTACCGCCCGAACTCCCCTTCACGGTAGCCGGACTCTCCTACCAAGTCCAGAAAGCCACTGCGGGATGCAGCTCCGCCTGATGCTGTTGTGCGCACACGCCTTCCTTGCAGATGTAAGTGTCTTCACACCACCGGCACCGGGCCAGGTGCACCTTTTCGCGAAGCATCCCGCAAACAGCGCAGGCCTCCAGCAGGTAAGCGACCACGTGCCGGGAGTAAGTGCGCCAAGTGTCCATGACTTCCCGCTCTTCGCGAATTTTTTCGAGTTCCTCGTGGCTCAACATAACCCGCTCCCTTGCTTCCTGGTTGCTTGGATGCAACCTGGGGGCCATGGTCGTGCCTCCCGCATATTAAACATGGGCTGGTCGAGGAACCAGTGTGGATTCAGTGGGATACTGGAAGCAAGAAAATTTGACAAGCATCATACCGCCGGATCGGAGAACCACAACTTGTAGGTGACAATGCCCAATTTGGTACACCAAATCCGTTTTGCAACGCAGTTCCTGGCAGCCTGTTTCCGGCGGGCTGCAGGGAAATCGGGTAAAATGACGGGAAGATCTTGCGGGTGCCGGAAGGTCCTATAAGCGAATGGTCGTCACCGAAATCTTCAGGTCGATTCAAGGAGAGTCTACGTTCGCGGGACTACCCTGTATCTTCGTCCGTCTGACGGGCTGTAACTTGCGATGTCATTGGTGCGACACGGCCTACGCATTTCATGGCGGCCAGAAGATGACCGTGGATGAGGTCATGGCGCGGGTTCACCAGTTGGGGGGCAAACTGGTGGAGTTGACCGGTGGTGAGCCGCTGCTCCAGGATGATGTCTATCCACTGACGGGGCGATTGCTGGCCGAGGAGTTTCAGGTGCTGGTGGAGACGAGCGGGGAACGTCCCATGGGCCGGCTGCCGCGGGCGGTTATCAAGGTCGTCGATGTCAAGTGCCCCGGGAGCGGCGAAGGCGAGAAGTTCTGCTCCGCTAACCTGGAAGCCCTGGAACGGAAGGATCAAATCAAGTTCGTGATTCTGGACGAAGACGACTATCGTTACGCCCGCGATTTCATGGTGAAGCATGACTTGCGCAGACGTGTCGATGAGGTCATCCTCTCGCCGGTCTTCGGCCAGTTGCCGCCCCGCCAACTCGCCGAGTGGATTCTGCGCGACAGGCTGGACGTCCGCATGGGCCTGCAGCTCCATAAGTTCATCTGGGAACCGGACGCGCGCGGCGTATAAGAAACGGGGTGCGGGATTAGGGGTTTGGGGGTAGAGACTCGTGGTGCAGGATTACCATGACCGTTAATTCGGACAAACCTCTCGCTGTCATGTTGGCCAGTGGTGGCATGGACAGTTGCGTCACCACGGCGATTGCGCATCGCGACTATCGGCTCGCGATGCTGCACGTGGCTTACGGCCAGCGGACGGAAGCTCGCGAACTGCGCGCCTTCCACGCTCTGGCGGATTTCTACCGGGCTGAGCATCGCCTGGTGTGCCGGCTCGATCACATGAAACAAATCGGCGGCTCGAGCTTGACCGACCCCGCCATGGTCGTGGAGCGAGCCAATTTGGAAAGGCAGGATATACCCTCAAGCTACGTTCCGTTCCGCAACGCGCATTTCCTTTCCATTGCCGTCTCTTGGGGCGAGGTGCTGGGAGCGCGCAAGATTTTCGTCGGCGCGGTCGCGGAAGACAGCTCCGGCTATCCCGATTGCCGCCCGGAATATTATGCCGCCTTCAACCGCGTAATCGCCGCCGGAACCCGGCCGGAGACACAACTCGAAATCGTGACACCAGTGATCCACATGCGGAAGAGTGAGATCGTGCGCCGCGGCCGGGAGTTGGGCGCGCCCTTCGCGCTCACTTGGTCGTGTTACCAGGCCGAGGAGGAGGCGTGCGGCGTGTGCGATAGCTGTGCTCTGCGCCTGCGAGCTTTTCAGGAAGCGGGGGTCGAAGACCCCATTCCCTATGCCCACCGCCCCCGCTACGCGCGAAACGACACCTCTGTCTCCTGACCCTATCCCTTCCAAGCCTGAGTTTTCCTCATTGATTACGCGAGATTAGCCGTCCTGAAGCGGCCCGGAGGTAGCCGGCTGAGTACCGGGTGCGGCTGGGGATTTGCGAGGCCCTGTCCGGGGTCGAAAGGGGAGAACGGCGAGCCGGCGCCGAGAATTGTTCATTTCAGCAATTGACCTTGACCCGTGGTTTGTGAGATTCTTCGCTCGGGTCAGAACGACAGTCCGGCGGCTGAATGCTATTGCCCGCACCGCACGGAAAAGCAGCATACCTGTTGAGTCTGAGCATCCAACACGCTAGAATGCGTCGAACGGTATTTTTCAGAGGAGGAACTTATGTCTAGTTTCTGGACGCGGAGGGTGATCGGGGTTGCGGTCATCTTCGCGGCATTTTTGAGCTGCGTTCCGGTCTTGGCGCAGACTGGTGGCCTGACCGGTAAGTGCACAGCTGAGGATGGCACGCCGCTGGCGGGTTACACAATCTTGGTTGAACGCCAGGAAGTCCGATGGAGTTCCAAGGTCAAGACTAACAAGAAAGGTGAGTACATGCATATTGGCCTGGCGACCGGGAATTACAAGGTCACGCTCCAGGACCCCAGCGGGAAGATGATATTCACCATTACGAACCATGTGGGGATGGGCGACCCCACGGTGGTGGACTTTGACATGGCAAAGGAGGTGGCCAATGCCAAGAAAACGGCGGAGACCAACCCGGAATTCCAGCGCCAGAAAGCGGAAGAGGACAAAGCCACGAAGCAGTTCACCGGCTTGAAGCAACTCTTCGACCAGGGCCAATTACTCTCTTCGCAGAAGCGCTACATCGAGGCTGCCTCGATGTTTGAGCAGGCGCTCCCGCTGGCCAAGGACAAGAACGTCCCGGTGGTCTTGGCTCGCTTGGCTGATGTCTACGGCAAGGCCGCCGGCACAGAATCGACTGCGGATGCCCGCAAGCAGGATCAGGATAAGGCTTTGGATTACTACCAAAAGGTCCTCCAACTCACCCCCGATGACGCGGCGCTGCACAACAACCTGGGCAGTCTTTACGCGGACATGGGTAAGGTGACGGAGGCCCAAGCGGAGTTTCAGAAAGCTGCGGAGCTGAAGCCCACCGAGGCCTCGACCTACTATTACAACCTGGGCGTCATCTTTGTGAACAAGGGCAAGATGGATGAAGCTGCGGGGGCGCTCAAGAAAAGCACAGGTATCGACCCCAACAACGCCAACGCCTGGTACTGGTATGGCATGGCTCTGATGGGCAAGGCGGAGTACAAGCCCGATGGGTCGATGCTCCCAGTGCCCGGTACGCTCGAAGCCTTCCAGACTTACCTGAAACTCGAACCAAAAGGAGAGTGGGCGGCCGCTGCGCAGGCCAGCCTGGATCAGCTCCAAGGCAAGGTCCAGACAGAATACAAAGCTCCTCCCAAGAAGAAAAGGCCCTAATCTTGGCCTCCGCTCGAGGCCCCGCCGCTCCGTCCCACGCGGTGGGGCTTTCTGTTGGTAGACCCGCGATGAAACCCTCGTTGGTGATTTTCGCTTGCCTGGGACTCTTGGCGAAGCCGCTCCCCGCAGACACTATCTATCAGACGACGGCGCAGGGGAAGCAGATAGCCGTCCAACGCGATGCCATCGTCATCCACGAAGATTCATCTTTTCTGGTGTACAAGCACTTCGACCTGAAAGAGCGCCGCGTCACAAAGGTGCGCTTAAATAAAGGCAGCTTGCCCTATCACGTCCAAACCAGCGACGCGCAGGGGCGCGCGCAGATTGTAGAGATCTGGAAGCGGTTCGGGTACAAAACCGCCATCACCGATCAGGCCGGCAAAATCACCCACCTTTTCGATCTCTATCTGGACTTCTATCCTCCGGGAGGCCGCGGGTCGCTGCTGGAGTCGGTCCCTCCGCGCACCAGCATCCCTGTGCTCCTCGACAATGGCGGGGCGGATGAAGTCGACTTCTTCAAGATCGATCGCGTGAGCATTCAGGGGGATCGGCTGAGCATTACCTTGCGGGAGAGCAAGACACTCGAAGGAAAATTCCTGATGCCGACCACCCACCCTGCAGAGGCCCGCATCCTGGGAATTACCGACCACTACGACCCAGCCAGCCCGGAGGTTTTCGACTTCTCCGTTCCGCTCTCCAAGTTGAAGCTGATCTCGTTTGAGTGAAACGGCGCCGCGGGAGATGCGTGGCTCTTTACGGGAACAGTTCGCAACCCACCCTCACTTTTTCTTCTCCGCTTGCCACAGGCCGAGCGAGAGGGCGTGGCCGCAAAACGGGCAGTAATTGATACCCAGATAGGCATAACCGCGACTCGACGCTGCGCGGATGTAGTACTCCGTCTGGAGGTCGTTTGCGATCCGGCCGTCGTCGATGCGGTGTGCGGCGCCGTAATAGAACGCCCCTCGCTGGCTGGCTTCTGCCAGCAGGTCGCAACAGAACATCAAGCTCTCCTTGTCATTTGCCCTGAAGTGCGGTTACATCTTACCCGACGTTCCGCGGAGTCAAGAAAGGTTTTCGGGCAGGCGCATCTTTTTGAAAAGCGTGAGGCGCGATGGGCGTTCGGAGCAGGCGCCTTGAAGGCAGGATTCCACCTTGCGCGGAGGAGGAACGATGTCGCGAGCGCTGAGAATGAGTCTCATTACGGCGGCGCTGGTTTTGAGCGGGGCTTTGTCGCTCCAGGCGGCGTCGATGAAGGCCGGCGTGGCCAAGGTGGACATCACCCCGCCGACCGGCGTCCTGCTGTGGGGGTACTTTGGCCGGCTTACCGGCGCGCAGGGGACGCTCGACCCGCTCTACGCACGGGTGCTGGTGTTGGAAGTTGGAGAGAAGCGGCTGGCGCTCGTGGATCTGGATTACGGGCGCACCTTCGGTCCCGCCTCCATCGAGCGTATCCGCGCTGCGGCACGGCAGTCGAGCGGAATTTCCTATGTGCTGGTGCAGGCGACGCACACGCACGCGGGCCCAGTGATCATGGATGAGCAGCCTTCCGGCGTTCCCGCCTGGGAGACGGCCGCGATCGAGAAAGTTGACAAGGCCATCGAGGAGGCTCACGAACGCGCCGTGGAGGTGCGGCTGGGCACCGGGTACGGCCAGACCTACATCGGCTACAACCGGCGCCGTGTGAACCCCGACGGTACGGTCACCATGTTCTGGCGCAACAAAACCCACGTGCCGACCGCGCCCGTCGATCCGACGGTCTCTGTGCTGCGTATCGATACGGCGGAAGGCAAACCGCTCGCCGTGTTGGTGAATTACTCCTGCCACCCGGTGGTGTTTGGTCCCGACAACCTGCAATACTCCGCGGACTTCCCCGGCGTGATGACCCAAACGGTTGAGCAAGCGTTTGGCGCCAACCCGCCGCTCTGTTTCTTCTTGCAGGGCGCGCCCGGCGACATCAACGTTTACGACGCCACGACGCCGCTCAAGGAGGACGCCATCGGCAAGCGCGACTGGAGCGGCCAGCACCTGGGTGAAGAGGTCGCGCGCGTCGCCAAGGAGATCCACACCGAAGCCGCGCCGAACCCGTCGCTGGACTTCGTGGAAGATACGCTGCCCTTCCATCTGCGCTGGAATCTGGAGAAATTGCAGAAGGGGTTCATTGCGACTTACGGTGCGGACCTCTTCAAGAACTTTGCGCCGCGGGTTCGCGAGGATTGGCAACTGCCCGTAGCCACGGTGCTCATCAACAAGCGCCTTGCCATGATGACCATGCCGGGCGAGCCCTTCGTGGATTTTCAGATCAACTGGCGCGACCGCTGCCCCGTCCCCGACGCCTTCTTCCTGGGGTACGCCAACGGCT
>JBEKAK010000075.1:0-27611 GCA_050018275.1 Terriglobia bacterium | reverse complement strand
GCATGGGCAATCCCACCCCGGTGTTTGGCGCCTGCGGGCTGCGGCTGGTGGCCACGCCACGCGTCCTGCAGGAAAAGCATCTAAAGTTAAGGGTCGGGCAAGCGGCCCGGACGCTCGACGCGATCGGCTGGGGCTGGGCCGCACGGGCCCCGGCGCTTGCGGCGGGGCAGCAGGTGGACCTGGCTTTTACGCTCGAAGAGAACATCTATCAGGACATGGCCAGTCTGCAGCTTGTTATTAAGGATCTCGTGATGACCAACGGAGTGGATAACCCGTGGCGACGCCAGGACTAGGTTTGGGCCGGACACGGCGCCAGCAGTGGCTCATGGGCCTGGTGGTGGGCGGGCTGTCGGTGACGGCGCTGGTCGTCGCCCTCACCTACTGGATCAGCGCCAGGCGCAAAGACCAGCGGACGCGCATTCCTCTCAGTCCTCCTGCCGACGTCCATCAGCAGGTCTCCGGCTACACGTTTACGCGCTCGGACGAAGGCCGCGCGATCTTCACGGTACATGCCGCGCGCACCGTGGCCTTCCAGGAAGGCAAGACCACGGTCCTGGAGGACGTAATGGTGGAGGTCTTCGGCCACCGGGGCAACCGGCGCGACGTCTTGCGCACCCACCGCTGCCAATACAACGCGCAATCCGGGGACTTTACCAGCTCCGGGCCGGTGGAGATCGAACTGAACGCGCAATCCGGCGATTCGCCTGGCGCCGGCTTGCGCGGCAAGCAGCCCGTGTTTCTGGAGACGTCCAAACTTTCCTTTCACCAGGAGAGCGCGCTGGCCGAGACCGACGAGCCCGTCAAGTTCCGCGTAGGGCCCGCCTCGGGAACTGCGCGCGGCCTCGTTTACGCCACACGCGAGGGCTGGCTGGGACTGAAACACAATGTAGTGATCGATCTGCACCAGGGAAGCGAGCAGGCGCCCCAACCGCCCATCCGGCTGACGGCTTCTGGGCTTCGGTACGACAAGGACGGGGCGACGGTGACGCTCGCGGGCCCGGTGGAAGTCACCCAAGGCGGGCGCCGCGCCGTTGCGGAGAGAGCCCGGATCGCGCTCGACGACGGCAATCGTGTGACGCAGGTGGATCTGGAAGGCGACGTGAAGGCTTTCGACGTGAACGAGGTCCGCAGCGTCGAGATCGGCGCAAGCCACGTCCAGGGGGATTTCGATGCCGCCTCCGGCCAGTTGCGGCACCTCACCGCAGAGCAGGATGTCACGGGCGAGTCGAAAGCCAAGGGAAGCACGAGCCATCTCAGCGCCCAGCGGCTTGACCTGGATATGGCAGGCAAGCATCCGCAGCCCCTCAAGGGTGTGGCTACGGGCAACGTGCGCCTGACGCTGGAGTCGCAGCCCGTGCTCAAGCCCCCGGAGAGCAAAACGGCGCGCAGCGGACCCGAGAGGAAAGACCTGACCGCCGCCCAGGTGCGCTTCGATTTCCGCCTGGACGGCCAAAGCCTTGAGGACGCCGAGACCGTCGGCCCGGGCACGCTCATCGTCAGCCCCGCCGATCCCCAAGTCGGCGAGCGGGTGATCACGGCAGGGCAATTCCAAATGACCTTTGATGCGCGCAGCCGCATCGAAGCGCTCCGCGGGCTCGCGCCCACGCGCGTGCTCTTCCGTCCGCCCCCGACGGCGCCCCCGGGCAGCGTTCCGCAGGAGAGTCTGGCTGACCGCCTGGACGCGATCTTCGACGCCAGCGCCCAGACCTTGCGCGAGGTCCGGCAATCCGGCAACTTCCTGTTCAACGACGGTGATCGCCACGCGAGCGCCGCGGAGGCCCACTTCGACGCGCTGACGCAGAGGCTGCTGCTCCTCGGCCGCCCGCAGGTGTGGGACGCGAACAGCCGCATCAAGTGCCAGCGGGTGATGGTTGATCTGCGTACCAACACCTCGACGGGCGACGGCAAGGTGCAGGCCGTCCATCTGCCCACCCAGCCCGCGCAGCCTGCCTCCGCAGGCGGGGCAGCCGCGCGGCCGGCGGCCCCTCCTGCTTCGCCCACCAATGTGCTGGCGGACCGCATGGTGGCGGAGCGGCAGAGCCAGACCGTGCACTACGAAGGCCACGTGCGTGCCTGGCAGGGGACGGACGTGGTAGAGTCCTCAGCGCTGGATGTGTACCGCACTGAGCGGCGCGTCAGTTCCGGCTCGCAGGTGGTGACCAGTTACCTGCAGCCAGCCTCGCTCGTCAAGCAGGACGGGGCGGCCCCACATGCTGCGGGCGAGATGCGGCCGGTGACCGTTCGCGCCGACTTTCTGGAATACCTCGATCAGGGGCGGCGCGCTCGCTACCACGGCAACGTGCGGCTGCTGACGGAAAACACCACGCTCCAGTCTGACCAAATGGACGTTTATTTCAGTCAGGGAGACACGGTAGAAGGCTCAGAAGTCGACCATGCCGAGGCGGAAGGCCATGTGAAGGTCACGCAACGGGGCCGGCGGGGCTCCGGCGACCACGCCGAATACTCCGCAGGGCCTGGGAAGATCGTCCTGACCGGTGGTCCACCGAGCCTGTTTGATGAGGAAAAGGGCTTCACGACAGGCCAGCGTTTGACATTCTTCATTCACGATGATAGGCTATTTGTGGACGGAGATGAGAAGTCACCCTCATTAACAAAACACCGCGTCGCGCAATAAGCGACAATGCAGATTCTCTCCACAGCTGATCTGACGAAATCATACAAGGGCCGGAAGGTTGTTGATGACATTAACCTGAGGATCGCTCAGGGAGAGGTGGTCGGTCTGCTCGGGCCAAACGGCGCGGGCAAAACCACAACCTTCTACATCATTGTGGGCCTGACCAGCCCGGACGCGGGCCAAGTCCTCCTCGACGGAGTCGACATCACGAATTCCCCCATGTATCTCCGGGCGAGGCAAGGAATCAGCTACCTTCCTCAAGAGCCCTCCATATTTCGCAAACTCACGGTGGAAGAGAATATAATGGCAGTGCTCGAGACGCTGCCCCTGACGCCTGACCAGCGCCGGGCGCGGTTGGAGGAGTTGATCGAGGAACTCGGCCTGCAGCAGGTTCGCCGGAGCTACGGGTACCTGCTCTCCGGGGGAGAAAGGCGGCGGGTGGAAATCGCCCGCTCGTTGGTGATTTCGCCCTCCTTCATTTTGCTCGATGAGCCTTTCTCCGGCATCGACCCATTGACGGTGCTTGATATTCAGAAGATTATTGTTCGCTTGAAGGAGTCGGGAATCGGTGTGCTGGTGACGGATCACAACGTGCGGGAGACCTTGCAGGTTACCGACCGCGCTTACATTATCAACAATGGGCGCATCTTCCGCGCGGGCTCGCCTGAGGAACTGGGCAACGACGCCGAAGTCAAGCGCGTCTACCTGGGCGACACGTTTCGTCTGACCATGTGAAGGATTGGAAAGAACGATGGGTGGACCTGCTCCCAGAATCGGCCTGAACCTCAAGGTGGCGCAGAAGCAGATTTTGACGCCCGGCTTGGTTCAGATGGTCAGCGTGCTCGCGCTCAACAAGCTCGAGTTGCGCGAGATGATCAACCAGGAAATGGTCTCGAATCCCGTCCTGGAAGAAGTGCCGGAAGACGTGCCTTCGCTCGAAGAAGTGGCCAAGAAAACCGAGGCCGAAAAGCCCGCCACTCCCTCTGCGGAACACCCCACGCACAACGGCGACCACCAGGACTCCTTCGAAGAGATCGACTTTGGTTCCTTCTTCGACGAATACCTCGACCCCGGTTACAAATCCCCAGCGGCCGAGGTGATCGAAAGACCTTCCTTTGAGAACTTCCTCTCGCAGCCCACCTCGCTCGCAGACCACCTGGAATGGCAGTTGAGCCTCTCGGTTTGCCATGACGAAGTGCGCGAGGCCGGTCATTCCATCATCGGCAACCTGAACGAGGATGGCTACGTCACCGCGACGCTCGAGGAGATCGCGCAGTCAGGCAATCACCAGCTTGGGCATGTCCAGGAGGCGCTGGGGCTGATCCAGGAGTTTGACCCGCTCGGCATCGCGGCACGCGACGTGCGCGAATGCCTGCTTATCCAGTTGCGCGCGCTGGCCCCCGACAACACCCTGGCCCAGCAGATTGTTTCCGACCACCTCAAGCAGCTCCAGAATAAGCAATATCGCGAGGTGGCTCGCGCCCTCGACCGGCCAGTGAAGGCCGTGGAGCGCTGCGTCGAGTTGATCCGCAAGCTGGACCCGCGCCCTGGACAACGTTACAACAGCGCGCAGGCGCGCCTCATCGAGCCCGATGTGGCCTTCGTGCGCACCGGCGAGGGCTACCAGGTGGTCCTGAACGAGGACGGCCTGCCGCAGCTTCGCCTGAGCCACCACTACCGGCGCATGCTGGAAGGGGGCGGCGCGACGCGCGAAGTCCGCAACTACGTCAAGGAACGCTTCACCTCCGCCATTCAGCTCATCAAGAACATCGAGCAACGCAAGCAAACCATCATCCGCGTCTGCGAGGCGATCCTCCGCCGCCAGAAGGAGTTTCTCGACAAGGGGATCGATGATCTGCGCCCCATGATGATCAAGGAAGTGGCGGAGGAGGTCGGCGTTCATCCTTCCACTGTCAGCCGCGCCGTAGCCAATAAGTATGCGCACACACCTCAGGGCGTTTACGAACTTCGCTATTTCTTCTCGGAGGCGGTGCAGGGACCGGCGGGCAGCGTCACTTCTCTGATCAACTTGAAGCGCTTGGTGAAGAAAATGATCGAGGAAGAAGACCCGGTGCATCCCCTGACCGACGAGCAGATTACTCACCGTCTGCGCGATTTGGGCTACTGTGTAACGCGCCGCACCGTGGCCAAGTATCGCGAGGATATGCGAATCCCCAGCACCCACCAGCGTCGGGTAAAAGCATGAAGATCGAGCGGGTCATCCAGTTCCTCTCCCGCCGAGGCGAGGAGGTGGCGTTATGCGCATTCACTATACCGGTCGGCAAGTGGAAATCGGCGCGGACCTGCGTCGCTACACGCAGGAGCGGCTCAGAAGAATCGTTCGCCTGCTGGGCGAGCGCTTTGACCTGCACGTCATCCTGACCGCGGAAAAGCACCGGCGCCTCGCGGAACTCACCCTGAAATTCCGAAACCACACGCTGGTCGGCATGGAAGAGACCGGCGACACTCGCACGGCGATTAACGGGGCCTTGGATAAGCTGGCGCGCCAGGCCGTGCGCCTGCTCGAGCGCCACCGCACGCGCAAACGGCGGCCCAAGCCGACCTCGGCCGTCTTGCTGAACGTTGTGGGGACGGAGCGTGTGGACCACGAGGAGCGCCGCATCGTCCAGTCGGAACGCGTCCCCCTCAAACCCATGACCGTCGAGGAGGCCATTGAGACCCTCGATCGCTCGCGCTCCGGCGCGGTCGTCTTCCGCAACCCTGACACCGAACGCGTCAACGTTATCTACCACCGCCCCGATGGCGACCTGGGGCTCATTGAACCGGAACCGTAAAAGCAGAAGTCAGAAGAGGGAAGACAGAAGACAGGGACTTGAAACCTGATCTGTGCACGCTCAAGCCAGCGATCAGTGGGATTCAGCCACATGGGAAGACGAGTGGCAATTGTGGGCGGCAATCACCGGCAAAACGCTAGGGTCGTCGCGGTGCGAGTCATCCGGGCCGTAGCCACTGGCTTGTTTCTAGCGATGGGGTGTTTCGCGGGGCAGCTTTTGAGTCAAGAACACAAGAGTCTGCGCGTGATGTCCCAGCGCCAGTTGATCGACGGCCTGAAGGTTGATTCGAACTGCAAGGGCGTCACGGATTGGGACATCCCAAACGAGCTCGTACGAAGGGGAGACGTCAACGGGCTCATTGAGGCTTACAGGTCCGGGGACGGAGGTGTTCGCTCCGGTGTGCTGAGGGCCTTATCTCAGATCCGGGAGCCAAGAGTGGACCGGTTCATGCACGAGATCGCGTTTAAGGATTTGGGCGACGGTCCGGACCATGATCCCCAATACTGGCCGCTTGAATATCTGGCGGAGGAATGCAATGTACGCGCCTTGGCTCGGCTGGACCGCGACGTTAATTTCGTCGGTAGCTACCCTGTTGCGAGCATCGTTTGGGCGCGCACGATCAAGTACTTCCGGATATGCAGTTAGCGGGAGTCGACCCCGCGTCTAGTCACGGCGCTTGACTCAATGCTGCTTAACGTCAGCGCCGAGGCGGTGGAAGGTCTGCAGGAATTCCTGCCCGGTGCGTGCCGCAAGGAGGTCGAGAGCGGCCCTCTAAAAGATATCCTGCGTTGCTATCGCGACGCAGCCCAGAAAGCAGGGTACAAGCTGCCCCCCCCAGCCGTCGCCCAAAACCAGTCATTGAGGGTCACCCGAAAACGGGCCAGCGAAGCCGGCGTCGGCTCTTCCGGGTTCGCCCCAACAAATCCTCTTCATATTTCACCCTTCCTAATTCATAATTCCCCTGACGACGGACGACTGGCACCTTCATGAAGAAAAGACCTTCCGCGAGGAAGCGCACCAAGCAATTCGTGCTCATCACGGGCCTGAGCGGTTCCGGGAAGGGTTCCGTCCTCAAAACGTTTGAAGACCTCGGGTACCACTGCGTCGATAACCTGCCGATTGATTTGATTCCCAAGTTCGCGGAGATGTGCCAGCAGCCGGGCAGCCGCCTTGACCGCGCCGCGGCCGTGGTGGACATTCGCGGCGGCGAGGCGCTCAGCCAGCTTCCTACGGTCTACCGCGAGCTGACGCGGAATGATCTGAAGCCTTCGCTGGTCTTCCTGGAAGCTTCTGACAAGGCGCTGATCCGCCGCTTCGAGGAGACGCGCCGCCCACATCCGCTGGGCCGCGACCTGCCCGTGCGTGAGGGCATACGCCTGGAGCGCATCCTGCTGAAGCCCATGCGCCAGCTCGCGAGCGAGGTGATTGACACCACGCGTCTGAACGTCCACGAACTGCGCGACCTGATTCAGACGCGCTTCGGCGGCATCGCGGCGCGCCAATCGATGTTAGTGTCGGCGGTCTCGTTCGGCTATCGTTTCGGCGTTCCGCAGGACGCCGACTTGGTGTTCGACGTGCGCTTCCTACCCAATCCCAACTACGTGCCCAGGTTGAAGAACAAGACCGGGCGCGATGTGGGCGTGGGCCGCTTCATGGACTCCTATCCGCAAACGCGTGAATTCGTGAACCGGCTGATGAACTTGCTCCTCTATCTGCTGCCGCAGTACGTCCGGGAGGGGAAAAGCTACCTGACCATCGCCATCGGCTGCACAGGCGGCCGGCATCGCTCCGTCTTCCTGGCCGAACAGGTGGCCAGCGCGCTCGCGCACGAAGGCTACAAAACCAAGGTTTCGCACCGCGACATCGGTCGCGCATGATGGGTAGGTGCTAGGTGCTGGGTGCTAGGGGCTAGGGAAAGGCGGACCCCCGCCCCCAGAACCCAGTCCCTAGCACCCGACACCTGGTACCTGAAACCTGGAGGATCCCGTGAACAACGTTCTGGCCGTAGACATCGGCGGCACTCACTTTCGCGTCGGGCTGTTTGACGAGCAGGGCCGGCGCCTCCTGGTGTTCGACGGCGACACGGACCGCGCCGCCGGCCGCGAGTGGATGCTCGGCCAACTTGCGGCGCACTGCCGCGAACTGCTGGCCAGTACCGACGCCCCTGTCAAGGCTTGCGGCGTCAGCTTTGGCGGCCCCGTGGATTTCTCGCGCCAGTGCGTTACCTCCCTCCACGCGCCCGGATGGGAGGGTTTCGAGCTGGGAAAATGGTTTGAACAAACCCTGGGCATTCCCTGCCGGCTGGATAACGACGCTAACGCCGGCGCGCTGGGGGAATTCCACTACGGGGCCGGTCGCGCCGCCAAGTTGCTGGTCTATGTCACCATCAGCACGGGCATCGGCAGCGGCGTGGTGTGCGATGGCAAGCTCCTGCGGGGCAGGGACGGGATGGCTGGCGAGCTCGGCCACATTCCGGTGTCCGACTACGGCGTGCGCTGCTCCTGTGGCGCCCGCGGGTGTCTGGAAACCTTTTGTTCAGGCGGCGCCCTTGAGACCCGCATGCGCGAGTGGGCGGAGCGCCGCCCGGACCGAGGGGCGCGCATCGTGGAGCTCAGCGGCGGCCACGACATCACGGCTGAAGGGGTGATGCGGGCAGCGGCCGAGGGCGACCCGGCCGCCGTACACGTCGTCCGTGAGACCACTCGCTGGCTGGCGTACGGCTTGCTCATGGTCATCCGCATTCTGAACCCCGACCTCATCGTCCTGGGCGGCGGAGTGGCACAGTCGGGGGGGCCACTGCTTGATAATCTGCACACCTACCTGGAGGTGTTCGGCTCGCGCACGATCACCTATTCCACTGAAATCGCCACAGCAGCTCTGGGGAACTACTCGCCCCTCTACGGGGCTGCAGCGCTCGGACTGGAAGTCACTTAGGCCGCGACCTGTGATCATTTAATAAATACGCGTTCGGTTTGGCTTTTTTCCTTCAACGTGCAGTAAACAAAGGTCTTAGTGTCAGCAGCCGAAGCCAGGAGTCCTTGCCTAATCGCTATTTTCTTGACGAACCCTCGTCCGGTAACTAACATACTTATTTCTGAGTAGATTAGGGTACTTCCGCCTGGGGGCGGCAGACTGAATGAGTCAAGTTCAGCGCCTGCTTGGTTTCCTGCGGCCTTACGGCTTCCGTTTCTTTCTTGCCGTCGGTTTGATGGCCGTAGTAGGGGCCAGTGAGGCTGTAACCGCACTTCTCATCAAGCCGATTTTCGATCGCGTCCTCGCGCCCGACACTGAGGCCTCGCGCATTCTTCTCTTTCAACTTCCCTTTACGAATCATTACGTTTACCTGCAAGACTTTCTCCCCCTTCGGATCCACAACGTCTGGACCGTGGTGGCGGTGGCGATCATCACCGTGGCGCTCGCCAAAGGCCTTTCGGAATTTCTGGCCACCTACTTCATCAATTTCATCGGTCACTCGGTGGTGCGCGACCTGCGCAATCTTCTCTATACCAAAATCATTGAGCAATCGATCTCCTTCTTCGCCAAGAACCCCACCGGCCGCCTGATGTCGACCATCACCAGCGACATCGAACGCATTCAGATGGCCGTCTCGCAGACCGCCGCGGATATGCTGAAGCAATCGTTCACGCTGGTGGGTTTGCTGGGCGTCATTTTTTATGTGGATTGGAAGCTGGCGCTCGCCTCCATGATCCTGATTCCGCTGGTGGTTTTCCCCTCGGCCAACATCGGTCGCTACATCCGCGTTTCCAGCCGCAGCAGCCAGGATAAGATGGCGGAACTCAACAACGTCCTGCAGGAGACCTTCACGGGCATCCGTATCGTCAAGGCCTTCGCAATGGAATCGTTCGAGGTCGCCAAATTCAAAACTGCCACGCGCCGCCTGCTGGGAGCGAGCCTGCGTTGGGTGCGGGCCCAGGCCGTGTCGTCGCCGCTCATGGAAGTCCTCGGGGCTATCACCATCGCTGGCCTGCTGCTTTACGAGCGCAATGAGATCCTGCACCACGCGCAAACCGCCGGCGGCTTCGTGGCCTTCCTTTACGCGCTCCTGAAATCCTACGAGCCGGTCAAGCGGCTTACGGGGGTCAGCAATGCCTACCAGCAGGCGTTGGGCGCCTCCGAGCAGGTTTTCCATTATCTGGACTCGAAGCCGGAGATGACTGACAAACCCGGCGCCCTCGAACTGCCGCCTTTCGAGCGCGAGATTGTCTTTGAGAATGTGGACTTCGATTATGAGGATGGTGTGCCCCTGCTGCGTGGTATCGACCTGCGCATTGACCGGGGCGAAGTGGTCGCCATTGTGGGCTCGAGCGGCGCCGGCAAAACCACGCTGGCCAGCCTGATTCCGCGTTTCTTTGACGTTACGCGTGGCCGCATTCTGGTGGACGGCCAAGACGTCCGCGACGTCAAGCTCAACTCGCTCCGCGCCCAGATCGGCATCGTCACCCAGGAGACCATTCTCTTTAACGACACCGCCTACAACAACATCTGTTATGGCAGCAGGTGGCCGACTGAGGCGCAGGTCCGCGAGGCCGCGCGCGTGGCGCTGGCGGAAGATTTCATCCTGGAGATGCCGAAGGGCTACCAGACCATCATCGGCGAGCGCGGCCAGCGCCTTTCCGGCGGGCAGCGCCAACGCATCGCCATCGCCCGCGCTTTGTTGAAGAACCCGCCCATTCTCATCCTGGACGAGGCGACGTCGGAACTGGACACCGAATCCGAGCTGCTGGTGCAGCGCGCGCTGGCTAACCTGATGGCGGGCCGCACTGTGGTGGTCATCGCGCATCGGCTCTCCACCGTGCGCCGCGCCGAGCGCATCGTGGTCATCGACCGCGGCGCCATTTGCGAAGTCGGATCGCACGAGGATTTGATCAATCGCGGCGGCATCTACCAGCGCTTGCACGAGTTGCAGTTTGTCGATGCCGAGGCGTAAGGGCGAAGAGAAGCTTTCAGCATTCAGCGGTCAGCAGTCAGCTCTTGGTTGCCACTCGCTGGTGTGAAGGCGAGACAGGGATTGTAAAGAATGCGGGGAAGACGGCACGGACCTTGGGTAGAGGAGAAGTTAGCTGAAAGCTGATCGCTGAGAGCTACTTATGATCCGCAGCATGACAGGCTACTGCCGGGTAGAAGCTGAGGAAGCGGGACTTGCCCTTTCGGTGGCCATTCGCAGCACCAACCACCGTTTTCTCGACGCGCAGGTGCGTCTGCCCGCCGGCCTCGACGCCCTGGAACCCGTCGTGCGCCGGCTGCTGAAGGAGCAGGTTGCGCGCGGCCACGTGGAGATTTCCGTCGGCCTGGTGAGTGGAGGGTTGATGGAGCTGCAGCTCGACCGCCGACTTCTGGCCGCTTACGTCACGACCTACCAAGCGCTGCAGCGGGAATTCGGCACGACTGCGGAGCCCGATCTGATGCAATTGATGCGCGTGCCGGGGCTGGTCGTGACGAGCGACGGCGAGAAGGCGCCGGAAGAACTCGAGCGCATCCGGCGGATGCTGGAGCGCGTGGTGGCGGAAGCACTCGAAGAACTGAACGAAATGCGCGTCCAGGAAGGCGAGTCGCTTGAGCGCGACCTGCGGGCACGGCTCGCGCGGCTCGAAGCGCTGCGCGCGGGTGTCTCCAAGCTCGCGGAAAAGGTGCCGCAGCACTATCAGCAACGCCTGGAAAGCCGCCTTCACGATCTGGCCGCGAGCCTGGAAATCGACGGCGCGCGGCTGGCGCAGGAGGTGGCGTACCTTGCTTCGCGGTCGGACATTACGGAGGAGTTGACGCGCTTCCAAAGCCACCTGGACCAGGTTCGCCAGCTTTTGAAGGGGAATTCGGAAGTCGGCAAGAAGCTCGATTTCCTGTTGCAGGAAATGAATCGCGAGGCCAACACGCTGCTCTCCAAAACGACGGACGTTCCGGAAGTTGGCCTTAAGATTACCCGGCAAGCGATCGAGATGAAGACGGAAATCGAAAAGCTGCGCGAGCAGGCGCAGAACATCGAGTGAACGTGGCGAGGACACGCAAGATACCGCCGGCGCGGGGCAGCATCGTGGTGATTTCGGCGCCCTCCGGCTCGGGGAAATCGACCCTGATCAAGCGTCTGATGACCGCTTTCCCCGGCTTGCGGTTTTCAGTTTCCTACACCACCCGTGCCCCGCGCGCGGGAGAGAAGCACGGCCGGGATTACTTTTTCGTGTCCCGGAGAGTTTTCGAACGCATGATCGCCCGCCACGAGTTTGTGGAATGGGCGGACGTCTACGGCCATCTTTACGGCACGGCGCGCAAGCAGTTGCGAACCGCGGAGGAAGCGGGCCGCGACATCCTGCTCGACATCGATGTGCAGGGACATCGGCAGGTTCGCAAACGGCTTTCGGACGCGGTAAGCATTTTCATCCTGCCGCCTTCGTTCCGGGAACTGGCGCGGCGCCTCCGCTATCGCCACTCCGACGCGCCCGAGGAGATCGAGCGCAGGCTGCATACGGCACGCCAGGAAATTGCCCACTGGCCTGAGTACGACTATCTGGTGGTGAACGATCGCCTGGCCGACGCCGCGCAAGCGCTGCGGGCCATCGTGCGAGCCGCGCATTTCCGCCGCCCCAATCAGGCGGCCCGTGCCCGGAAAATCGTTGAGACTCTTGGAGGATAACGTCGAATGGAAATACCTCAGAACCTGGATAGCAAGTTTCGTTTCATCCTGGTCGCTGCCAGACGCGCAAGGCAATTGCAGGCCGGCGCCAGACCGCTGATTCAGACACCCACAAAGAAATCGACCCGGGTGGCCCAGCAGGAGGTTGGCGCGGGCTTGGTGCCCATTGAGATCATACCGTTGGCTTCCAACCACGATAAGAACAACAACAATAAGAAGAAGCCGGCGAAGTAAGGTGGAACGTCGAGTGCCGAGCGGGCTTGCGCGGCGTCCGTCCCGCCGGTCCGCTTGGGGAAGGTTCCCGCAAGGTCATGCGAGTTGCCCTGGGAGTCTCCGGAGGAATTGCCGCTTACAAGGCGGCGGAGCTGGTGCGCCTGCTCCAGGACAAGGGCCTGGACGTTCAGGTGGTGATGACGCGGAACGCGCGCGAATTCATCACCCCGCTCACCTTCGCCGCGCTTTCCGGACACAAGGTGATCACCGACATGTTCGGCGAAGCACAGGGTTCCTCCAACGTCGAGAGCGCCATCGAGCACATCGCGGTGGCACAGTCGATCGACGCCTTCGTGATCGCCCCCGCCACGGCCAACGTGCTGGCCAAGATGGCTCACGGCATCGCTGACGATTTCCTCACTACGCTTTGCTTGGCCACCAAGGCTCCACTCATCGTCGCGCCGGCCATGAACGTCAACATGTGGGAGCACGCTGCCACTCAGGAGAACCTGGAGATTCTGCGGAACCGCGGCGTGCGGGTGGTCGATCCCGGCGAGGGTTACCTGGCCTGCGGCATGACCGGCGCCGGCCGCTTGGCTTCGCCCGAGTGCATTGCGCAGGCGGTCTTCGAAACCCTGGGCTTGCGTGAGGATCTGAAAGGGGAAACGGTCCTGGTGACGGCAGGTCCCACCGAAGAGCCGCTCGATGCGGTTCGCTACATCAGCAACCGCTCGTCCGGAAAGATGGGTTACGCGCTGGCGGAGGCCAGCCGCCGCCGCGGCGCGCGTGTCCTGCTGGTCAGCGGCCCAGCGCGTGCGGAGCCGCCTGTGGTTGCCGCGCTTGAGCGCGTTCGAACCGCCGAGGAGATGGCCCAGGTGGTGTTCCGTCACCTCGAGGAGGCCACGGTGGTGCTGATGGCCGCGGCCGTCGCGGATTTCCGGCCGACGGAAGCGCATTCCGGAAAGATCAAGAAGCAGCAAGGTGCTCCGGTCGTAAAGCTTGAGCCCACGGTCGATATCCTCGCAGATATTGCGCGCCGCCGGCGCGAGGCGCAGGTCATCGTCGGTTTCGCCGCGGAGGCGGAGCATGTGGTCGAAAACGCTGCCGCCAAGCTGCGCGCCAAGCGCTTGGACCTGATGGTGGCCAACGACGTGAGTCAGGACGGCGCCGGCTTTGACGTTGACACCAACATCGTCACCTTGCTCTTTCCCGACGGCCGGAAAAAGGCTCTGGGAAAGATGAGTAAGCTGGACGTCGCCAACCGCGTGCTCGACGAAGTCGTCGAACTGCGCAAGCAGCGGGAGAGCCGCTAACTTCGCGGGCGTAGGGGCGCATGGCCAACCTGTCCCGATCTATCGGGATGCGCCCCTGCTCTCTGCACACCTACTGGGGTGACCCTTTTCCGAATGGACGACCGGCTACGTGAGGAACTGAGCGCATGGCTCGAGTTCTACCGCGAACTCGGCATCGAGGATTTCTATCGCCGCGAGCCGAGCTCGGTGGAGGTGCCTGCAAGTCTCGATGCTGCCCGACCCGGGCCGGCGGCAGCAGTGCCCCTACCGAGGCAAGTTCCGCCGCCCGTCGAGCCGCCGCGTGTGGTGGCAACTCCCCTGCCACCCAAGCCCTCCGAACCCAGACCCGCGGCGCCACCTGCTCCGTCGCCCGCGGTCATTCGGCCGCCGGTTCCCTCGCTTAGCTTGTTCGAGGCGCCGCCTGCGCCACGCTCCGGCCCCGAGACGCTCGCCCAGATTCGCGACGATCTCGGCGACTGCCATCGCTGCAAGCTGGCGGGCGGTCGCAAGACCATTGTGTTTGGGGAAGGGAATCCGCGCGCCGAGCTGGTGTTCATTGGTGAGGGTCCGGGGGCCGACGAAGACGAACAGGGCCGCCCCTTCGTGGGCCGTGCCGGCAAGCTCCTGGACCGCATGATTCAGGCCATCGGCATGAAGCGGGAAGAGGTATACATCTGCAACGTCGTCAAGTGTCGGCCGCCGGGAAATCGCACGCCGGAGAAAGACGAAGTGGAGGCCTGCTCGCCTTTCCTCTTCCGCCAGGTTGAGGCCCTCAAACCACGCCTGATTTGCTGCCTGGGCGCGCCCGCCGTGCGCACGGTGCTCGGCATCAAGGAAGGAATTACGAAAATTCGGGGCCGCTTTTATGACTTCAGCTCCTGGAAGGCGCTCGCCACCGTCCACCCCGCCTACATCCTGCGCAATCCGCGCGAGGAGAAGATCCTGCGCGAGGACTTTGAGAAAATTCGTGATTTCTTAAGGGGCGCGTAGCAGTCTCCACTCCCACGGCTTTGAAGCAGGCAGGTAGCCACGATTAAGTTGTCGTGTGAATTAGCCGTGGGCCTGTATGCTCTGCCGGGTCACCCCCGCGAAACCTGCCTGCGCAGGCAGGGCGGGTGTCCACTCCGCCCTCCTGGATTTCCGCTGGAGCCTGCCCCGACTGCGTCGGGGCGGGAATGACAGCCAGGGGAGGAGATTCCCATATGAGAAGGCCCACCCGCCGCGGCGGGGGAGAGCACCAACTGCCCTACCCACCTTCTTCGGGGCGTTTGACGTCGCTCCTGGCGGGGCCTGCTCCGACTTTGCTCTCCTCTTCCCCAACTTTCGTCCGCGCACGGCGGCTCAAGGGAGACCGTGAGCTAGAGGATGGCGCCCAAGAAGCGGGCTCCGCGCGAACGTTGCGGTTTCCGTGTTTACACGCTAAAGTTGAAAATTGGTGGCGGTTGGCTGTTCTGGTTAACGAGGCAGGAACTGATTGATGGGTTTTCACGACGCACTTCTAAATCCGTCCATCCCGGTAACGCTGTTCGAGGTGGTTCCGCCCGCTGCGGCGAAACCCGAAGCGATGGAGTCGTCTTTGCGCGAATTACAGCAGGTCCGAAACCTCGTGGATGCGATCAACGTGCCGGAAATCCACGACGAGGATCGCCCGGGCGAGCGCACCAGCAAGTTCGTCGCGCGCGTCGAGTCGCGCCTTTTCGGTTCTCGCATCAAGCGCGAACTGGGACTCGATGTGGTCGTCAATCATGTCACCGTGCACGACCCCGAACCGGAGCGCTGGTTCCGCGAGACGCTCGAACAGTCGGGCATCCGCAATTGGGTTTTGGTAGGCGGTGAGTCGGCCGAGATCCGTTATCCCGGCCCTGGCCCCACGGAGGCCGCAGCGTTGGTGAAGTCCCTCGCCCTGCCCGCGTCGGTGGGCGGCATCACGATTCCCAGCCGGGCGAATGAGCCGGAGCGCATCCGCACCAAGCACGTCCAGGGGATGGAATTCTTCACCTCGCAGGTGATGTTTGACTCGAACGATCTGGTTTGGCTGATTCAGCGGCTCAATGGCGTCGAGGCGCGCATCTTCATCAGCTTTGCTCCGGTCAGCCATCGCCGCGATCTGGAATTCCTGCGCTGGCTCGGGGTTGACATCCCTCGCGACCTCGACGCCTTCCTCCTCGGCTCCGCGCAAGGCACGACCGCTCCCGCCGCGACCTGCCTGGAGCGTTCCATCAATTTGGCGCAGCGCATCCTGATGGATGTGTTCGATAATCTGCCGCCCGACCCGCCTCCCATCGGCTTGAATATCGAGCACATTAACCGTAGGAACTTCGCTCCAGCGCTCGCCATGCTCGATCGGCTGGGAAATCTCTATGCCAACCTGGTGACCGCGCGCGCCCGCGTGTAGGAATTACGACTTGGGAACAAGCATTCGGTGTTGAGGATCCAACCTTCCTCAACCTTATGTCCTGAGCCAGAAGTTCGCTGACAAAGTCTCTCCCTTGCGGGTGACCGTTCCACAGCCCCGTCAGGGGCGCGGGATCGTAGCCCAGGGCGCAAGCCCTGGGGGACGGAGCCCTCACCCCGCCTTCGGCACCCCTCTGCCGCGCGGGCGGGAGAGGGGACGGGGGTAAGGGAGGGCTCCCTTACCCACGGCTCACGCCGTGGGCTACCTTCTTTCGCCCGCTCCGCGGGCTGACTTCATCAACGAACTTCTGACTCAGGACGCTAGATCCTGAATCCTAAATCCTGAATCCTAAATCTGGCGTAGAATGCCCACGTGGATCGCAAACCGTCTTCCACAAAGAACCGCACGCGCCCGCGCGGGGTGAACTTGGTAGACATTGCCGTGATGGCGGCGATTCGTAATACGCTCACCTACCGAGTCCCGGATTCCCTTTGCGTCCAACCCGGCCAGCGGGTGCAGGTTCCTCTGGCCACGCGCAAAGCCACGGGAATCGTTCTGGGCGCGGGGAGCCCGCTTCCCCCCGATGTTGAAGTGCGACCCATATTGCGCCTCATGGACCCTGAGCCGGTGCTCACGCCGGAGCTGCTCAAGCTGGGTCTTTGGATCGCCGACTACTACGTCGCGCCCGTTGGCGAAGTGTTCCGGGCAATGCTCCCATTGCGCGCACAGACGCGCCGCGCGCGCTTGGTTCGCCTGACCGAATTGGGGCAACGAAAGCTCCAGGAAGTCGCGCAGCCCTCGGAAGAGCACTGGGAGTCTGATCTCCTCGCCTACCTCGGCACGCGCGGCAGCGCTACGCTGGAAGCGCTTCGGCAGAAGTTCCCGGAGGCCTTTCTGCGCGCGCTGGAAGAGAAATGGGTTGTCGTGGAAGAAGTCGAACGCGAGCGCGGCCAGCGGCAAGTTTACTCTGTGCGGCTGGCGGGGCTGCCTGCGCAGGCAGGCTCCCTGGCGGAGAAACCGCCGCGCCTCTCGCCCGTCGCGAAGAGAATCCTGGAAGCACTCGAGCGCGGAGGATCAGCGGGAGACCATCGTGAACTCTTGCAGGCCACCCGCGCAGATCTTGCCGCGCTCAAGAAACTGAGCGCCTCTGGCCTGATTGAGCTGAACCCCGCGCGGAAATCTTCGCCGCCGTCGGGGGCCGAGCCGGTCGGTGAGGATTCGCCCCTTGTCCTGACGCCTGCGCAGCGCGCGGTTCTCGACGAGCTCACGAAATATCTGGAATCCGCCCAATTCCAAACCGTGCTCCTCCATGGAGTCACTGGCAGTGGCAAGACGGAAATCTACTTGCGGCTGATTGCGCGCTGCCTGGAAATCGGTCGCGCCGCTCTGATGCTCGTGCCCGAAATCGCCCTCACCCCGTCTGCGCAGGCGCAGTTCCTAGTGCGATTTGGTTCCCAGGTCGCGCTTCTGCACAGCGGCCTGACTGAGAACGAACGCCACGAAGCCTGGTGGCGCACCCGCCGTGGCGAGGCCAAAGTCGTCCTGGGAACCCGTTCGGCGATCTTCGCTCCCGTCTCGAACCTGGGCGTGGTTATCGTCGATGAAGAGCACGACACGAGTTACAAGCAGGAGGAGACGCCACGTTACCACGGGCGCGATGTAGCGGTCGTGCGCGCGCGCCTGGCCGGAGCGCTTGCCGTCCTGGGTTCCGCCACACCTTCGCTCGAGTCCTACTGGAATGCGCGCGAGGGGAAATACCGGCTGGCGACACTTCCCGAACGGGTGGAAGGACGAAAGCTCGCGGACGTCGAGATCGTCGACATGCGCCAGGAATTTCGCGAAACCCACACGCAGGTGCCCGTCTCCCGCCGCCTGCAGCACGAAATCGGGACGCAGCTTGCCAACCGGCAGCAGACCATGATCCTGCTGAACCGCCGGGGCTATTCGTGGTTCTTGTTGTGTCGCAGTTGCGGCCAGACGCAGCGCTGCGTGAATTGCTCGATCTCACTCACCTATCATCGCCGCGAGCATCGCCTGATCTGTCATTACTGTGGATACACGGCGCCGGTGCCCGCGCGCTGCCCCGGCTGTGGAAGTGAATATCTTTATTACGTGGGCGAGGGGACCGAGAAAGTCGAAAAGAAGTTCGCCGAGATGTTTCCTGCCGCCCGCGTGGCGCGGCTCGACCGCGACGTGGCGCGTCGTGCGGGGCAGTTCCGGCGCATCTTGGAAGATTTCCGGCAGGGCAAGATTGATCTTCTGGTGGGGACGCAACTGATCGCCAAAGGGCATGATTTTCCCGGCGTGACGCTGGTGGGAGTGGTTTCTGCGGACATCGGCCTGGGGCTACCGGATTTTCGTTCTGCTGAGCGGACCTTTCAATTGCTCACGCAGGCGGCAGGGCGCGCCGGCCGCGGCGACATGCCTGGGCGCGTGTTGGTTCAAACCTTCTATCCCGATCATTACGCCATTCGACTGGCCGCAGAGCAGAACTACGAAGCGTTTTTCCATAAGGAGATGCGCTTCCGGCGCATGATGCACTACCCGCCGGGGACCGCTCTCGCGAACGTCATTGCGCAGGGCACCAAGCTCGAACAGGCCGCGCAGGTCGCGAAGCAGGTCGGAGATTTCCTGATTCCGCTCGAGCAGCGCACCGAGGGGCTCAAGATCCTGGGGCCGACGCCTGCGCCGCTCGCCAAAGTGGAAGGCCGCTTTCGCATTCAGTTCCTGATCAAGTCCACTTCGCGCGCCCGCCTCAACACCATCCTGCGGCAGCTTGCGGACTACGGCGAACAGCAGGGCATTCCGCAGCGCTCCGTGATGATCGACATGGATCCCGTCAACATCATGTAGTTCCGCGCGAGGCTCGTTTTTTATCGGATGGAAAACGGCGTGGGAACGAAGGTGAGGGCAAGCATGAGCGCTGCGACGAGGGCGAGAATTTTCCTGCCTCGGCCGAGGGTCTCTGCCGGTTCGATAACCACGGGATGGCGCAGGCCGAGGAAGAGCAGGATCGCGCCCCAGACCATCCAGCCAATCCAGCAAAAGATTCCCAGCGGCAGCAAGACCAGGAGAAAGCCTCGCGAAATGTTCCGATGCTTATCCCCAATCACCGCATAAAGAATGTGGCCGCCATCGAGCTGCCCCACGGGGAGGAGGTTCAGTGCCGTGGCGAACAGCCCCACCCAGGCAGCGCACCCCACCGGGTGCAGAGCAATCTGTGCCGGATTGATTCCGGGTCGGAGCAGTTTGGTGAGCAGGATCAGCGCCAGAGGATTGCCGAGCGAGATCGACTCCGGTACGCTCGCCGGTGAGGCGGCTTTCGAAAGGAGAATCGCCAGCGTCAGGGCGGGGATGGCGATGACAAAACCTGCGAGCGGGCCCGAGATTCCGACGTCAAACAGTTCGCGGCGAGTCACAATCGGAGACTTGATGCGGATGAAGGCGCCCAGCGTCCCGATGAGAGTAGGAGCAGGGATGAAGTAAGGGTAAGTGGCGTGGATTCCATAATGCCGGCAGGTGAGGTAGTGGCCGAGTTCGTGCGCCAGCAGAATACTCAGCAGGGTGAAGGAAAACGGCACGCCCAGCATCACCAGTCCCGGGTTGCGCCACAATGCCTGGAAGTAGGCGCGCGAGAGTTCCCAATCAAAAACCGGAAGGTTTTGCGCGTAGTTGATTTCGATGTGGGTGCCCACGATCAGAGTAGTCAGGATCGTGAGCAGGAACAGCACGATGTGAAACGCCAGTGAGTGGTACCAGCGCCGGCGGGGTTCCAGGGGCCAGCGGACAGGGACCCACGCGGGAGCGGGCACAAGGAGCTCCCTGGCCTGAGAGCGGCCGACACCTGCGGATTGGAACTCGTCGCCCATACGTAAATGGGGGAGAATCCTATTCTCGCCCGCTCCTGGCCGCGTGTAAATAGATTAAGGGAGGGATTGCAGTTCCTTGCCGGGTTTGAAGCGCACAGCTTTGCCGGGCGGGATGCTGACTTCCGCCCCGGTGCGGGGGTTTCGGCCGATGCCGGTCTTGCGAGGTTTCACATTGAAGACACCAAAGCCACGCAGTTCAATGCGGTCGCCCTGCGCCAAGGCTTTCTTCATGGATTCAAAGACCGTCTCCACAGCCATCTCGGCTTTTGTCTTCGTGATACTCGTGCGATTGACGACCTCATTGATGATGTCCAGCTTTATCACGCAAACCTCCTGAAAATAGGGGCTTTAATCCTAGAAAGACGCTGGGCCATTGTCAAGAATTTTCTCCTGGACTATGATGCTCGTCCTTTTTCATGCCGGGCGGGAAAGACTCCGAGGCCGGAGGCGACTGCCACGAGCCCACACTTTACGCGAGGTAACTTTACATGCCGATCAAAAACGATCGCTGGATTCGGAAAATGGCCACTCAACACGACATGATTCACCCCTTCGAGGAAAAACAGGTCCGCGAGGGAGTGATTTCCTACGGGCTCTCCTCTTACGGGTACGACCTGCGCGTCGCGGATGAATTCAAGATCTTCACCAACGTTAACTCGACCATCGTTGACCCGAAGCAGTTTGATGCGCGTTCCTTCGTCGAATTCAAGGGGCCTGCCTGCATCGTCCCACCCAATTCTTTCGCGCTCGCCCGCTCCGTGGAATACTTCAAGATCCCGCGCAATGTGCTGACCATTTGTGTTGGAAAATCAACTTATGCCCGTTGTGGCATTATCGTAAATGTGACGCCACTCGAACCTGAGTGGGAAGGCTTCGTCACCCTCGAGATTTCGAATACCACGCCCCTGCCCGCGCGCGTGTATTCCCACGAAGGCCTTTGCCAGATCATCTTCCTGGAGTCGGACGAGATCTGCGAGACCTCTTACAAAGACAAAAAGGGCAAGTACCAGGCCCAGCAAGGAATCGTGCTGCCCAAGGTTTAGGCCGCCAGGCCGCGCGAGGTGTTCTGCCCATGCGATTCGGTTGGATACTGCTGGCGGCGAGCTTGCTGGCTACGTCGGCGGGCAGAGTGAGCAGTGCCCAAACCGAAAATCCTGCACTTCCCACGGCGCCGGCCACCCAGCCCGCTTCTCCTCCGGCGAACGCAACTTACACGCTCACCCCGGAGCGCCGGGCCAAGGCCATTGCCTATTCGCGCACGCAGTACGTTCTCTATTTTGTTGGGACCCTGCTTTCGATTGGCATCTACCTTCTTCTCTGGCGTGCCCGCGTCAGCGTGTTCCTCCGCGACTGGGCGCGCAAAACTTCCCGGCGCCACTTCGTCCAGTGCTGGGTTTTTGTGCCGTTGCTTGTGACGGCGGTAGCGCTGCTGAGTTTTCCACTCGATTACTACTCCAGCTTTATATTGGAGCACCGCTTTGGTCTCTCGACGCAAGGGTTCGCGTCCTGGCTGGCTGATTGGGGAAAGAATCTGGCTATCGTGGCTGCACTCGCCGGAATCCTGGTCTGGGTTTTCTACGCAGTCGTCCGGCGCAGTCCGCGCCGGTGGTGGTTCTACTTCTGGTTGGTGTCGATTCCCCTCGTCCTGGCTTTCCTTCTCATCGAACCCTACGTCATCGAACCTCTCTTCAATAAGTTCACACCGCTCCAGAGGACTCAACCGGTGCTCGTCGAGCGGATCGAAGCCATGCTCAAACATGCGGGCCTTTCGATCCCGCCCGCCCGCATATTCGAGATGGAGGCCAGCTCCAAGACCAAGGTTGTCGATGCCTATGTCTCCGGCCTGGGCACGAGCAAGCGCGTCGTCGTGTGGGATACAACTCTCAAGAAGATGGGACCGGACGAGTTGTTGTTGGTCCTCGGACATGAATCCGGCCACTACGCCCTGCATCACATTCCCAAGCAATTTGCCATCGACGAGACCCTGGCCCTGCTCTTTTTCTTTCTGGGATTCATCGCGGCGAACCGCTTGGTGGAACGAGTCGGCCCGCACACGGGCATCGAAGGAGTGGGCGACCTGGCTTCGCTGCCCCTGATTCTCACCGTGCTCACGGTGCTCGTGTTCCTGTCTTCTCCCCTCGTGAACGGGATCTCGCGCTACTATGAGCGCCAGGCTGACCAATTTGGTCTCGAAGTGGCCTACGGCGTCGTTGCTGACCCGAACGCAGCCGAGGTTCAATCCCTTCAAATTTTGGGCGAAGAAGACTTGGCTGATCCCGATCCGAGCCCCTTTATCAAATTCTGGCTTTACACCCACCCACCCCTCGAGGAGCGCATCCGCTTCGCGGCGAGCTACAAGCCCTGGGCGGAAAGGAAACCACTCGAACTGCTGCCCAATCTGAAATGAAAGCACGCTCCATTCCGCAACCCGGGCGGTCCGTGCATCCGCACTTGTGCTGCGCGCATCTTGCGGCCTTTCTCGCCAATGTGTTAACTTCGTTGGTTTAAGGGTTTCGAGGAATCTTGAGTGAGCAGGTGGAGGAATGATTCTCACCCTTGCGGGGCGGATGCCGCGCATCGCCGCCATGGCTTACGTTGGGGCGGGGACACTCGCCTCTGACCTCACCGAGCTGGGAAAGCCGCAGGGTCCCTAAGATTCACCCTGGGAACTCCGGCTCCAAACAACATGTCGAATCGAGTCGAACCAATTTGTTCTGTGAAGGGAACGCGCGACCTCCTGCCGCCCGACACGAACCTCTGGCAGCGGGTTGAGGCAGAGGCGCATCGCGTGTTCGCAGCCTATCATTACGGCGAAATTCGCACGCCCATTTTGGAAGAGACCGCGCTCTTCGCCCGGAGCGTGGGAGCCGATACCGACATCGTGATGAAGGAGATGTACACCTTCCGCGACCGCGACGAGGAATCGCTGACGCTGCGCCCGGAAGCCACGGCTTCGGTCGTGCGCGCGTACATTGAGCACAGCCTCTACAACCAGGGCGGCATTCACAAGCTTTACTACGTCGGCCCCATGTTCCGGCGCGAGCGCCCGCAGAAGGGGCGCTACCGCCAGTTCTATCAAATTGGCGCGGAAGTCCTGGGGTCGCAGAGTCCTTTGGTTGACGTGGAAGTCCTGGAGATGCTCGTGCTGTTCCTGGAGCGCGTCGGCATCCGCGAGTATCAGCTCCTCCTCAACTCCGTGGGCTGCCCGAAGTGCCGCGCCGGGTACCTGGAAGTTTTGCGCCAGGCGCTTGAAAACGTCAAAGCCACGATGTGCGCGGATTGCCAGCGCCGCGCGGAGACTAATCCGCTGCGCGTGGTCGACTGCAAAGTAGAGGTGGACCAGCCTATCATCGAGAAGCTGCCGAAGATCATCGACCATCTCGACCCGGAGTGCCGGCAGCATTTCGACTGCGTAACGAGCGAACTTCAGGCGCGCGGGCTTGCCTATCAGGTTACGCCGCGTCTGGTGCGCGGGCTTGACTACTACACGCGCACGACGTTTGAGATCACGAGCGGCGCATTGGGCGCGCAAAATGCGGTGGTCGGCGGTGGCCGCTACGACGGGCTTTCCGAGATGCTGGGCGGCCCGCCCACCCCGGGCATCGGCTTCTCAATCGGCCAGGATCGCTTGATTCTGGCTGTCCAGACGGCGGCTGTGCTCAAACCCGAGGCCCCGCTGGCGGCTTACGTCGTCTGGATGGGCGAGGCCACGCGCACTCCAGCCTCGCGATTGGTGCGTGAGCTGCGCGCGCAAGCCTTGAGTGTCGAGATCGACTACGACCCCATGAAAATCAAGAAGGCTATGGGCGTCGCCAACAAGCTCCAGGCGCGCTTTGCGATCATTATTGGCGAGGGTGAGCTCGCGTGCGGTCGGTATCAGGTGAAAGACATGACGAGCGGCGAGCAGCAGGAGATGGAGCCGGGAACTATCGCGGCGTACGTAAAAGAGAAATTATGAATTCTGAATTATGAATTATGAAACTCCAATTTTGGGCTTCAGGCCCTGTACTAAGGTCTTCTCCTCATTCACAATTCAGAATCCATAATTCTTGTTGCGGCGGTGAACTTGAATCTGGACCTTCTTGGAGATCGACAACGAACGCATTACTGCGGTGAGCTTCGCAAAACGCACTCGGGGCAGACCGTCTTTCTGGCCGGCTGGGTGGACGTCCGCCGCGATCTCGGCAACCTGATTTTCCTCGATTTGCGCGACCACACGGGCAAGACACAAATTGTGTGCAATCCCGCCGTCAGCGCGGGAGCGCATGACCGGGCGGAGGAAGTTCGTCCGGAATATGTGGTCGGCGTGGAGGGAGAAGTCGTGGTGCGCGCGCCGGGAACGGTGAATCCACAACTCGCCACCGGCGAAGTGGAAGTTAAGGCGCGCACGCTGCTCGTCTTGAATGAGGCGAAAACGCCGCCCTTCCCCATTGAGGAGGAGACGAAGACCAGCGAGGAGACGCGCCTACGTTTCCGCTACCTGGATTTGCGCCGGGGACGCATGCAGCGCAACCTGCGCCTGCGCCATCGCGCCAATCAGGTGGTGCGCGCCCACATGGCGGAGTCCGGGTTCCAGGAAATCGAGACACCCTTCATGACCCGCTCGACTCCGGAGGGCGCGCGCGATTTCCTGGTGCCGAGCCGCCTCCATCCAGGTCATTTCTATGCGCTGCCGCAGTCGCCGCAGTTATTCAAGCAGATCCTGATGATTAGCGGCTTCGATCGCTACTTCCAAATCGTCCGCTGCTTCCGCGATGAAGACTTTCGGGCCGACCGGCAGGCCGAATTCACCCAGATCGATATCGAAATGGCTTTCCCCCAGCGCGATGTGCTGTTCGAGCTCATCGAGCGGCTGATGGAGAAGCTCTTCGCGCTCGTGGACGTCAAAGTGGAACGGCCGTTCCGCCGCATGCCTTACGACGAGGCGATGGAGCGCTACGGCTCCGACAAGCCGCACCTGGGCACGTCGCTCGAATGGAGGCGCTTGCATCTCGAGTCCGCGGCTTCCGAGAAGGTACGCGTGGCGCAGCCGCTCAAGGCCATGCGGGTACCGGGTTGGGGCGATTCCTCGCGCAGCCAACTCGACAAGTTGCAGGAGACCGCCCAGTCCCTGGGCGCCGATTGGTTCTCCTATATCAAGGTGACCAGCTCCCAAGCGCAGTCGCCGCTCGCCAAGGCACTGGGTGAGCCCGCCGTGGCCGCGCTCGCGGCCTCGCTCGAGGCTCAGCCCGGCGATTTGGTTCTGCTGCTGGGGCTCAAGTCGGCGGCCGGCCGTAACGCCTTCCGGACGCTGGATGAAGCCTCGGGCGAATTGCGGCTGGATATCGCTCGCAAGCTTAACCTGCTCAAACCCGGCGCCTGGAATTTCCTCTGGGTCGTGGATTTCCCGATGTTTGAGTACGACGAAAAAGAAAATTGCTTTGCGGCCATGCACCATCCCTTCACCTCGCCGCGGGACGAGGATATGGAGAAGCTCGAAACCGATCCGGGGGCTATGAAAGCCCGCGCCTACGATCTGGTGTTGAACGGTTCGGAGATTGGCGGCGGCTCGATTCGTATTCACCGGCAGGATATCCAACGCCGCGTTTTCAAGGCCCTCGGTCTGACGGAAGAGAAAGCGCGGGAGCGCTTCGGATTCTTCCTTGAAGCCCTCGAATACGGCACGCCACCGCACGGCGGCATTGCCCTGGGCTACGACCGCATTATCGCGCTGATGGCAGGTGAGTCGAACATCCGGGAAGTGATTGCATTCCCTAAGACCGCCAGCGCTGCGGACCTGATGTGCGATGCGCCGGCCAGCGTCGAGCCCGAGCAGCTTGATGAGTTGGGGCTGGAACTAAAGCCAGAGTGAATCACTGAATCAGTGAGTCAGTGATTCGGTGGGAATGCACACGGAGTCAGTTGAAGCACTCGCAACGGCTTGTTCGATGATTCACTGACTCAGTGACTCACTGACTCAATCTCATGTCCATCATCCGCATTCTCCCCGAAGCCGTTGCCAACAAGATTGCCGCTGGCGAGGTGGTGGAGCGCCCCGCGTCGGTCGTCAAGGAGTTGCTTGAAAACTCTCTTGATGCGGGAGCGGGCCGGGTAGAGATCTCCGTCGAGGGGGGCGGGAAACGCCTGATTCGCATCGCAGATGATGGCGAGGGGATGACTCACGACGACGCGCTGCTGGCCTTCGAGCGGCACGCCACGAGCAAGATCCGCACTGCAGAGGATTTGTTCGAGATTGCGACGCTGGGATTCCGCGGCGAAGCGTTGCCCTCGATTGCGGCGGTCTCGCGGCTGGTACTGGAGACCAAGCACGCCTCCGAGAGCGCCGGGACGCGCGTGGAAGTTGCCGGGGGTAAGCTGCGCGACGTGAAGGAAGTGGCGCGGCCACAAGGGACGAGCATCGAGGTGCGAGACCTTTTCTACAACACTCCGGCGCGCCGCAAGTTCCTGAAGTCGGAGTCCACCGAGCTCGGCCACATCGCCACCTTGGTCACTCATTACGCCCTGGCGCACCCCGAGAAGAGTTTTCGACTGGCTTCGCTTACCAACGAGATCTTGAACGTCTCGCCGGTCGCGAGCCACCGCGAGCGGCTGTATCAAGTTATGGGTGAGCAGACCTTGCAGCAGCTTTTGGAAATCGCGCCGGTCGAGCGCCGGATTCTGACGCCGAGCTTGCCGGAAACCGGCGAAGCAGAGGAGCCCGCCGGGGAAGCCCCGGTGGTTCGGGTGCGCGGTTTTGTTTCGCGTCCGGACGTTCAGAAGCTAAATCGCAACAATATCTACTTCTTTGTGAACAGGCGGCTGGTTCGCGATCGCCTGATTCTGCATGCCATCTCGGAAGCTTACCGGAACATTCTGCCGGCAAATGTTTTCCCGGTGGCGCTCATCTTTCTGGAACTCCCCCCGATGGAAGTGGACGTGAACGTTCACCCGTCGAAAATCGAAGTGCGGTTTCGCCACTCGGGTTTCATGCACGACCTGGTGCGCGACTCGATTCGCCAGACGCTGCTCGCCGCCCGGCCTGTGGCCTCGTTCCCCATGTCGCGGTCTGCGCAACCGGCGGGCTTAGCCGTGGAGGCAGCGGACGTTGCCGATCGGCTGGCCGAGGAGCCACCCCTCATGCGGGGGACGATGGCGCCCGGGGAAACGGGCCTGCCGCTCCCGCGGTCAGCCGGAAGGGATTTGTGGCTTTCTTCACCGCCCCTCGAGCCGCGCGCGCAGCGCCTGCCCCTCGATTCAGCCCTCGCGCCCTTTGCGCCCGCGGCGCCGCCTGCACCACTCCCCGCGGAGCCCTGGGGGATGGATGTGGCTGCGAGCGCGGCTCCCCGCGAGCTGCCGCTCGACCTCCAGCCGCTGGGACAGGTGCAAGAAAGCTTCATCGTCGCGGTCAACTCCGCGGGCCTGTGGATTGTCGACCAGCACGCCGCGCACGAACGCGTGCTCTTCAACCGCCACGTGCGTCAGCGGCAGGAAAGGAAAGTCGAGGCGCAGCGGCTGCTGATGCCGATCATCGTGGAGTTGAAGCCCGAACAGCAAGTCACTTATCAGGCGATTGCCGACGAACTCGTCGCCAATGGTTTCGAAGTCGAGCCTTTCGGCCAGCGCACGGTGGCCGTCAAGACGGCGCCGGCAGAGATCCCCGCTGATGAAGTTGAGAAACTGATGATCGAGATCCTGGAGGGCGCCAGCCAGCAGGGAGCAACGATTTCCTTGGATGTTTTGCGCGGCAGGATTGCGGCTTCGATTTCCTGCCACGCGGCGATCAAGGT
>JBEKAK010000074.1:0-28469 GCA_050018275.1 Terriglobia bacterium | reverse complement strand
TCAGGGCGGCATCGACGAGCGCGGCCTGCTTCGACTTGGGGACGCGGCTGAGGATGTCGGCGTTCTGCATCGTCATCCCGTCAAGCTCGGCGTCCCGAATCGGGACGAGGTTCTTGGCCGCTCGCATAGCCACGTAGGCGCGCGAACGTGACCAACCGACCGCATCAGAAATCCAGTCCTCAAGCCTCTCAAAGCTGAGTTCCTGATAAAGCCGCTCACTCCGGCAGCGTTCGCAAAGCCTGCCGACGCGGAGCCACACCTGGTCCATCTCGCGGACCAGCTTCCTAACTTCCCGATCCAGATCAAACGCCTGCTGCATCTTCTCCTTGTTCATGCTCACCTCACGGAACACTCAGGTTGGCCTCCACAACTATTCCTTCACCAAACGGCTGAAGGCCGGTCATGGCTTGCCCCCCCTCCACGATCATCGATGCCACCTATGCAAGCACTGGCGATAGAGACCACTCGGCATGGGTGGCGACACTGTCAGGTCCCGGCCGCCACCCACCGAGCGGCTCTCCTCGCACTTCGACAGATCGACACCTCTCAGGTATCCACCAAGATTGATTTGGCCGGTGAGTCTGTCTTCATACTTGGCCACGTAAAAGGCAGCTCCGCGTCGTGGATCAAAGGGCTCAATCCGCGTGTACCCGAAGCACCGGTACGCTTCTCTTTGCCAAAATTGCCGCGAAACGTGCCGGACTCCGGTGATGAGCGCATGACAGTGATATCTGCCGCCCAGCCGCCCGAACTCTTCCGCCACACCCCACCCGATTAGCCGTCCAGCGTCACTCTGTACGCGTAACAAAAATTCAGTGATCCGCCTCAAGGCTAGGTCGGGAACCGGAGGACCAAAGCCTGGAATTCGATCCCGAAAACTGAGGGGGTTGAGAAACCAATCCCACGCGGCCAAGCTTGCGATGAACATGCCAAACGCCCGGGGCATCTTCCGACGTTGCCGGTTATCGCGCGACCACCCTTCCTGTTCAATTCTGTGATCGCTTAGCATTTCTCTCCTCCCAAGTTCGAACACACTATGAGTTACAAGTGCGGGGAGGCCCTCCAGACCGGGCGACTTAACTACTTCGGCTCCCCAAGGTTACCTGCCCCACTTCGACCGGCAACCCGAGTTTGTCGCCAATCCCGCCACAGGCGTTCCTGAAGGGCTGCGGTCCGCCGGTAATACCAATTCCTTGCTCGACGGTTTTCGGGTTTGCAACTCGCTGATTTGATTGAGTCGGTGTCCCGGTTATTTGGGGTTCCGCCGCCGATTGAGCTCTTCCTGATCTGGTTACGCGCTTCTTACACTTCTCGTCACAGTAAAGAGCGCCACGCCGCTTCCCTTCGAGGGCGGCCCTGCAGTACACGCACTTGCCCGGTGTGGAACGCTTCTTGGCTTCCCGGGTGTCCCCGAAGAACGCGAAATCGCGGCAGCCAGCCGAGCAATAAACTTCCGGTTTTCCCGCGATCGTGTGGCGAAAGGTCTGGTTTAAGAGTTTTCCGCAGGCGTCACATTTTTCCGTGATGTAAAGGCCCTGGGAGCAGACGAGGGCGAATTCAGTGGCGGTGAGTTTCATTCGACCTTCCTGTTTAGGGGGAACCTGAAGGCAAGGGGCAGCAGCCCCTTGTGAGCCTCCGTGCTGAGGGGAAGCAATAAGGGAGCAATAGGTGCCGAAAACGGTGCTAAATCGTGATACTGGACGCGGAGAAGGGGGGCAGAATCAACAGGATGCTTTTTATAGTCTTGCCTTGGGCGCAAGAGGTCCCCGGTTCAAATCCGCGCGCCCCGACCATTTCTTTAGAGAACGCCGGGCTGCCCGTGGCCACGCCTGCGGGCGCGTCCCGATCCCGGATCGGGAAGGTCCGCGGTTCGAATCCGCGCGCCCCGACCAACCTCAGAAAAGTCGGTGCAGGCGAAAGCCTGACCCGGCCCCCGACGCCTTCCCAGCGGCTACGAATCCAGTGACTTCGCTTTGAAGGATGTTTCTCGGTGCAACTTATTGTGAGGCCGAGGGTCGGAGGGGGCGCTTCTCGGGAGTGGGACACCTTGTGGGGTCGCCCGGCACACCCGTGAATTCCAGGAGTGCCCTGGAGGCCCACCTTCTTGACTGTAACCCAAATAACCCAGAATACGTCTTTCCAAGAAGGAAGCGAGCATGAGGTGATGCCTGACTATTCCGGAAGTGGCCAGCACGGGCACAACCCCGACGCACAAGACCCCTTCACCGCGGTTGGCAACATTTCCGACCCGGGGTACAAGCGCGTGGGGCAACTCGAGAAGGAAGACATCGTTATTCTCGTCCTTTCGGCAATATTGGTTGTCGCCACGTTCTGGCTTGCCACAAGGATTCTGTAATCCCCGATTAGGTCCGCCCTGCCGAAGCGGCGTGCGCTTGGGGGGCGCCCGCGAATTCTACGTTTTTCCAGGCACCGCCAGCAGATTGATCAACCCAGCGAATGTGGACAAAGCAATCCTAACCCAAAGCCCTACGGGTGCCGGACAATCCCTTTAAGCACCTCCTCTGAAGCCCCGAGCAAGCGGTCGATATGCTCCTGCGTGTGCGCGAAGCTTAAATGGCAACGCCTCAGGTTAGCCGGCATCTCAAAGATGCCACGATCCAACAGGCGTCGTCGATACTCGACGAAGAGCCCGGCATCATTCCTCAACAAATCGCTGTAACTCTCAATCGGACCTTCCATAAAGTAAGTCGTAAATATGGACCCAAAACCTGCCACGACGGCCGGGATGCCCAGCCGCTCGTGTATTTCGGTTAACCCTTTGCGAACCCGCTCCCCCAGCTTGAACAGGTATTCGTGAACGGATTCCCGCTCCAGTGTCTCCAGCGTGGCAAGCGCCGCGGCACACCCGACGGCGTTGCCGTTGAAGGTTCCGCCGAAGAAGGTGTCGCCACCCGGCCGGGTATTGAAGTGGTCCATGATCTCTGCCTTCCCGCAGACGGCGGCCAGCGGAAAGCCATTGGCCACAGCTTTTGCTAGCGTCGTCAAGTCAGGCGTCACTCCGCAGATTTTCTGGTAACCGCCGAGGTGGTGGCGAAAACCTGTGATGACCTCGTCGAAGATCAAGATCGCGCCGTGAGCAGTACAAAGCTGCCGCAAGCCTTCGAGAAAACCTCGGCACGGAAGGATACACCCCACGTTGTGGGCGATGGGCTCGACGATCATCGCGGCTACCTGCCCGCGATGCTGATGGAGTGTCGTCTCCACTTGATCGAGGTGGTTGAACTCGCAGACCAGCGTATTCTCGAGAGCCTCAGGGAGGATCCCCGCCGAGCCCGGATCGAGCTTCCCCACACGATCCGCGGGGCTCGCCACATTCCGCAGGACGTAATCATGAACCCCGTGATAGCAACCCTGAAACTTGATGATCTTCTTTCGGCCCGTGACCGCGCGAGCCACACGCAGAGCATGGAACGTTGCCTCGGACCCGGTATTGCAGAGCAGCACCCTCTCCGCCGAGGGGACATGTTGGGTGATCTTGCGGGCCACCTGGATCTCCAGTTCTGTGGCGCCTACTCCGGGCAGTATGCCTGCTTGCAGGGCTTCGATCACCCGGTGCCTGACGCCGGGATGATTATGGCCGAGTAACGGCGGACCGAACGCGCCATGAAAGTCCAGGTACTCATTGTCATCGACGTCCCACAGCTTCGCGCCCTCCGCGCGCTTGATCACTAGGGGCGGCATGAGGTTACGGACGGCACTGTTCACGCCGCCGGGAATGACTCGACAAGCCTGCTCGTAGAGTTTCGAGCTGTAATCCGACCGGCGCTCGCGAGTGAGCATGCCACTTCCTCCTCAAACTCAGACCCTGCAGCGGGTATCTTGAGCCGCGAAACTTGCTCTAGACAAGCGGAGTCCTTCCCCTTCTGGAAGGCGAGCGCGGAACCTGTCCCGATGCCTTTTATCGGGAGCCTTGCCGGAACAGCCCCCTCACCCGTCCTTCAGACTGCCCGCTCCCCTGCGCTCCCGGCGAACCGACACGCCCGTCTACCTGAGGCGAAGCCTCGTAAGGCATAAAGACGGCGAGAATCGCAGATTTAACGGTCCGCATGCGGTGCGGAGTCACGTCGAGCAGTATAACTCAGGAAAGGCGAGCTATCCGAGGTCTCCGCCCAGCGAGGACGACCAGGCATTTTACCTTTCCGCTATGTCAAGGAGTGCTTCCCGCCGCCCGCGCCTCTTGACCCTCTCCGCGTGCAGTGTGAGAATGCAGGTGATTGGGTTCCTTGCTGCGCGAGGTGTGGATGGTCAATGGCCTGCCGTGGGGTTTGGCGCTATCGAGTGGCGTCAACACGTACCTGCCGCTCTTCCTCCTTGCCCTGTTCGCGCGTTATGGCCACGTGATTCAGGTCTCTGCGCGGTTCGAGTGGCTGGTCTCCGATCAGGCCGTTTTCATCCTGGGACTCCTGGCCTTCTCGGAAATCCTCGCGCAGAAATTTCCGCTGCTTGACAATGTCTGGGATTTCCTCCACACCTTCCTGCGGCCCCTTGCCGGAGCCGTAGCCACCGGCGCCACGCTCACCACGAACAACGCCTTTGAAACCGCAGTCGCCATGCTGATGGGCGGCACGCTGGCTGCCGCCGCGCACTCCACCAAGTCCAGCTTGCGGCTGATGAGCACGACCAAGAGCCTGGGCGCCGCGAACTTCGTCTTAAGCCTCGGGGAAGATGCCGCCGTTCTCACCGCAACGCTCCTCTCAGTTTACGCGCCCTGGGTGATGTTGGCCATCGTCATCCTGTTCGTCCTTCTGTTTGCCCTGGTGGGACCGCGCATCCTGAGGACCCTGGCGTTTGACCTTCACATCGCCGGCTCAGCACTCGGGTGGCTTTTCCGTTGGGTCTTTCGAAGGAAGTTCCCGACGGGCCTCAAGGAAAGCTTGTTGGACATCGCCCCGGGACGGCTCGAGAAGTTGACCGCGCAGCTGGAACCCAGCGAGGAGTTGCACGGGGCCTTGCACGGCTGGAAGCGGTCCGCCGGGGGACCACGCCGAACCTGGGTTTTGCTGACCTCTCGACGCCTTCTCTGGATTGAATCCCGCCTCTTCCGCAAGCCGAAAGTGCAATCCCTGAGCTACGGCGAAATCTCTTTGGGTAGGGATCGCAATATGATCCTTTTCTCCCGAGTCGAGGTCTTGACGCAGCGAAACGAAACGTTAAGCCTTACGGTCGAAAAGGGTCAGATCAGATATGCTGAGATGGCCGTGCAGATGATTTCCCACCTCGCCCGCCTGGACATTCACAACGATCACCCGACCACACAGGCCGCGACGCTGGCCGGGATGGGTTCGTTGCCGGTCAGCATAAACAAAAGCTAAGGTGCAAGGAGTAATGTCACATGTTTGAACCGACGAATTTCGAGGAACTGAACGAGACGGATGTGCGGGAAGAAATCCTCGCGCCACTTTTGCGAGGGCTCGGCTATCGTTCTGGCACCCATCACAACGTCATCCGCGAACAATGGTTGCGTTATCCACATTCCCTTCTGGGCCGGCAGGACTCAAAGAAGGATCCGTTCCTGCGCGGAAAAGCGGATTACATCCTGGTGGCTGGGGAAAAGGTCAGGTGGGTGATCGAGGCGAAAGCGCCAGACACTGATCTTGGCCATGACGAGATAGAACAGGCCTGGACATATGCCAACCATCCCGAGGTGCGAGCCGTTTATTTTGCGTTGTGTAATGGAAGACGAATCGACGTGTTTCAAACAAATATGGGGCCGACTGCGAGCCCTATCTTGCACCTTGATTACGAGGCACTCTGTAGGTCCGATGGCTATCAAAGAATTGAAGATCTGCTCAGTCCTGCGGCGGTCCTCAGGGATCACCCCGAACAGAGATTAGATACTGGCCCGCCGCTGGGACCTGGGCTTCGGTCGGTCGCGCGAATTGCCAACGGCCTGATCCGGTACGAATCGAACTCATTGAATCATCCAGCGCTGAATGAAATACAAAACGGAATTGCTGATGGTGCACTCTGGCGCGATGAGCAAGGCCGGTTAGTCGCTTATCTCTGTACCATTGGCCCCAGCAGGTCACTTCAGGAGTTGAACGAACGGTTTGGGCTCTCGTCATTTGAAATGATCAGTGACGATAGCGCACTCTCAACCGTTCCGGACCGACCAAGCGTTTTTGTGTATGACCATGCGAGCACACTTCCGGCAGGGGAGGAATTTCTAGATCTAAGCACCTGGCGGCGCATCAGATTGCCGGTCAACATTCACAGTCACGTTGTCGCAAGGGCAGCAGGTGTGCTTAATGGTCGGCAGTTTGTTGGCACATTCAACACTGAATTAGACTTTGAACAGCAAATGAAGGTGCGTATGACCGGATCTTTTGCTGTGCACCTGGCGTGAGCGGGACAAGAACCTAACTCACCCCTTTCTTGGGCACCCAGTAAGTCTCTTCGCGGATGAACTCCTTGGCAAATCCCCGGCGGCGGAGAATGCCCTTGGCGTTTTCAATCATCTGCGGGTGACCACAGAGATAGACGGTAGTTTCATGAGGCCCTAGCCCGAGTTCATCGCTGTACTTTCGCAGCACATCCTCGACACGTCCGACGTCCCCTTTCCATTCCAGGTCCTCCCACGGCCGGCTGATGAGGGGAATGTAGGTGAGCCAGGGGAACTCCCGGACGAGGGCGTCCAGCTCTTCCCGGTAGGCAAATTCCCACGAGTGGCTGGCGGCATGCAGCACCACGAGCCGTGCATCGATCCGGCGCCCTTGCCGGGCCTCATGCGCCAGCGTGCGCGCCATGCTAACGTAGGGAGCGACTCCCGTCACCGTACAAATTAGGAGATGCTGCTTGTGGCCGCTGTTCCCGTCCAGGGTGAAAACTCCCTTGGCGTGATGTCGCATCAGAAGCAGGTCGCCCACTTGCCGATGATAAAGTGGGGGAGTCAATCGACCTTTCATCAGCAGCTCGAAGAAGAACTCCACTTCATGTTCATAGGGACTCGAGCAGACGGAGTAGGCTCGCTCGACTACTTTGCCCTCCTCCTCAATTCCCAGGGTGAGATACTGACCCGGCTTGAAGGGGATGGGGCGCTCGGGGCGAACCCGGATAGACCACAGATCTTCAGTATGATCTTTTCGAAATGTGATCGTCGCTTTCTGGAATTTCTCGGCGGAGACTGTCATGCAGCCTGACGTTGCTCCCTTCGATCAATTTGAGGGCGCCGCGCACACCATCCCGCCGGCGGTCTTGAAACCAGACCGCGGACACAAAACTGCTAACCTCGGGATGGATAGCCCACCGCTCCAGAATCTCAGAACTCCGAGCGTGGGTCAACGGGCGAAGGAGCTGTGACCACGACACGACGGGTCGGCGCGGCGCTGCAGGATTATTGCGGTCGCGCGCCAGAGGACATCATGTGGAACTCCCAACCCGCAAGAAGTCCGATCCAGATCAACGCCACAATCAACGCGGTGGCAAAGGTCTTACCCAGGAACTTGTCTGTAACCTGTTTCCGCCAAGCGCGGGCCGAGAAGATGAGAAGCACGACGGCCATGAGAAGGGCAACGCCGTGCAGCGGCGTGTCGAGGGGACGAGTGGGTTCAAAACTCAGAAATCTGAACAGCACTCTGAAGTCTCGAAACTTTTCGACCAGCAGGTCGAAAATAAGCCAAAGGACGGGCGCAATCATCCCTAACATGTAGGGAAACTTATCTCCGCCGAAGAAGACCATGACGGCGACAACGACGAAGATTGTAGCAGTCAGGAGTTCGTAAAAGAAAAACTCGGGAATGGCAAATGCACCGGCAACGACCAGAACCAAGGTCACAAAGGCAGCAAGAAACACCCATCGGTCAGACATAGTCGCACTCCTTGTTAGCGCTTAGGTCGAGTCAGACTACCGTCGGTCGGCGCCAGTATACCACACGCCATTAAGCGTGGAGAGGAAAGCAGGAGGGAATTCTTGGGCGGGCAAACACCGAGACTTGCTTCTCGGAATCCCCGAGTTAGGGTAAACTCAAGGTGCGCGCCTGTAGCTCAGTTGGATAGAGCGGCAGACTTCGAATCTGTAGGCCGGGAGTTCGAGTCTCCCCAGGCGCGCCAGAAACACTTAACCCTCTGCACAGTTCTTCCCGGCGCGGGCTCGTCGATCCGACGGCAAACGCAGGGACACCCCACCCTTCGACCCCGTGAGGGATCGGTGCAGGTCACTAGAACAACCGCACAAAACAGCCTAGGGTGCTCTCAGTGTTTGGCGAGCTTCTCCGCCATCGACATCAGGAGCCTGCGGTTTGTGGTCGACATGCTCTCAAAGCACTTGACCAACCGCTTGACGGGCTTTCCCAGGTTCACCTGCTCAGGGACCTTGGGCGCGGCCGGCTTTCCCTCACCCTGGAAGAGCAGTTGGTACGTCTCGACCTCCAACGCCTTGGAGAACTTTTCCAGAGTCGCGAGCGAGGGTGCTGTATATCCACCCTCCACGCGAGAGATGTATGACCGCAGAAGACCCGATCGCCGTTCGATGTCGCCTTGAGAGAGACCTTTAGCTTCCCGTAACTGTCTTAATCGTTTTCCAACGTCCATAGTTCAATTAGAGCAGAACCGGAACTCGGTGTCAACAGTATTAACTTGTAACCTTTACGCCTTACTAAACTCAGCAAGATATCATTTTGCGCTTTTCGATAAAGATAGTCCCAGAGTTCCGATTCTCACCCCCTAAAACATAGTCGGCCGATACCGCCTGCAAGTCTTACACAGGCCTTGACCCAAGCGCGACCCAGCCTGTTACGGCCTGCGCTTTTTGTCAGGGGGGTTCGAGGTGCCGAGGTCGTGCGGAAGCTGCGGAGAAGCAGGGGGTTGGTTCACCGTGCGTGCAGCTTCGACCGCCAGCCACTCCACCAGGGACAGGCTCAGCGTGCACCCCGTCGCCTCCATCAAGGCCGGAATCAAGATTCCGAGATCCGACCGTTCTACGAGTTCCCGATCCTGGCTGTCCGTAACGGAGAGCACTCGTGCGCCATTCACGCGGGCCTGTGCGGCCGAGCGATAGGTGAGTTTGTTGATCTTGGAACGCGAGCCCGAAAGAAACAGTACGGCTTCGTCACGCCGGACGCCCGCCAGCCCACTCGAGAATTCCGAGGCTTCCATCCCTTCCGCCGAAAGGCCCGCAAGGACTCGCAGGCGTCGGGCGGCTCGCCAAGCTGGAAAGTGATAAAAGCCTCCCCCCACGATACGAAGGCGCGGAAAACGTATCACCTCCGCTGCCATCGAACGGACCGCGACTGGAAGTTGCGTGAGCACCCAATCGACCTGGGCCGGAAGCCGTTCAAATTCCCTCTCGAGGGAGTCCCACGGGGACTCATGACGCTTCAGAAGGCGGGCTGCCGCGAGCGCCAGGTAATTCAGGGCGGCGTGCAGACAAACGGTTACAGAGGGAACGTCTCCTTCACCCTCGGCGCGGACGAGGAGAACTTGATCGGCTATTTTCGCCAGCGAGCTGTCAGGGGCATTGGTCAGCACGACCAGCGTGGATCCGCGCTGGCGCGCAACGCGCAAAAGCTCCTGGGCTTCCGCCCCTTCGCCCCCGGCGGAGATCATCACCAGCACCGACCTCGGCCGCAAAAGGGAGAGCGCGTAGGTCCGCAGGACCTCCACTGGCCGCGCCACCACCGGCCAGCCGAGGAACATTTCGAACGCATAGCCAGCCGCCACGCCGAGGGCGGCGCAACTTCCCGTCCCGCTGACATAAACTGGGCCGTCTCCCCACCGAACCTGGCGTACGGCGGTCTCATACTCGGTGCGGGCCTTTTCCAGAGTCACCCGGAGGGCGCTCGGGATGTCCTGGATCTGCTGTCGGCTTCCCATGAATCTCCGTCCGCGGTTAACTCCCGCTCTGCAGGCTCGCAATCGGTGCGTTGTTCGGCGCGGGGGCATCTCGGGAGAACACTTTCTGCCCAAACCCGCGCGCCGAAAGATGCGCCCCGAAGAGCAGGATCAGGGCACCCGCATACGCCCAGAAAAGTAAAGTCACGGACAAGGCGTAGGGTCCGTACACCTCACGAAAACGAAACATCGGAAGAGTCAAGAAGTAAATGCCCTTGCCCGCCTCGGTCAGAATTCCCGTGACAACGGCGGCCGGAAGGACGCGAGCGACGGGGACTTTGCCGTTCGGCAGGAAGCGGTAGATCACAAAAAAGATCGACACCGCGAGCACGACTGAAGCTGTTTCCAGGACAATGCGGGAGAGTCCCGCCAGAAGAATCTTGGAAGGAATCCACCCGATCAGGAAGGTGATGATCCATTCCACCACAGCGATCGTGCATATGGAGCAGAGAGCGAGCAGGCCGGATACAAAAGCCAGAACAAAGGAGACGGCTTGGTTCTTCAGAAAACTGCGATTGCTTTGGAACCCCCACACTTTGTTCAGAGCAATCTCGAGCGGTAGGAACACGCCTGAGGTCGTGAAGAAGAGCATGAACACCGACATCAGTTGCAGGCGTGGCCGCCCCTGAACCAGAACGATCAGATTGCGAACCACCGAATCCGCTCCGATGGGAAGGTGAACTCGCAGAAGTTGGAGAACCATCTGGTAAGCCCCTTCCCAGTGCAACCAACGCCGGCAAACGGCCAGCAAGATCAGAGTGAAGGGGAAAAAAGAAAGGTAGGCGTTGGCCGCGATGGAAAAGGCATAGGCATGAACTTCCGTCGAGAAGATGTATCGCAGGCTGGGAAGAAGCAGATCCGCCGCGCGGCCGCGCGCGATACCGGCACGTCGTAATTTTTCCAGTTCAGACGCCAGCTTTTCGTGCCACACAGGATGGGGTTCTCCTGGAGGATTGGACGGTGATCGTAGCATTGTTCATCGGACCACGGCTGCCGGGGCACCGGAAACACGCTGGGGCCGGCCTCTCGCCTCTACAGAAAGGAGGCGCAGTATAATTCATCACGTTGCGGGTTGCCAGAGGTGAATCTTCTCAGGCGCGGGCGCATCTTTACGGGCTGTCACAAAATGACTGTTAGATCGTCTGCTGATTGACCCCCTCACCCGTCCCGATGCATCGGGACGCCCTCTCCCCCAGGAGGCGAGGGCAGGAAATTCGAATGGGCTCTCCCCTCGGCCCCGCAGAGCCGGACAGAGGAACAGGGGTAAGGGGGGCTCTTAGGTTGAACACGGAACAGTTATTCCATGACAACACCCTAGCTCTCTACGGCTCTGTAATCTCTTTTTTCAAGCCCTGAAAAATCCGGCCGTGCTTGAGGCACTCTAAACCTTGCCCTTGAGAGCACTCTTTGGTGATATAATGACAGACTTCGGGCAAGCGACCAAGGTCAGGATAGCATTCGTACGCAGGCGCCAAGCGGCGTCCTGCCCATAACTCCGATTACTCACGTGCCGTTCAGCAACCAGAGGAGCCAAACATGAGACGGAAGAAGGGGAAGTTGCGGGAACTCCACAAGGAAGGCTTTTCACGGCGTGACTTCTTGAAGGGCGCCAGCATGGCCGTGTCCACCGGACTGCTGGCCACCCCGAAGGCCGGGGCCACCGCGCCAGAACAAGAGCCCGGCGTCCTGGGCCCGGGTGCGGTTCCGATTACTCTACAGATCAACGGCAAACCCCACAGCCTGAAGGTCGAGCCCCGCGTGACGTTGTTGGACGCCCTGCGCAGTCGGCTTGACCTGACGGGCGCCAAGAAGGTGTGCGACCGTGGAGTCTGCGGCGCTTGCACGGTCATCATGGATGGCCGGCCGGTGTACGCCTGTAACCTGCTGGCCATCGAGGCGGAAGGCCACAACCTTGTGACCATTGAAGGTCTCTCGACCGAGGACAAACTCCACCCCGTCATGACCGCGTTCATCAACCACGACGCGCAACAGTGCGGCTTCTGCACGCCCGGATTCGTGGTGGCGTGCAAAGCCTTCCTGGACAAGCACCCCGATCCGACGCGGGAAGATGTCGAGCACGGACTGGGTGGCAACCTCTGCCGCTGCGGCACCTATGCGGGGGTTCGCGAGGCTGTCCTCGAGGCGGCAAAAACCCTGAAGGGAGGGCGCGCAAATGGCTAAGTGCAAATATGACTGGCCAGAGGCCAGTGATCGCAGACTCATCGGAAAGCGCATCAACCGCATCGACGGGCCCGCCAAATCGAGTGGCCGCGCGAAGTACACTTACGACATCGACCTCCCCGGCCTGCTGGTTGCCAAGATTTATCGCTCGCCTTACGCCCACGCCAAGATCACCGCGATTGACACTTCCGAGGCGGAGAAGCTGCCCGGGGTGAAAACCGTACGCGTGATTCAAGGCGTCGGAAAAGAAATCCAATGGGCGGGCGATGAAATTGTGGCCGTGGCCGCAGTGAGTGAAGATATCGCCGATGATGCCGTCCGCAAGATCAAGGTGGAGTTCGAGCAACTCCCCCATTTCGTCCTCGAACAAGACTTGCAACAGGCGGGCGACCACGCCAAGGATGCTGGCGGGGAGAAGAGCGGAGATCCGGACAAGGCCTTCAGCGATGCCGACGTGGTGATCTCTGAAGGCTTTTATGGCATCCCCACGATCACTCATTGTTGCTTGGAAGCGCACGGAAACATCGCGGAGTGGACGGGTGAGAACCTGCGAACCCATTCCTCCACGCAAAACGTCTCCGGCTTGCCGGGGCAAATCGGGCAAGCGCTGCGCGAGCAAGGGGTCAACGTCCCCGACAATAACATTGAAACGATATGCAATTACGTCGGCGGAGGATTCGGCAGCAAATTCTCTCCCGACCGCTGGGGCATTGAAGTAGCGAAATTGGCGAAGGCCGCCGGCAAGCCGGTGAAGCTGATGCTCGACCGCAACATGGAGATGGAGGTGGCCGGCGCGCGGCCCTCCAGCTACGCCCAGATCAAGGTAGCGGCGAAGAAAGATGGGACGATTGTGGCCTGGGATTCCCACTCCTGGGGCACCGGGGGACCGGCCGGCACCACCATGCCGCCCCTTCCCTACGTGCTGAACATACCCAACAAAGTCACCCGCCACACGTCCATCAGCACCCATACCGGGCCGGCTCGCGCCTGGCGCGCGCCGAACCATCCCCAGGCCGCGCTCCTGACCATGTGCGCGCTGGACGACCTGGCGGCCAAGCTAAACATGGACCCCGTGGAGTTCTTCTCCAAGAACGCCGATCTTGCCGGTGACCGCGCTGAAGTTTACCGGCAGGAACTGCGGAAGGCTGCGGAACTGAGCGATTGGCAAAAGAACTGGCATCCGCGGGGAGACAAAACCGGAGGGACCATCAAGCGTGGCCTCGGTGTGAGCCTCCACACCTGGGGCGGCCGCGGGCACAACAGTAATTGCAATGTCACGATCCACCCGGACGGTTCCGTGGAGGTGGCCCTGGGTAGCCAGGACCTCGGGACCGGGACGCGGACCGTCATCGCCATCGTGGCGGCGGAGACGCTGGGGCTTCCGGTGGAAGCCATCAAGGTGACCATTGGCGACAGCAAGTTCCCGGCCTCCGGCGCTTCGGGCGGCAGCACGACGGTGGGTGGCGTGTCAGCCTCCACTCGCCGCGGCTCGGTCGATGCTCTGGACCAACTTCTTGCCGTCGTCGCCCCCAGTCTGGGCGTGCCGGCGGATCAACTCGTGGCGGTGGATGGACACATCCAGGCGAAGGGCGATGCCTCAAAGAAGCTGACCTGGAAAGAAGCCTGCGCCAAGCTGCAAGTGAAAACCATTCAGACCACGGGCAAGAACCCCGGCCAGTGCAAGCTGGGGGACAGCGGCGTGGGCGGCGTGCAGATCGCCGACGTCTCCGTGGACACGGAAACGGGCTTGGTGAAGATCAACAAGATGGTGGCGGCGCAGGACTGCGGCCTCATCATCGACCTGAAGACGGCGGAGAGCCAGTGCTATGGCGCGATGATCATGGGCATCACCTACGCGCTTTTTGAAGAGAAAGTCATGGACCGCGCGACCGGCCGCATGCTGAACAACAACATGGAATTCTACAAGCTGGCGGGCATCGGGGACATCGGCGAACTGGTCGTCCACATGATGACCGGCCCCGGCTACGACGAACGGGGAACGATCGGACTCGGCGAGCCTCCCGTGATTTCTCCGGGCGCCGCCATTTCCAATGCCGTGGCCAACGCCCTCGGCGTGCGCGTGCCCACGCTGCCCATCACCCCCGACAAGGTCCTGGCTGCACTCGAGAAAGGAGGAGCTGCCTAATGGAAGCCTTCGAATACGCACGCCCCACGACAAGCCAAGAAGTGGTCAAGCTGCTCACCGGTGCGAAAGGCGGAGCTCAAGTGCTGGCCGGGGGCACGGACCTCCTCAGTTTGGTTAAAGATGGCGTCGCAACTCCCGCGCGCTTGGTCAGCCTGCAACACGTCAAGGAACTCCGGGGGATCACTTTCAACACCGGGTCGGGCTTGCGACTGGGCGCCACCGCGACCTTTGAAGAGCTGCTGGAGAACCCCGCCGTCCGGAAGCACTACCCCGCGCTCGCTCAGGCGGCGGAAGGCGTAAGCAGCCCGCAAGTCCGCAACACGGGAACCGTGGCCGGCGACCTCTGCCAGCGGCCGCGCTGCTGGTACTATCGCGCCGGGTTCGGATTGCTGGCAATTTATAACGGCAAGCCACTGGTCCCGGACGGCGACAACCGCTACCACGCCATCCTCGGGAATTCCGGGCCGGCTTATTTCGTGAGCCCCTCCAGCCTGGCTCCCCTCCTCATTGCTCTGAACGCGAAGGTGAAGCTCCACGGCCCGCAAGGTACGCGTGAGCTCTCAGTGCAGGATTTCTTTGTGACGCCCAAGAACGACCAGGAGATCGAGCACGCACTGCAGCCGGGCGAAATCGTTACGGAAATCCTGGTGCCGGCCCCGGGAGACGTCAAGATGGCGGTCTATGAGGTCCGGCAGAAAGAGGCCTTGGACTGGCCTCTCGCGGTTGCTGCGGTGGTCTTCAATCTCGAGGGCGATACCGTGAAGAAGGCTCGAGTGGTACTCGGTCACGTGGCCCCGGTGCCTTGGCCTTCACCGGAAGCGGAAGAAGCGCTGACGGGCAAATCTGTCAGCGAAGAGGTGGCCTGGGAAGCCGGCAAGGCCGCACTCAGTAAGGCGACCCCGCTTTCCAAGAACGCCTACAAAGTCCAGCTCGCTCGCGTGGCCGTGAAGCGCGCCATCCTGCGTGCCGCGAAAGGAGAGGCTTGATTATGCCTGAACCATCTCCGCAGCTCGGTCAACCCCAGGAACCCTGCCGCCTGCTACGTTCCAAGTGGATGTTCATTGAAGCGGAGCCTGACCCCACGGTTCCTCGCTCCGATAGCGGCATCTGCTGGTGCGTGCACACCCAGAACTGCCTGGGCCCCGACGGCCAAGTCGTAACCCCGGGGGCCTGTACTTCCGGGCGAGCGTGTTACGAGTCGCTCTGACGCGATCATCCCGACACAAAGCATCGGGACAAGTTCCCGCGAACGCCGCGATCCCCCCACCGTCATTCCCGCGCAAGCGGGAATCCACAACGGCGATGCCTATCGCTGTCACCCCCGCGAGGCCTGTCCTCCGGGGAAGCGGAGGAGCGGGAATCCAGCGTGCCGCCCCCCAACCTCCTCATTCCGAGGGAGCGCGGTGCCCGTCTGCTCTGACCCTGCCCCAGTCCCCCGCTCGCGCAGTCGCGTAGTGGGTCAATTCCCCATAAGGGCGTAATACGACCAGGCGGATTGTTTCCGGGTGCGACGTCAACCGCCCGCGGCCTGCGATTATGACCAGAATCAAGACCTGCGGGTCGCCGACGATACGCCCAAATGGCAGCCGGTGGACGGCCACTTCTTCCTCTTGACGTGAAGGGCGCTTACTAGGATCTGTGGTTTCATACTCCCACGAAGGCCGCATTCTGCCGATAATGGCACTCCACTGTACTTTTGCCCGCAAATGCCTTCACCACGTGGGTCCCTCTCTTTCCGGCCGAAAACGGCACCCCGGGGGTGGGCGTAAAATACCCTTATCGGATGTTAGGGCAAGCTTGCGGTAAAGCGGCTTCTCAGGATCTTTTCAGCTTTTGTCTGGAGACTGGATTCTTGTCTCCGCCAAAGTGCTTGCGGAACAACAAAAAGGGAAGAAGAGCCACCGGGGCCAGATCGTCTGTGGTGAGCCAAACGCCCTCGTGAATGCCGCGCAAAGAGCGGATCCATGCGCCAAGACTCAACTGTCCTTCTCGAAAGTGAGTCCAACTCGAGATCAAGTCATTGCTCTCCACGATCCATTTGCGTCCTTCGGATACCTCCGCGGACGGGACCGTCTGTCCCGTGAGGTCAAGATAGAGCGCTCGGGCAACGTCCAGTTGGTTCTGTGCGGTGAATAAACGAAAGGTTGCGCCAATGCGTGGATTTACATCCAGTAATTTGTACCGGCCATCGCGAGCATCAAAGCGATAGCCCAAATCCACCGGTCCCCGATAACCGACGGCTTGCATCAATAGCATCGTCTGGGTTTCCACCGCGTCATTTCTCGCGCATATTCCAAGCGACGTGCTGCCACGATGCGCTGGGAACTGACGGAGTTTTCGCCCCGTGCCGCCGAATAAACACTCGGATCGGGCATTGAAGTAGCCATTGAACATCCAGATCGCGTCGTCGCCGCCTGGGATGTACTCTTGGAAAACTAAACGGGGAATGCCGATCTCCGCATTCAAGTCGTAGATATCGAGCAGTGCCTTCTTGCTAGCTACAATGGCGACCCGCACGGATTGCCCTCTTCGTTGCAAGAACTCACCGTATTCGCCCTTCACAATGGTGGGGAACTTCGTGGTTTGCGCGAACTGTAACGCGTCTTCGCGCGAAGTCGGTAGTGCGGTCTCAGGCGAGGGAATACTCAGTTTTTGGCATAGATCGGCGGTTTGCTTCTTGCTGGAGAAAATGCGGACCGCGTTAGCCGGCGGCGTGGCGATCAGATACTGTTCCTCAAGAGATTCTGCGTTTTCGGCGACGAAGAGCGCGGTTACATCCGAGGTGGCAATCAGGATCGGTCTCGTTCCAATCCGCTTGGCAACATCCAGCAGGAACAATACTGAATCCCCCGCAGAGGCTCGCGAAAAATTCCAGCAAAATACACCCCGCAAAAAGCGGGACCACGCCGCCGGTTCCAATGAATATTGGTGGACGCCATATACGCGGATACCTTGTCTGCCAAGGCTCCGAATAAGGCCAAGGCCGCCAGGCTGGGACGACACGAGCACAACGACCGGGACACAATTGTCCTTGATTCGCATGCGGTCAGATGAGTCCCTCATAACGATGGACGCGCGCAGCACACCTCAGTTAAACCCACAGTGGCTCCCGCCACAGAGGCAAACGTGTGCCGAGGTTTCGTTCGCACGCCATCTCATAAGCCGACCATGCGAGTGCGACATCGTTAACACCCATACCCATGTGGCAATAGTGGATTCTTTCTTTGTCGCTTTCCCGGCCGGCCTTCCTTCCGAGAATCAGTTCGCCCAGGTTTGCGTAAATGTCTTCATCGTGGAGCAACCCCTGCTGGTGCATGATAGCCGGAGTCATGATGGCCCGATGCTTCACTGCGTCCCAGTCGTCCGTAACTATTTTACGGCATGACTGTATAACGCCGAACTCACATTCATGACCCGCAAGCTGCACCGTGAGCGCGCCCCGTTTGATGTGCTGCGCGAGCATGATCGGCTCATGGGCGGTCGTGATGGTGAGGGCCACGTCGGCGTCGAGGAGCGCATTATCAATCGTCCGGACTGCTCGGACCGGAGCGCCCCACCGCCGCCGGCAATCCTCAGCAACCGCTTCCGAGGCAGAATTGCTCCGAGCGTAAAGAGCGATCTCCTCAATCTTGGGAAGCGCCGTGTACAAACCCAGGATCTGCGTACGAGACTGGACACCTGCGCCGAGGATGCCGACCTTACGTGTCTGACTTGGGGCGAGGTATCGAACGCCGAGTCCAGTCATAGCGCCCGTCCGCATCGCATTGATCAGGGTTCCGTCCAACAAGGCAAGTGGAAGTCCGGTTTGCGGGGAGTTCAAGATGATCAGTGCGCTGGCGCGAGGCAGACCGAGCTTTCGATTCGCGGGGAAGCTTCCAATCCACTTAAATCCCACACACTGCACCGGCGTACCTATGGACGCCGAGAGGCCGTTGAAGCGCCCCAGTTCTTCGCTCTCTGCAGTGTCTCCGCTGCGCAGCACAACCTTGTGCGGCTGCCGGACTTCACCTTTTGCGAATGAGGCTTGCGCCCGTCCAACGACATCCATTGCTCGGGGCATGTCCAGCACGTCAGCGTCAAGGACCGCCGCTTGGTCGAGGTAGAGAAACTCGACGCTCCTAAGACTCGTCGCATTTACCGATTGAGCGTTGGCCTTGGAGAAAACGGATCGCACAGTTTTAGTCTCGGCTCCGACTCTCCCATCCCGCTTTTTACCTCTTCGTGGCGTTTCCATAGATATCGCAGCATGTTGTGTGCAGGTCGAATACTAACCCACACAAACAGACAAATATAACCCCACAGTATACCTTTGTCTCTTAGCCCTGGGTTGTCACGTCATTCACTTCGCAAGAACCATTAAGCTGAAGCCGCCTAGCAGTTTGACGGCGAAGTCCTGATTGACAGCAAAGAGTAACTTCCGAGGAAGCCTCACGAGCTTTCCTCTCGTGTGACCGGGAATATCGATCGACCGAGGAGTATAGAACCAATCCACGATTTCAAATCCGAGGTCTTCGAAAGCAAACATCGCGGTCCTCTTCGAGAAATAGTGAAAGTGTGGGTGGCTTCGTCGGCGATTGATCATACTGTGTTCCCGCAAGATATGCTGAACGGAAACGTCGAGCGGGATGTGAATTAGTTTATATGTACCCTTTAGCTTGATATTGCGCAAAAACCCGCGGTAGTCCTCAACGTGCGCTAAGACATCGATTGCAATCACTAAATCGAAGAACTGTCCAGCCCATGGGCAATCGTCCGATAATGCAAAGTGCAATCTATCGTTTGTCCTGGCTCGGCACATCTCGATGGCCTGGGGCGAGACGTCGGTGCCCCAGAGTTCGCAGGCGGTGCCGAGGTTCTGCTGGAGTAGCCGGAGAACCTCTCCAGCCCCGCAGCCAACATCGTAAACTGTTCTTGGAACAATCTGGTTGCGGCTCAAAATCCTTAAAATCTGCCGAACCTTCCAGGCAGAATCAGGGACATGCCAGTCAGGATTCTGTTGCAAGTAAGTGCCGTCGAGGTAGTCGGTGCTTCCCGGCATTTACCCTCCTCGCGGCCACGGTCTTTCGCCCGCCGTGGAAACGGGATCTTCGAACACGACTGCCACCCATCCACGCCCAGCCGGATTGCGTGCTCGGTATCACCTGTAAATCGTAGCACGTAACCTCAGATCGGTCACGCTGCGTGGGTCCCGATGAACGCTCATCGCCTAGAAATGACCTAAGTGGGTTCGGAGTGGGTAGATACAAGCGCAGAGTCTCGTTCCCCAGAGACTCTGCGGTTCTTGGTTGGGGGTCATCGCCACCACCGTAACCTCGCTCTGGTGGAACGATTCATATTGAACAAATACGAAATGGCCTGGAACATTCAAGCCTGACTGCGCAGGCAGGCCGCAGACTTTGAAAGGCGCAAACTCTTCGCTACCCCCTCTACGAAGGCAATTGCGGCGCGGGCAGAACCCGCGCTGCTGGAAGAAACGCCCCGACATATCGGGGCGCTCTTTTGCTTGTCGGGGCGAGCGGCGCCCCGGCGGCCGAAGCCTCCGGGGCGCAGGCTGCTCGCCCCCAGCGGGCCGAACGCCGTTCGGCCCTACCACTGCTTCCGGCAGGGAATTCGCCGGACAATCAGGTGCCAACCGTTGCATTTTAGGGCTACCGGCAGGATAAATCGTGCGTCATGGCCTTGACATTACACCCGTGCTTATTGCTACCATAGAGCAGGGACTAGGTGTTAGGGGCTCAGGACTAGGGGCGGAAGAACAGGGGACAGGGGACAGGGAACAGGTGATAGGAAATAGGAAAAAACGAGTCCGGAGTCAGGGAAGTCGGGAGATCGGGTGATCGCACTTCCGGCCTCCATCCGATGACTCGATGGACCCATGGCCCGATGAACGGAGGCCCCGATGACCCCATGCCGAGTGACACACTTCCCCGAATCGGTTATCGGCAGAGCTGAGTGAAAAGATGAACCGGTTTGCTGGGTCCTAAAATCGTCAATCACCACGCCTGCCTGCCGCAGGCAGGTTTCGCGGGGGTGACCTCGCAGAGCCTAATCGCGGGCGTACCTGCTCAGAATGAACTTCTATCCGGAAATGTTAATGAAACATAAGGGCTTAGCGATGGATCGGGGAGATTTAGCATGACCTGGATTGAAAACGAAGTTGTTGAAATGCAAGCACTTAGTCGGATTGAGGTTCGGCAGGGACAGCGCAGAAGAAAAAGATGTTAAAAATGAAGGTCGATCCGGATACATCTATGAAAACAAAGGATGGAGAAAATCTTCGGCAGGTCGATCTGGATATATTATTGAAAACAAGCTAGTTAATGGGTTAATGAAGCTATGGTGGTGAAAATACAGGAGTTAGGAGTCCGAAGCGCAGGGACTGGGGGCTAGAGGCTGGGGGTACGACCCCCTCACCCTTCCTTACAAGCCTGCTTGCCGCAGGTAGGTCGGGCCACCCTCCGTCGCCGCAGCGACCGAGGGTTGGAGCGGGGCGAATGGGATTCAGAAGCTGGGAGGCGAAGTGCTTTTCCCGACTTTGTCGGGACTCGCACACGGCGCTCGCTGCCTATCCCGACTGGTCGGGACTCGCATACGGCGCTCGCTGCCTACTGCCTCCGTCCGAGTCGCCGCCAAGGTTGAATCCGACGGCAGGGTGTAATACAATATGCTCTTCAGGGCACTGTCAGAAAATCTGCTCCGTGGAGGATAGGATCATGCGGAAACTCATGGTTCCTCTGGCCGTCGCTTTCTTTCTGCTTTCGGGTTTGGCAGTTTCCGGAAGCGCGGCCATCAAGGGTGACTACATCGAAGTCCGCAGTGCGGACGTTTACACAGGTCCTTGCTTTGCCAACTCAGAAGTGGGTTTGACCGGCAAGGAAGCCATTTTGGCTTGGAAGGTCCAGGAGGGTAGCTGGAAGGGTGTCAGCCTGAACGGGCTGAGCGTGGTGGCGGTCGTCACGGCCCAGGCCACGCTGGGTGATCCTTATCACAGCCCGTACCCGGCGCACTCCGTGCTGATCTTGGATTCTCGGGCGAGCAGCGACCAGCGATCTGCCCTCAGGGAGTTCGCCACGTCGATGGCGGGCGGCTTGCTGGATCACGTCGTGCGCGTTGAGACTGCGCCGATTCAGTTGACGGTGGAACATGGCGATCAACACGGCGCGGCAAAACTGGTGGCGGGCAATATCGCTCGCATCGAGACGCGGAGCCTGTGCCACGGCGATCACATTTGCGGAAACGAGTTTGTCTATTACCCGCCGCTCGTCAGTCTCGCTCACGCCATGCCGGCCTTCACGCTGGATGAATCCTTTCAGGGACAGGGCCTGGGCGTCGTGTGGACGCACATGGGCAAGCGCAGCGCGTTTGTTGGCGCCTTCACCCTCTGATAACCTCGATCCTCCCGCACACCGCTTGAAGCACGGGAAACCCCCTTGAGGGGGCTTTCCGTCTTGTGTTCACCCTGACCGCATCGGGGTTCAATTTCCATATTCCAACCCGGTGATGGAAAGAGGGATAATCACCGTGGAAGCTATCCGGCATCGGGATCGGGAATTGTGACATCCAATAGGTAAGGAGGCTTTGCGATGAAATTGCACCGCATACTCGGACTGATTCTGGCGACTCAACTCTTGGCGGTGGCGACGGCTTTTGGCCAGGGCAGCTACAAGGCCGAAGCTATCGGCGCTGCGCGGGCCACGGAGGTTCCAGCCTCGCTCCAGAACGTTCTCGACTCACAGGGAGCCCGCGTGGTCAACGATCAGGGCGCGACGCTCTGCGAAGTTTGGCTGCGCAAAACCCTCCCCACGAGTTCGAGCCCTAAGCCGTCATCCGACCTCCTCTATGGAGCATTGACCGAAGGAACCTTCCTGGGAGTTCTGCACTTCCCCAATGCGGCGACCGATTTTCGTGGCCAGACAATCAAAGCCGGCTTCTACACGCTGCGCTATGCTCTCATTCCCCAGGACGGAAACCATATGGGCGTGAATCCGTATCGCGACGTGATGGTTCTGGCTCCGGTTTCAGTCGACCAAGATCCCGCCAAGGCGTTCGGGTTCGACGATCTGGTGAAATTGGGTCGGCAGGCTTCGGGGACGCCCCATCCGGGGTTCCTGGTCGGCGCGCAAGTAAGCGGTAGCGATTTCCCCTCGGCCGTGAAGGATGACCAGGATCATTGGAACCTTCAGGTGAAAGGCCACGGGCAAAGCGGGGAGCTGCCGTTGGCGTTCACCGTGGTCGGCAAGTGGGGAGGCTAAGCGAAGGCGAATCTCACTGATCGCGTCTACGCTCGATTCGGAATGAAGAAGTCACAACCAACAAATCGATGGCAACCAGGAGCAGGTCGAGCGGCGCCATCCCGAACGCTCGGCAGAAGGCTCGTGTTCGGGCTTGCGTTGGTGCTCGCTTCCCTTCCGGCTGCAACGCTGTGGCCAGACCAGACTAAGCCTCTGGCCGCGCTCGAAGGGGAGCTGCTTGCGACGGGTAATAAGGGGCCGGTCCTGAAGATGCACGATAAGGAGCAGCCGCTTTCGGCAGTGACGCAGTACCTCTTTCATACGCTGCAGGACAAGCGACTGGACGGCCGCGAGGTGCGCGTGGAAGGCGCCCGGAAGCCCGATGGCACGTTCGAGGTTCAGTGGCTCTACACGCTCCACAATGGTAAGGTTTTTCGCGTGCGTTACTTCTGCAAGGTCTGCAACATCGTGGCACTCGAGCCCGGACCCTGCGTCTGCTGCCAGCAGCCGACCGAACTGCAGGAGATCCCTGTGGAGGAATCGGGCAAGTAGCTCCGCTTCCGTGTCACGCGCTCAGTTGACACCCTTCACCGCCCGATGTTACAAAGAAGAGACGGCTGATCTTTGGCGCAGCACGCCGACACGGTGGGTGTAGCTCAGCTGGTAGAGCGCCAGACTGTGGATCTGGACGTCGCGGGTTCGAATCCCGTCACCCACCCCATGCCCCTCAAGCGCCTGCGCCAAGGTTTCCCTGAAGAAAACCACCCGATGAAGTGTTTGATGAAAACCCACCGAATGCAGTAAGCTAAGCTCTTGAGGGGGGTGTAGCTCAGCCGGATAGAGCATCGGATTTCTAATCCGAGGGTCGGGGGTTCGAGTCCCCCCACCCCTGCCATGTTTTCAACAAGTTAGTGGAAGGGCCTTTTTCCCGGCTACTTTTCCGGCTACTTTAAGCGGCAGCGGGTTGGTGCTGCTTGAGTTGTGAGCCCGCTGCCTTGAGATTCTGGCAGATTAGCTCGGAAGCCTGCATCTGAGCCTCATCGTTTGCATGCGAGTAGATGATGTTCACGCGATGGTTCACGTGGCCCAGGCGGTCCATCCGCGTCTTCACGTCCACCCCTTCGGCGAGCATTAGACTGTTATTGAAGTGTCGAAGTGCGTGCCAATGAATTCCCTGGATCCCAAGTTTCTGAGCGATGAGCTTGATGTGCTTCGACATCAGCCAGCCCAAGTCGATGGGTCGGCCCCTCTTGCCGGGAATCACCCAGTCTTGAGGCTGAGCATCTGGCAAGTGTTGCTCTTTGTACTCTCGCAGGATCTGCATCTGTTCGTCTGTGAGCACGACCTTCCGATAACCTTTCTTGGTTTTGGGCAGAGTGCTCTTCCCTTCCCATACCGATTCGCGGATTAGAATCGTGTTATGTTCCCACAAGACAGATTCCCAACGCAATCCGCGGGTCTCCCCACAGCGATTTCCCAACCAGACCGCCAGTTGCCAGGCCATTTTGTGACGAGGGTCTTTCAACCCGTCCAGAATGGCCATGACTTCCTTTCCGGTCGGCATCACGTAAGGCTTCTCTGGACCCTCGGCCGGCAGCTTGATGAAGCGAGCGGCGTTGTACGTCAACCCGCGGCCGAGGCGAATCGCTGATGACAAGACACTCGACAGGTACGCCCGGTACTTCGCAGCGGTTCCTCTGTTCAGCTTCAGACTGTCGAGATACTTCTGAAGCTCTGCAGTACCCAACCCGTCAAGCAGGCGCCCGCCGAAGCGAGGTAGCCAGACTTTCGTCATTACCGACTTGAGATCCCTGCAGGTGCTAGGCTTCTTACCCTTTAGTTCGTCTTTCACTCCCTGCTTCCCTTCATCGTAGAAGTGTTCCCGCCAGAATCCCGACAACGTATGAGAGTTCCCGGACACTTCCCGACGATCGTTGACCTTCTTCATCCACTCGCGCTTGAGCTTTTGTGCTTCGCTCTTCGTGAGGTCTTTCACCCGTCCCAGAGTGTGTGAGGGACGGTGCTCTCCTTCTGTCCATTGAACACACCAGCTTCCGTCTTTAATACGGAGGCTGCCTTGCCTATGCCGGCGTCGAGTCATTTTCACTCCTCCTCGAATCGCCGAGTCCAACTCGGGAACTTTACTGCTTTCCTGGGGCACTAGCAAGTCGGGAACAATCCGGCCGTCGAACCGGACATCGGTGGGAGTAAGACGGGTATGTGGAATGTATTGGGGATGACTCGGATCGAGTCTCCGGTAAATGAAGCTACGTGAACATCTTAATCTTGTGGCCACCTCGGCCACGGTCAAGAGGCGTGTTTCGTCCAATTTTCATGACATCTCCGCACCGTTGGGCGTTCTGCCTGTCCGCCAGGTCGCGCGCCACCAGCCCTAAAATGGTCCCCGCTTCTCTTAAGGCGGCAGTGCCCCTGCGGGGTAGGCTTGACACACAGCGCACTGTGGAATTATGCGCTGGGCTCTGTCCTTATAGCAGAACATATTAATTATATCACAATTGACGGCACGAAAACACCTTCCTCGGCAAAACAGAGGCTGTCTCAAGACTAGCTCCGCGGGGTCAATCGTCAACAATCAAATAAGCCATATAGAAGCAATAACCCAGCGCGATACATCCATATAAGGTTTTGCCTGCAACTATATCAGCCCTATTTTCATAGGCTTACCTAAAACATCGAGCAAACCCGCATGAATACGCCCGAAGACGCTGTGCCTTCCTATACTAACCAGGCAAGACAGGCCTAGATCTCCCCTCGAATAACTCCGAGTGGAACTCAAGGAGAAACGCTATGAGCACGGCAGCTGTACAACAAACAATCAACGGCAACAAGCGCAGAAAGATCGGTACCACGCGGGTACGCGAAGCATTCCAGTTGCAACTTCCCACTGCGCAGATCGTGGTGACCTTCGGAATGACGCCAGCGATGGCAGCCAGCCCTAGAATCATGAGAACAATTTCTGCCCCTGTGACAATGGATCTCGGTGTAATCCACTCTTTCATTACCGCCCACGAGGGTGCTTGCGGCGTCTGCGGTCTCCCTGGCCACCTCAGTGGCTTGATGAGCGTTCCAGGCGTCCCAGGGCACTTCTGTTGCGTCGAGTGCGTCGAGTGTGGCCTGTTCGGGCCAGGCAGGTGCCGCTGGTGCGGTTTCGCCCTGGACCCCGATCAGTCTGCTTTCTGCAGTGAGAAATGCCGGACGTTAAATGACACTTCGCCTTTCGGGTCAGGCAAACGGTTTGCCCTGTGGTTGAGCCGTCATCACCCGCGGCTGTTCGCCGACCTGGTTGGGAAGGAGATCCCTCCGGGCATTGCCTGCCTGGAATGCGGTGACACTCTCGATGGTAAACGCCACGACAGCAGGTTCTGCTGCTCGAAATGCCGGAAGAGATTCAATCGGTCCCACAACAACCCGGCCAACCCCAAGCAAGGAGATTATCCCGGACATGAGCCGATTGTTTGCGTGAGTGCGGGCACGGTCGATGCCAGGGGCGTGCAGAGCTTCGGGCGTGAGATCTAAGAGGAGTCATGAATATGGACATCGAATGCTTTGCAGGAGATCACCACCTGAGACTGAAACGGCCCCCAAAGGCGTACGAACCGGGTCCTCATCCTGACTGTCGCCACATTCCTGGCCGCCGGGGGTGGATCACAGAGAGCGCCGGCAGCATGAAGCTCTTCGTCAGGACCTACCGAGTTGAAGACACGCTTCGACAAGCTGAGAAGCTGGGCATGGAGCCACAAGGCCGCGGCGATCACGAGCTAATGTTGTGGTTCGACCCTTCCGACCCTGAACAGGCAAACTTTGCCATTCAGACCGTCAAGGCGTACCGGAAGAGAAGCGTAGTCGTTACTCCTGAGATCCGGGCCCGTCTGGAGGCAGCGCGGGCAGCGCGTACGATGCCGTTTCCTACGCAAAAGTTCTATCAGGAAGGGGGGTTAGGCGACCCATACCCCGTAACCCTGGGCAAAGGGTTGCCTGCCGGAGCAATGACAGCTTGAGAGTGCGAACGGCTTAGTTGAGGAGAGCGAAGATTCCTATGGATCGGGTCCAGAGGAGCAGGCCTGGCATGTTGATCGAAGTGGATCTCCGACGACGAAGGCGAATGTGCCACTCACCGTACAAACGAAGCTCGGATGGCCTACTCAACGGCAAGGATCCGGAAATGGCTAAACTAGTGATCAAACAGCAAAACTGCCGGAAGCAGGTGGTCATAAGTGCAGTGGGGACCGTGGGTGGACCAGGTCCACGCGCATCCATCATGACGAATGCCGGCAATGAGGGAAGCGCTTGGCAAGGGACTAGGCAAGGGAGACTGCTGATGCAGTAGTTTTGCGGTCTTACTGTAACGCCAAACTGTCCACTACTTCCGTCCTGAACTGGTTGGTGAAGTGTGTGTATTTTGACGTTGTCCGAAGGCTGCTATGGCCAATCCATTCTTTGACTAAGTCATCCGGGCAGCCGTGACTGCGCAAAACACTTACCCTGCCGTGCCTGAGACTGTGCAGGCCACTGCTCTTTGCTTTCCATCTTCGGCAACGACAAAGACCAATCTCCACAAATCTTCTTCCCGAGCACCAGCTAGAGAACCGAAACTGTGTTGTGTATCAACGTTGCCGATAACATCCTGCGAGTTCCGTTTGAACGAATGTAACTCATCTTCGCCAGGGCAGCAACGAATTCCTCGCCTTCTTTCTCCGTGATGTCTTTCACTTGCATCTTGCCGAAATGGGGCAGCAGGTACTTGGTTACGTGGCCCTTTATGCTGTCTTGAGAAGAACCCTTGCGCAGGGTGTCAGCACCGGCATAAAAGGGGGCCAAAATCATCAGTCCGAGGGGGAGCCAGGTCCTGAGAGCCTCATCGGCGGAAACGCGGTGCAAAACTCTATATCAGCTTCTATAGGTCCCACTTCTGCATTCGCAAGGTCTGGCGAGCGGTCACTTTTGGAGTATGTATCTCTCATCCTCGCTCTCGAAATACGCGAGCCGCCCCGGTATGCATGAGATCAGAGTCCCCATCCCATAGCCGACAACTTCTTTCAGCGCCGACAAACTGATCGACCTGCTCGACGCCATCGCCTCGGCACCCGGCAGCGAGAAGAACGTATTGCTGGGATCGTTCCAGAATGGCGTCGCCGCTTACGCCGAAGATTTCGGCCAGCCCGCCGCCCAGCAGTTTGAAGCCTATGTGAGACGACCGGCAGGACTGGATCGCGTCAGCCGATACCGATCGCATGGACTCGTTTAAGCAATTTCATATCCTCAAAATCTGCGCAAGAATCGGCGAAGTCAATAATTCCGAGATTCTTGACGTATGCCATTTTGACTTGTAAAGTTAGGGAATCAATTCTAACGACAAGAACTCGTCGTTCTTGGGGTATGCGCAAGATACTGAGATGTTGGGCTGCAGCGCGCGGCTTGGCAGGATGCGCAGGAGCAGCGAGAATATAAGATATGAAGATCCATCGAATAGATCATGTGGGTATAATCGTCAATGATCTTCCTGCCGCGAAAGCGTTTTTTCTTGACTTTGGCCTTGAAATGCAGGGGGAAGGAAAAGTGGAAGGCGAGTGGGTGGACCGGGTAGTGGGGCTTCATGACGTTAAAGCGGCATGTGTAATGTTGCGAACGCCAGACGGTGAGGCGAATATAGAACTAGTAAAATTTTACATGCCATCGGATGAAAAAGGCATGCAGCGTCCTTTGGCAAATACTCTGGGTATCCGGCATATTGCCTTTGCTGTTGAAGATATTGAAGCCGTTGTTGCCAAATTGAAAAAGAAAGGCGCGGAACTTTTTGGTGAGATACAAAACTACGAAAACGCTTATAAATTATGCTACGTTCGTGGGCCGGAGGGGATTATTTTAGAGTTGGCGGAGCAAATCAAATAAATTAGGTGTAATCTTCAACGGCGCTGCTGACCTGCCCCCCGAAAACTGTACCAGTGTAAAAGAGAGTTCTCCCAGGGTATAAAAGCCCGAAGGAGGACAGGAGATGAGGCAGAGCCGTTTCACGGAGGAGCAGATTATTGGAGTTTTGGAGC
>JBEKAK010000073.1:0-28666 GCA_050018275.1 Terriglobia bacterium | reverse complement strand
TTCGAGACGAGAGAATTGTACCATGCTTTTAGTTTCAAAAAAGAAAACAAAATCGCATGGCTTTATTAACTACTATAGAAACACAACCTGTAGCATTCTGCTGAAACAACCGGATAAGCATGAGTCTCCTTATCGAAAACGCCTCGGCCCGCCAGCATCCTGCCGGTTCCAGATGCCACTCGTTCGGGCCGAGGCATTTCCGATCAAGGCTAGCGACTTACCGTCAAGTAGTCGCGGGCTCCGAAAACATTAATCGAAAAAGGGAAAATGCCCTTCGCTTTTGCCGCATTTATCGAGCGTACCTCGTTTAAGGCCATTCGCCCTGATGGCGTGTATACTATGGCGGTGAGCGGCAGCGGGGGCGATACCGGCTATGACTATCAGGCGAATGCGATCGCGTACGTGTCTGCGCACGCACTGGCTGGGCAGCCCCTCGCCTGGTTTGACAGTCACAATGACGTTCCCGCAAGCTGGCTCACTGAGACGGGTGGGCCTGGAGATGATATCCGGATCATTTGTGTAGGGGCCTCCCCCATCGAAGTCCAAGTGAAGCACGGGTTGGAGCGTGGCGAAGAATACGACAATACGCTTCAGAAACTCGTCTGTGGGCTGCAGAACTCTCCTGAGCTTAGAGCGGTTCTTCTGGTGGACCGGCACGCCAGCGAAATAATTCGTGAAGATCTGAAACAGGATATTATCCGCCTTGGCCAGGGCCGTACTGACGGGATTAAATCCGTCACTCGGGATCTACTTAAGAGATTGGATGGGGAGAACGTGGCGGACCCTGCTGTGTTCGCCAGGCTTAGAATTGTTGTTGTCGATCTCGACGCTGGAGCAGATGGCGTTGCCGCTGCTCAAGCTCTGCTGTCGAGCGTCGTAGAACCTTATAATTCCACGACAGCCTACAACTTACTGGGTAAGCGCGGCCATGGCTTGATCAAGAACTGCGGGCGCGATGATGTTCACAAATGCGCAAGGTACCTGAACGAGGAGGTTGGACTGGCTCGCAATGGGCATTCCCCCGCCATTTCAACTACTCGGTTCGCCGAGTGGGTTCGGTCGAGCAACCAGACTTTCTACTCGCCTGCATTGATGCGGCATTTTCCGGTTCAGTACGCATGGACCCGGGTGGCGCCCCTAAACCAACCGACCGACGCTCAAATGACGACGCCCTCGCCTGATCGCCTCGAAATGCAAATCAAGCGGTACCAAGAATGGGCGCGTCTCACGCGGGGTCGGTGGGGTGACGATGCGGTTGCTGCGGATGCATTCGTGGACTCACATAGACTTTCCGCTATCGTAGGCGGGCCGGGTGCCGGAAAGACAACCCTGTGCAAGCGGCTTGCCTTTTTCACTTCCGAGGGCCGACTGGTCGTTTATGTGCGCCTGGGCACTGTTTCAGCGCTCCTGGGTCATGGCTCCACATTCGAAAACGCAATGATTGAAGCTGGGCTGGAGAGTTCCGGCCAGTTGGTCATGGATCGCAGGCATATCCTTGCGTCAGCCGATCTCCTGATCGCTGACGGTTTGGATGAATGCGATCCGCGCCGAGCGGATGTTGCAATCGACATTTCTCGCTGGGCACAGAGTCACCCTAACACCAGCATCTGCGTGCTTACGCGGCCCGTCGGTCACGACCCGGGTTTGCTCCCTGGCTTCTCACATGCGGAACTTCTCCCACTCGATGACGACACTATTCGTGACGTCGCCAGTTGGATGATAGAGTCTCAATGCGGCGCTGGGCGGACCCCACCGCTGCTTCATCCGTTCCTCGATGCCGTCAAAGAGGGCCATCAAATTGGCGCCGCCTCGATTGCAGCGCGAAATCCTTTATTCCTGAGTTTTCTTGTCCGCCTGTTCATCGATGGCCAGGACATTAACGCTAAGCGAAACGTCTTATTCAGCAGGATCGTCGAACTTATCCGGAAGTCGCCCCCCCTTAATCGGGCATCTCCGGAGGGGCAAGTTGATAGTGCAACGGCATGGGCTACCGCAGAGATAACAGGTTGGAGTTGCCTCACGCAACCGGATCGTCCGGTTTCTGAAATCTACTCGTTGATTGCTCGGCAACTCGGAGGAGGGATCGATGTGGCTCGCCGTGCGGAATCTGCAGTTCATCTTTGGACAGAGCACGGTTTGATCGAGCTGGTGACGGCAGGATCGCTGGATGCCGTTGTGTTCGTCCATCCAGCTCTGGGAGAGTATCTTGCCGGCCGACACCTAGCCCAACTCGATGCCTCAGACTTCACGCAGGCGATTTCAGATCATCGCCCAAAGGCGAGGTGGCGCGAACCCATTGTCCTCGCCGCAGGTAGCGGCGCGGCTCAGCGGGTCGTGGACACGCTTTTGGCGCTGGATTCACCGGATGACCCAGAGTCAGGAGAGGCGTTCCTTGCCGCGTCAGCCATTGCCGAGAGCGAATTCCGAACAGTTGCTGAAGATGCGATTGAAAAGGTGGCAGCGCAGCTTAAATTACGGCTCTGCTCACCGATTCCGCTAATAGCAGTCGATGCAGGCCTAGCTATTGCTGAGGTCGCACCCATGATACCGGAAATGGCGGCCGCGATAGCTCTGGAGCTTTGGGATCATTCACAACCTTGGAGTAGATTGGCAGCAATTTGCTCTGGCATCTCAGGTGGGTCACCGTCAATCCCAGTGGGAAAGATCGTTGAATGGATCGAGCAGCTCAAACCCATGCATTTTTTTTCATGGGGACCCGATTATCCGGAGTGGCCATCTGGAACTTACAAGCTTCAGGCGTCGGCCCTTCCAAACGCGCTAAAGCGAATAGCGACTGAGCTCCCGGCGTCAGTCGCCGAGAAAATTGTAACTGCGTTTCTCTCACGCGGGGATCTTGCTTCGGGATTAATCGACGCTGCCCAATCAAAGTTGAATGAAAAACCGTATTCAGATTGGGTTTATCGAGCGCGGCGCCAATGGATCGACAGCACTCTCGAGTTTGTCCAAACGTCGGTCAAAGCTAGCCAGGCCCTAACGGCGGTCGAGCGGACCATCCAGGAATGTATCATTCGGGCCTGTGGCCGGGAGCGCGACACTACCTTCGACCGGCCGTCTGAATGCCGGCTCATCGGAACGCTGCTCAGCTCCATGGAATATTGGGAAGTTTCACTTCCCGACCTAAAAAGCGTTGGCACGGAAGCTTCGCCGGTGCTGGTAGAAACCTTGCGCGGAATGATTCACGCGCTTGACTTGGACCCTGATAAGCTCAGTTACGAGGCAAATTGGTTACTGAACCGCCCTCTCGACACCTCGGGAATTCCGGAAAGGTCTCGTTGGCAAGCCCAGCAACTAAAGCGGGATCCTGATTGGAGAAAGGCTCGTGATTCCAAGCCAGATGTAAATCTTCTTGCCGACGCTCTCCAGCACCCCTCACGGTTTGTGGCCTGGAATGCAGCACGATTGTTCGCGGCCTGTGGCGATGCTCCATCTCGGCGGGAACTCCTTAGAAACCTGATGTTCAATGGACAAGGGTGGGCTCTCCGGCTCATTGACATGCTGGCTAGCTCTGTCTGGGGCGAAGAAGCGTTTGGTGAAATTCATGGCAGATTTGGGAAGCCACTATGCCCTGGGTGCGGTTACCTTTACAAGCCCATGTTACGAGCGGCGGGCAATCTCGAACAGGTTCAGCTCGCCGTCGATACTGCGTTGAATGGTGCCGCCTTCGACGATCCGAGGACCGCTGAGTTGGCTGCTGAGGCTCTCCGAACGGTCCCTGCGGAAGTGCTGGCTCCGCATGGAAGCCGAGCGCTTGAGCTTCTCGACATCTGGAAAAGCCGCGGGTCATGGTGCTACGGCTGCAAGAGAGTGGTACCCGGGTCGTCCTGTGAGAATTGTCACATCGTGCCTCCGCAACCGAGAGAGCACCTTGTTTATCTCGCATTCAAGGCGGGTGCGCTAAATTTTCAGGATCTTTTGAAGCTGGCCAACGAGGAAGGATTCAGTTCGGCCGACGCGGCGACGAAAAGTCTTGCACAATGGGCTTTCACCGATCCAAAGATCATGCGCGAGGTGATCGAACAGATTGATACTGAATCAGCTCCGAAACAACTTATAAAGGAAATCCTCGGCCAACCGGCTGATCAATTGCGGAAAAACTCAGATGAACTGTTGACCCTCCTGAACTCACATTCGGCGGTCGCCCGTGCACGTATAATTGAGTCTTTCAGCTATGGGTGGGTTGCTGCAGACTTGGCGAAAACCTCGGCGAAGAACGCGCTGGAGGATGTTTCACCGTTTGTTCGGTCCGCGGCTGCCAAATTTCTTTGGGCACAATCTGAGATCTGATTATGGTGATGGTCGAGACCATGAGTTGCGAAGTCTATTTTGTAGGGCCTAACGATAACTGCAGCGGTCGTTGGAGGCGCGCATTCCACTCGGCCGTATAACGGCCTATCCGTAGAAGTGCCCTGTGGCCGCGCACCTGGAATCATACTGGAACCCAAAAAGCCACAGAGAAATCGCGGCTAAGTGATCGGAAGATTGATGGCGCTTGGGAGGCGGGCGAGCTTTCGTTGCAGCCGCTCCAGGCGATGGGCGAAGCGCGCGGCGAGCGGCAGAGGCGCAGGCTGCTCGCGCAGGCGCTCCAGGGCGGCGAGCGCGAACTCCATCGCGCTCTTGGGGTCGCGTTGGTGGTGCTCGTAATGAATGGCCAACTCTTCGAAGGCTTCGAAAGCCAGCGCGGACGGCCGCCGCGTGAGTTCGAGCCAAATCTCCACGGCCAATTCGTGCTTGCCCTGCCGTTTGTGCTGCATGGCTAGTTGCCGCAGCGCCCGGGCCTCGATCTCTTCTGGCAATCCGCCGGAAAGCGCCCGTTGGCAGGTCGCAACCGACTGTTCCCTGGATCCTGCGGTTTCAAAGATGCGGCTGAGGCTGAAGAGGTCGACGGGAGACGCGAGCGTGTTCGTGCCCGCGTCGCCGATGGCGCGGGCCAGTTCCACGGTCAGGGCGGCGAGCGACATGACATCCAGGGCGTTGTGGTAGAAGACCGGCTGCAGGCCGCGCGCGTCGCCCGTGCGCAGATAGTCAAAGTAGATGCCGGGGATTTCCGAGCCGGGAACGTCGCCCTCGCGGCCGATCCCCAACACGGCGCTTTCGAGGTCGGTCAGCCGGCAACTTTCCAGGCGCAGTTTCCACAGCCGCCGCGCGGGGTGCAGGGCGTCGAGGTGCAGCAGGCGCGCGAAGGGCGACTCGAGCCGCGCCAGCGCGTAGCGCGTTTCGAGCAGCGGCACATCGAACGTCTTCCCGTTGTAGGTCACGAGGCCGTCCGAAGACTCCAGCACCTCGGCCAAGGCGCGCAAGACGGCTTTCTCCTCAGGATAATCCCTCAGAAAGAATTGCCTGATTACGAATTGCATTCCCTCCACGGTGCCGATGCCGATCAGGAAAGCGCAGGTGCCCGTGCCGCCCGCCAAGCCCGTGGTTTCCGTGTCCAGGAACACCAGCCGCGAGGGCGCGGGCAGGGCGGCGTCGGGAAGCAGGAGATCGAGCGGGCTCAGGTCAGCCGTGGAGATGTCGCCGATGCGTAGCTTGCCGTACGGCCTCCCGAAAGGGAAGGCCTGCCGGGCCAGGAAGTACTCGCCCCAGTCGTTTCGCGCCAGCGCGCCTTCCACGTACTCCTCGATCCCCTTGGCCACCCTCTGCGCGGGAAGCGGGCGCGGGCCGGAGGGCTGCTCCAGGCGGCGCAGATATTCGAGCGTTTGCTCCAGTTCCCGATCGGGGTCGCGAGGCTTGGCGGCGCGCCGCAGTTGTCGAAGCTTTTGTTCCAGGTTCACATGCACACCGGTTTGAGGGTCGATTGCGCAGCCCCGTCAGGGGCGCAAGAGCGTAGCCCAGGGCGCAAGCCCTGGGGGAGAGAGCCCTCACCCCGCCCCTCCTCTGTCGGGGCACCCCTCTCCCGCTCCGGGCGGGAGAGGGGACGGGGGTGAGGGAGGGTACGCTCACCCACGGCTGACGCCGTGGGCTACGTTCTTTCGCCCGCTTCGCGGGCTGACTTCATCAGCGAACTTCTGACTCAGGGCACTAGTTCGCAGCAACCATCTGGCGCAATATTTCCAGCGCAACCTCTTTCCCTTTTTCCCCGATTTCCCCTACGGGGCCCACGCACGAAGGGCAGCCAGAGGGGCAGGGGCAATCCGCAATCAGCTTGCGCGTTTTCTCCAGCAACGAATCGCTCATGCGAAACAGCGGCTCGCTCAGTCCCACGCCACCGGGGTAGCGGTCATAGAGATAGATGTTGGGTTCAAAAACCTTTCGCACCACGGTGCGCTTGCCCGGCCGCTCGCTGACCGGCTCGGAAATGTGGACCCACGCTTGCGCGGGGGTGACGTGTAGCGCAGACCTGGTCTTTAGATCTGCGGGTCTGGCCTCGCGACCCGCGTCGTCATTCCCGCGGAAGCGGGAATCCACGGATGGCTCGGAGATCTCCAGCTCGGTATTCTCGCCCACGGAAGTCCCCAGGTCACGAGCGTCGCACATGACGAGCAGCGTGGCAATAGCGCCGAGCGCGTTCGCGAGGCCGTTAACCCCGTCGAGCCGCTCGGTGGAATTGTAAGGCAACTCGTCCATCAGGGAGCGCGGCAGGGTGAGCCAAAACGCGGTGGTGTGCATCTCCTGCTCGGGCAGGGTCAGTTCTCCTGAGCCCACATTCTCCATGGTGTGGAACTTGATCTTCTTGAACCCCACCACCTGCGTGTTCACCTGGACTTCGCCGTGATTCCTTCGCGCGGACCCGCCTGCGGGCCGAAGCTTGGACGCCGCCCCCCCCTCGGCTGTAGGTCCTTCGGCGGGCGCAGGCCCGGCCGGAGCCGAGTCGAAGGTCTCGAGAATTTTGATTTTAGTGTAGGAGATGGCGTCCGTGAAGTATTCGGAGTCCACCTGGTGGACGTAAGCCTTGCGATCGTCGTAATCCAGGCGTTCGACGTGGTACTGCACACCGTTTTGGATGTAGATGGCCTTCTCGTGCAGCGTGGTGAGTGCGCTGGAGAAGTCCGTCTCGCCGATCACCCTTGGCTCGCTCGTGTTGTCCACGATCACGAAGTTGTCGGAAGAGACGGACCGCAGGCTGATGGCGTCGGCCGGATAGCTCTCCGAAAGCCAGTGCCAGCCGTCTGTCGTGTGGTGCAGAAAGCCGGTTTCTTCCAGGTGCTCGCAAAGCCGCCGGAGGTCGAGCGACCCAAACTTCTCGTCCTCGCCGAGTGGCAACTCGAAGGCCGCGCATTTCAGGTGGTTCAGCAGTATTAATAGGTTGTCAGGGTTCACGTAGCCGTGCTCGGGCGAGCGGCCAAAGAAATATTCGGGATTCTGCACCATGAACTGGTCGAGCGGCGCGCTGGAGGCGACCAGCACTGCGGCCGATGTCCCTTCCTGGCGGCCTGCCCGGCCCGCGCGCTGCCAGGTGGAGGCAATCGTCCCCGGGTAGGCGGCGAGCAAGGCTACATCGAGGCTGCCAATGTCGATCCCGAGTTCGAGAGCGTTGGTCGCCACCACGCCGCGCAACAGGCCGTTGCGCAGGTCGCGCTCGATTTCCCGGCGCTCCAGCGGTAGGTAGCCGCCGCGGTAACCCCGCACCGCTTCCGGCCCGATTGGAGCTTGCGAGAAATCTTCTTTGAGGTAGGTGACCAAGATTTCTGTGGCCAGCCGGCTGTTGGCGAAGACGATGGTCTGCAGCCCGCGAGAAAGGAAGGTCCGCGCCAGGCGACGCGTTTCGTTCAAGTACGACCGGCGGATGCCAAGCTGCGGGTTGACGACGGGGGGATTGTAAAAGACGAAGTACTTCTCCGCGGAGGGCGCGCCGTTGTCGTCCACGAGCGTCACATCTTCTTCCAGGATGCGCGCGGCCAGCTCCTCCGGATTGGCAATCGTGGCGGAGGTGCAGATGAACTGCGGCCGGCTTCCGTAGAATCGCGCCACGCGCTTGAGCCGGCGCAAGACATTGGCCAGGTGGCTGCCCAGAACCCCGCAATAGTAGTGGAGTTCGTCGATCACCACGTAACGCAGGTTTTCAAAAAGCCGCTGCCACTTGGTGTGGTGGGGCAGGATTCCCGTGTGCAGCATGTCGGGATTGGTGATGACCAGGTTGCCGCGCGCGCGAATGGCCTTGCGAGCGTTCTGCGGCGTATCGCCGTCGTAGGTGAAGGTGCGCACTTGGTCGCCGAGCAGTTCGGTCCAGCGGTTCAGCTCCACGAGCTGGTCCTGCGAGAGGGCTTTGGTGGGGAAGAGATAGAGGGCGCGCGCCTCGGGATTCTTGACGAGTTCGCTCAGGATTGGCAGGTTGTAGCAGAGAGTCTTGCCGGATGCCGTGGGCGTGACGACTACAAGGCTTTTGCCTTCGCGGGCTAGATCGAAGGCCGCAGCCTGGTGGGTATAGAGTGAGGCAAATCCTCGCGCCTTCAGGATTTCTGTGAGGCGGGGAGGCAGAGACACGGGGAAAGGCGCCGTGCGCGGCTCGCGAGCGGGAAAATGACGGATGGCGGTCACACCGCCCTGAGTTCGTGGGGTGCGGAATTTGTCTTCGATTTCCTTGAGCGCGCTCTGGACGGGGGCCAGATCGTGTGTCCCGAAGCTCGCCAAGGCATCGGCTTTCGGTTCCATGCCAGAGTCCTTTCCGGATGTCAGGCGGCAGAAAGCGGGTTGCGCGGCCACGGGTTCCTTCTCGCGGGTCGCTGAAAGAAGCTACAGCGCCTCACTCCGATCCCGCCCTTTGCTCATCTTCCTATCCACAACGGCCAGCCGGCAATCGCGGCCTCTTCGCCTTTTGTTCGCTCACTTTATCACACTTGTGCGAGGTCTCAAAGGGGGGAGTTGTGCTGGGACAGCGGGCGTGGACGGCCGATATAAACGGACAATCAGTCGATTGACTTTGCCCTTTCATAATCTGATAATCTGGTCCTGGAAGGCCGGACGGTTGCTTTGCCAATGGGAATCTCTGCCGGCACATCGCCTCCTGCGAGGGTCCATGGCCACAACGACGAATCATGTCCTGAAAGCCGCCCAGCTTTCCCGGGAGTTGCTGGTCGGCGCGTACCGAACCATGTATATGTCGCGCCGCGTGGACGATAAGGAGATTCAGCTCAAGCGCCAGAATCGAGCTTTCTTCCAGATCAACGGGGTGGGACACGAGTGCATTGGGGTGTCGGCGGCACTCCACCTCAAGCCGGGCTACGACTGGTTCTACCCGTACTACCGCGACCGTGCGTTCTGCCTGCAAGTGGGCATGACAGCCTACGAGATGTTGCTGGCCTCCGTGGGAGCGAAGGACGACCCCGCCTGCGGCGGTCGGCAGATGCCTTCGCATTGGGGGTCGAAGAAACTCCACATCATTTCGGGCTCGAGCCCCACGGGAACTCGCATCCTCCATGCCGTGGGCGCCGCCGAAGCGAGCTGGTATTTCTCGCAAATCCGGGAAGCGGCGGAACTTGCCTCCAGTTTTCACGCCGATGAGATTATTTACGTCTCGTTGGGGGACGGCGCTTCGAGCGAAGGTGAATTCTGGGAATCGCTGAATTGGGCCTGTGGCCGTAAGCTTCCGGTCCTTTACGTGGTCGAGGACAACGGCTACGCGATCTCCGTGCCCGTCGACGTTCAAACTGCGGGAGGCAGCATCTCCGCCCTGGTTCGGAGTTTTCCCCATCTGCTGACACTGGAATGCGACGGCACGGATTTTCCCGAGAGTTACGAGGCAGCGGGCAAAGCCGTCGAATACGTCCGGCAGCGAAAGGGTCCGGCGCTGATTCACGCCCACGTCGTCCGTCCTTATTCCCATTCCCTCTCTGACGACGAGCGGCTGTACAAGCCGGAAGAAGTCCGCCAGCAGGAGGCGAAACGCGATCCCGTCACTCGGTTGGCCAAGCTCCTCCAACGCGAAAAGCTGGTTACGGAAAAAGAGTTGAAGGAAATCGAGACGGCGATCGAGCACGAGGTGCGCGAGGCTGCGGACCAGGCCCTGGCGGCTGAGCCGGTGTCGGCCGACACCGTGCTTCGTTACGTCTACTCGCCGAGCGTGGACCCGACTTCCGAACACTTTGACCATCCGCCGAAATTCCACGGCGAGCCCAAGACGATGGTGGATCTCATCAACGCCTGCCTGCGGGACGAAATGGCGCGCGATCCACGGGTGGTAGTCTACGGCGAGGACGTTGCCGACTGTAGCCACGAAAATGAATTGCCCAAGGTGAAAGGCAAAGGCGGGGTGTTCAAGGTGACGCACGGCCTGCAAAGGCATTTCGGCAGCGCGCGTTGCTACAACTCCACGCTGGCGGAAGCCTGCATTGTGGGCCGCGCTATCGGCATGGCCACGCGAGGGCTCAAGCCGGTGGTGGAGATTCAATTCTTCGACTACATCTGGCCGGCGATGATGCAAATCCGGGATGAAATGATCAACCTGCGCTGGCGATCGAACAACACCTTTGCGTGCCCCCTGGTCATGCGAGTGCCTATCGGCGGTTACCTAGCGGGGGGCGCGATCTACCACAGCCAGTCCGGCGAATCGATCTTCACGCACCTGCCGGGCCTGCGCGTGGTGATGCCGTCCACGGCGCTCGACGCCAACGGCCTGCTGCGCACGGCGATCCGTTGCGACGACCCAGTTCTGTTTCTCGAGCCGAAGCATCTCTATCGCCAGACACACAACCGCGCGCCCTACCCGGGACACGATTACATGATTCCCTTCGGCAAGGCCAAGCTGGTTCGCGAAGGGACGTCCTTGACGATTGTGACCTACGGCTCGTTGGTCATTCGTGCCGTGCAGGCGGCCAAAACTCTGGAGCCGGACGGGATTCAGCCGGAGATTTTAGATTTGCGCTCACTCAATCCTTACGATTGGGATCTGATCGCAGCGTCGGTGAAAAAGACCAACCGCGTGCTTGTTCTGCATGAAGATAATATTTCCTGGGGTTATGGCGCAGAGATTGCCGCCCGGATTGCCGACGAACTGTTCGAGTTCCTCGATGCGCCGGTGCGGCGGCTGGCGGGCAAGGACGTCTTCATCCCTTATCATCCCGCGCAGGAAGATGCCGTGCTTCCGCAACCGGCCGACATTGTGCAGGTGGCAAGAGCTCTGGCGGCTTATTAACAGGTTGTTGAAGAATGCCCGAGGATGTCATCCTGAGGAGGTCGCAGGCGGTCCTGAGCGCAGCGAAGGAAGTATTCCCGCATTTGCCATGGACTAAGCACGGGTGAGATTCTTCGCGCAGTTTACCCTGAGCAAAATGACAAGGATCCTTCGGCTGCGCCTCAGGATAACAGCGAATGGGATCCGAATGACAGGTGAATGGCATTTTTCAGCAACCTGTAAAGGGTTGCGGCCCCTGAAAGTGGCAGGTCTTAGACGATTCCAAGCTCGTCAATCTTCTCCAGAGGCGTCCCGCATTTGCGGCAGATGACCGCGCCGCAATCCCCGCACACGAGTGGCTCTGACACTTCCGCTGCGCATGTCGGGCAGTAGAGAGGCTCACCGGCGACTTCATCCAAATCGGCCATTCGTTCCCCCGAACCGTCTTCCCCTAATCTACACGCGACTTGCCTGGCTGCCAAGACTCGCCGGAAGCGACGAGGCCCTGTCCCACGACGGCCGAAAAGAAGTCGCGCAGAGTCTTTTGCACCTCAGCGAGTTTTCCTGTAAAGAAGTGGTCGGCGTCACGAACCCAGTGGATCTGCTTGGGGTCGGCAAGGGAGTCATAGAGCGCTTGGAGCTGGGTGGGCGATCCGAATTCGTCTCGAGTTCCCTGGATGATCAACTTCGATTTACGCACGTCGAGGAGAAACGTGAAGTCGTTGGAGCTTACTGGGACTCCCAGCCCAACCAGGGTGGATACGCGCGGGTCGGTGGCTCCCACGGCCAGGCCGACCCACGATCCAAAGGAGAATCCCACGACACAAACCGGCAACCCCGGGAAGCGTGTGGAGAGGTAATCGAGAGCCCGGCGAACATCTTCTCTTTCGCCGATACCGGAAGCGAAAGTTCCAGCGCTTTTGCCCGCTCCACGGAAATTGAAGCGCAAGGTCGGAAGCCCCAGCTCGAGTGCCGCCTTGGCGGCACGAAACACAACTTTGTTGTGCATGGTTCCGCCATAGAGAGGGTGCGGATGGCAAACGAGCGCCACGTGATTTGGAACGATCTGCGGGTTCCACTCGAGCAACGCTTCGAGCATTCCGGCAGGACCGGGAATCAAAAGACGATCGATCTTCGTAATTCACCTCCGCGCCCGCCCCGCCGAATGCCGGACAGGGCTCTGTCTTCTCGGCGATCGCAGCCTGCGGCATCGTGCGCAACCAGATAGTGTAGAATGAAGGTGAGTCTGGCGTCATCCTTCGGATGCAGGTTTCGTGCGAAGGGTGCGCGAGATGGGTCCCCGCAGCGCGGTATGACCCTGCGGCGCGGGAAAATGGCTGCGATGCCATCGCACCGGATGCGACGGGTGGATGGGCGCGGCCTCAGTGATGGCCAAGGTTTGAACTGGCGGAGTAGTCCTATTCGACGCAGGATCCTTCTGCTCCTCTTGCTTGTTCCGATTGCCTCAGCCTATTACTACTTTGTGTATAGGCCGGCGCACTCCTCCGTGGGCGAGGGCGCATATGCGTTGCCCGAAAGCGTCCAGGTGGTGGATACGCCGGCTGAGGTGCGAATCGTCGTTGGCTCCTTAAAGAGCGGGGACCGCGTTGAAATCATCAAGCGGACGCGCAATTGGGCCCAAGTCCAGACGCCCGATGGGCTTACGGGTTGGGTGGAGACGAAGAACCTGCTGGATTCCCGGGCTTACGAGGGCGGCCAGCAATTGCTCCGCGAACTAGTCAGCCTTCCTCCTCAGGCCGAAGGCCACACCAATGGTGTGGTGAACCTGCGCCTCGAACCGTCACGAGATGGCGCGCAACTTGCGCAGGTGACGGAAAACCAGACGCTGCAAGTTTTTGGCCGTCGCTTGGTGGAGCGGCCCGGCTCTGCCGACCAGCCGTCAGCGGCGAAGACCCGGGAGGCGTGGTATCTGGTTCGCGCCGGCCCTCGCGCAGGATGGGTGCTGGGACGATTCGTGGCCCTCGACGTCCCCGAAGCGTTGTCCGCATATGCGCAGGGAAGCAACTTGGTAGCCTGGGTGGTCATCAAGACTGCTGAAGATGGTGGTCAGTCGGTTCCCGAGTACGTCGTTGCCGACCGCATGGGCACGCAGGAGGCGGACTTTTCCCGCATCCGGGTATTCACGTGGTGGGCCAAGAAGCACGAGTACGTAACAGCCTACGTGGAAAGCGGCTTGAAAGGTTACTTTCCCATGGGGGTTTCTTTCGTCAAGGGCGTTCACTATTTCCGCCTGCGGCTGATGGATGATGAAGGGCACAAATACCAGAAGGTGTATAGGATGTCTGGTAACATCACTCGAGCGATCGGGACGGTCCAGGGTTGGGAAAGCGATGCGATGCCGACCTCGCCGGAGCCCAGTCGCCACAGGCGTTCAGGGCAGGGACGAAGATGAGTTCAGCCATGGAGCAAAGCGCAGGCATTTCGAACAGTCGTCGGTTTTGCCGATGGCTCATCCGGGTCTGGTTTGCCCTCTCGTTCCGCAGAATCCGATTGTTGCACGCGGGGGATTTGAGCGCGGAAGGTCCAGCCCTGCTCGCCGTGAGTCACCCCGCGAGCTTTCTGGACGCCTTGATCCTGGCGACCGCCTTCGAGCGCTCCCTGCATTGCCTGATGCCGAAAACTCTTGTGGGTGGCCCGCTCGCCAGGTTTCTGGCTCGTGGCTTGGGCCTGATCCTTTGTGAGGATCAAGGGCTATCCACGGAGTCGGCCCCGCAGGCGGCATTCGATGTTCTGGCACGCGGGGGAACGTTGGTGGTGTTCGCCGATCCAAGCCCAGCGCCACATGGCGCGCCCGGGGCGCTTGCCTCCACGGCTGCCTTCGTCATCTGGAAAGCAGAGTCTCAACTTTCAGGACGCCGCCTGACGATCCATCCTGTGCATCTTTTCCTGCCGGTCTCGTCGCCACACGCGCGCGAGTGGTTGATCTATGTTGACTCTGCCTTGGTTCGCCCCGAGGGTCGCCCCGCTGCCCGTCACGAAAAGGACGAGGTGCGATCATGGGTTTCTGCGCTCGAAGCGAGGTTTCGAGAAAACGCTTTCCAGCTTCGCCCCCCCGACCTGCAGTACTTTCTCGCGGATCTTGAGGAACTCTTGCGCGCCGCTTTGCAGGAGGACTGGTCGTCTCGTCCAAACTGGAAACAAGATGCCGAGGGTTTCGTACTGAGCCGATGGGCGGCTGAATGGGTTCAGCAGACGAACTACTCGAATCCGGGCCGGCTGGTTACCCTTCGCGAAGCATTGGACGACTATCGCGGTGTCGAGCAGCGGCGTGCGTTGCGTCAATTGGAGGTTGAGGCGGCGGGCTCCTGGATGCGTTCGGGGTTGCGCCGGGCGATCGTGTGGCCGGAGACGGTGATCGGCCTGCCGATTGCCCTCTACGGGTTGTTGAATCACCTGGTGATTGGGGTGCTGTTGTTTCTCGTGGGGTCGTTCAAAAAGGACAATCATCGCAACCGCGCCGCAGAGTGGACGATCCGCAGTGTGGTGGTGCTGGCATGTTACACGACCCAGATTTTCCTGGTGGCGCATTGGTGGGGCAGGGCCGCAGCGGGATATTACGCACCGACCTTGCCGGTGACGGGCGCCTACCTGTGGAGATTTCTGTGGTTGCTCCGTCACCAGACGCGTCTATTGTTCAAATCGCTCACGCTTTCCGCTTTGACGTTGAGGGCCAACCGGCTGCGGCGCGCGTTTCTGGAAGAACTCGACCAGATACTGACGGCTTACGAGGAGAAGGCGGGCGTTCCTCACTGACCTCCGAAGTGGGACACCTCGGCTCCCGGGTGGGAATAACGCCTGCCATTCGGGGCGAACGTGGCGCTCTTTCTATCTGAAACCGACGTCTGCAACCTTCTCTCGATGGACCGCGCGCTGGCGTGTGTCGAGGCCAGCTTCGTGGCGCAGGGCAACGAGCGCGCCGTAAACCGTTCGCGCGAGCGCATTCTGCTGCCGCGCGCGTCCTTGCACTACATGGCGGCGGCGCTTCCCGAGTTGAGGCAGTTCGGAATGAAAATCTACACCGTCACTCGCGAAGACCTGCGATTTCTGTTTCTTCTCTTCGACACTGAGAGCGGCGGGTTGCTGGCTTTGATGCAGGCCGATCATCTGGGGCGGATCCGCACGGGCGCTGCCAGCGGCATCGCTACGAAGTACTTGGCGCGCCAGCAGGCTTCGCGGGTGGGACTGATCGGCGCAGGCCGACAGGCGCACACACAGCTTGAGGCCGTCGCCGGGGTCAGAAAGCTTAGCGCCGTGAAAGTTTTCAGCCGCGACGAGAATCGTTTGAAAAGCTTCTGCGGCGAGATGACGGAACGACTCGGTCTTGCCGTGGAGCCTGCTTCCAGTGCCGAAGAAGCAACCAGGTCTGGCGAAATTGTGATCACTGCCACCACGGCCCATCAGCCGGTCGTACGAGGCGAGTGGTTACAGCCCGGCACACACATCAATGCTATCGGGGCCAACCTGCCCGACCGTCGAGAACTGGATGACGAAACTGTCTCCCGGGCGGCGCTCATTGCCGTGGATTCTGTGGAGCAAAGCCGGAAGGAGTCCGGCGACCTCATCCGCGGACTCGCCAACCTGGGGCGAGGGTGGGAGGGCGTCGTCGAGCTTCAGTCCGTGGTGACCGGGAAGCAGCCGGGGCGTTCCTCCGAGGAACAAATCACCCTCTTCAAATCGCATGGGATTGCTTTGTGGGACGTGGCCGTCGCCAGCTATGTCTATCAGCGCGCGTTAGAAGAAGGAAAAGGGAAGGTCCTGGACATTGACTAGTGCCGTTCCAACTTGTCTTATCTAACCTTTCTACGAAGGACCATCTTTCGGGCCGCGCAAAATGATGGCGCCACAGATTGGGAGATCAAGTTGGACCGGCACTAGCGTAGCGCCGTTTGAGACTTCCTCTCGGGGGCTTCCGTCTGGATCTCAATCCTCTTGGCGATTATTTCTCCGCTCTCGGTCAGATCTCCTTCCACCCCAACCCTTAGTCCGACATGCAAATCTTTCGCGGTGGCGGGGCTGCCATCCTTCTTCCTTATTTCCGTCTTCTCGTCGTACAGCACGTGGAAGACGATATTTTCCTCGGTGCTCACCGTCAGTTTGTTCGCAGTAAGGGCGCTGATTCTGCCCTCCATCGTAAAGTTCATGTCTTGAACTGATGAGAAGGTTGCGGCAGATTTGGGACATGCCGAGGGCGTTGCCGGGAATTGCAGTGCAAACAGCACAGAACTTGCCAGAACGGCTATCGGGTGCCTGAGCATCGGCTATATCCTCGTCTCGACCGACGCACCTATTCTACCGTGTCTTGGGCGTAAAGTCGTAATCTCGATCGACGCGATTCTTGCAGGAAAGCCAGGCAGATAGAAGCCCTGCAGAGTCTTAAACCGCATCATCAGTAAGGGAAATTCACGCCGAGCACGCTGGACACCTTTCCGGAGCACTCAACGCCCACTTCGCCAGCGCGCGCAGTCCCTTCGCGGCCAACCCAGACGACTTTGAAAATCCCAACGTTACCCCCGTTCAGGGGTTGGATCTTCAGTTGCATGCCGACCCTCAGGGGTAGACGAGTCCTCAGCTTCGCCCCATGTTTGCTGATCGTGACAACCCTCGTTTCCTCCGCGAAAGGCAGGTTGTTGCCTAGCATTCCTGAAATCATAACGGGGCACCCAATATTGACCCGCGGGCTGCGGCGCAAAGGGAGCGAACCTGGCGTCTTGATCATGGCGTACCTCGTTAGGTGTTCTGGCGGGTTGACGTGCCAAAGCTTAAACCGAGCCCACATTCCGGACGAGAGCCAACCTCCCGCCCATCCCTGTGCGATAGGATAGCACATGTGGCGCATCGAGGCAGATGGAAATGCGCTGCAGACTTCCAGGGCCCGCTCCGACACACCACAGATGAATGCAGAATGCAGTGACAACCGCTGCTGTGCGCGGACCGGCGTCCCGACCTCCCACAGAGCGGGACCGTGGCCCTGAGCGGCGGTGCGCTCACCTGCACCCAGATAGAAACCGATCTGCACCTGGCTGGCAATCGGCTCAACGCTAAAGGGCGTAAATCCCATGTGTAATTTCCTCCGAGTTCGTCCTTACTACCGCCAGCGTGCAGCACTGGTAGTGTGCCGCGACAGATGACAAGTTTACCGGGAGGCCTTTATGAAGGCTCGACTCGTATCGTGTTTTTTGCTGATCGCTTTCTTCCTACCTTCCATCCCCACGCAGGCGGAGGGGCCCAGCGTGGGCAGCGTCACTATTCGCCCCTGTCGCATCCTGGCAGGCGCGCACCGCGACTTGAACTCTTACGGAGCTGCGGGCGGCGAGAGCAGGCTGATCATCGACAATTGGAATCCTGCCGGCTGCGGCTTCACCGACTCCGCCGTGATGAGCCTGTCGCGGCCGACGTACGTCGAAAGCGTCCAGCTCTGGTACAACTGGGCGGCGGGTGAGAGCAGCCTGCCTTACACGCTCACGGCTGGCGGCCGCGTTCTGCGGCAAGGCCAGTTCCGGCGCGGCAGTTGCGACCCTTACCAGACCACGTGGTGCGAGGCCACCGACATGCTCGGGATGAATCTCGCCCCCGGCTCCTACACTTTCGCCACAACCCGTCGGCGCGTCTGCCAGAACTCGGGCAGCAACGGCATGGGGTTCATCCACGTCCGAGGGAGGTTCGTGCGCCCTGAGGAGGTTTCGGGTTCTCCGGAAGGGACGCCGGAGGTGCGACTCCAGCCCACTCCCGGCGGAGGGCGCGGCGAGGGCAAGCTGATCATCAACAATTGGAACACCGCCGGCTGCGGCTTCACAGACAACGCTGTAATGAACCTGTCTCGGCCGACTCACGTCGAAAGCGTGCAGCTCTGGTACAACTGGGCGGCGGGGGAAAGCAGCTTGCCGTACACGCTCTCAGGCGGCGGCAGAGTTCTGCGCAATGGTCAGTTCAGGCGTGGGAGTTGCGACCCCTACCAGACCGCCTGGTGTGAGGCGGTGGATGCGATTGATATGAAACTCGCCCCCGGTTCCTACACCTTCACGACGGCTAGGCGGCGCGTGTGCCAGAACTCAGGCAGCAATGGCATGGGGTTCATCCGCGTTACAGCACGCGCCAGACTTGCCGGACCGGGGGCGTACCCAGGTCAGGAGACAATCCAGCCGTCCCAACCCGCCACGCCTGAGATCACCGCAGGGCCCACGACCGACCTTGCACTAGGCAAGCCGGCGCAGCAGAGCAGCACTTACAGCGGCGATTTTCCTGCTTCCAACGGCGTCGACGGACGGAAAGACGACGGCAGCATGTTCCACACCAACAACGAGAGGAGCCCTTGGTGGCAGGTAGACCTGCAGGGAAACTACGCGCTCAGCTACATCATGCTTTACAACCGCACGGGTTGCTGCGCTGAGCGCGAGCGCACGGTTCAGGTGTTGCTCTCCCAAAATGGGCGTAACTGGCAGACGATTTACTCTCACAATGGGACCGACTTCAGGGAACTGCGCGTGGAAGCCGGCGGCAGGCAGGCGCGCTACGTGCGCGTGCAGCTAGCCGAGCAGAATTACTTCCACCTGCAGGAAGTGGAAGTCTACGGGGCACGGTAGCGCATCGATGAGGGGGGCGGCGCTGTCAAGGGGAAATGCTTGGTTCTTTGTTTTGTGCGGCCGAGCGAGCCGTCCCCCTCGGCTTAAAGCGGGGGATGCGAGCGCAGCCACACCTCACCTCACTCCACGGTTACACTCTTGGCGAGGTTGCGGGGCTTATCGACGTCGCGGCCGAGGAGCACGCCGCAGTAGTAAGCGAGGAGCTGGAGAGGCACGACCGTCAGCAGTGGCGCCACCGCTTCGTGAGTCCTGGGAATGTAAATAAGGTCGTCGACCAGGTTACCGAGCTTGGTATTGCCCTCGGTCGTGACGGCGAGGATCTGGCCTTCCCGGGCTCGAATCTCCTGAATGTTGGAGACGACGCGCTCGTACGAACCGTCTTCGAGCGCCAGGGCCAGGGTGGGGAATTTGAGATCGATGAGCGCGATGGGCCCGTGTTTCATCTCGCCCGCCGCGTAACCCTCCGCGTGGATATAGGCGATTTCCTTGAGCTTGAGCGCGCCCTCCAGCGCGATGGGGTACTGATACTTGCGGCCGATAAAAAGAAAATGGTCCGCGTGGCAGTACTTCTCGGCGAGTTCGCGGACGTGTTTCGCCTGCTTGAGGATTTCGCGGATCTGGTCCGGCACTCTCTCCAAGGCGCGGATGATTTCGTGCCCCTCCTCGTAGGAGAGATCACGGCTGCGCCCAATGAGCAGCGCCATGAGCGTCAGGATGGTGAGCTGTGAGGTGAAGGATTTGGTCGAGGCGACGCCGATCTCGATTCCCGCGTGCGAATAGACTCCCGCATGCGTCTCGCGCGCGATGGTGCTGCCCACCACGTTGACCAGTCCCAGCACCAGGGCGCCTTTCCGTTTCGCCTCCCGCAGAGCCGCCAGCGTGTCCGCGGTTTCTCCCGACTGGCTGATGGCCAGCACCACCGTCCCTTGCCGGAGGTTCAGTTTGCGGTAGCGAAACTCGGAGGCCAGCTCGGTTTCCACCGTCATGTCCGTGAGCGTTTCGAAGATGTAGCGTCCAAACAGGCCCGCGTAGAAGCTCGTGCCGCAGCTCACGATAATCAGGTGCCGCGCCTGCAACAGGCGCTCCTGCACGGATTCCAGGCCGCCCAGCTTGGCGACGGCTTCCGAATGATTCACGCGGCCACGCAGGGCGTTTTCCACGGCCTCCGGCTGCTCGAAAATCTCCTTCAACATGTAATGGGGAAACGAGCCGCGGTCCATGGATTCGACATCCCAATCCAGGCTGGTAGTCCCCCGGTTCACGGAGCGGTTGTCGAGGGTGATGATGGAGAACTTACCGGGTTCGAGGCACGCAACCTCGTTGTCTTCGAGGTAGACGACCTGGTCGGTATGCTGGGCGAGGGCGGAGACATCCGACGCGGCCAGCGAGGCCTTCTCACTAATGCCCAGAATGATCGGGCTGCCGCGCCGCGCCACCACAATCGTGTGAGGGTGATCGAGGTGCATCACCGCGATTCCAAACGTCCCCTGCACCTGCAATAACGCCTTCTGCACGGCGGCCTGCAGATTGCCCTGGTAGCAGGCCTCAACCAGATGAGCAAGCACTTCGGTGTCGGTCTCGGACTTGAATTGGTGGCCGGTTTCCACCAGGCGCTTCTTCAGCAACTGGTAGTTTTCAATAATGCCGTTGTGGACGAGGAACAACTTGCTGCCACAGTCCATGTGGGGATGAGCATTCGCCTCGCTGGGCTTTCCGTGTGTAGCCCAGCGGGTGTGAGCGATACCGGCCACGCCGTCCGGCGCGGAGTTCCACACCCGGCGTTCGAGTTCAGCGACTTTGCCGACAGACCGGGCGAGATAAGGCGGAGAGTCGAGAATAAAAATGCCGCTCGAGTCGTAGCCGCGATACTCTAGCCGCTTGAGTCCCTCGATCAGGATCCCCTTGGCGGGCTGATCCCCGGTGTACGCCACAATCCCACACATCGGTCCCTCCTCCGCGCTGAAACAGCTTATAGCCAGAACTAGGCAAGGTAGCGCATAACGCTCGGGTATAATTTAGCACAGCCACGCCGTAGGTCCTGAACAACAATTCTTACTTCAAAACTGCCCAGCCCCAAAACCCTGGCCCGAATTTCTCGCCACAGACGGGGAGGGTGGTCCCGCACGGCGGGACCGCCCTTCCGACCGCCGGACGAAAAGCAGCAGAGCGTGGTGAGGAATTCAGGCCAGAGCCAAAAGCGCAACTCTGCGCGGCCGGCGGTTCGGCGGCGCAAAGTTCGAACCGTGACGCGGCAACATCCGGGGAGTAGGCAGGAGTAGGACAAGGGAAAAGGCCCGGCTACCCTTACGTGCTTTGGCAACCGGGCCTTGGGTGTGTTCGGCCGCTTCAGGCTGCGGCGAGTCCGGCGGGTCGAGGTGCGCTTACTCGCCTCCGCCCATCGTCACGGTGACGGGGCCTTTGAGGGTGAAGTCGAGCTTGGTTTCGGAAGGCACCTTCACCTGCTCGCCCTGGGTGGCCACTTGCGTGGCAGTGCCGGCTCCCGCGCCGACAACCGAGCCGATCGCCGCGCCTTTGCCGCCACCCGCGATGGCGCCGATCAGCGCTCCCAGGGCCGCGCCGCCGCCCACCGTCTCCGCTGTGCGGTTGCCGCGCGAGGCGCCGTGCTGCTGGTAGTAGCCGCTCTGCGTGTTGTAGAACGTGCCGTTGATCGTCAGGCCGATGAGCTCAAGCTGTAGCTCCGACTGGCCGGTCATGCGGCCTGCGCTCCGGGCATTGACTAAACGCACGCGAGCGTCCGCGCCGCGGGTAACGACCACGCGGTCACCCACCACGACGGGCGCGTCGACGCTGGCCGCGAACTCTTCGCCGGGCCGATTGCTCCTGGAGTTGATGCTATCAAGCATGCGGACGGTCACGACGGCGCCGGACGGAATAGTGACGCGATCCGGCGGCTTGGGAGCAGGAGGCGGCGGACGCGGTGGAGCCACCGCAGGTGCAGGCGCCACCACAGGCGCGGCAGCAGCGGGGTTGGGCGTAACGACGGGACTGGGCGGCGCATCGGGAGCCACGGCATTCGGGTAGGCCGTTGGCTCGACGGAAGCAACTTCCTTGGTGCGGGTCGAGGGATGACGTCGCCTCGGCCGAGGCTGTTCAGGCGCTGCCGTCTGCTCAGGTGGAGCAGCCGGAGACACAGCCTGCGGCGACGTGGCCCCCGCCGGCTGCGTCACCTCGGGAGCCGGAGCTGCGGACTGGGCACTCACCGTGAGGAGGTTCACAACGTTCTTAACGCCATTTTCCTGGCTGGCAATTCGTTCCGCGGCAGCCTTCTCAAGGTCCGTGGCAACTGTCCCCGAGAGCGTGACGATGCCTCTCTGCGATTCGACGCGGATGTCGCGTGTCTTCAGGACCGAATCACTGAAGAGCTTCGCCTGGATGTCCGTCGTAATCGCCCTGTCATCGGTCGTTTGGAAAAGCTTGAAAGTGTTACAAGCTCCGAGGAAAAGCGCTCCCGCAACGACCAGGGCTGCAAAGCGGATCTGTGACCTTTGCATCATCGCCTCCCCATACCGGGAAGTTCGCTTCATCATTCTGCTTTGATTCCTCCCCCCCTGGATGGGATGCACGGCGGTTTCCACACGCGCCCGAATTTCCAATCTGAAGAGGAAGTGCTTGCCATCGCGGCGTTTCGACGGTCCGGGGAAATTCCCGGTTCTGCCTGCCAAGCGTGTTAAAATTACCCGGAATGGCCGTGCGTTACAAACCCTAAACTGACGGCCGAATTGCGGGAAGCGCCACAAGTTCGGCGCGGGCCTCGGGTGTGCCACCTGCGCGGGCGGTCGGGCACGAAGGGTTCTTCAGCCTGAGGAGGCGAGTGGAAAGAGATTCGCTAAGCGTCGTCATCCCCGTATACAACGAGGCTGAGAATATTCCTCCCCTCCTTGAGCGGCTGCAAGCCGCACTGGCGGGCTGGTCTGCGGCGGCGGAGTTCCTATTCGTCGATGACGGCAGCAGCGACACGACGTTGGAGCTCTTGAAGCGCGCCCAGCTCAGCGAGCCGCGGATTCGCATCGCTCACTTCCGCCGGAATCTCGGTCAGACCGCGGCCATGGAGGCGGGCTTCCATCTGGCGCGGGGCCGCGCCGTGGTGACCGTGGACGGCGATCTGCAAAACGACCCCGCGGAGATCCCGCGTCTCGCCAGGATGCTTGGCGATTGGGACGTGGTTTGCGGCATGCGCGTGCACCGGCAGGACACTTGGTGGAAGCGCATGTCCTCTCGTATCGCCAACGGCTTTCGCAACTGGGTGACCGGCGACGACATTGCGGACACCGGCTGCACGCTCAAGGCTTATCGACGCGAATGCGTCGAGCGGCTCGAGCTTTACAACGGCATGCACCGCTTTCTTCCCACGCTGCTCAAGATGCGCGGCTATCGCGTGACGCAGGTGCCGGTCAGTCATCATCCCCGCCTGGCCGGAAAAACCAAGTATGATACCTGGCGAAGGTTGAAGAAGGGCTTCGTGGATGTCTGGGCCGTGCGCTGGATGAAGAAGAATTGGATTACTTACCAGGCGGTTCTGGAAGTTGTGGAGACGCCTGCCGCCATAAACTCTCGCGAGGGCGCACCAATCCGCTGAGCGGCGGACGCCGGGAGCACCCGCGAGGGAGATGGCTCGACACCGGAATGCTTCCTTAGTCCGCGCAAGCATTCGATTTTTGCACGAGACGGCTCCCGCGTCCTACGAGTTGCGACTTTCTTGTTCGGAGTTGTCGGGGACCTTTGACCGCACCAGACACCGCATCAGTGACGCCAACTGAATCCCGCCCCGACCTGAGGACGACGCTCGCTCTCCACCTCGCTCTGCTGCTTGGCGCGGCTGCCGTGCTGTTTTTCGTCGGGTTGGGCCGGTTGCCTTTGCTCGAACCCGACGAAGGGCGCAACGCCGAGGTGGCGCGCGAGATGCTGGCATCGAAAGATTGGATCACCCCGCACTTCAATGGCTTTACCTATCTCGACAAACCCGCCGTTTACTTCTGGATGGTGGCGGCCTCGTTCAAGACCTTCGGCATCTCCGAAGGCGTGGCGCGGCTGCCGTCGGCGGTAATGGCCGCCGCGACCATGTTGCTGGTTTGGTTTCTGGCGTGCCGGATGTTCGGAGAATCCGTGGGGCTGCGCGCGGGGATTGTCTTCGCTTCCTGTCCTCTGGCGATGGTTTTTGCCCGCCAAGTCATCTTCGACATGACGCTTACTTTCTTCGCCACGCTCGCCATGGTGGCGTTTTGGCTCGCCGAGGACTCGAGTTTCCGGAGGCCGTGGCTCGACGTCTTGATGTTCGGCGCGATGGGGGTGGCGATCATCACCAAAGGTCCGGTGGGAATTCTGCTGCCGCTGCTCTCCATTGTGATTTACGGGACGGTACGCGGCCACGGGAGGGAACTGAAGCGGCTACGCTGGGGATTGGGCCTGCTGGTTTTCTTCGCCGTGACCTTGCCTTGGTTCATCGCGGTTTCGGTGCGCAATCCGGACTTCCCACGCTACGCCCTGTGGTACGAGAGCCTGAAGCGTTTCGCTACCGGCAGTGCGCATCGCCGGGGAGGAATCTTCTACTATATTCCCGTCTACCTGGGCGGCCTCTTCCCGTGGAGCCTTTTCCTGCTTCTGGCCGGCTGGAATCGGCTGCGGCGCTGGAGGGAACTGAAACAAACTGAGGGCCGGCCCGTCCTGTTTCTTCTCTGTTGGACGGTTTGGGTGTTTGGGTTTTTCACAGTTTCGCATTCGAAACTCCCGGGTTACTTCCTGCCGGCGGTGGTCCCGTTGAGCATACTAATGGGGATGGTCTGGCGGGATGTAGGGAAGGACGCTCGAGCGCGGCCGCCAGATTGGCTCACCGCGGGCTTTGCGCTGCTGCTCGGGATCGGCATCCTCGTGGCGGGGGCGTCGCACTCGTGGGTGTTCGTGAGCGCGCAAGTGCGTCTGGCCAAGAAGCTTCACCCGGGTGTGCTCGGGCTCCTTAAGCCGTCGCTGCTCTATTCCGGGCTGATCTTATGCGCGCTGGCGATCGTCGGCCGGAATCTCGCCTCGCGAATGCGTGGGCGGGCACTGGCGGCTGCCACGTTCGTCCTGGCCGCGGCAATGGTTCCCATGCTGGTGTTACGGTGGCTCGTGCCGTTAAAGCTGTACGCCGAGACGGATTCCAGCCGCCGCGTGGCCGCAACTATTCTGACCAGCCCGGAGAAGCAATCGCCACTTTTCGGTTACTACTGTTTTCGCACCAGCCTGCCTTTCTATTTGCGGCGCCCGGTCGGATTGGTCTCCGCTCATTGGGGGGAGATGACGAGCAATTACCAGGTAGTGCAGCAGGCGGAGGCGCGGCGCGCGGGGGCTGCCCATCCGGGCGAAGGGCTGCTGCTCGCGCCCGCGGAATTCCGCGCTCTCGCGAATTCTACCGCGCAACCGCTGCTGGTGATGGTGCCCAACACGCAGGTTGGGAAACTGTCGGAAGACGTGGGGCGCATCGAGCCGCTTTGGACTGAATGGGACTTTTCCATTTGGGAGGTCTCGCCAGCCAAGGCCACGCCGCAGGAGGGTGGGCCGTCGCACGTCATCAGCCCCTTTCAGCCGTGAAGACTGCGCTGGCTTCGAGGGGTCTTGGCTTGGATGGCTCGCTGTAACCTATAACCTGTCACCTGTTCCCTGATTTCTTATGTGTGGAATTTGTGGGATTTTCAGCTTGCGGCTTGAGCCGCTGGCGCATGGCGACCGGATTGATCGGATGTCGGCCCGCCTCTGGCACCGCGGGCCTGACAACGACGGCAAATTTCAGTTGCCGCATGTCGCCCTGGCCATCCGCCGGCTGAGTATCATTGATCTCGAAACCGGCAACCAGCCGCTTTCGAACGAGACCGGGGACATCACGCTGGTCTTCAACGGTGAGATTTACAATTACCGCGAGCTGCGCACGGGGCTGGTGAAGCGCGGTCACCATTTCAGGACGCAGTCCGATGGCGAAGTCATCGTCCACCAGTACGAGGAGCAGGGGCCGGATTGCCTCCGCGAGTTGAACGGGATGTTCGCCATCGCTTTGTGGGACGATCGCGCCAAGCGGCTGCTTTTGGCGCGCGACCGGGCGGGCGAGAAGCCGCTTTATTACTGGCGCGGCGACCAAACGCTGGTGTTTGCGTCGGAGATTAAATCGCTGTTCGAATACCCCGGCATCGGCCGGGCAATGGACCCCACGGCGTTAACGCAATACTTCTTTTACGGCCATTTCCCCAGCCCGCGCAGCGTTTATGCGGAAATCAAGAAATTGCCGGCGGCGCACTGCATGGTGGTGGAAGGCGGGAACGTGCGCATCGACGCCTACTGGCGCCCGCAAGACTACTTGCGCTCGCCCGAGCAGCCGCCGGTCACGCGTCGCCAGGAGCGTGCATGGGTGGAGGAACTCGCCGTGCGGCTGCGGCAGGCGGCGGAGTCGCGTCTGGTGAGCGACGTTCCGCTCGGCGTCTTCCTGAGCGGCGGCATCGATTCCTCGACGATCGTCGCCATCATGAGCGAACTCACTCCGGGAAACGTCAATACGTTTTCCGTACACTTTCCGGAAAAGACCTTCACCGAAGAGCCTTACTCGACGCTAGTGGCGAAACGCTTCCGCACCCAGCATCACGTTTTGACTGCTGATAAGTCGGACATGCACCAGGCGCTCCTGACGCTGGCCGATCATCTGGATGAGCCCGTCGCTGATCCCGCGGTCATTCCCACATACATGATTTCGCGCTTCGCGCGCGAGCACATCAAGGTAGCCCTGAGCGGAGAAGGAAGCGACGAGCTTTTCGGCGGCTACCCCACTTATATAGGAGCGCGGCTCGCGGAGTATTACCTGCGCATCCCTGGCGTGCTGCGCCGGCAGGTTTTTGGCCGGTTGCAGCGCTTTCTTCCCGTCTCTTCGACGGCGGTTCCGGTGGGACTGTTCCTGCGGCGGTTCCTGAGCCACGCGGAAAAGAGTCCGGCAGAGCGCCACCACATCTGGTTTGGGATGTTCGCGCCCACGGAGCTCGACCAGCTCTTTTCGCCGGATTGGGCGGGTCCGCAGCCGCCGAGCCGCGAGATCTTCTCGCCGCTCGTGCGCGTGCTGGACGGTGCCCGATGCCACGACACCGTCTCCGAGATGCTCTACCTGGATTTTCGCATGTACCTTGAAGATAACCTACTGGTGAAGATCGATCGCGCCAGCATGGCGTGCTCGCTTGAGTTGCGAACGCCTTATCTTGATCACCGGTTGATAGAATTTGCCGAAGGGCTACCGGGCGACTTGAAGGTACGACGCTTCCAGCTCAAGTACATTCTGAAGAAGGCCGTGGAGCGGTGGCTGCCGCATGAGATCGTCTACCGGCAAAAACGCGGGTTCTCCGTTCCCATCGCCAGTTGGATGCGGAACGAGTTGCGGCCGCTGGTGGACGAAAGCCTGAGCGAAGAGAAGCTGCAGCGGCAGGGACTGTTCAACGTTGCGTTCGTGCGCCGATTGCTCAAGGAACATTGGGCTGGCAAGGCCGATCACCGCAAGACGCTGTGGACGCTCTTTTGCTTTCAACTGTGGCATGACCGCTGGGCCAAAGGCGATTGAACCACGTGGCATCCTTGAAGAAGAAACCGTCGCCGCTTCCAAGTGGTGTCATCACGGCACACAACTATCCTCCTTCTCCGGCGCCGGGCAGGGAAGCCTTCCGCCCTGCGGAGTGGGCGATCATCCGGCGCTGCCGCACGCCGAAGCAGGTGCAAGAATTTCTGCGCCGGCTTCCTTATAACTGGGAGAAACACGGAGAGACACTGCGGACGTTTCGAAGCGTCGTCCGGCACGGCAGCGCGCACTGCCTGGAAGGCGCGCTGAGCGCAGCGACCATCCTGGAGCAGCAGGGCTACCCGCCGCTGCTGCTGGACCTGGAATCCCAGGACCAACTCGACCACGTGCTGTTTCTGTTCAAGAAGCGCGGGCGCTGGGGGACTGTGGCGCGCTCGCGGGACGCGGGGCTCCACGGGCGCAAGCCGGTTTTCCGGACCCTTCGCCAGTTGGTGATGAGCTATGTGGACCCCTACGTGGATGGCTCCGGGCGCATCACGGGCTATGGAGTCGCCGATCTGCGAACCCTGGTGAAAAGCGATTGGCGGCTGTCAACGAAAAACGTCTGGGAAGTAGAACGCGCCCTCATCAAAATGCCGCACAGAAAAATCCAAACCTCAAACCGCCGATACCAAACGATGCTTCGGCAATACCTGGCCTTTCGCAAAAAGCACCCCAGCAAGCCCGCAAAGTTTTATTCAAATCGACCCTTGTGGCTGTGAAACCGGCACTTCAGTACTCAATCACCGTCCCGTCTTTCGCATCCAGATCGATGCGCATGATCCACTCGCAATCGACGTGCAGGGCTTGGAAGGACTTTTCGAGGGTGGGCAGGTCGGGCGCCTCGACTTCGGTCAGCATCCGCCCGCCGATTTGGCTGGAGACGCAACGCCGGACTTTCACTTCCTTCCCATTCATCAAATTCTGCATTAACTCTCGCAAGGCTTGCTTCGTCAGGCAAGCCGTGGTGTGCGCAGAAAAATAGCGTGCCATGGCTCCTTGCTCCTAAATCCTACTTCAGTCCCATATAGCGGGCGATCAGGGCGTCCCGCCAGCGGTCCGGAAGCCAGCAGCCGATGCGCACCTCGAGGCCCGCGTGGCGGCCCACCATGTACCGCGTGCGCGGCCACCGGGAGAGCAGAGCGTGCGCCACGGCTTTCACGACCACCGCTGGCGGCGCCGCCTCCGCAGCGGATTTTTGGGTCACGGCGCGTGCGGCGCGGAGGTACGGCCCATACAGGTGCTCCGCCTCTGCGGGAAGCTGCGCATGGAGGGCCTCTGCGGCCGCCCGCGATTTCTTCCAGATGGGGGTTTGAATATTGCCCGGCTCCACGATCGAGACGTGAATCTTCCAGGGACGAAGTTCCACGCGCAGCGCGTCGGTCAGCGCCTCGAGCGCGAACTTGGAAGCGGCATAGGCGC
>JBEKAK010000072.1:0-28864 GCA_050018275.1 Terriglobia bacterium | reverse complement strand
CCCTTGGCCGAGAACTTCCAGTTCTCGCATGAGGGTGTACCTCCTTCGTAGAGTTTTGCCACTCCCGAAAAAGTACACCCTCTTTCCCTTTCCAAAACCCAATTTACACAAAAGAAGTTACGCTACCCTTTGTTTTCAATGGGATACTAGTACCTTTTCAACTTGCGCGAAGTTGGATTTTCACAGCGTAATGCACTGAAAAGAAGCTGCTTAGGTTGAGGCGGAGCAGGTCAAGTTACGAATTCGGGTCAACCGGGATTTCCTTTTGGCCTTCCGGAGCCCGAGATCATCCCGGCGTTTGTTTCCAGCCGAGCCCGCCCAGCATATTTTCCCTCTCCGGGATGGTGCGAACGACTCTCTTCTGCTCTGACCTCCGCCAGTCCTGAACAACCGCAAAAGTTGCCTTTTCCATCAGTCTTCTCAGACACCATGCGTCCCGGGGACTCCTGCATCGGGTTTCCTCATGCCCAGTCGGGGACATCCCCTCGGAACCGGCAGCCCGGCGCTCCACCCCTGCATGCCGCCAAACAACCGTCTCTTCAGATGACCCTCCTCCGGGAGCAACCAATGATGGCGGGCAGGTCTTGCCACCCGCCACCCGCCCCCGTCTTCACCAGCCTCTGCTGCAAGCGAGTTAGGAACCAACCATCGATCCTCCAGGGCAGCGCTAGCCGCATCTGCGCTGGCCGCCATGGCAGCTTCTGCCGTTATGCGCGCTTGGCAGGTCTTCGGTCCCCCCGCAGGCTCGCCGGGCCTCTCACGACGGCGAAGTGCAGCGCCCCGCGCGGCAGCAGGCGCAGCAGCCACACGATCAGCTTGTACCGTAGCCCCGGGACGACGAAAAGCTTTCCCTTCTCCAGGCCTCGCAGCGATGCCTCGACTATGTCTTCTGCTGCCATCCACCAGGCACCGCCGGAGATCGCCTTGCGGTCGAGTCCCAGCACGTCATGGAACTCCGTCACGGTGAACCCCGGGCAGAGGGCTTGCACGCGCACCCGCGACCCGGCGCCCTTCAACTCCAGGTGGAGACCTTCGGTGAAACAATTGATCCACGCTTTCGTGGCGTAGTAGCTGGTGCTGCCGGGGCGCGGCACATAGGCCGCGACGGAAGAAACATTGACGACGGCCCCTTGGTTGCGCGCCGTCAGGTTGCCGAGCGCCGCGTGCGTCAGGCGCAGCGTGGCCAGCACGTGCAGGCGATGCATGGCGTCCTGGCTCTCCACGGACGCCTCGAAGAACCGCCCCATCACGCCGAAGCCCGCGTTGTTCACCAGCAAGGCGAGATTCTCCGCGCCGGCCAGGAACTGTTCGACCCTGCGCAATTCCGCCTCGTTGGTGAGGTCCGCGCTGAGCACGGCGCAGCCTGCGTGGTAGCGGCTGCCGAGCTCGTCGGCCAACTGCTGGAGCCGGTCCTGGCGGCGCGCCACCAGCGCCAAGTCGTAACCCCGCGCGGCCAGCGCCCGCGCATAGGCCGCTCCGATGCCGCTCGAGGCGCCCGTCACCACCGCAAGCGGTTTTGCGTCACGCATCTGCTCCTCCCGTCACCTACCTCGCAGTTCTCCTCACGACCGGAACATGAGATTACGCTACTGTAGCAGTTTCACTCTGTCAGCGGATACTTCGTCGTGGCTTGAGGTGAGTTGCTCGAAGGGATGGCTTGCCATCCGAAGCTTTAGCGGAGGATGGCGGAGAGGGTGGGATTCGAACCCACGTGCCCGCTTTTGGCAGGCAAGACGCTTTCGAGGCGCCCCCGTTATGACCGCTTCGGTACCTCTCCGCGGAGACGTTGGGTCATCGGGCCATTGGCTCCTTGACCCGTTCTAGAAGGCTCTCTGCAGGTTACTGAAAGACTCCCGACGACGAAGGATCCCCGCATTTACTAGGTACCCAGAACTGCCGGGATTCTTCGCTGCGCTCAGAATGACAAGTGAGTGGCATTCTCTAGCAACCTGCTAGATGGCTCCGTCGTCCTTTGGCTGGTTTTGTTTCCTCCTCTTACGGAAGAACTCCCGGATGAGCGAAGCACAATCGGCAGCCATGATACCGCCCGCTACGTCGACCTGGTGATTAAGCTTCCGGTGATTCAGCACCCGGAGCACTGACCCGCACGCTCCGGCTTTGGGGTCGCGGGCGCCGTACACCAGCCGCGCGAGTCGCGCTTGAACAACGGCGCCTGCGCACATCGCGCACGGTTCAATTGTAACATACAGGTCGCAACCCTCCATCCGGTAGTTACCCAGCTTCTTCGCGGCGCGCCGCAGAGCCAGAATTTCCGCGTGTGCGGAGGGGTCTTGCAGATGGATGGGGCGATTGTAAGCGCGCGCGAGCACGCGTCCTGCCGAGACGAGGACAGCTCCCACGGGGACTTCCTCTTCGCGCGCGGCGCGCTCCGCTTCGCGCAGCGCCATGCGCATGAAGCGCTCGTCCTCGGAGACCGGCCAGCCTCTCGCAGCGCCCTTCCGCATGCGTCTATCCTAGCATGCCCGCCAGCGCCGCCCCAGGTCACCGGCCGAGGCGGGGTCCGCGCGGGAGTCGAGAAGTCCTACGCAAAGGTTTTTAGTTCCGGCTCTGCGCGGAGTTGTGTAGTAACTGCACGCTTGGTGTCGTTCCAACTGGTTGGGCCAAAACGCCATTTGAAGGGAGCGACAAGCTCCCCTGGGGTCGTCGCTCTGGAACTTTGCTCCTAAAAGTTAGAACGGCACTAGACTGGATCACAGGAGAGATTATCGCCAGGATCAACCGACGAGAATTCCTGCAAAAGAGCGCTCTTGGAATAGCCGCAGTCGCCACGCGGATGCCGAGCCGGCTTTTTGCCGATCCCCTGGGCAAACCGATCGGGCTCGAGCTCTACACGCTGCGCGATCAACTCACCAAAGACCTGTTGGGCACGATGAAGTTGGTCGCAGGGATTGGCTACAAGGAAGTGGAACTGTACGACCTCTACGGGAAGACGCCGGTGGAATTTGCCACGATCTTGAAGGACAACGGGCTCGCGGCTCCCAGCGGGCATTACATGACCAAGCATCTAAAGTCGAACTGGGAAAAACACACCGAGGATGCCAAGACGATCGGGCTGGAATATATGGTGAATGCCATCCTCGATCCAGAGGAGCGCAAAACCTTTGATGATTACAAGCGCCTGGCGGAGCTCTTCAACAAGGCCGGCGAGCAGACCCAGAAGGCCGGCATTCAATACTGCTATCACAATCACAACTTCGAGTTCAAGAAATACGGCGACACGACCGCATACGACTACCTTCCCAAAGCGCTCGATCCGAAACTGGTCAACTTTGAAATGGACTGCTTCTGGGTGACGCACGCTGGTCAAGATCCGGTTGCCTACTTCGAAAAACACCCGGGCCGTTTACCGCTCCTTCACATCAAGGACATGAAAGACGAGCCCGCACCCACGCAGGCGTTTGACGCGAAGTTGGGCCTGTTCGCGCACGTGGGTCACGGCACGATCGACTGGAAGCGCATCTTCGCGGCCGCGCCCACGGGAGGCATGAAGCAATTCTACGTCGAGCAGGACGAATGCGAGCAGCCACCCCTCGAAGCCGTGAAAATGAGTTACGAATACCTCCACGGGTTGACGTAAGGGTCGGCACTGCTCGCGCCACTTCCCCCGGAGGCGGACGTCAAGGGACCAACGGCCGCTTCCTTATCGGTGCGCTCCGATCGTTCTCGACGAATCAAAGGAGCATCGCGTCAGGATTCAGGGGGGTGAGCCTCGGTGGGCCGAGGGCTCCCCTCCACGTCGGAGCGGAGCCGTGCCACATGCTCCTGCAATTCCTTTTGCAGGAGGCTTCGGTATTCTTTAAGCCCGGCCTCGGCGGCTCGATTCATGGATTCCACAACGGAGTTCGTCAAATCGACGAGCTGCCGCCGTGCCTCCTGCATCTGCGAGGATATCAGCGGCGCCCTCTCCACGACAGGTTGCAGGTTGCGCTGTAACTCCTGAGTCTGTGTCTCGAGCTTTCCCACCTCTTCCTTCGCAGCGCTCAGCCGCTCGCCCACAAGCTGGACTTGCTGAACAATGGCGCCGATCTCCTGCTCTTTCGCGGCGGCGGCGCGCTCATGCAGATCGACCTCCAGTTGCATGCCGATCCGCTGCGAGAGCTTCCCCAGCCTCTCCTGGAATTCTCGGGCTTGCGCCTCGGCAGATCCCTGGAGTTCGTGGAGGAATCGAGTCGCGATTTCCTCGGCTACCGCTCTAAGTTGGCCGGCAAGACTTTCGCGCGCCGATTCGGGAACGAGCGCCCCGGCGATATCGCTGGGCGCGTGCGCAGGGCCGGAGGGAGGAGTTGCGCCCGGCGGCGCGTCCTCATCGCTCACTCCGCGGCTCCAGTCGTCAGGGCGGAATTCGATACCCCAGACGTTCCGCGCCTCAAACAACTGAAGTCCTACCTGATGGAGCTCACCGGGTCTGTACTCGGGACCGACCCATGCCACGGTAGCTTTCGCGGCGGTCCCCAAGGCCGGGTTTTCAATCAAGATCTCCGTGCCCATGGCCAGTTGATGAACCGTCACGACCTTCGCGCCGTGCTTGTTGACAACGAGCGTGCGGGTATCCTCCTTGAATTCATTTTGATCGGTGTCCTTGCCCGAGATGACAATAGGGATGGAAAGCGAGAGACGCGTGCTTCGACGGGCGTCTTCCGAAGTTTGCTCACCCATGATGGATGCCTCCTATCAGAAGCAACGGTGTGATTATAGAGGAGAGGGTAGCGGCGGACAACGGAAACCCGTAATTTTGGCCTGCCAGTTCGATGAGTCGTACGCGTGCGAGCAAGGCCGTAGGCATGGGGCTTCTCGGGCCGGAAGGTGTCATGCCCCCACGGGAAGAAGTTGGCCCTTCTCCAAGTGGCGGGTCACGGAACCATGGCGTGCGGCGCGTGGGTCATGCGTCACCATGATGATCGTCTTTTTGAAATCGCGATTCAGCCGGGTCAGGATTTCCAGCACTTCCTCGGCGGAGTGCGCGTCGAGGTCGCCAGTGGGCTCGTCTGCCATCAGCAGTGTGGGGTCGGTCACGATCGCGCGAGCAATGGCCACGCGCTGCTCCTGTCCGCCCGAGAGCTGCCGCGGATAGTGGTGAATGCGGTCTTCGAGGCCGACCAGTTTGAGCGCCGCCAGGACGTGCTCCTTGCGTGCATCGGAAGAGAGCTTGGTCAGGAGCAACGGGAGCTCGACGTTCTCGTAAGCGGTCAGCACCGGGATCAGGTTAAAGGTCTGAAAGACGAATCCGACGTGAACGTTCCGCCAGGTGGCGAGCCGGTCTTCGCTCATCTGGGCAACATCCTCACCCAGAACTTGGAGTTGGCCCTTCGTGGGACGATCGATTCCTGCGATGATGTTGAGCAAGGTGGTCTTCCCGGACCCCGATGGCCCCATCAGGCAGAGAAACTCTCCCGACCCGACCGTAAGGTCGATGTTCTCCAGCGCGCCGACCGAGAAGGAATCGCGCTGAAAGATCTTGGAGAGGCCTTGGATTTGAACGACGGTTTCAGCCATGTTGCTTTCCTTTCCCATCCGACGCGAAGGTGTTCCAGCTTCGACGTTCGCCGCAGGACCATCCTCCGGTGAGGGTTCTCTAGGAGCTTGGCGCGGTCTTGACGCGCTGACCGTTGGTTAATCCTTCCCCGCCATGCACAACAACCCGGTCGTTGGGGGAAACGCCCTCCACAACTTCCACACGGTCGCCGAAATCACGACCCACCTGGATTTCCTGCCACCGGGCATGGGTCCCCTGCACCACAAACACCGCCGTCTTGCCTTCCTTCTGCACCAGCGCGCTGCGGGGAATGCTCAGCGTCTCGCGCGTGGTCTTCTTTTGGGGGTCGGCAGGCGCGAGGAACGAGACATGGGCGTTCATCTCCGGGCGGAGATAATCCTCCGGGTGCAGAATCTTTACGCGCACCTCGATCGTAGCCTTCTGCCGGTTGGCCTCGGGAGCGATTTCGGCGACCACGCCTTGGTGAACGCGGTCGGGATAGGCGTCCGCAGTTACCTGGCAGGTTTGGGCAGGCGAAATCCTGGGGAAATCGTTTTGGTTGATGTCGAGCTGGACCTGCAGATCGTTCAGGTCCGCGATCGAGGCCACCGAAGCCTTGACGCCCCCTGTCCCCCCGAAATTCATGGTGGAAACCATTTCACCTTTTTCCACCAAACGCTCCAGGATCGTCCCTGTAACCGGCGAGCGGATGAGGGTTGAATCCAGCATGGTCTGCGCGTACTCCACCGCGGCCTGGGCCTGGGCGACCTGGGCGCGCGCGTATTCGATCTGCTCGATACGTGGGCCGATCTTGACCAGCTCGTAATTCTTCTGCGCGCTTTCGAGCTGGCTCTTGGTAACTTGGTATTGCGTGCGGGCATTGTCGAGCTGGGATTGGGAAGCGATCTGCGCCCGGAACATTTCCTGGGTGCGCCCCAGGTTAATCTCGGCGTTCTGAAAATTGGCGCGCGCCAGTTCCACCGCGGCTCGCGCCCCTTCGATCTCCTGTGGGCGCGACCCGGTCTCCAGCTCCTTCAAGTGCGCTTTCGTCACCTCCAGGTTCGCCTTGGCCTGCGCAAACTGCGCCTGGAATTCACTATCTTCCAAGCGGACGAGCACCTGACCTTCCTTGACGCGGTCACTCTTCTCGATTCCCACCCAAGCGACTTTGCCCACCACCTTCGAGCTGACCTGAATGGGATGGTGAGCCACGATGTATCCTCCGGCGGTCAGGACCACATTCCCCGCACTGGCATTGGCTTCGAGAACAGGACGCTGGACCTCGACCTGTGCGACATTCCCGAAAATCCCCGCGCCCGCGATCCCTATCAACACGATGAAGATCACACCTAGGCCGATGTAGAGGATCGGTCGCCAAAGGGGTTTCCGCTTCTGATCGAGAGTCTCCTTCTGCGAGCGGTCGATCTGCAGGACGCTCAGGTCTTTGTGGAGTGGATCACCAGAACCCATACGAAAATATCATCCCTTCGTGCTTCGTCCCCGGCCATCTTCAGGCGGAGCGCAAGGCAGTAACGATGTTCTCATGCGCGGCGCGCCAAGCGGGGAAGAACCCCCCAATCAGCCCCATGAACGCGGCGAAGATCATACCGTCCAGCAGGAGCCGGGGAGTGACGCGGAAATTGAAGGCCACCTCACTGAAGGTGGCAAAGTTCGTGGTGCCGGTGGTGATGCCGTTGACGGGCAAGGCGAGCACGCAGCCCAGCAACCCACCCAGGACGGCGATCAGGAGCGACTCCAAAATGAAGGATAACAGAATGCTGCCGCGTGAGAATCCCACCACGCGCAAAGTTCCAATCTCCTTGGTGCGGCGCGCCACGGCCGCGTACATCGTGTTCATGGCTGCGAAGGAGGCGCCCACGGCCATCAGTGCGGCAATGAACAGTCCCAACGCCTTGATAGGCGCGGCAAAGCGCGTCTGGCTTTCGTAATACTCCCGCTCCGAGACAGGCTTCAAATGCAGGCGGCGATCGTTCGAGATCTGATCGCTCAGGCGAGTGACAGCGCCAGCATCGGTGGCGCGCACCACGACGGAAGAATACGCCTCGCGGTCGAAGTCCGCCGAGAGGTCGTTCGCATCCGTCCAAATCTCCGAATCGTAGGCCGTGCCGCCCGCCTCGAAAAGACCCACGACGGTCCAGTAGCCCTTGGCGAATTTCAGCTTCTCATCGAGGCCGCAATCCTGGAAACGCTCGGAGATGCGCTTGCTGACGATGACCTCGCGCAGACCCGAGCGGAAGAAGCGGCCTGCCACCATCTTGAATTCCGGCCGCAGGGAGGGCCCGTCCGGGCCGAGCCCGCGGATGGTCACGTTGGACCCCTGGGTTTGGCCACGCCGGGGCAGGTTGATCAGAACGATCAACTCGGGAGAAACCCAGGGCTCGCCTTTGTCGGTCTTGGCGATGCCGTCCAGATACTTGATCACCTGCAGCGAATCGCGAGTGACCGAACTCGTGGCCTCCGACTGCGAACCCTCGCGCATGATGATGATGTTGAGCGGCTGGCCAGTGGCCGAGAGGGAGATTTGCAGACCTTGCGCGAGGGCCATGAGCACGACGAAAACCGTGACGGTCAGGGTAATGCTGAAAGCCGTCATCAGCGTGGTGGTCCGCCGAACCACGAGGTTGCGCAAGTTATACTTGATCGGAATTGCCATAAGCCCCTGGTTCCTTCCCAGCGCGTGGATGCGACCGTTCCAGCCAACGGTTAGCGAGGGCTCAGCCCCCGTGCCCCACGACCTTGGCCGCTAACCTGTGCAGCGAAGCGCCTCCGCAATCTGCAAACGAGCCGCGCGGTATGCCGGCCAGCCCGCCGCGGCCAGAGCCATCACCAGACTGAGCGCCGCAAAGAACAGGAGCGTTTCTGGACGTATCCGCATGTCGGCGGGCACGAACTGGCTGATTTGCCGCAGCGCCAAAGCGTCGAAGAGAACTTTGGCGCCACCCACTCCGACGACTGCTCCGGCAAAGGTCAGCACCAAGGATTCTCCCACAAAAAGGCCGAGGATGTGGGATTTGCGGAAGCCCACGGTGCGCATTATGGCGGCCTCAGCGAAGCGCTCGCGAATCGACATCGCCATGGTGTTGGCTACAATCAAGAGGATCGCAAAGGTGACGGCGCAGCCGATTATGAGGATGATTCCCCGTACGTTGCCCAGCATGGAAACGAAGCCCAGCAGGAAGGCGCTCAGCGATTCCGTTTTGGTTTCGGCGTCGGTGTTGCGAAACATCTGATCGATCGCTTGGCCGATGCGCGGAGCTGCCTCCACCGGGTCCACGCGAATCCAGTACATGCCGACAATGTTGAGTCGTCCTATCGCCTCGTTCAAGTAGTCCCAGTGAAAGTAGAACTGGTCGTCCGGGCCTCCGGTGAAAATCCCGCGCAGAACCAGCTCGGGCACGACTCCGTAAGGACTGCCCAGCAGTGTAATCCGGTCGCCGATCTTCCAGTGAAACCTGTCGATCAACCGCTTGCCGGCCACCGCGGCGGTGCGCTCACGCTTGAAGGCTTCGAGTTGATCGGGGGGGATGACACCTCCGGTCTGAACGTCAAATATCGTCTCTGCATCCACGGCAAAATTGGAGAATTGATTGGCGGGATCGCGCCAGTATCCTCCGAACCAGCTCAGCTTGCTGACCGCTACGACTCCTGGCACCGCTTTGATGCGGTCCTGGTAGCGGGCGGGCAGCGTGAAAACAATCCCCGCCGCGCGGCGCACCATCATGATGGGAACCGTGTCCACGCCCTCAAAAGGTTTGCCGAGCGCGGTGTAAACGATAGCCAGCGCTGAAAGGAGGAAAAGTGAGACCCCCACACTGGCGGCCGTCAGAAAGGACCGGCGCTTGTTCCGAAGGAGGTTTTTGAGAATCAATCGCCACATGAATGCTTATCCCACGGAGCGCAGGGCGCCCGCGATGTTCGCGCGCGCGATGCGATAAGCCGGCAAGCCTGCGGCCAGCAAACCGATAAACAGGGCCAGGGCCAGAATGAAGGTGACGGTCTCCGGCCCTATGCGCAAATCCGCCCAGACCATCTGGCCGATCTGATTGATGGCAAGCGCATCGTACAGGACCTTTGCGCCACCGCAGCCGACCAGCCATCCCGCCAGGACGAGCACCAGCGATTCACTCACGAAGAGACCGACCACATGCTTCGGACGGAACCCCAGGCTGCGCAGGACCGCGGCCTCTGAAACTCGCTCACGGATGGACATAGCCATCGTGTTGGCAACGACCAACAGGATAGCAAAGGTTACGGCGGAGCCGATCAGGAGAATGATACCACGCACGTTTCCCAGCATGGACAGGAACCCGCGCAAGAACTCGCTCTCCGTCTCGCTCTTGGTCTGGTAGGGATCGTTGCGGAACATGGCATCGATGGCCGGGGCCACACGCGCCGTGGACTCCGCCCGGTCCACGCGTAGCCAGTAATTGTTGACGAAGTTCGGCCGGCCCAACAGTTCATTCAGGTAATCCCAGTGGAAGAAAAACATGTCTTCCTGGTCGGGCCGCTCCGCGGTGTAGATCCCTCTCAGTACGACCTCCGGCGTGACGCCATAGAAGCTCCCCAACAAGGTGATCCGGTCGCCCAGCCGCCATCGAAAGCGATCTGCCAGATGCCTCCCGGCCACGGCGCCCGTCCTTTCGCGCTTGAACGCCTGAAGTTGGTCGGGCGGAAGATGCACCTCGGTGTAAACGTCGAAGACGGTTTCGTGCCCAATGGCGAAGTTGGAGAAGTGGTTCGACGGGTCCACAACGTAAGCGCCGAAGTAGTTCATGGACGTGCAGGCGGCAACGCCCGGAACGGTTTGAAGCCTTGCCTGGTAGCTCAAGGGAAGGCCGTACACAATCCCCGTGGCGTTGCGGACCATCAAGCGAATGCTCGGCGCGTTCCGACCCAGAGGCCGCCCCATCGCCCGGTAGACCATGGCCAGCGAGGAGAGCAGGAAAAGCGACACCGTTACGCTCGAAAACGTCAGGAACGTGCGCCGCTTGTTGCGAAGCAGATTTTTCAGAACCAGCCGCCACATGGTTTCACGCTTTCAGCTCCCTGCGGAATGGGCCTCCCTACAGGACCGGAACCCCAGAGGCAAGACAGGGATTTCTGCCCAACGCAAACACTAATAGGTAGGGGAAACTCCGCATCGAGATTTACCGAGCACCCGACCTACGAGCACTCTCCTTGTACGATATTACATCAGCATTACAGATGGCGAAATGCTTGATCATTGCGCAACGACGTCTCGTCATCAATCCATCCACGCGTGCTTCTCCCTAACCCACAAACCGCATAGCCTCGGCGATCTTGACGCGCGAGGCACGATAAGCGGGGACGAACGTGCTGAAGAAACTTGTGGCGAGGGCAACCGCCAGGACGAGCGCCAGGCTAGGCAGGTCGAGCTGGATGTTAATCGGCATCCATCCTCCGACGCGATAGCCGGAAATCAGCAGGAAGAGACCGCAGGCTGCCGCACAGGCCAGCGTGGTGCCCGCCAGAGCGATCGTCAGCGACTCCGCGGCGAGGATGCCTTGAATTTGCCCGGTGCGAAAACCCAGCACGCGCAAGACGGCGAGTTCCGTGGTGCGCTCGCGAATCGACATGGCCATGGTGTTAGCCAGAACCAGCAGAATCGCGAACAGCACCGCGCCCGAAATCATCAACAGGATGCGCTTGACGTTTCCCAGCCGACCCAGGAAATCCAACGCAAATTGCAGCATGGTCATGGTGCGGGTTTCCATGGGCTCATGGCGGAAGGTGTCGTCGATGATCTTGCCCAGGGCCGTCGCCGCCTGATCGCTCTCCGCAATGACCAGGTACGCTCCGGCGACATCCGATTGCCGCCAGACTTCACTCAAGTATTGCCAGTGAACTCCGATCAGGGTTTCGTCCACCTCGCAGGTGTAGATAGCGCGCAACACCAGATCGAGCGTGACGTGCCAGCCCTCGTTGCGAAGGGGAATGTGGTCGCCCAGCTTCCAACCGTGTTTTTCCGCCAGCTTGCGGCCCACGATCAGCCCAGTCTTCTCAGCAATGAACGCCTGGCGCTGGTCAGGCGGGACCCGCCAGACACCGCTGTAAAGCTTCAGCAGCACCTCGGGATCCGTGGCGAAGCCCGCCAACCACTCGTCCGTGCCGCCGTACATGCCGTCGATGGTGACGAAGGGGCTTACCATGGCGACACCCTTCAAACGCGCGATGCGCTGGCGATAACTGAGAGGCAGCGGGATCGTCGTCGAAATGCGGGGCATCACGAGAAGCGTGCGCCGGGTGGCTTCGGTCTCCGTCGGCGCACCGAGGTAACGGTACGTGGCGATGAACACGGTGAAAAGGAACATGGAGACGGCAATGCTACCGGTGGTCAGAATGGTCCGGCGGCGATTTCGAAACAGGTTCTTCACGACGAGTTGCGAGCGGGTCATAGCCGTCGCTTCATTCTACGCAGAGACTTTCAGAAATGTTCCAGCTAATACTCGCTCATCGACGGGGTGTCCTCTCAGGCATTTCGGTTCTAAGGCGCGTAACGTCGCCGTGTTGGTGATGATTGAGACACAGCCCGGTGATGTCCTCCACAGAAGGATGAGTGAGATGGTTGTTACTCTGCCTAACCAACAAAGCGCAGCGCTTGCGCGATGCTGCGGCCTAAAGCGCGGTAGGCGGGAATCAGGGTGCTGGACAGGGCGATGCCAATGGCCACACTCAGGACGATTCCCACCGTGACCCCATCCACTTGGATGTAAATGGGCATGGCTCCCCCAATTCGATATCCCCCGATAAGAGCGAAGGCGGTTCCCGCCGACAGGCAGCCGACGAGCGCGCCGGCCACGGAAACCGTCAAAGACTCAGCGGCCAGTAGTGCCAGCAACTGCTTTGGCCGGAATCCCAGAACCCGTAGGATCGCCAACTCGGCGGTGCGTTCGCGGATCGACATCCCCATGGTGTTCGCCACCACTAGCAGGATTGCGAAGACCATGGCCCCCGAAACGCTCAGCACGATCAGCTTGACATTGCCGATCATGGCCAGAAAGTCGAGCACCCACTGTCCCATGGGTTGTGTGCGTGTTTCCATCTCGCCGTTTCGAAACTGATTGTCGATGGTCTGCATCAGGCGTGGGACGTCTTCCTCCGTCCGGGCACGCACCCAAAAGCCCCCAGGTTTGTCCAGGCGGCCCAGCGCTTCGTTCAGATAATCCCAATGGAACCCCAGCAAGGATTCGTCCTCAGCGGTATAAATGCCGCGCAGAATCAAGTCCAGATCGACGTGGTATCCGGGGCTTCGCAAATGGATCCGGTCGCCCAGCTTCCAACCGTACTTGAGGGCTGTCCGGCGTCCGGCTAGAGCCGCCGTCCTTTCTCGAAGGTACGCGGCGCGCTGATCCTCAGGCAGATGCCAGTCTGGGTAAACCTTGAAAAATGCGGCGGGATCGCTGGCCAGCGCGAACAGCAAGTCGTCCTGGCCGCCATATAGGCCGTCCACCATGTTAATGGGCGTCGTGGCCGCCACTCCAGGGAGCCGGGCGATGCGCTCGCCGTAGCTCAGCGGCAGGGGAATCATCATCGAGGTGCGCGACGAAACCATCAGCAGCAGACGAAGCTCGCTCGGCATCAGCGGAGCGTCAAAATAACGATAAGTGGCGCAGAACACCGCGAGCAGAGTGATCGTTGTGGCGACGCTCAGAAACGTCAGGATCGTCCGGCGACGATTGCGAAGGAGGTTCTTGATGACCAACTGGCTGCGCGTCATGGGTCTTAGTTGATTCTACGCGCAAAGCCAGGGGAAAGTTTAGAGGGAAGTTAACCGGAGGGACATTCTGGACTTATCCCGTGTAGCGCAACGCCTCAGCGATGCTCATGCGCGAAGCGCGCAAGGCGGGGAGCGTCGCGCTCGCGATCCCCACCCCCGCCGCGATGGCCAGCCCCAAGCCCACCGTCAAGTAGGTCACGCGGAAGTCCGCGAGGAAGCCGCCCTGATTCATGATGAACCCCACGGCCACGTAAAAGCCGAATCCGGCGCCGAAGGCGACCAGAGCGCCAAGCAGGGTCACGACGAGACGGACCATCTTCCTCCATCCGTGCGGAGCAAACGAGCCAGCGAAGAGCATCCAGGTGCCGTAGCCGCCGAGCAGGCCCACACCCAGGGCATAAATGAGCCCGAAGACTCTGCCCTTCGTCGAAGTGATTTGGATGAAGGCGTAAGTGGTCTTGGCTCCCAGCGCGCCGGCTACCCCGCCCACGAGAGCGATCATCACCGCCTCACCCACCAACAGCAGCAGGACGGCACGGGGGCGGAAGCCGAGAGTCTTCAGCACGGCCACCTCGCCCGTGCGCTCGCGGATCGACATGGCCATGGTGTTGCCCGCCACCAGCAGAATGGTAAAGACCACTGTCAGCGAAATAGCGTTAAGAAGAACCTTGACATTACCCAGCATAGAAACAAAACTCAAATTGAAAGCCTTCTCGGTCTCCGTCTTGGTCTCGGCGTCGGTGTTGTGGAACGTGCGGTCGATCGCGTCCATGAGCTTGGGAACGGTTTCCGCCGACGCGGCCTTCACCGCCAGGCTGCCCACCTGGCCGGGACGGCCCAGGGCCTCGTCCAGGTACTCCCAATGGAAGAACAGGGCACGTTCCTGCGATTCGTCGGAGGGAGCCGTGTAAACGCCTCGGATGATAAGCTCAGGGTCAAAGGGATAGATGGTGCCGGTCAGGGTGATGCGCTGGCCGACCGTCCAGCCATACTGCTCCATCAACTTACGGCCCACCAGAACGGCGCTGCGCTCGCTTTTCCAGGTGGCCAATTGATCGGGGGGAATTCTGTAGTCGTCGTAAACATCCTCAAAATGGTCCGTGGTAGCTGCGAAGTTCGCGAAGAAGTTTTGTGGGTCTTTGTAAACTCCTCCGAACCAGGTGACGCCCACCACGTATTTCACGCCCGGCATGGATTGGACGGTTGGCAGGTACTTGATCGGCAGGACCTCTGTGAGGGAGGTGGAGCGATGCACCACCAAGCGCAGGTTCGAGGTGTCAGACCCTTGCCCAAGCGACTCGAGCTTATCGAGGATCGCCCGTAGACTGCTCACCAGGAAAATGGACACGGTAATGCTCAGGACCGTCAAAACGGTTCTGCGCGCGTTGCGCGTGGCATTCTTCCAGATCAGCCGGGCCAACTTCATCACGGTTCTCCTTGCATCGGCACAAATTCCAGGAAAACAATTGTCAGTGGGGCAACCCTGCCAAGCTCTGATTTTAACATAAGAATCCGTGGGCCAGTGGGCCTCAGGGTAGGCTGGCACAGAGCGTAGCGCGGCGCTAGTCCCGTGACCGCCTAACGAAGTTCCGAGCCCGTGGTGCCCACGCGGCGCTTTAGTTGACTGCGAACGCTCCCGAAAAGAACCTAACCAGGCGGGCACGGGACTAGTGTGCGGCGACGGGGCCGGCGCCGTGGGGCTTGGCGCTCTTCATGAGGAACATGAAGGGGATCATGGCGAGGAAGGTGACGCCGAGCAACCAGAAGGCGTCTACGTAAGCAAGCATATTGGCCTGGCGAAGCAGGTTGCCGTAAAGCAGACCCTGGGCTTGCAGGTGGGCGAGAGTAGGATTAGAGCCTTGCGCCATGAGCGCTTGTCCGGCGCCCTGGAGGGCCGCGCGGTAGGGTGCGTCGAAGGGCGTCAGGTGGGCGACCAGGACCGCCTGGTGAACCTGCGCGCGGCGGACGAGCAGGGTGGTGACGTTGGCGATCCCCACGCTGCCGCCGATGTTGCGCGCCAAGTTGATCAGGCCCGTGGCGTTGTTCATTTTCTCTTTGGGAATAAAGTAGAACGCCATCATGTTAATAGGTATAAACAGAAACGCCATACCCAGGCGCGAGAAGGTCCAGGCCTTGACGGCGGTCCAGAAATCGAGATCGAGGTCGAAGTTCGACATGCGCAGGAGTGCAAAGCCGGTGATGGCGAGCCCGACCGCCACCAGCCAGCGGGCCTCTACTTTCTGGGTCAAGCGGCCCACCAGCGGCAAGGCGAGCAAGGTGAACAATCCTCCGGGCGAAAGCACGAGGCCGCTGAGCATGGCCGTGTAACCCATCAACGTTTGCAGCATGAGAGGCAGGAGCACGGTGCTTCCATAGAGCACGAACCCCAGCATGAACATCGTGACTGTGGCCAGGAAAAAGTTCCGCTCCTTTAACATGCGGAAATCGACGATGGGATCCTTACGGTTGAGTTCCCAAAGCAGCGCGCCGATCAGTCCCGCCGCCGCGATGAAGCAGCACCACACGATGAAGTTCGAGCCGAACCAATCGTCGCGCTCCCCCTTGTCGAGCACCACCTGCAGAAAGCCGAGGCCCACGCTCAACAGCCCCAGGCCGATGTAATCAATCCGCAGCCCGCGCAGGCTTTTGCGGATGAGGTAGGGCGGGTCGAAGATCAAGAACGTGGTCATCAGGATGGAGAGGACGCCCACGGGAATGTTGATGAAAAAGATCCATCGCCAGGAGTAGTTGTCGGTAATCCAGCCGCCCAGCGTGGGGCCGATGATGGGCGCCACGACCACGCCCATGCCGTAGACCGCCATCGCCATGCCCTGTTTTTCCTTGGGGAAGCTTTCCACCAGAATCGCCTGGGAAACCGGCTGCAGCGCGCCACCTCCCGCGCCCTGGAGAATGCGGAAGAAGACCAGCAGGCCGAGGCTGGGAGCCATGCCGCACAGGAAGGAGCTGGTGGTAAAGATGACCACACAGGTCATATAGAAACGCTTGCGGCCGAAGACCGAAGAGAGCCAGCCGGTGAGCGGCAGCACGATAGCGTTCGAAACCAGATAGGAGGTGAGCACCCAGGTGCTCTCATCGACGCCGGCGGAGAGGTTGCCGGCGATGTGCGGCAGCGCGACGTTGGCGACACTGGTGTCGAGCACCTCCATGAAGGTGGCGAGCATCACCGTCATGGCGATGACCCAGGGATTGGTCTCGCCGTTTTGTCGCGCTCGTGCAAACACGTGCTTCATAGAGTGTCTTGAGCCCGCGGCAGCCCGGCGACTGCCACAGGTTTGGCCTTGGCCAACGAACGGCCCGCCCGTCTCTTTTCAACGACTCGTTGTTTTATCGAAGGCCCTGAGTCTGCTTGCCGACTCCAGTCGAACCCTTCCCGTTTCAACGGGGTAAGAATCCGTTATACCCGACCCTTTCAGATCGCGCCCATAGGCGATTGGTGCGGCCGACTCTTCTTCATCAAAAACATCAGCGGAATCAAAGAGAGGAACGTGAGGCCCATCAGCCAGAAATCATCGCCAAATGCCAGCATCGCCGCGTGCCGCTGCAAGAGCCCATAGGCCAGGCCGTTTGCCTGGGCGACGGCATCAACAGGATTGGATCCCGCCCGGAACAAAACCTGCTTCGCACCACTCACCATCGCCTGGTAGGGCGGATCGAGCGGTGTGAGGTGGCTGACGAGCACGTTCTGGTGAAACTGGGTGCGGCGCGCCAGCAGGGTCACGACATTGGCGATGCCGAAGCTTCCCCCGATGTTTCGCGCCAGATTGATGATGCCCGTGGCATTATTGAACTTCTCTTTAGGAATGAAGTAAAACGCCATGACGTTAATGGGCACGAAGAGGAAAGCCATTCCCGCGGATTGATAAACTCTCGCCATCATGGCCGTGCGGAAGTCGATGTCGAGGTTGAACGTCGCCATGTGAAACAGCGAAAGGGCCACGAGCGTGACGCCGAAAACCACCAGCCAGCGCGCCTCGAATCGAGTGAGCAGCTTGCCCACGATGGGCAGCGTGATCAGTACCAGTAATCCTCCCGGAGAAAGGACCAGTCCGCTCAACAGTGCCGTGTATCCGAGCAGGGTCTGAAGGAAGATGGGAAGCAAGGCAGTGCTGCCGTAGAGGACGAACCCCAGCACGAACATCGTCACAGTGGCGAGGAAGAAATTCCGGTCTCTCAGTAGCCGAAAGTCGACAACGGGCTCTTTGCGCTTGAGTTCCCAGATCAGCGCCGCGACTAGCCCGACCCCCGCCACCACCGCACACCACACGATGAAGTACGACTCGAACCAGTCTTCGCGTTGTCCCTTGTCCAGAACGACCTGGAGGAATCCCAAGCCCACGCTCAGCAATCCCAGGCCGATGAAGTCGAGATGAGTTCCATCCTTCCATCCTTTGCGGGCGAGGAACGGCGGGTCAAAAACCAGGAACAAGGTGAGAACCAGTGAAATCACTCCCACCGGAACGTTGATGAGGAAGATCCAGCGCCAACTGTAGCTGTCGGTAATCCAGCCACCCAGGGTCGGCCCGATGATGGGCGCTAGCACCACTCCCATGCCGAACATTGCCATCGCCATACCCTGTTTGTGTTTCGGGAAACTCTCCAGCAGGATGGCCTGCGAGATGGGCTGCATGGCGCCGCCGCCCGCGCCTTGCAGGATACGGAAGAACACCAGCAAGCCAAGACTGGGTGCAAGCCCGCAGAGCATAGAGCTGATCGTGAAGATGGCCACACAAGTCATGTAGAAACGCTTCCGCCCAAACAGCGAGGAGAACCACCCGGTGAGCGGCAGCACGATGGCGTTCGAAACCAGATAAGAGGTCAGAACCCAGGTGCTTTCGTCAACGCCTGCCGAGAGATTGCCGGCGATGTGCGGCAACGCGACGTTCGCAACGCTGGTGTCGAGCACTTCCATGAAGACGGCCAGCATCACGGTGAAAGCAACCAGCCACGGGTGGGTTTCACCATTTTGTCGGGCGCGCGCGATCAATTGCTTCATAACAAGTCCTGGTCACCGCGTGGTTTCTGTCGAGCCACCGCCTGCAGCCTGCTGCCCGGCAGCCAGCTTGGCCTGGGCAAAGCCCATAGCCGAAAGGATGATGGAAACTACCGCTTCTTCTCCCAAGCTCGAGGAGATCATCAACTGATACAAATGGCGATTCGACCAGTCCTGGCCGAAATGGTCGCGGACGTAAGCGGCGCGGACTTCGTCCTGGGCGCCTAATTTCTTTTCCGCCTCGGCCTTCGTCAGGCGGGCGTCCCGGCGCCGCAGGCGTTCCAGCCTTTCACCCCGGGGCGCATAGATGAACACATGGAAGGCATCCTTCCGCCGCTGAAGAATGCACTGACTCCCGCGCCCCACAATCACGCAGTCGCCGATCGCGGCGGCCTCTTCGATGACCCGCCGGGTCAGACGTGCCGCCACTTCGGCGTCGAACCAGTTGGGGACGGGGCCTGCGATGTAACCCTTGAGGCCCGGCGACTGCCAGAGCACCTCGGCCAGCCGGTTGAACCAGGGGTCAAGACGCTCGTCGTATTTTTCCGCCACCTGCGGCTCGACGGAGGCGGCTTGCGCGATTTTCTCCACCAGACAGCGGTCGAGCAACTTCCACCCCAGGCGGTCGGCGAGCAACTGGGCGATCCGCCCGCCGCCGCTGGCGTATTCCCTCGCCACGGTCAAGACGCGGAACATGGCTTTATCCTCATTTCGTGATGATCGTCGCTTCGACGTTCATTCCAGGGCGCAAGATGGACTTGTCGGGCGGAATCGAATCCAGCAAAATCTTGACGGGAATCCGCTGCACGACCTTCACGTAATTGCCCGTGGCGTTTTCGGGCGGCAGCAAGCTCAACCGCGCGCCGGTAGCACCGGCGACAGAGTCCACGTGGCCGGTGAACGTCTGGCTGTACATGTCGATCTCGATCTCGGCCTTCTGGCCGGGGCGCACATGGGCAAGCTGGGTTTCCTTGAAGTTGGCAGTAACCCAGATGTCGTGCAGGGGAATCAGGGTGAAAAGTCCCTGGCCGGGTTGCACGATTTGGCCGAGTTCGACGGATTTCCGCGTGACCACGCCATCGGTCGGAGCGACGATGGTGGTGTAGCTTAGCTGCAGTTCCGCAGCCTCCAGGTCGGCGTGCGCCTTGGCTACGGCTGCTTGTGCGGAGGCCTGATCCGCCTCGTGGATTGAAACCTGCTTGTGGTTCGCCACCGCCTGCTGGAGCATGGCGCGAGCCTGCTCCACCTGCGCTTTTGCCGCCAGCATGGATTCGCGGGCGATTTCCGCACCTTTCTCCGCGGAAGCGAGTTTTTCGTTCGCGGCTTTCAGCTCGCTGTCGGCCACGCGCGCGGCGGCAAAGTAGGCGTCGTACTGCTGCTGGGAGATCTCGCTTTTTTCCATGAGGGGCTTCATGCGGGCCAGGTCCGCCTGAGCACGATCCTGGTTGGCTTGCTGAGCCGCCACGTGGGCGCGCGCATAGGCAAGCTCCGCCGTGGAATCCCTCTCGTATGTGAATCTCGCCTTATCGTAGTTCGCCTGAGCGGCCGCGAGTTGGGCGTCGGCGCCGGAGGTGACGCTCTGGGTGGTTTCCCGGCTCAGGGGAACGCCCACGCCCGCAGCACGCGCCTGGGCCTCGGCAAGCTCGAGCGCCGCCTTTGCCTGGTCTACGCGGGCCTGGTAATCGCGCGGGTCGATGTGCACCAACACTTGCCCGGCGTTGACCCGCTCATTGTCGTTAATCAGAACGTCGGCGACCGTCCCGTAAATCTTGCAGGCGATAGGCACGATGTGCCCGTCCACCTGCGCGTCGTCCGTGGAGATGCGGTTGTGGTAGTGGACCAGCAGCCCCACCGTGACGAGCGCCAGCACGGCGGCCACGCCCGCCACGCCGCGGCGGAATTTCGGGTCGGCCCAGCGTGACGTGCCTTTTTCGGCAGCTTCCTCTCCCGCGGGTTCGACGCGGCCTAGTTCTTTCTCCAATTCAACAACGTTGGGATCCATACTCGACATAGTTGAGCACCTTCACTTGGAATAAAGCCCTTCCATCTGGCCGGTAGCGTGCGCCACATCGGCTCGTGACTGGTTGTAACGGTAGAGCGCGACGATCTGGTTGTCGTTGGCCCGAGCCAGAGCGTCCTGCGCGCTGATGACTTCAATATTGTTGGCCACGCCCGCCTGGAAGCGGTCGCGCGCCTGCAAAACCTCCTCTTTGGCCAGCTTGACACCTAGGTTGGCTACCTCCACCTCGTGCCGCGCGGACTCCAGTTGCGCCAGCGCGGTCTTCACCTCCAGCGCGATCTGGTTGCGGAGGTCGGCCCGCTCCTGGGCCGCCTTCTTGATTTCCAGATCGGCCTTGCTGATCTCCGCGTGAATCCGGCCGCTGGTGAAAAGCGGCACGTCCACGGTCACCTGGTAGACGTAAGAGGGGATCGAGCTGGGGGCCGACAACCCCTGTTCGGCCCAAAACCCGCCAAAGTTGATCGAGGGCAAGCGCGACTCGCTGGCGCCGCGCTTTTCGAGTTCCGCGATGTGCTCGCGCGCCACGAGGGCCTTCATCTCCGGGCGGGTCGCGTAGGCCTGCTCGAGACTCTGGCTGGCCTCAAGTTCCGGCGTCTCGTAAAAACTCGGCGTGTCGGCCAGCTCGATCTCCCGGTGCGGGTCCAGGTTGAGCAAGCGCGCCAGACCATACAACGCGACCTTTTGTTGGGTTTCCGCTTCCAGTAGCCGCTGCTTCTCATTCTGAAGCTCCACGTTGGCGCGCAAGGAGTCAATTCCTGTTCCCACCCCGTGTTTCTGCAGGTCCTGGGCCTGATCGTAGAGCGCCTGGGCCAGCTCCACGCGCGACTGGGCCGCGCTTACCGCCGCATTGGCGCGCAGCTCGCCCAGGTATTGCGATACCCCCAGCAGCACCACCTGCTCGCGCACGGTCATCTCTTGCGCCTGGCTGGCGTTCACGCCTTGATGAGCCGCCTGCCAGCGTCGCCACAGCGTCAGGTCGAGCAGAGGCATGGAGAAATTCGGGCCGGCTTGAAAGAATTGAAACGGGCCGGCGTGTTGGGCTATGCCTGGAAACGGCCTGCCAAACTGGGCATGAATGTTGAAGCGCACTGCCCGGTCAAGAACCTCCAGACCGGCCTGAGGCAGCAGGGCGGAACGGGCAATCGTTTTGTCTTCCTGACTCTGGGCAAAATCCAAATTCGCGACCTGTACTTGAGGATTCTCTCTAAGCGCAGTTGCCACGGCGTCACGCAGCGTTAACCGGAGCGGGGAAGAATCCTGCCCCCGGGCAATAGAGGCCGCAAGGATTGGAAGCATGAGAATTAAGACCAGTTTGCTGGCGTGTTGCTTCAACTTCTCCGCCCCTTTGCCGGGCTTCGCCTGGGGCTTTTCCGGTGCGATCTCCTCAATCAGCGACTTCGGCACCAACCCGGAGCCGATGAGTTGCGCTCCCTGACTCGAAATGGAGCAAAGCAGTTTCTTTCCCGCCGGGTCGGCGAAAGTCACACCGGACAAATCCACCACCAGCCCCTTCTTCTTGTAGATGTCCGCCGACATACGCCAGCAACGCTCGAATTCCTCGACCCAGGGGCCGGAGAGTTTGCCCTCCAGCCTAAGTGTCACTTTTTCACCAACATCGGTTGTCGTGATGCGAAGCATGATGGCAAGTCTCCTCTTCGGACCCGGATATGGGCAAGGCTCGGTCCAAACTTGAGCCCTCTAATGTGTCTGTAAATCATTTGTCTTCAACACACTATGAGAATGCCGATTTCGTTTGAGAGTGCTGACGAGAAGCTGCCTGCCGAAATATCGGCAGTTGCCGGAATTCAGTCATCGGCAAGAGTCGTGCCGGAGGCATGAAGCTCAGCTTGCCTCCGGCTTCGCCCGGTGCGACGACCACGTCGCCGGTCATGTATTCGTAAGCATGATCGCCCGTGCCCTTGCCAACGGTCCGCCGCTGTCGCCTGCGCAGAAGTGCTTCCTCGGCCTGCCTTGCGGGTCGTGGATGGGAATCGTCGCCACTGTGCCATTTCGGAATGCTGCCGGGAACGTCTCGGAATCGTGACCGCCTTGCCCCAGAATCTGCAATTTATCCCCACGATAAAAACAATTCATTTAGCAAGCGGGCGCATGATCGAGGATAATGGGTCTTGGTCCGGCGGGGGTATTTGTCTCTTGAGGGTAACGCGGGTCGGCATAAGAGGTGGACTCAGTTACCCCCAGCGACAAGGACAGTTCGACCTCTTTGGTGAGCCTCTCGCAGTTGCTTCCCTTTATCTCTCACGGACCTGATGATTTCAGGGGCTCTTGATCGCCTTCTGGAGCTCTGCGACCGAGACAATGCTAAACTTCTGCGGTAGATGCGCAGGCGAAGGCGCATCGACCGGGTATTGTAATCGTTCTGCGCTGTTTCGGTCCAAACGGCTAGAAATACCCCGGCCTTCCAGGAACGGACTTGACATGAGCGAAACATCCACACCTCATGGTTTACCCCAGCCGCAGGGTCTTTACGATCCGCGGAACGAACACGATGGGTGTGGGATAGGGTTTGTCGCGGATATTTCCGGTGTGAAGTCCCACGATATCATCCTCAAAGGGATAGAAATCCTCATCAACCTGACCCACCGCGGGGCTTGTGGGTGCGATCCTCAGACCGGTGACGGCGCCGGGGTGCTCATCCAGATTCCGCATGCCTTCTTTGAGGCCGAATGCTCCCGGTTAGGTTTGGCGCTGCCCTCGCCTGGCGAATACGGCGTGGGCATGGTGTTTCTTCCGGTGGAGCCACACGAGCGAATGCTGTGTGAGGCGATCCTGGAAGAGATTGTGCGCGACGAAGGCCTCACGGTGTTGGGCTGGCGCGATACACCGGTGAATGCCAACACGATTGGACGTCTGGCTCGCAGCACCCAGCCTTACGTGGAGCAGATCTTCATCAAGCGGGCCTACGGAATGGACGTGGATACGCTGGAACGCAAACTCTACGTCATCCGCAAGCGTGCGGAAAAGGAAGTGAGCCAAACCGAATTGCGGGAGAAGAGCTTCTTCTACATGCCCTCCCTCTCCGCACGCACGATTGTCTACAAGGGCCTTCTGCTCGCGCCGCAGATCGCTAACTTTTACGTTGAGCTGTCAAACCCGGAAGTCCGGAGCGCCCTTTGTCTGGTTCACCAGCGCTTCTCCACGAACACCTTTCCCACCTGGCATTTGGCGCATCCGTACCGCTACCTTTGTCACAACGGCGAAATCAATACGCTGCGTGGCAATGTGAACTGGATGCACGCGCGGACTTCCATCCTGGCTTCACCCCTCTTCGGCGAGGACATCAAGAAACTCGAGCCCATTATTGCCCCCGGCGGAAGCGATTCGGCAAACCTTGACAACGCCGTGGAACTCCTGCTCCTGGCAGGGCGCAGTCTCCCTCACGTCATGGAAATGCTTATCCCCGCGGCCTGGGTGAGCGATCCGACGATGCCCGAGGACGTCAAAGCTTTCTATGAATATCATGCCTCGCTGATGGAGCCTTGGGACGGTCCGGCGGCCGTGGCTTTTACGGATGGTCGATTGATCGGCGCCAAGCTTGACCGGAATGGCTTGCGTCCCGGGAGATTTGTGGTGACGAATCGCGGCCTGGTCATCATGGCTTCCGAAGCCGGAGTGTTGCCGGTCGATCCGGAGGAGGTTCGCTTCAAGGGCAGGCTCGAGCCGGGGCGCATGCTGCTGGTGGATACGGAAAAAGGGCGCATCATCCCTGATGAGGAAATCAAGAAGCAGCTGGCCGCACGGCAGCCGTATGCGGAGTGGTTGAAGGAAAACCAGATCACGCTGAAGCACTTGGCCGATCCACCCCGTATCCAGCCCACCGACCACGCCACCATCGTCATGCGGCAGCGCGCCTTCGGGTACACGGACGAAGACCTGAAGACCATTATGATTCCTATGGCCACCAAGGGCGAGGAGCCCGTGGGGTCGATGGGAACCGACACACCCCTCGCCTGCCTTTCCGACAAGCCGCAACTGCTCTTTAACTACTTCAAACAGATGTTCGCGCAGGTCACCAACCCGGCGATCGATCCCATTCGCGAAGATCTGGTCATGTCGCTGTATGACTATATCGGGCGTGAGGGGAACATCCTGGAAGAAACGCCCCAGCTCTGCCACACGCTCAAGAAGCGTCATCCGATTGTGACCAATTGGAATCTCGAGAAACTGCGCCGCGTGAGTCAGGGGGATTTCCTGGCCACGACGCTCCCCATGCTGTTCCGCGTGGGTGAAGGCGAAAAACGCTTGCAGGAGGCGGTGGACAGCCTTTGTCGCCGCGCCTCGTTGGCGATCAAGTCCGGTTACACCCTGTTGATTCTATCCGACCGCGGAGTGGATGAAGAGTACGCGCCGATTCCCAGCCTCCTGGCGCTCTCCGCCGTGCACCATCATCTGGTCCGGGAAAAAACCAGAAATCAAGTTGCCCTCATCGTGGAGACGGGCGAGCCACGCGAGGTGATGCATTTCGCCCTGCTGGTGGGTTATGGCGCCAGCGCCATCAATCCCTATCTCGCCATCGAAACGCTGGAAGACCTCCACGCCAAAGGCTTCTTCCCGCCGGAGTACACTTTTGAGAAAGTCCTCAAGAACTACATCAAAGCGGTGGACAAGGGATTGCTGAAAGTCCTTTCCAAAATGGGGATTTCGACCCTGCAGAGTTATTGCGGCGCGCAGATCTTCGAAGCCATCGGACTGAACAAATCGGTTGTGGAGCGCTACTTCACGGGCACGGCCTCCCGGATCGAGGGGGTGGGCCTGGAAGTTCTGGCTCGCGAAGCCCTCCTGAGGCACAAGTTTGCGATGCAGCCCCCCGGTGAATCCGATACCGAACTGGAGATCGGAGGCAGCTACCAATACCGGGAACGCGGTGAGCGCCACCTGTTGAATCCTGTCACCATCAGTAAACTTCAGCATGCCGTGAGGCAATCGAGTCCGCAGACATTCCAGGAATACATCCGGATTGTCAACCAGCAGAACAGGAACTTCTACACGCTGCGCGGGATGCTGGATTTTCGGCCCGCTGGACCACCGGTACCGATCGAGGAAGTGGAACCGGCCTCCGAAATCGTCAAGCGGTTCGCCACCGGCGCCATGTCTTTTGGGTCCATCAGCAAGGAAGCGCACGAAACGCTGGCCATCGCCATGAATCGAATTGGTGGCCGATCCAACACCGGCGAGGGCGGCGAAGATGAAGCCCGTTTTCAGCGTGACCCCAACGGCGATTGGCGGCGCAGCGCCGTCAAGCAGGTAGCGTCAGCCCGCTTCGGGGTCACCACCAACTATCTGGTCAACGCCGAGGAGCTCCAGATCAAGATCGCGCAGGGCGCCAAGCCCGGCGAGGGCGGCCAGCTTCCCGGCCACAAGGTGGATGAAGTGGTGGCGCGTGTGCGGCACGCCATCGCCGGCGTCACCCTGATCTCGCCACCGCCGCACCACGATATCTATTCGATTGAGGATCTGGCACAGCTCATCTACGACCTCAAGAACGTGAATCCGCAGGCAAGGATTTCCGTGAAGCTGGTGGCCGAATCCGGCGTGGGGACCGTGGCGGCGGGCGTGGCCAAAGCGCACGCCGATGTCATTCTCATCTGTGGCTACGACGGAGGCACGGGCGCCTCGCCGATTTCCTCGATTCGGCATGCGGGAATTTCCTGGGAACTCGGCCTTTCGGAGACCCAGCAGATTCTGGTCATGAACGACCTGCGCAGCCGCGTTCGCCTGCAAGTGGATGGCAAGTTGCAGACCGGCCGTGACGTGGCCATCGCCGCCTTGCTCGGCGCGGAGGAGTTCGGATTCGCCACCATGCCGCTCATTTCCATGGGTTGCATCATGATGCGCAAGTGCCACCTGAACACCTGTCCCGTCGGCGTGGCGACGCAGGATCCCGCGCTACGCAAGAAGTTCAAGGGCCAGCCTGAGCACGTGATCAATTTCTTCTTCTTCCTTGCGGAAGATCTGCGGCAAATCATGGCGCAGCTCGGCTTCCGCAAAGTTGATGAAATGATCGGCCGGGTGGATTGCCTGGCGCAGCGCCAGGACGTGGACCACTGGAAAGCGCGCGGCTTGGATCTTTCCGCAGTGCTTTTCAATCCCCACGTGCCCACGCGCGTGGGCCGTCGGTGCATGATCAAGCAGGACCATGGCCTGGAGAAATCCCTCGACTGCCAGTTGATTGACCACGCGCGGGAGGCTGTGGAGCGCGGTAAGCAGGTGTCCATCAGTCTTCCCATCCGTAACACCCACCGCACCGTGGGGGCGATGTTGAGCGGCGAGATTGCCCGCCGTTATGGGGCCGCAGGCTTGCCCGATGACACGATCCGGTTTCAATTTACGGGCTCAGCAGGGCAGAGTTTCGGCGCCTTCCTGGCCAAAGGCGTCACCCTGACCCTGGAGGGCGAAGCCAACGATTACGTCGGCAAAGGCCTTTCGGGGGGCAAGCTTATCATCTATCCGCCTCGAAATTCGTCGTTCCAGCCAGAGGAGAACATCCTGGTGGGTAATGTCGTCCTTTACGGAGCGACCAGCGGCGAGGCTTACTTTAACGGTATGGCCGGCGAACGCTTCGCGGTGAGAAACTCCGGAGCCACCGCGGTGGTGGAAACGGTCGGCGATCACGGTTGTGAATACATGACCAAGGGAACCGTCCTTGTCCTGGGCAAGACCGGCCGCAATTTTGCCGCAGGTATGACGGGCGGGATCGCTTACGTTCTCGATGAGACGGGCGAGTTCGCTCGCATTCGCTGTAACCACGCCAGCGTGGATCTCAGCCCCGTCACCGATCCCCAGGATGTCGACCTCATCCAACTCTTGACTGCCCGTCATGCGGAACTGACCGACAGCCCGCGGGCAAAATGGATTCTGGATAACTGGGTGACCATGCTGCCGAAGTTCCTCAAGGTTTTCCCGCATGAGTACAAGCGAGTCTTGGGCATCCCGCGTGCCCCAGCCGTACTGGTTACGCCCCATGCCACAACAGCGCCGTCAACCGGGGAGGTGCTGCGTGGGTAAAGTCACCGGATTTATGGAGCACTCACGTGAGATGCCGGCGCGTCGGCCCATCGAAGAGCGCGTAAATGATTTCAGGGAAGTGTATCAGGAGTTTCCCGAGCAAAAGTTGCGCACGCAGGCGGCGCGCTGCATGGATTGCGGCGTGCCCTTTTGCCATACGGGTTGTCCGCTCAACAATATCATTCCCGATTGGAATGACTTGGTTTACCGCGTTCGCTGGAAGGAAGCCATCCGCGCGCTCCACGCCACCAACAACTTCCCGGAGCTCACCGGCCGTGTTTGCCCCGCCCCGTGCGAGCCCGCGTGCGTACTCGGCATCAATGAGCCTCCCGTAACCATCAAGAACATCGAGAAAACCATCATCGAGCGTGCCTTCCGGGAAGGTTGGATCCGGCCGGAATCGCCCTCCCGCCGCACGGGCAAGCGCGTGGCGATTGTCGGCTCAGGGCCTTCCGGACTCGCCGCCGCACAGCAACTGAACCGCGCAGGGAATGCGGTGACGGTGTTCGAGAAGGCCGACCGCATCGGTGGCCTGCTGCGGTATGGCATCCCGGACTTCAAGCTGGAAAAGCCGATTGTCGACCGGCGGCTCGATCAGATGATTCAGGAAGGTGTGGTCTTCCGGACGGGGGCGCACGTTGGGAAGAACGTCCCAGTGGAAGACTTGCGCTGCGAGTTCGACGCCATCCTGCTAACCGGCGGCGCGGAGAGCCCGCGCGACCTCCAAGTGCCGGGGCGAGAGCTGCGAGGGATTCACTTCGCCATGGAGTATCTCCCACAGCAAAACCGCCGTATCGCTGGAGATGTTGTGGACGGGCAAATTCTCGCCACGGGTAAGCGAGTGGTGATTATCGGCGGGGGTGATACGGGCGCGGATTGTTTGGGTACCGCGCATCGGCAGAAGGCCGCTTCGATCCATCAGTTTGAAATCATGCCCCAGCCGCCCCCCGAACGCTCGCCGAGCACTCCCTGGCCGCTCTGGCCGCTGCAATTGCGCACCGAGAGTGCGCACGAGGAAGGCGGAATGCGCGATTGGGCTGTGGCCACCGCGCGGTTCACGGGTGACCAAGGCGGGCACGTGAAACAGTTGCACGCGATCCGCGTCGACCCGCCACCCAAGTTTGAGCCAGTCCCGGGGACCGAGTTCACTCTGGATGTTGACCTCGTATTAATCGCTATGGGCTTCACGGGTCCGGTCAGGAATGGAATGATCGAGACACTCGGCGTCAAGCTCGATGCGCGCGGGAATGTCGAGACCGACGCGAATTACATGACGTCAGTTCCCGGGGTCTTCGCCGCCGGGGACATGCGCCGCGGTCAATCGCTGGTCGTCTGGGCGATTTCCGAAGGCCGCAAGGCGGCGTGCGGCATCGACAAGTTCTTGATGGGCGAAACCCACCTGCGGTAAGGGGCAACGGAGTAGCGCTGACCTTCAGTGTTCGTTGCCAAGACATACTTTACACGGGGTGCCAGGACATCCTTTACACCTCCGTCTCCTTTCTGGGGCCGTGGGACCCGGAGGGAGCCCGGAGGGCGACCGGAGGGTCCCACGGC
>JBEKAK010000071.1:0-28875 GCA_050018275.1 Terriglobia bacterium | reverse complement strand
TCGATGGGAAGATGCCTGCGGTGGCTCGTGATGAAAGCGTTCACGCCGCGGGCATAGGAGTTGAGCAGGCGGCGCGTGTCTGGATCGAGTTCGGTGAGCGCGCGTTCAGCTACCCTGTGCAGACCCATGGTGCGGCCCTCGATGTCGTAGCGCAGCGTGCGATCACCGAAGATTTCTGAAAGCTGCCCTTCGGCAAGGCGGCGGCTCAGGTCCATTTGCCAGAGGCGGTCCTGTGCCGTCACGTAGCCTTGGGCGAAGAGTGCGTCCGCAACTGATTGGGCGCGGATGTGGGGAACGCCGCGCGCGTCGCGCAGGACCTCAAACCGCGCGGCGAGCCCCGAGACCTGAATCGTTCCATCGAGGCGAGGAAGGCTCGCGCGACTGCGCTGGTAGAGCCACGCCGCGCCCCCCACGATAACGAGCAGGAAGAGGGAAAGAACCAGAAGGGCGAGACGCCTGAGGAATCGTTTCATGGTTTTTGGCTCTGCCGCCAGTTCCTGGCGGAAGACTCTGCACAGGAGTAATAATGTGTGTTCCAGATCAAACGGCTGAAAGGCGCCTCGCGACCAGGGTGACGGCTATCTTGCGTCGCCGCAATTGCAGCCCTTTCAAACGGGTGTGGTGCACCCCCATGCGACGTTTATCCGCAACCCGGGGGCGGCACGGGCCATGACCGAGTGCCGCAGAGGATCAACGACCGCATCGGGATTCAAGGGGGTGGATACTACTAGAAATCCCCTCCTGTCGCAACGTTGAGGGGCGAGCAGGAGTGAGGAGTGGGCTGAAATTGGGGGAGGCGCCGGATTCCCATTACGTCATAATGTCTGCGTCCGGCACAACCCACAGAGGCTGCTTGTCCCTCAGCGATTCTGAGGCTATAGTACGACCCAATAGCCGGGCAGTGATATCTCAGACTGTAACGAGCGAACCATGGTAAACCAAGACTTCCGAGCGTCGTCAGGTGATGAGAGTCTCATACCCATTGGCTTAGGAGGACCCTGGCCACTCCAATTTCGGAATTTCATCGTTCGTCATCTGGAGGCACTCTTCATCCTGCTCGTGGCGATTATCGTCATCGCCGTCTTCTATCTTTGTCCGTACAAGATCGCCTTCCTCAACTTCTTCTACCTTCCGGTCTTGACGGCTGCCTATTTCCTGGGGAGGCGCAAAGCCGTGCTGGGTGCCTTACTGTGCTTCCTCTCAGGTGTGCTGTTTGCGTATTACCGGCCCGGCTGGTTCGCGGTATCGGGCACGCGCCTCAATGCACTCCTGGCGCTGGCCACATGGGGTGGGTTCCTGATTCTCACGAGCGCTGCGATTGGCTCGCTCCAGGAAAAGCTGGCGAAGGGTTTCGAGGAAACTCGCCAGCTCTATGAGGAACTCAAGCGAAGCCGCGTAGTGGAGGAGATGAAGGAGAAAGTGGAGAAAACCCTCTACGCCACGATGGACCCGGTTGTAGCGAAGCTGGCCACGGAGGGGAAGCTGCGCTTCGAGAAACGTGACATCAGCATCATGTTTACGGATCTGACCAACTTCACGACCTATTCGGACAGGAATCGGGCGGACGTGGTGTTGGAGGAACTAAACCGCTTCCTGGGTCAGATCGAGCCCATCGTGGAGCTTTTCCGCGGGCACATCGACAAGTACATGGGTGACGGAGTCATGGTGGAGTTTGGCGCACCCGTGGACTTCGACCGGCACGCCCTGATGGCCGTCCTCGCTGGGCTCAGAATGCAAAGGAAGGTCAATACCCTCGACCTGCCGTGGCGTCTACGGGTAGGGATTGCGACAGGAAGCACGATCGTGGGCATGTTGGGAGTCCGTCGGCAGGCTTACAGCGCCGTGGGTGATCGCGTCAACGTGGCCAAGCGGCTTGAGGAGATTTGTGAGGCGGGCAAGGTATACATCGACGAACCGACCTTCCGCGCCGTCGAGCCTTTTGTGGTCGCCACCAAGCTGCGCAACATGGGGTACGGTCGCCGGTCAGATCAAGAGTTACTTGATCACCTGACGGCCCTGGAGGAAAAACTCAGTCGGGAAGGTGAAACCCCTGAACTTCTCTATGAATTGGGAAAGGTAAATTTCGAGCTCCACGATGCCACGGCGGCGATTGCCTATTTTGAGCGTGCTCTCGCCCTGGACCCCGACTCCACCGAAATTAGGCTGGCATACGCTGATGCCAATTTCAAGCGGGATGAATTCGAAAAGATCCAGCTCAAGGGTAAACTGCAGAAGATCACTGTTTATGAGGTGAACAAGATCAAAGACCGCTGGAACGACCCGGCTGTCATCCCTCCTCCGGTCGCCGCGGCCTACTCCGCGGCGGCATCCCACATCGAGATTCCCGAAGACGTGGTATTGGGGGTCGAAGCGCTGGACGGAGCCATCGGTCATTCCCGTGTTGTGGCACTCCTCTCTTACGCTATCGCGGATCGGCTGAAGCTGAACGAGGAATTGAAGAAAACCATTCTGCTGGCGGGATATCTCGAGGATCTCGGCAAGGAGGCCATTCCTCCCTATGTTCTGAATCGCGGCGGAAGTTTGACCGACCAGGAATCCAGGCTGTTGGAAAAATACGTGCATGAGAGCGTCGCCGCCTGTCGCCGAATGGGCTACGTTGATGCGCCGCTTCTGGATATTGTGCTCCACCATCACGAAGCGTGGAATGGGAGCGGATATCCGGACGGGTTGCGTGGCGAAGCTATTCCCCTGGGAGCGCGCATAACCGCGGTGGCGGAGGCATATAGTGCGCTCACCGCGTGGCGGCCATATCATGAGCCTTGGGACGCTCGCGTCGCGATGAGTGAGCTTCGCAAAGGTGTGGAAAAAGGCCGATATGACTCGAAAGTCGTGGAAGCCCTCATCGACACGCTTCGTTCAACCTCCTCCCCGTAGTTCGTGACCTAGGTGCTAGCAGGTTGCGGCGCATGACGTCGCCCTGCAACAAGAGGGCAGGCGCGAGCCATCATGGAGTGGCTCATAATAGGGGAAACCCTGCTCCTTGCTGGCGCATCTACAATACTAGCAGTTAGTTTGATGGTACCTGTCGGGCTTCAAACAGCGGCGACGGAGAAATATCACGCTGAGATGCATTACCTACGCATCCGCCTGGATGACGGCAACGAGGAGACAACCTCCAAAGACTTAGGCGCCATGTTCTGGGAGAGACTGCTAGAATTGACCTGTGGGCCGACGCAGGAGTGTCGGGCCCCTAGGGCCATACTCGCCACAATTGATCGGCGGGAACAGCAGCCGACAGAGCGTGCTTTGGAGCTCCTCAGCGCAGAGTCTCGTGCGGATGTCTGAAGGAGGACGTCTTGATGCGAATTGACAAGCGATTCTTGAGGGAAAACCTCGGGGGGTTGAGTCTGACCTTGATGGGGGTTTTGATTCTGGGCTTATCAGCCCTGCTCTATCAGGGGCACCACCTGTTTCCACAATTTGCGCTGGCTCAAGGGAAAGGGCTGGATGGCCCGGATATCGATGCTCTCGAACGGCAGAACCAAGCCTACGAGCGGATCGCCAAAGCCGTCACACCGGCCATTGTGGCGATTCAATCCACCCAGGTGATCAAACAACAACAGTCACCCTTTTTCATGGATCCATTTTTCCGTCAGTTTTTTGGCGACATGTTCCCGCAATTCAATATTCCGAGGGAGCAGCGCCAACATGCCCTGGGAAGCGGCGTGATCGTTTCTTCCGATGGATATATCGTGACGAATAATCACGTGATTGCAAAAGCGACGGAAATCCAGGTATTGCTTTCCGATAAGCGGACGTTTAAGGGCAAAGTCGTGGGAGCAGATCCGCAGACTGACGTTGCCGTTATCAAGATCGAGGCGAGCGGCCTCCCCACTGTCCCCTTTGGCGATTCCAACCAGTTAAAAGTTGGAGACACGGTCCTGGCGTTTGGAAATCCGTTCGGGCAGTGGTTCACGGTGACGCGCGGGATCGTCAGCGCGTTGGGCCGTTCGGGGATGGGAATTGAGGGGTTTGAAAACTTCATCCAGACCGACGCCGCCATCAACCCGGGGAACTCCGGCGGCGCTCTGGTGAACGTGCGTGGACAGGTCGTCGGCATCAACACCGCGATCTTGAGCGGGAATTCGGGACCGGGCGGTGAGGGCGGTTCCGTGGGTATTGGATTCGCTATTCCCTCTGACATGGCGAAGCACGTGATGGAGGACCTGATCAAGACAGGAAAAGTGACGCGCGGCTACCTGGGAGTCCGACCCAGGAACCTGGATCAAGAGTTGGCCAAGCAATTCAAGGTGCCGGATACCGCCGGGGCGCTCGTGCAAGACGTGATCGCAGGCGGGCCTGCAGACAAGGCCGGGATCAAGAACGGCGATGTGATCCGCAAACTCAACGGCCAGCAAGTCGACGACGCGGATCAGTTCACGGCCCTGGTCACCAACATGAATCCCGGAGCCGAAGCCACCCTGGAAATCCTCCGCGACGGCCAGCCCATGACGATCAAGGCGACGCTGGGCGAGCGTCCTACGAACCTCAGCGCGCAGGGTGGTCCTGGAGCTGTTCAGGAAGGGGCTCTGCGGGGTATCGCCGTGCAGAACCTCACGCCCTCGATACGCGAGCAGTTGAGCCTGCCGGGGAACGTGACCGGCGTGGTGATCGGCAATCTCGACCCCAACAGTCCGGCCGCGCGCACCGGCCTGCAGGAGGGCGACGTGATCGAAAGCATCAACCGCCAGCCGGTGCGTTCTGTTGCCGATTTCAATCGCCTGGCGGCTCAAGCAAACGGTCAGACGCTGCTGCGCGTCAATCGCCAGGGCAACGGCGCCTTCGTCGTCATCTCGCCGGACGAAAGCGGCGGCGACGACCAGTGATTCTCGCGACCCGGCCTTGCCTCACCGCGGGGTGAGGCCGGGTCGTGCCTTATGCAGCGTGGAGCGGGCCGCACGGCATTTGTGGTGTTTCCCCTCCCAGCTTTTATCCTGGCGCCACATCTCACCGTTGGCGCGTAAAATCATCCCTGCCGCGCGCGAGTTTCCAGGCCTGGAAGATGGCTTTGTACGCAGCAGTCATTCGCCGGCAACACTTCCAGTGCGAAGCGGGGGCGGATCTGTTTTGAAAGGGCATTGAGAGCGCCCCAAAGGTGAAGAAACTCTTGATGGTGGTCTGGGTGGCAGCCGCGCTCGTAATTCTGTTCGCGGTGGTCATGCTCAGGACTCTCGAGAACCGACTCATCTATTTCCCACCGCGTTATCCGGAAGGATTCTCCCCGCGGAACCATCTCGAATCGGAAGGGGAGGACGTCTGGCTGACCACCGAAGACAACGTCCGGATTAATGCCTTTTACCTTTCGCATCCGTCCTCACCAAAGGTCCTCCTCTGGTTTCACGGGAACGCGGAAAACATCGGATACGGCCTTGCGCGTATGAAAGTCCTGTCGCAGATAGGAGTGAACATCCTCGCCGTGGATTATCGGGGATACGGAAAAAGCGAAGGTAAACCGGATGAGGCGGGAGTTTACCGCGATGCGGACGCGGCGTACGACTACCTCGTGAAACAACGGCATATCCGCGCAGAGGACATCTTCATTTACGGGAATTCGCTGGGCGGCGCGGTGGCCCTTGATCTGGCGGCTCGCCGCCCCTGTGGAGGGTTAATCGTCCAGAGTTCTTTCACCAGCGCCCGGGCAATGGCCCGGCGAATGTTCCGAGTCCCGCTGCTCGAGTATGTGCCGAAAACTCGATTCGATTCACTCCAAAAGATTCGCGACGTACACGCTCCGATTCTGATCGCCCACGGCACGCGGGATGAGGTGGTTCCGTTTGAAATGGGACGAAGATTGTTCGCAGCCGCATCCGAGCCGAAGCGTTTCTATCCCATCGAAGGGGCAGGCCACAACGATGTTATCGAGGTCGGCGGCGACGCTTACCTCCAACAACTCAAAACCTTCGTTGGGAGCTCTCATGAAATACGTTGAGGTATTCAGGCATTCCGAGCGCGGAGAGGGGAAAGGCCTGAGCGAAGCAGGTCGGGAACTGGCTCGCCGCGCGCGGGCGCTCCTCGCACCGCATTACGACCTGTGCATTTCGAGTCCCAAAGAGCGAGCACGCGAAACGCTCGAGGCCCTGGGTTTCGAGCGCTACGAAATGGACGAAGCCTTCACTGCCGTGAACCCGTGGGCGCCGTTCGACACCCAGGTCACCAAGCTCGCTCATGCGCGCGGCATCATCCCGCTCGCCGCCTGCTGGGAGATTCCCGAGGTGCTCGCTTACTTGCGAATGCAAGGGGAGACTTTCCTCGCGGCCCTCAGGCGTGTCTCGCGCCGTCTGCCGGACGAGGGCCGAGCACTCGTCGTTTCGCACGGAGGCATTCTGGAAGCGGCGGCGCTGCTCGGCTGCCCGCGCTACGAACTGGGCGAAATTGGCGGCGAGATTGGCTTTTCCGACGGCGTGGTCTTCAAATTCGACGGCGAGAAGCTGGCCGGCATCGAAGTCAAACGCTTGCCCAAGGATACATAACCCCCTGCTCCTCCGCTAACCCTATTGCCGATGATTGCAACCGTGCAGCACGAGTGCTTCTTGCGCGCTTCTTAGTCCCTTCTGCCCGCTGCTTTCCAGACGAGCGGCTCCCCCCGATACAGCCTGTTCTAGGGTCGCTCCACTAAATCGACATCTATCTCCTTGGTGTTGGAAGATGGACCCTCCGGGGCAGTGAGGATCTCGCCCTTCGTGAGCGTGCGTTCAGCATAGAGGTCGTGGCGGACGACCACAGCAAGATCCTTGGTCATGTCAACGTTCCGCAGGACATACTCACCACGCTCATTGGTCACTTCATCTGCCCGGTCGAATCTGATGCGGCATTTCGGGTCGTCCCTGTAAACGAGCTTGACTGTCGCCTTCCGCAGTGGATTCCCACTCGGATCCCGCACGACGCCGAAAACCCGAAGGGAAGGTTCCATTCTGACAACCACCATTCCCTCCTTGGTTTCCTCCTCTCCTAGGCATCTCTCCCCATGCGTGCTCGTCTTGACGATGGCTGAAACACTTTCGAGCGATGAGAGGTCGAGAACTACGACCCCCTCTTGATCCGTACGGACACTCTCCAATCTCGGCAAGGCCCCAATCGCGCTCACCGTTGCCTGGACGGGGCCTCCGGTCTTGGCGTCCACGACCTGAACCTTTAACGTTTCAGCCCAGCCTCCGGATTCCAGGCAAAAGAGCGCCCCCGTCACAAGTAAGACTTTCTTGAGGTTGTTCATAGAGCTACCCTCCTCGGTCCGGGTTTAGTCTGCGCAACGTCGGTCAATGGCAGTTATACCCGGGATCCCAGTGCCCTAGCTGAGCGCAAATCCCCGAATAGTCGATGAACGATCCCCAATCAATTCGCATGCGCACATTTGCTGTCGTGTTCAGAGGTCCCGGATAGTACGAAACGGTTGGATAGGTTTGACTGTACCGGGCGTAGCAAGAGCGCGGGGTGCAAGACAGATTGCTAACTGTGCAGCACCCGGAATCGACACTGAGATTGCCCACATAGTCGTCGCCACCGAGCCAATCGTCAAGTTCGTATAGTGTCAGGTACTGACCGCTCACCGAGAACTGCGTTATCCCGTAGCAACCGCCCCAGTCGCACGAGCCGTCGCGGTTGGAGTCGTAGGGACAGTTCCTACCATACATGTCCACCCAGATGGTGGCATAGCTATATTCCGCGTTACTTACCTGGTCGTCGCAGTAGCCGTTTGCGTTGCTATCATGGTTGTACCAGAGGCAGGAATAATCCGTATCCCTCTGACAGTCGCTGGTACAACTGTCCCACTGTAACAAGTTGTCCTCCCCCTTCCACCCCGCAAATTGAAAGGCGTTGGTTCGCCCACCAAAGTTTGATTCAACCCCCCAATTCCCAAACGGAGCACGGGGCCAGGAACACTCCGTGTTTACTTCTCCAAGTACATGCCGATTGGAGTTGAGCATTGTAATGGAGAGCCTGCATAATCCCTGCTGAGCCATCCCGGAGGGCAACGCAAGCATGACGATTACGAAGCCGAAAAGCCCTCGTAGCAGCATACGTTTCATGGCATCCCTCCTTTCACCCGTTCATTTGAGTCACGTTCTCGGTTCTCCGTAGACAGACCGACAACAAGGCACGTTCGAGCTCATTGAGGCGGGGGCAAACCGGGCGGCTCGACAGTGGACTTAGGGGGTCCATGTTGCGCCCTGTAGATTGTAGGGTAGCTTGGGACCAAGGCTCCAACCCCGGCGCCCCCTCCTCCGAACACTCCCCCCACAAGCAGAACAGGTAGCAGCGTGCCTACATCTTCCTCTTGCCTCGTTGCCCAGACGGCCCCGACGACGATGCCAGCGGCGAAGCCAATCAGCGCGTTCCTGCCGCGCCGGGAGGCCTCAAGGTCGGTCACCCGGAAGACGTTGGCGCGCTCGACGGTGATCTCTTGTTGCTGTCGGAGTTCTCGAATTGTGATCGCTTCCTCGGAAACGCTCGCGAGCCTTCCGTCCCACGACTTGAGATTCATGTCTACGATCTTGATTTTGTGCCCCGGCTGGAGCTGCTTCAGGTTCTCCCAGTTATCCTTGCGACCTTGGGGGGAACTTGCAGCCGAGACCAGGGCCAACGCCAGAACTGTCAAAACCAGATATCGCATCCTCCCCCCATGCGCAGCTTACTGTCTTTGCGACAGCGTCTCTGCAACAGTTCTCTCGAGCTCCGAGGCTGTATGCACGCGCCGGTTGTTCACGAAGTAGGCCGGAGTTCCGTCCACGCCCGCCGCTTGCCCCGTATCGATGTCCTCCCGAACCTTCTCCGTTGCGGCACGCGAGGCGAGGCAGAGACGAAACGCTTCCATGTCCAGTCCGAGCGAAGAAGCCATCCTACTAACACCCTCGGTATTCAAATCCTGGTTTTCTCTTAGGGCGGTTTCCTCGAACTCCCAGAAGCGGCCTTGCTTATCCGCACATACGGCGGCGACGGCCGCCTGGAAGGCATGGGGATGCAAGCCCAGCGGGAAGTGCCTAAACACCAGGCGAACCTCGTTCGGCCACTTCTCCAAGATTCCTTTGAGTGTGGGCTGGTCACGACGACAGTAAGCGCATTCGAAGTCGATGAAAGCCACCAGAGTGACAGGCGCGTCCGGTTTGCCGCGCGACGGTCCCCGGTCGGCACGTAAGTTCAAGCTTGCGGCCGTTGCTTCAGCGAGGAAGTTCCTCACCTTGCCATTCCGGCGAAGACTCTCGAGGAGTTGCCGTATGGAGTCAGCGTGACGCTTGTCTTCCATCCTCCGTCGGATGCGGTATTTCGCCTCGGGACCGAGGAGACCGGCGAACTGGTCCTTGTTGCTCTCGTAGACCTCTTCCACTTCCGCGTCGGGCACCAGCACCGGTTTAACGTGCTTCCGTACGTATTCATCAACTGTGGTCCCCTCCGCCTTGGCCGCTTGCTCAAGCAAGAGGTTGTCAATCAGCTTCTGAAGCGCTGATTCCCTTATTTGCTGGATCTCGCGGTTCAGGGGCTCCACCTGTGCTTTGGTCATCGCTTCCAGCTGTGCTGCGGTAATGTTTTGCCTATTCACCGCAGCAACGACTGGATCTCCAGCTTGGATCTCAACGGAGACTGGAAAAGCCACTGTGGAGCACAACGCCACGGCAAGTAGGAGAATGCCGACCCAATTATTCAAGCCGGATTGTGTCGTTCGGGCGGGCGCTTCCGACCCGCGTGAGGCGCCAAGCCCAAGGGCATGGCCCCCACAAGAGAGCCCCTGCGTTCTGCGGCTGTGTGGGTTTATTGCCGGGCAGAGAGAGGCGGCTTGGACGGCCATCGACAGCGCCTCCGATATGCCAATTGGACGATACCGCGTCCGTATATTACTATAATGCCAATGAATGTCAAGTAGACAGATTGTCAGTCTTGGTTAGTCCGGACAGTTTGTCATGACCGGCGCGGGTACGTATCCATGATTCGTTGCGACGGAAGCAGCGGCGCTGCTCGGCTGCCCCCACTACGAACTGGGCGAGATTGGCGGCGAGATCGCTTTTTGCGAAGGAGTCACTTTCAAGTTTGAGGGTGAGAACCTGGTCGCGGTCGATGTGAAGCGCCTTCCCAGGCGCGAGCGCTGAGGCTGGGCCAATCTCAGTGAACCAGGAATCCCGTCAGCGCCACTCCCAGTCCGGCCACTCCCATCAAGATTCCCAACTGCCAGAACAATCGTCGTTTGGTGAGCAGGGTGAGTGACGCAATCACGATCGCGGCTTCCAAGCAGACTTCCCCGAGGTCGAAGCGATTCGCCCGGCGCCGTTCGAGATGAACTTCGTTTTCGAGTGTACGGGCTTCCGATTCGATTTCGTTCTGCTCGTCCCGGTAGCGTTCCACTTCCTTGGTGTACTTCTCTTTCACCTTGTTCGCCTGCTCGGTGTCCTTCACGGCGGACACCGAAAGGAGATCCAGGAAAAGCTCATAGGTATGCCGGCGGATATTCTTCGCCTGGTAGTAGGCCCACTGGTCCGTGGCCTTATTCTGTAGAAGCAATTCTTCCGTGTGGGTGCGGTGGCCCTGTAGCGAGGTTGCCGCCAACACCACGGCCAGCACCGCCATGGTGAAAGTGACGGGCAGCAGCGAAGGGTCGTGGTGGGCGTGTTCCGCGTGCTCTTGCATCTCGTGGACTTCCTCGTGGCTCATGTCCGGTCCTCTCTGTGCTGCGAAGTGTCTTACCTTGGCAGGGGCTCAGGACAACAAACCCGATTGGCCGCCGGCACCGGAATCCCCGCCGGCCAGAAGCAAAGGACACAAGGCTAGGATGGCCGTTTCTCTGGCGAGGCCGCGGCGCGATCGGGTTTTGTCGCTGCGGCGGCCGCTGGCGCCGCCGCCCCGTGGCACTTCTTGTATTTCTTGCCGCTCCCGCAGGGGCAGGGATCGTTGCGGCCGATCTTTTCCCGGCGGATAACCTGCTGCGGTTTCTCGATCGCTCCCGCGCCGATCATTTGCATTTCCCGCTGTTCGCGCCGTTTGCGCTGTTGGTACTGGCGGATCATCTCTTCCTCTTCCTCCGGCGTCCGCATCAGGAAGAGGTAGCGCAAAGTTTCATCCTCGGTGCGGTCCATCATGGCTTCGAACATCGCGAAGGACTCGCGCTTGTACTCGACGAGCGGATCGCGCTGGCTGTACCCGCGCAGGCCGATTCCCTCCTTTAGGTGGTCCATGGCCAGCAGGTGATCCTTCCACTGCGCGTCCACCACCTGCAGCATGATCATGCGCTCGTGCAACCGCATGCGTTCCGAGGTCCACACCTGCTCGCGTTCTTCATAGCGCTCGCGGACCAGGCGCTTCAGTTCGTCCTTCAGTTCGTCGAGGCGCTTGGGGTCGAAGGGCAGGTCGCGTTTCTTCAGGTCGATCCCGACGCGTCCCCAGATCTCGGTGCGCAGGCCGTTCATGTTCCACTGGTCGGCGTGCTGATCCTTGGGGCAGAAGCTTTCGACCAGCCACTCCACCAGGCGGTCGGAAGCATCCAGAATGAACTCCCTCTGGTCGGTGCCCTCCAGCAATTGGCGACGCAGACCGTAGACGGTCTCGCGCTGCTTGTTCATCACGTCGTCGTATTCAAGCAGATGTTTGCGCGATTCAAAGTTCTGCGCCTCCACGGCCTTCTGGGCGGCCTGAATGCGCTTGGTGATCAGGCGCGATTCAATGGGCACGCCTTCTTCCATGCCCAGCTTGTGCATGATGCTGGAAATGCGCTCGCCGGCGAAAATGCGGAGCAAATCGTCTTCGAGCGAGAGGTAGAAGCGCGACGATCCGGGATCGCCCTGGCGGCCGGCGCGCCCGCGCAACTGGTTGTCGATGCGTCGGGCCTCATGACGCTCCGTCCCCAGGATGTGCAGCCCGCCCAACGTGACCACGCGCCCGTGCTCGGTATCCGTGACGACCTTGAAGCGGTCGACGAATTCCGCCCACTGTTTTCGCCAGGCGGAATAGGCTTGCACGTAAGCGTCGAAGATCTCTCCCGCCGAACCTTCCGGCGGCCGTTCCGGAGGCTCCGGGTCGATGCCCTGTTCGCGATATTTTTCGGGCGACTTGCGAAATTCCTCACGCGCCATGGTTTCCGGATTGCCGCCCAGCACGATATCCGTGCCGCGGCCGGCCATGTTGGTGGAAACGGTGATGGCGCCGACGCGCCCAGCCTGAGCCACAATCAAGGCCTCGCGCTCGTGCTGCTTGGCATTCAGCACGTTATGCCGGACTTCCTTCATGCCCAGAACTTCGGCCAGGCGGGCGGGGGGGCAGCGAATCTCAATCAGGTAGTCAAGGACCGGCAGGTATTTCGCATCTCGGTCGTTCGCGAGCGCCACGAGGTCGGGAAGAATCGATTCCTCCGCGGGGGGCAGCTCGCCGTAGGGATAGCCCCTCTGCGCGCGTCTCAGCAGGGCTTCCAGGAAAGCGTGGCGAGTGCCATTGGCGCCGGTCGCCAGGACCCGGTAACGACCCTGATTCAGCATTTCTTTTACCGTGGAGGCTGTGACCCCGGCGCGGGTCAGCCACGCCAGCCCCTGATTGTTGGCTTGCGCCAGGCGTTCCGCCCACATCTTCAGCTTCGGCCCTTCCAGGCCCGCAGCCTTGGCGAGTTCCTGCAAACGGACCGGCGCCGCGCCGGCTTTTTTCAACGCTGCGCTCAGGCGTTCGGATTTCTCGATGGCGATGCTGCCCATCAGCACGGGCTCGCCGCGCAGGTGATACTCCTTGATTTCTTCGATGACGGCGTTGAATTTCTCACGCTCGGTGCGATAAACGACGTCCGGGAACTCGTGTCGGATCAGGGTGCGGTTCGTCGGTACGATGACGATTTCCAGGTTGTAGATTTTCTCGAACTCCGCCGCTTCTGTCTCCGCCGTGCCAGTCATACCCGCCAGCTTCTTGTACATCCGGAAGTAGTTCTGGAAAGTGACCGTGGCGAGCGTCTGGTTCTCACTCTCGATCTTGACGGCTTCCTTCGCCTCGACGGCTTGGTGCAGGCCGTCGCTCCAGCGCCGGCCGGGCATCAGGCGGCCGGTGAACTCGTCGACGATGACGACTTCGCCGTCTTTCACCACGTAATCGCGGTCAAGCTTGAAGAGCGTGTGAGCCTTGAGCGCCTGATAGACGTGGTGGATGTACTCCATGTTGGCGGGGTCGTAAAGATTCTCGAGCCCAAGGTATTTCTCCGCCTTGGCGATCCCGGATTCCGTCAGTGTCGCCTGGCGATGTTTCTCATCCACCTCGTAATCGGTCCCTGCGACGAGGTGAGGGATGACCTTATCCACGCGGAAGTACTTGTCGGTGGATTCATCCGAGGAGCCGGAAATGATGAGCGGCGTGCGCGCCTCGTCGATCAGAATCGAGTCCACCTCGTCCACGATTGCGTAATGGTGCTCGCGCTGCACGTAGTCCGCGAGGTCGAACTTCATGTTGTCGCGCAGGTAGTCGAACCCGAATTCGTTGTTGGTGCCGTAGGTGACGTCGCAGCGGTAAGCGGCGCGGCGTTCGCCGTCGTCCAGATCGTGGACGATGACACCCACGCTCAGGCCCAGCAGTCGGTAGATGGGGCCCATCCAGGCGGCGTCGCGCCTGGCCAGGTAATCGTTCACGGTCACCACGTGCACGCCCTTGCCTTCCAACGCGTTCAGGTAGCAGGGCAGGGTGGCGACAAGCGTCTTGCCTTCGCCGGTCTTCATTTCGGCGATCTTACCTTCGTGCAACACCATGCCGCCGATGAGTTGCACATCGAAGTGCCGCATGTTCAGCGTGCGGCGCCCCGCTTCGCGGCACAGCGCAAAGGTTTCCGGAAGAATGGCGTCGAGCCTGGCCCCGTTGGCGAGGCGTTCCTTAAGCTGGTGAGTGCGCAAGGCAAATGCCGAGTCCGGGAGCTCCTGCATCTCGGGTTCGAGGGCGTTGATCTCCACCACTCGCGCGCTGAGCCGTTTCAGCTCGCGCTCGTTCTTTGTCCCAACAATCTTGCCTAGCGCGTATTGAAAGAAATTACCCATGCTTTATGGATTGCTTCCGGCCTGACACTCCAACCTTCCTATTGTAAGGCCCCATGCCGAAGTTGACAAGGAAGGGTAGCATCGGGCAGTGGGTCAGTTTGATTTTTGTACCGGCTACCTGTCCCGATGATTTGTATCGGGATGCGCCCGTACAGCAAACTGACCCACCACCGAAATTGCCGCTACGAGCCGGCCAGACTGGATTCCCGCCTGCCTGCGCAGGCAGGCTTTCGTGGGAGTGACGGGCTCGTGGGTTATGCGAGGCTGGCTGCGCAGAGCTTCGCCCGTTCAAGGCGCCCGATGAGAGCACGCCTGCCGCCCGTCACGATGAACAGCCAAGAGCGAAGCCCAAGGCGCCGCAGATCTCTCTCAATCGCTCGGGGCTAAGCACCGCCACTCGGCGGCCCAGATGAGCCTTCGACACGGTGACGACGTTGTGCAGATTAACGGCGCACTCGCCCTTCATTCCGTCCGCCTCCGTCAAGCGGACCTCGGACGGCACATCCCGGATGGTGGAAGTGATGGGCGCCACCGTGACTGCGGACAAGTACGCAATCGCGCTCTCCCGCGTGAGCACGACCACGGGTCTTTGCTTGTCCGGACGAGGGAATTGATAGAGGCGGACTTCTCCGCGTGTTATCGCACCGGCCACGCTGCCACCCGCTCCCAGTTCGACGCCTCGATCGAGGCATCAGGATGCTCCTCGTAGCCCCTGCGGTCGCGGGCCTCAAGTTCCCGTGTCTCGAGACGTTTCAGGTAACCGCGCAGCGCATCGCGGACCAGCGCCGAACGGTTCACCCGCGCCCGCTTGGCGGCTCCATCCGTGGCGCGGAGCAGTGCCGAATCCAATACAACCTGGATAGTTTCCATACTGTGGAGTCTACTCTACACTGGACTCAACAGTCAATCGTCCGATGCAGGCGCCTGACACGCCACCCCCGGGCTAACGCGCCGGGCGCGCCGTTACAGCACCGCGGTTTCGTGGAGCAGCCGGCCTTCCGCGAAGCGCGCGAGGGTGAGCGCGCCGGCGTCGATCAGGTCGGAATGGCCGTGCAGGATCAAATCCGCGACGATCTTGCCTGTGGCGGGTGAGTGCATCACGCCGTGGCCGCTGAAGCCGTTGGCGAGGTAGAGGCCTGCCACCTGCGGGACGGGTCCGAGGATCGGATAGTGGTCGGGCGTCATTTCGTAGAGACCGGCCCAAGCGCGTTTGGGGTTCACTTCCAGCGCATCAAAGCACGGCACGCGTTCTACGGCGCGTAAGAGGATTTTCTCGATGAACTCCGGGTCGAAACTGGTCTTGAATCCCGGGGTCTCTTCCGGATCGTTCCAGGCGAGGAGCATTCCCCGGCCTTCGGGGCGGAAGTGGAAACCCGTGCCCATATCGACCACCATCGGCGCCTCATGCGAGATGAGCGGGAAGGGTTCAGTTGGCACCAGCATGCGGCGCAGCGGTTCGACTGGCAATTCCACCCCGGCCAGCGCGGCCACCTGAGCGGCCCAGGGTCCGGCGGCATTCACCACCGTGCGGGTAGCCACCCGGCCGCGCGTGGTCTCGACGCCTGCGACGCCCCGTGCGTCTTCGAGAATCCCCGTGACCTCCACGCCTTTCTGCAGCCGCGCGCCCATTTCGACGGCCCGTAGCGTGAAGCCGGTCATCACGCTGTACGGGTCCACAAATCCGTCCGTGGAGCAGAAACTGCCGCCCAGGATGTCGTCGGCGCGCAAGTGCGGCATGATGCGCAGAACGTCCGCGGGCGAGAGCAATTCTGCCGAGTGCACCCCGCAGGCCACCAGCAGTTGGTAATTGTTCTGCAAATACGCGAGATGTTCTTCACTCGAAGCCACGAACAGATAACCTTGCCGGCGATAGCCAGCAGGGCAGCCGGTGGCCTCCTCGAAGCGAGCGAAGAAGTCGAGGGAATAGAGCGACAGGCGAATGTTGATCTCGGTGGAGAACTGCGCGCGCACGCCTCCCATGCTCTTGCCCGTGGAGCCGCGACCCTGGTGAGGCTCGCGCTCGAGCACGAGGACGTCTGTACATCCTGCCTCGGCAAGCCGATAAGCGATGCTCGAGCCCACAATGCCGCCGCCCACGATGACCACATCCGCTGCTTCCGCCATGGCGCGTCGTCTCCACAAAGAAGGGTTGAATTGGTGTCGCCCACTGACATTTTAGCCTGTTTGGGAAGGAGAAGATACCCCTCCGTCCGGCGGCCAGTTGCATCTGCGGGCGCATGGAGTCAGAATAGGGTCACTCGGAATTGCCTATGCGCGCGTTTTCCGAAGAGGGCCCGTACCCTGAGACCGGCGGGCTGTGGCCGCAGCGCCCGCGGTAGCCGATGCTTGGTTGCGGGACAAGGCGTTATCCTTCGCAGGGAAGGGCGGGGCTTCAGCCCGGCCGGAAACGGCCCCGTCACCCGTTCTACGGACGCCCTCTCCCCCGCGGGGGCGGGGGAGAGGGCCGGGGTAAGGGGGGAGCGCGTCGGCACGGCGGGGTTGAAACCCCGCCCTTCCGATCTCGGAAACTTCGCTTTCTTATTGCAGGCAGCCAGCTTGGCGCCGGCTGACGAAGGAGAAGCTATGCGAGCAGTGGGGAGTATCTTGGGATTGGTGATTGTGGTCGCGATTATCTGGTTCGTGGTGAAGTCGCAGTTCTCGCAGCAGGGGCCCACGGGCGGGCGGCCTCCTATGGAGACTATCGACGTCGTAGGCGTGAAGAGCGACCTGCTGGCCATCGCGCAGGCTGAGCGGATGTACCTGGCGAGCCACGGGTCCTACGCCTCGGTGGAAGAGCTTCAGGGGGAAGGCTCGCTGGCGTTCTCCGGCGCGAACCGGCGTGGCTACCACTACGCCGCAGACGTGGACGATGGCCAGCACTTCAAGATCACGGCCACGCCTGCCGATCCCGCCAAGGCCGCGTGGCCAACCCTCTCGATCGACGAAACGATGCAGGTAACGCAACAGTAAGCACTCAGCATTAAGCGGTCAGCACTCAGCGGCTTGGAGTGCAGTCAAACATCAAGACATCAAGATACGGCGAAGGCGGTTTTTGGGGGGCGAACGGTTTGGCGAGAGCCCGGGCTGAGCGCTGAGAGCTGAAAGCTGACGGCTCATAGGTTGGTCCTTAATGCACTTCTGATGAGGTTATCATGCGAGTTGAAGCGCGAGCGCCGGCACGAGTTGACCTGGCGGGTGGAACGGTGGACATCTGGCCGCTCTACCTCTTTCATCCCGGAGCACAGACAGTTAATATTGCCATCCGTTGTTATGCCTCTTGCGTGATCGAGACGCGCGCCGACCGGCGCATCGTGCTGAGCTCGCAGGACCAGGGACTGCGGGAAACCTGGGAAAACCTGACCGCCCTTTCCCTGGGCACGTCGCGACTGCCGCTGCTGCGCGAGCTGGTGATGTTCTTTGAGCCCCGGCGTGGGCTGACCCTCCGCACCAGCTCGCAAATCCCGGCCGGGGCCGGCCTGGGAGGCTCGTCAGCGCTGAACATCGCCTTGTGCGGGGGCCTGGCGCGCGTGACGGGCAAGCGCTGCACGCGCGGTACGATCCTGGAGATCGCCAAGAACGTGGAGGCCATTGTCATCCGCGTGCCCACCGGCTGGCAGGATTACTACCCGGCGCTTTATGGTGGCGCCAACGCCATCCATCTCGAGCGCGATGGCGTGAAGCGCGAACGCCTGCCCCTGCCGTTCTCCGACGTCGAGAAGCGCTTTGTGCTTTGCTATACGGGCCAGCCGCGCAACTCCGCCATCAATAATTGGGAAGTCATGAAATCCCATATCGACAACGACGAGCGCGTTCTGAAGAACTTTGACCAGATCACCACCATTGCCAGCCAGATGCGCGAAGCGCTGCTGGCCAGGGACTGGAACGACGTGGCAGAACTCCTGGCGCTCGAATGGGAAAACCGCAAGCGGAATTTTAAGGGAATCTCCACGCCCAAGATCGATCGCATGATCGAACAAACCCGGAAGCAGGGAACCATGGCGGCCAAGGTCTGCGGAGCCGGGGGCGGCGGATGCGTGGTGTTCATGGTTCGCCTGGGATCCAAACCCGCCGTCGAACACGCGCTCGCGCGCCTGGGCGGGCAAATCATCAACTTCGGCATTGCGCGCACCGGGCTGGAAGTTCATGCCGATCAGACGGAGCGAACCCGGGAGGTGCGATGAACTCAGGTCGAATCTTCATTGTTGACGGTCGCCTGCGCCCCATCTGGCGATTCTTCCTTTCCCTCGTGCTCCTGTTTGCTGCTTACGCTCTCTCCGGAGTGACCGTCGGATTCGCCTACCACCTCTTGCGGGTTCATCCCGAACCGATGGGAGCGGTTTTCTGGGGAGCCCTGGTGACCCTGCCCGCGATCCTCGCGGCCTGCAAGTTGCTGACCGCGGTTTTCGAGCGGCGCCCTTTGGGTTCCGTGGGGTTGGCGTTTCACCCCCGGTGGTGGATGGAACTCGGTCACGGCCTTGCGGTCGGCGCCGTGATGATTCTCGCCGTGGTCATGCTGGAGCGGGCTGGCGGCTTCGTGCAGTTTAGTTATGCGCCGCAACCCGTGCTGCGGGCGCCGTCGTTGACCTTCGTGCTGCTTGCGGTGGCGGCGATCAATGAGGAGGCCACCTTCCGCGGGTACCCGTTCCAGCGGCTGGTGGAATCCATCACTCCCCTGGGCGCCATCGCTGTTACTTCCGCGCTGTTCGGCCTGCTACATCTCGGGAACCCGCACCACACGTGGATTTCCACGGCCAATACCATGCTGGTGGGGATTCCCTTCGCCATCGCCTACTTGCGGACGCGCTCGCTGTGGATGCCCATCGGGATGCATTTCATCTGGAATTTCCTCATGGGCTTTCTTCTCGGGCTGCCCGTGAGCGGCCTCACGTTTCCGGTCAGCGTCTTTCAAGCGCGAGTGCACGGCGCGGCTTGGTTGACCGGCGCGGAGTACGGCCCGGAAGGCGGCCTGTTGGCGACCGGCGTGATTGTGGCTGCAACCTTGTACCTGTTGCTCTCGAAGCGCATCTATACGAGTGAGGAAATGAAAGCCCTGGTCATCGATCCGGTCCCGTCACATGGGCCCGACCGGCCGGCTACAATCTTGGCGCCGGCTTCACCGGAAGACTCGAAAAGAGCCTGACTTCGATGTCTCTCAGCGGTTTGAGGAATCACGCCCGCTCCGAAAAGGCCAGCTTGAGTTGGTTTCGGCGCAGCTTATGGCTTGGCGCGGCCTTGCTGGTGATCCCTTCCGGTTATGCGAAAGAGAGCATGGATCGCGAGACCCGCATCGCATTGATCCGCGGCTTGCTCCGGGAAATCGCCGTCTGCAAAGTTGCCATGCCGCGCGGGAAGAAAGGCTTGCGGTTGGATGCGCAAGGCAAGCTCGATCAGGCGAAAGCTGAATCGGAGATGCGCACCAACGGCATGGCCATCCGGCCCGGCATGCCGGTGGAGATTACCAAGATCGGTTTCAAGTCCGACCAACTCGTTTTCGAGTTCAACGGGGGCGGTAAATCCGGGAAGAAGTGGTACCAGCACATCCAAATTGGCGTGGGTACCGCGACGACGCCGATTGGCCCGCAACAACCGGCGACGCTCGCGTACGGGTCTTCGATCACGCTGGATTTTGGGAAATCCGTTCCGGACCTCACCGTCCAGCAGGTTAAAAAACTCCTTTCCGGGGTCCTCGATTTCGAGCGTCATTCGCCCACGGTGCTGTACTCGCCAGCCGTCCCGCCTAAGTTCAAAGAGGCCATCAAGAAACACGAGGTCGTCGTGGGAATGGACCGTGACGCCGTGCTTTCTGCCAAAGGCGCGCCGGATCGGCGCGTGCGCGAGGTTCGGGATGGTGTCGAGCAGGAGGATTGGATCTACGGAACGCCTCCGCACGTGCTCTTCGTGACCTTTGATGGCGACCAAGTCGCGGCTGTGAAACAGTATTGAAGGCCGCCGGCGCACCCACCCGCTTGCCGATCTCCAAATCGTGTTTTTCGAATGCCGGCTGTACCCCGCCAACCGGTGCACCCCCCCATCCTGCTTCGTATGTGCCTTTGGAATTAAGGGTGCGACGCTCTTCTGCTATATCCCATGTGTTGAGCTTTTTCGCGCAGGCGAAAAAGGGGACAACTTGCACCGTTCAGTCTTTTGACTTTGACTTAGTAGTGTAGGCCGCTTAAGATTCTTGATTTAAGTCAATTCCACAGAAATGCACTGGAGGTAGCAATCATGCCTGTCAAGGTTGGAATCAATGGGTTCGGGCGCATTGGCCGGAACCTTTTGCGCGCGTCCCTGAATGACCGGGGGATCGAAATCGTTGCCGTCAACGACATTACCGATCCCAAGACGCTCGCCCACTTGTTGAAGTACGACTCGGTGTTCGGCATCTTCGAGGCTGAGGTGGGCCACGGCGACGGTAGCATCCGCGTCAATGGCAAGACGATCCGCGTGTTCAAAGTGAAAGACCCGGCCGAGATCGACTGGTCCTCTCTCGGGGCCCAGGTGGTTGTCGAGTCCACGGGCTTGTTCACCAAAGCCGAGGACGCCAAGAAGCACCTGAAAGGCACGGTGAAGAAAGTCATCATCTCCGCCCCGGCGAAAGGTGAAGACGTCACCCTCGTGCTGGGCGTGAACGAGAAGATGTACGACCCGGCCAAGCACCATATCATCTCCAACGCTTCCTGCACCACGAACTGCCTGGCGCCGGCGGCCAAGGTCGTCCACGACAACTTTAAGATCCTCAAGGGATCGATGACTACGATCCACGCCTACACCAACGATCAGCGCATCCTCGACCTGCCTCACAAGGATTTGCGGCGGGCACGCGCCGCGGCGCTTTCGATGATTCCGACTACGACCGGCGCCGCCAAGGCCATTGGACTGGTGATACCCGAACTCAAGGGCAAGCTGGATGGTTACGCCATGCGCGTCCCCACCCCGGACGTTTCGGTGGTTGACCTGGTAGCGCTCGTCGAGAAGCCCACCACGACTGAAGAAGTGAACGCCGCCCTCAAGAAGGCTGCGGAAGGCCCTATGAAGGGCATCCTGCAGTACGTCGAAGAGGAGTTGGTCTCCAAGGACTTCACCGGCAATCCGCACTCGTCCATGGTGGACGCCGGCTTCACCAAGGTCATCGATGGCAATCTGGTGAAGGTGATCGCCTGGTACGACAACGAGTGGGGTTACTCCTGCCGCGTCCGCGACTTGATCAGCTACGTGGGGAAGAGCCTGTAAGCATCGGTCCGTGGTCCGTTGTCAGTGGTCCGTCGCCCTCGCCCCACGACGCGAGGGGTTCCAAAGGGACTGCTGGCAACGGACGCGGATAGGACAAGATGGTTTCACGGTTTAATGTTGCCCGATGCCCCGGCATCGCACATTCCGAACCCCGAAACTCAACCCCTACTTACGCTCGATCGGGCGAGTCCCCCAAGTCGGTCGACTCGACAGCGACGGACAACGGACGGCGGACCCGGATTTCATGCGGAAGGAATCATTACCATGCCCAAGACATCTGTTCGCGAATTGAACGTTAAAGCCAAGCGCATTTTCATGCGCGTCGACTTCAACGTGCCCCTGAACGACGCGGGCGAAATCACGGATGACACTCGCATCCGAGCCTCGCTGGCCACGATCAAGTACATCGTGGAGCGCGGCGGCCGGCTGATTTTGGCCTCGCACCTGGGCCGCCCCAAGGGCAAACCCAATCCCAAAATGAGCCTGAAGCCCGCGGCCACTCGCCTGGCGGAAGTGCTCGGCAAGCCAGTGGCCTTTGCGCCGGATTGCGTCGGGCCGCAGGCCGAAGCTGCGGCGAAGGCGCTCAAGGATGGCGATGTGCTTCTGCTCGAGAACCTGCGCTTCCATCCGGAGGAGGAGAAGAACGATCCGGGATTTGCGCAGAAGCTCGCGGCGCTCGCGGAAGTCTACGTGGACGACGCTTTCGGTTCCGCGCATCGCGCCCACGCCTCTACGGAAGGCATCACGCACTACCTTTCTCCTTGCGCCGCGGGCCTGCTGATGGAGAAAGAGCTCGAATACCTCGGCAAAGCGGTCGAGAATGTTGCGCGGCCTTACGTGGCAATTGTGGGCGGGGCGAAGGTCTCCGACAAAATCGAATTGCTCCAGAACTTCTTGAAGATCGCCGACACCGTGCTGGTGGGCGGCGCCATGGCGTATACGTTCCTGAAGGCGCAGGGTGTCGAGGTGGGATTGTCGAAGACCGAAGACGACAAGCTGGATCTTGCCAAATCGCTCTTGCAGGACGCCCAGGCGCGCGGGAAAAAATTCCTGCTGCCCAAGGACCACATCGTGGCCGAGAAGTTCGACGCTTCGGCTGCTGCGGAAACGGCCACGACGCGCGCGATCCCGGCGAACCGCATCGGGCTCGATATCGGTCCGGCGACGCGCGCCGAGTACGCGGCGGAAATCTCCAAGGCCAAAACCATCGTCTGGAACGGGCCGATGGGGGTGTTCGAGATGAGCCAGTTCGCCGCGGGGACGCTCGCCATCGCCAAGGCCGTTGCGGCCTCGTCGGCCGTCTCGATCGTGGGCGGCGGGGATTCGGTGTCGGCGGTGAAGAAGATGGGCGTCGCCGACAAGATCAGCCACATCTCGACCGGCGGTGGGGCGTCGCTTGAGTTCCTCTCCGGCCTCACGCTTCCCGGCGTCGCCGCGCTCACGGAAAAGTAGTAGGTGCTTGTCCTTGGTCCGTCGTCCGTGGTCAGTGGCGAAACTACGTTCATGAGCGCCGATCCCGGACCTCGAAGAGGTCCAAGGTCATTAGCCGGGGGCCTCATTTGGTCCCGCTCAGCGGGATGAAACCCAGGGAGAAGGTACGTCTCAATAATCAACTTCGGGGAATATGCCGTGCCAATGGACAACTGGCAACCGACCACGGGCAACTGAGACCTGAGAACTGAGAACCGAGAACCGAGAACCGAAAACTACCAACCAAAGGCTAAACATGCGCAAACCCGTCATTGCAGGCAACTGGAAAATGTACAAGACCATCGCGGAAGCGGTGGACTTCATCGAAAAGATCAAGCCGGTGGCGGCGAAAGCCGGTCACTGCGAAGTGGTCGTGGCGCCGCCTTTCACGGCCCTGGCGGCCGCGGCTCAGGCGGCCAAGGGTTCGAAGGTGTCCGTGGCTGCGCAGGACCTCCATTGGGACAAGGAGGGCGCGCACACCGGCGACGTATCACCGGTCATGCTGCGGGACGCCGGCTGCACGCACGTCATCATCGGCCACTCGGAGCGCCGCCACGATCATGGCGAAACCGACGAGCAGGTGAACCGCAAGCTCAAGGCCGCGCTGGCCGCAGGCCTGACGCCCATCGTGTGTGTCGGCGAAATGCTCGAGGAGCGTGAGTCCGGCCGCACCGAGGAAGTCCTGAGAACCCAGTTTGAGGGCGGCTTTGCCGGATTGACCCCCTCCGACTTTTCCCGTATCATGATTGCTTACGAGCCGGTGTGGGCGATTGGCACGGGGCGCACCGCGACGCCGGAAATGGCGGCAGAAAGTCATGGCGTTTTGCGCGAGCTGGCTCGAAAGAAGTTCGGAGAAAAAGAAGCGAGCGCTGTGCGCATTCTTTACGGGGGCAGCGTCAAACCCGAGAACGTCGGCGGGCTGATGGCCCAGGAAGAGATCGACGGCGCGCTGGTGGGCGGAGCGAGTCTGAAAGTGGACTCGTTTTCCGCTCTCGTGAATTACCCGCGAGCTTGACCGGTGCGGGCTGGCAAGGAGGGGAATGATTACTCTTGTCGAGATCTTGCACATCCTGGTCTGCGCCCTGCTGATTGGATTGGTGCTCCTGCAGGGTGGCGAGAACGTGGACATCACCGCAGCTTTCGGCGGAACAAGTCAGGCGGCGTTCGGCCCGCGTGGCTCCGTCACGCTGCTGGCCAAGATTACCTGGGTGCTGGGAGCGATTTTCATCGCCACGTCGGTCACGCTGGCCGTCCACGCCTCACGCGGGGGTACCGGCTCGATGCTGGAAAACGCCCCCGCGAAAACCGCGCCGGTGGCTCCCGCGCCTGCGAAGAAGTAGGTAGAGCAGCTTTCAGCGAAGGGAACGGCGTCCTGGCAGATTACTGAATGCTGACAGCTCCTTAATCTACCAACCAGCGATGAGCTTTCAGTACAGGCTGCAAAATGCTTTGGCTGAGTGCTGATCGCTGAACGCTGTCAGCTTTTTCTTGAGCCCTCCAAGTGCGGAAGTGGCGGAACTGGCAGACGCACCAGCTTGAGGGGCTGACGCTCGCAAGAGCGTGGGGGTTCGAATCCCCCCTTCCGCACCATTCCCAGCTCTGGTACGGGCAAGACTGCACAGGTCATAGAAACCCGAGGCGCCGGGAATCTGCACGCAGCCCCGATCCCGAAGTCGAGGGGTTTTGACTCAAATGAGGCAAGCTAGTGGTTCCACCAGTTAGACCCAAAAAGGTTTGACCGTCGAGCGCTCCCCGAAGGGAATCCACGTCAATAGTCCCGCGTTGCGGGATGAAACCCACGGATAAAAGGTGCCCCCACACCCCGCCCCTCCTCTGTCGGGACACCCCTCTCCCCGCGAGCGGGGAGAGGGGAAGGGGGTGAGGGGGTGGGCGCGGTTTCCGGGCGCTGCCCCCGGCTATTGATGTTGCGCCGCTGCGGGGCTGAGGCAGGAGCCTTGCGGGACCCGACTCATCAAGCCACCCGCTTCGCGGGGGGTGTTTGACGAACGCTTTCTGGTTTGAGACAAGGGACTGCCCTCTGAGGACCCAACTTCGGCGAATCTAGATTTGTTCTCGTAGTGTCAGGCGAAACCATCTCGGATTAGCTCCAACATGCTCGGCTTCAATCCCGTCCTTGAAACCGGAATCCGGGTGGGGGCCCTTGCCCGGGCAGCTTTAGGAACGGGGCAAGAACGCATGGGCAAAGCCAACTTCGGGATCGGGGTTCAGAGCGCGCTCAGCCAAGCGAGCAGGGCTTCAGCCTTCGCGGGGGGCACGCCTTCCGCCCACAGGCACTCGTCGCCCTTACGCAGGAGCAGATTCAGCCCGTTCGCCGCCGAGCCGATAAACAGGTCCGGGGTCGAGCGCTGGTCGGTCGCGAGTGCGGGGTATTTGTAGCCAAGAATCGTGTGGTAGTCGCGGAAAAACGCCATAGCTGTCTCCGGGCTCGTCCAGCGCGTCCGCGCCACCAGCGTGTAGTCGTTCCCGCCGGAATGCTCGTAAAGCAAATACCGATCCGCCAGCCAGGCGTTACTGAGCGTCTTCGCTTCATCCTCGGAAATGAGTTGTCCGAGGAGCGAGTAGTAGCCGAGTTCGCCCATCACGTTCTCGCTCAGGAACTCGAGGCCGGCCACGCCGTCGAGCGCGGCCGGATGGGCCAGCGTGAGCGTGGGCAGCGGCTGCCGGTCGAAATAGGTGCGTGGCTCGAAGATTTGCTTGGTGGCGTCTGGAGGGTTCTGAAAGATCGCGTTGAGGCTTTTCCATCCGCCCTGCTGCAGACCGAATTGCATGAAGCCCATGCCTTGCAGATACGGGAACAGAGCCTGCACGCGGAAAAAGTAGGGCGCGCCCGAAAACATCGGGAACTCCTCGAACTGCTGGCGGGCGACCATTTCCATGAGGGGTTCGATGGCAGGCAACTGCGCCAGTTCCACGGGGGCCGTCATTTGTTGCATCATGGCCGCCGTGGCGTATCCCTCCACCACGGCTTGGCGCGCGTTGGTGGCGTCGTCATTGTCGTGGGCCGCGTGAAGGAATTTCTCCAGATCCCAGCTCTGGTCCTGCAGGGCGTGCGTGAGTTCGTGCGAGAGCACCTGGCTCTGCGTATCCGCCGGGATCCAGTCGGCGATGAACATGGTTTTGCGCTTCGGATCATAGAAACCCGCGGCCTGCTCGGTGTAGAAGCTGATCAGAAACTTCTCCAGGTTGAACTTGCCCGACACCAAGCCGAAGGCGCGTAAGGCGGCTTCCTGCGCGTGGAGTTCCGCGGGTGTCATCTCCGCGTGCAGATTCTCGATGAGGTAACTGTGGATTTCCGCGCGGCTGACGACCTGTTTCTTGAGTGGCCCCTTGATGGGCAGGCCCGTGATCTCGCTCATCTGGTGAAGAACTTCGTCGGCCTGCGAGAGCAGGTCCTGGGCCGCCAGCTGCTGCGCTATCGCCGTCGCCGGGAGTGAGACCAGCACGCTGACGCCGATGAGCAGCCGGAGGAATCGAAATACCGATCGCCAAGATGGCTTGAAGAGTTTCATGGTTTCGAACGCCCCCACATTACAGAATTGGTAGCGCTTCCGGATTCCCAAACCCGCGAACGGTTTGACCCGTCCCTGTAACGAGACTATCATGAAATTTGCGCGAGCAAGCCGGGTGATCGCTGCCTTGCCCTAGCGTCCCGCTCTGCGGGACGAGCAGGGGCGGGGGAGAGGAAAGTCCGAACTCCGCAGGGCTGTGTGCTCGCTAACGGCGAGGGTCGGAGGGGGATGTCCGGCAAGTCGGACCGTACGCCTCCGATACGGAAAGTGCCACAGAAAATATACCGCCGCGTTTGCGCCTTCGGGCGGAGGAACGCGGTAAGGGTGAAAAGGTGTGGTCCCGGTTCGCCGGGAATTAAAGTAAGAGCGCACCGCCTCGATGGTGACATCGAGGGCACGGTAAACCCCACACGGAGCAAGACCAAATAGGAGGGGAGGGGCTGCCCGTCCCGCTACAACCCTCGGGTAGGTCGCTGGACCCCACGAGCAATCGCGGGGCTAGAGGAATGATCACCACCCCGACTTGTCGGGGCACAGGATTCGGCTTACAGGCTTGCTCGCGATAATTTCCGTAGACGGCGCACAGAGAACGGCTCTCCAAGGCCGCTTGCTACGGACTGTTCCCGTCACGATTCCTTTCAAACGCCGGGCCGGAGCTGGGTCGTTTGACTTGGTGGGCGCCATGCCCACCCCAGCCATCAACAGCAGGCCACGATGCCTGACACGACTTCGGAGACGGATCGGCAGAGGGTCATCGCGGCGACCAACGAAGAAGCGGCGGCGATGGCGGCCCTCAGCCGAGACGTACGCGAAATCCCGCCTGCTTGCCTTCCTTGATCCACTGTTCCGCCGTGCCTCGCTGGTTGTAGAAACGCACCGCCGCTCGGCTGGCAGCGCGGGATACACCTCTTATACCGGATTTCCGATATGAGTCTCGACTACTAGATCTTTGCTAATCTCCGGCACCTTTGTTCACGTGGCTTTCAACGTGCTGAAGATGCTCCAGAGGTCCGTGCCCAATGGGTGAGAAACAAGGTCAGCCCTTTGAGCTCTCCTTTAACGCCTCCCTCAAGATCGATTTCCAGGGGTCCCGCGTCACTTCCGACGGCGGCTTGATCCTGGTGCGCGAACTCGACGAGCGACTCGGGTTCGGAGGACTCATCGAACCACACCTGACGGACTCCCCCCGTGGGAAGAATACGCAGTTTCCCTTCGCCGACCTGCTGCGGCAATCCGTCTGTAGTCGCCTGGCGGCTACGAAGACCTCAACGATGCCCAGAGGCTCTCCCAGGACCCGACCTTCCGGCTGATCAGCTCGGAGCGGATCTGGGAGCGTGGCGCAGCCCTAACCTCCCGACTCCAGTCGTTCGAAACGGAAGTGCTGGCGCAGGACGGGAATCTTGCCGGTCTGGAAGCGATCAACCGGGAGTTAATCGCCAAGGCGGAAGGGATCGACTCGCCGCAACGGGTAGTGCTGGACATGGACTCAACCGAGATTCCGGTGTACGGCCAGCAGGAGCATAGCGCCTACAACGGGCACTTCGAATCGACCTGCTATCACCCGCTGTTGCTGTTCAATCGCGAGGATGACTGTCTGGCGGCCAAGCTGCGGCCCGGCAACGTGCACAGCGCCGAGGGCTGGGATGAGCAGTTTTGACCAGATGTGTGAGCAGTATGGGACTGACACGCGAATCGCCCAAGGATAGAAGAAATGTGTTTCTAGCTGCTAGCCAGGATCTGGTGGTCAGGAAAGAACGTAGACAGGCCAATGAACCCGCCCGGCGAGAACCGCGAGATGCCGCTGAGGAAGGAGGCGGGCTATGAAACTGGACGGGCAAAGCGAAAAGATTTTGGTAGTCGACGATGAGCGCGCAATTCGCACGCCCGTAAAGGCCTTCCAGGACCGCAAAGACCCCGATTCAGGCGGCGGCGAGCCCGTGCCCGAGCCCTCGACCGTCCCTCTCCTCGCCTCAGGCCTGATCGGCGGCGCGGCACGATGGAAATCCCGGCGCAATACGGCAGACATCTGCCACAAGGAGGTACAATGAAGATAAGACTGTTGTTAACACTCTCATTCGCATTGGGCCTGACCGCATTTGCTCAAGCCAACTCCCAAACAACCATGACCGTTGAGCCCCTGGCGCCGACGCCCACTTTCCGCGTGAACGTAATCAGCCGCAGCGTGCAGGCGGTGAACTATAGGCACCGCAGCGGAGCTACGAAGGTGGATTTCGCAGGCACGGACCTGATGCCGTCAGCGAACGGCCAAGCCAAGGTGGAAAGCAAGCGCGGATCCATTGAGATCGAGGTGGAATTGGGCAACCTGCAGAAGCCCACGACTTTCGGTAATGAATACCTGACTTACATCCTGTGGGCAATTTCGCCCGAGGGTCGGGCAGTGAACCTGGGCGAAGTATTGCTGGGCGATACCAGCCGCAGCAAGCTGGACGTGACCACGGACCTTCAGGCTTTCGCGCTGATCGTTACCGCGGAACCCTATTATGCCGTTCGGCAGCCCAGCAACCTAGTAGTGCTCGAAAATGTTGTTCGCGAGGACACGAAAGGAACTACCCAGGCAGTGAATGCAAAGTACGAGCTTATGGAGCGGGGCGGCTACATTCCGACCGGCTACAAGTTCGACCCTGTGGTTC
>JBEKAK010000070.1:0-29150 GCA_050018275.1 Terriglobia bacterium | reverse complement strand
CGGGCCAGGAACGACCCCAGGGGTGAGAAGCTCACACTCCGCGAGGCAATCCAAACCATCGTAATCGAGACTCAACACCAAAATGCTTATCCCCACAGCCCGGTTGTCACACAGACTCTGAAGGGTCACGGGTACAGGGATGGCCAGCTTTCCGAGGGCGTTGCCCCCGGCTATTGTATCGATCCCCTTCGGGGATAAAGCCCGAGGAGGATCGAGACCCGTTTGCTTCAAAATGAGTTACCAGCGCGGGCCGGGCGTATGTTTCATGTGGTAGCACCGCAAGGCCGCGCGGGGTTCTTGCCGTCACTACATCGCTTCAGTCATTCCCGCGAAAAGCTTGCCCTGAGCTTGCCGAAGGGCGGGAATCCAGCCGTTTCAAGCCGGCCCCCCCCGCTTCTGCGGGCGTGAAAGCCGCGGGTCGGGCGGAGGTTTCACCTGGAAGGTTTCGCTGACTTAGGGCGTCCCGTGGTGCGGGTGGGCGCAGCGTCCTGGGTGATGGTGACAGAGGTTCATTCTCCAACACGTGAATGCCGATTATCGATACGGAGGAGTGTGTCACGGGGGGGCAATCGTCCCGTGAGGCCGCCAGTTGTGGGCGGCGTTTTCGGTCCGCTCGATCTGCCGGCCCGGCTGCCCTGCCACTCAGCCGAGGTTTCACGTGGCACATTGCATCGACGTCGGGGTTCGAGTGGCGCAGGGAAGACAGTATCCTGAGGGCAGGTGAGAAAGTTCATTCTGCTGCACGAAACCGCCGATTGTCGATACGGAGGAGTGTGTCAGGGGGGAGCAATCGTTCTGCGAGGCTGCCAGTTGCGGGCGGCGTTGTCTATCCGCTGGCCTAGTTTCGCTGCCACTCGGCGAAAGTTTCACGTGGAGCGTGGCATCACCACGTCGCTTCGGTCATTCCCGCGAAAAGCTTGCCCTGAGCTTGCCGAAGGGCGGGAATCTAGAAGTTCAGGGATGGCCCACCGCCCTGCTTGCGGAGGCGAGTTTCACAGGGGTGACAGCCGGGGGGCGGACGTCGGGCGAACATTTCACATGGAAGATCGCCCCCCGAGGCCACAATGAGATTCTCGCTGCCTCGGGTTCGGCGAGACGCGTTCGCGGGTGCCCGGGCGACTGGTTCGGTCAGTGTTTCACGTGGAACATGGCACCGCGAGGCCGCGAGGGGTTCGGCCAAGTGCCTGCCCCGCTTTGTAGTGCCGGCATCTTGCCGGCATCCCGAGCCGCCGGGACGGCAGCGCTACGGCGGCGGGTGCGGCGAAGGTATCAGGTGAAACGCCTGGGCCCAGCTTCCCCCGCTTCGGAACTGATATCGGCACTTCGTGAGTTTTCAATAATCAAAGGCCCCGGCCCGGAACGATTCCCCCTCCGACGGCGTACCGGATCCTTACTGTAGCGCCGCTCAGTGCCAGCCCCGCCCTGCGGCCCAGACCCTCGTATGAGTTGAAGGCCTTATGCGGGCACAGCCTCTGAGCGTCGGGCCGGCCTGGCGGGGAGCGGCGACATCGCGCCGGTCGCGGACCGGTACCGCAGCAGGGCGTGGCAGCGCGGAACCGTTGCCACGTCCTTGCGGTCATTCCCGCGAAAAGCTTGCCCTGAGCTTGCCGAAGGGCTGGAATCCAGGTGGTGGACCCCCCGCTTGCGCGGGGGTGACACCCACGGATCAGGGCTCTCCGGAGACAACATCGGGGTGGACCCCCGCCCTGCTTACGCTTGCCTGCGGCAAGCAGGCAGGCAGGTTTCGCAGGGGTGACACGTCGAACAGGTGGTGCTGTCAGGGTGTTATGGCGGGGTAAAGCCGCGGCACCGCTGGCCGCGGAGGATCACACCGCTGCGGCTCAAGGGAATCGGCAGGGGCTCTTCCCAGGTGAGACCGCAGGCGATGCCGCTCAGGCCCGCAACTTGGTCGCGCGTCAGCCACAAGAAGATGCGGCCGCCGGGCTTGAGGCACTGTACGGCAAGGGGCGCCAGCCGCTCGAGCTTCCCGACCGCGCGTGAGGTGGCGGAGTCGAACGCCGTCTGCCGCGCGGTCCGAACCCATTCCTCCAGCCGCTCTGGACGTACGTCGACCTTGTCGAAGCCGCAGGCGCGCGCGGCCTCTTTCAGAAACACTCGTTTCTTGGCGACCGGTTCGAGCAGGGTGACGGCGAGTCCGGGAAAGGGAATCTTCAGCGCCAAGCCAGGGAAGCCGGCGCCGCTGCCGATGTCAAGCAGGGCGCCGTGAAGCTCCGCGTGCTTCGCGAGGAAAAGGCTTTCGCCGAAATGCCGCGTCAGGCACGCCTCCGGGTCACGAATTGCCGTGAGATTGATCTTCTGATTCCAGCGCAGCAGCAGGTCGAGATAGGCGAGGACTTGACCGATCTGGTGGGAGCGGAGATCCAGGCCGAAAGGTTCCAGGAGTTGCCGGACACGCATTTCGCTGAGCACCGTGGAGGGGATTGTAGAGGCTTGCTTCCGGCGGCGCAAGCTGTGCAGTCCGCGCGCGGGAGGCAGGAAAAAGGTCTGAAGAAGGCGCAGGAGTTGAAGGCAGTGTCCTAATATGGTGGAGTGAATCCCAGAAAGGGCGTCGGACCTTCAGGTTCGACAATAGCCAAGACTTCAGACGGGGCCTTTAGGCCCTGAAGCTTCAGGGGCTTAAAGCCCCCGACGGCGTGCGGCCCGATCCTGTCGGAGCTAAAGCTCCGACCCCCTGCACAATTCCCTGAGACGCAGCTTTTCAAATTTGGACACTACCGAGCTGAAAGAGAGCGGGGCGTCACAGGCACGAGAATCCCAGTTCTGAGGGCCGCCTTCTGAGGTGAGGGTCAACGCCTGCCCTGCTTGCGCAGGCAAGTTGCGCAGGCAGGCGCTGCGAACCCTATTTCGCCGTGGTTTTACTTTTTGGCACGTAATCAAAGAATCTTTCAGTTATGTTGCCGGAGGTCCATTCCGCGCGAAGCCGAGTTTTCTTCTCTACTCTGCGCAACTCCGATAGCAAGGAGCGATTAAGCTCCCGCGCACTCTCTCCGGTAAACTCCGCCTTGACGAGAAATTCATCTGTTTCTGTCTGTTGGATGATACCCTGAGGGATGGCCTGTTTTAGAGTAGTATTAATTGCAATGGGATTATCCGTGCTGACTATGCCTACAAGGAAGAACTTCTTTTCCGCCATGTCTTTACCCCTCCTTGATCAGCATGTCGAACCGGGCGCCTAAGAGATTGGCCCTCACCATATTTTCTCATCACCGGAAGTTCCACCCAAACTTTTCTTCGAGGCTGAACCCTTCCAGCCACGGGGGGAATGCGGTGGGCCAGTTTACCAGGAGGGTGTTTATCGGCCAAGTGGAAGGCAGCGACCGAAGACGCCCGTGTGGGCCGGGGGGGCGAGGGTGAAGTAGAGGTTGTTTGTCGCAAAGCCGACTTCTCAGTCGGTACGCAACCTCCAGCGGGAGTCATCGAGTCAGCAGTGGCATGCGGCAAGGCAGTCGCTGAGCGGAGTAGTCTCGGGTCCGAACACGAATTCGCCACAGCGTTCCCTCGTAGCCCCAGATGTCGCCGGAAAGAATACATTTTGGCGGAATATCTGCAAGACTTTGTGTTGTACAATACCTGCAATATAGCCCACGCGAACTCACGATAGGTGGGCCGACTCTGACAGCTCCCGAAGGCTGGGGGGGGGCCAACAATGAGTGAGATTGAAAAGGTGATCGGGCTGATATTTCAGAGTGGCACTGATTTCTTGCAGGCTGTGAAACAGGTGGAGGGTAGGCTCAGCCGAATCCGCGAGATCCGCGATCGTGGTGGCCAGCTCGGTTCTTGGTTTTGCCTGAGCTACGAGTGTCCTCAATACATTTACCGCCTGGCACTGGTTTTGTGCACGATCGCTGGTCTCTCGGCATTGTCAGGCGGCGTCTTGGAGATCTTCAACGTGCGGCGGCTCACGTCTCTTCAGCTCTTCTTTGATGACTACTGGCTTAAGATCGTCGCACTGGGGCTGTTGCTGCTCTTAATCACCTATGTGGATGGGATAACACGCGTCCCAGTATGGGCTCTGAGCTGCCTGCCGACACGCTGGTTGCCCTCCGTGCTGGAATCACCGGCGTGGTTCAATGTCCGCCAGTACAGCAACGTACTCGAGAAACCGAAACCTCTCGTCATCGCCCAAATCGGCGTCGATAGGCTTGCGGACTTCGCACTTGTGCAGCTAGTCTCGGGCAGTTATAGGACGGAACACTTTGCGGACAAGCCGACAGACCTAAGTACCGATGAACGGGCTAACGCGGCACTATTCGGATGCCTCCTCGAACAGGAGCACTATGTGCGCCGTTGGGGAATGCGGGAGTGGAGACCGTTTTATGCGGCAGTGGCCGGTGCACGAGAGGGCGAGGTTAGCGTTTTTGCCCCGAACTTTCTGCAAGCGGCTCGGAGAGAAGCACGCGACTACTATGCAATCATACGCGAGCTAGTCAACCCACATCTGACAATCGCAAGGCAGGAACCGTTGCCGGACTCCGGAGCGGTAGCCGAAGATGTCATGAAGGCAATTGACCTATTGAATGCTATGTATGGTGGGTCGGCTGCAAACCTTGCAAGGACCAGTCGGACGGGAAACCATGTCGACCTGCGCCTTGCTTTTGAGCGCGTGGAGCAATTCCCGCATTTTTCGGGCGAGGGCATGAGGCCTCAGTTCCTAAAAATCGCTGTTCGTTGGGACGTCTGGCCTGGCGTCGCAACGGGAAATTTCATTTATCCGTTCTCCTCATCGCTTGCGGCCCTTTTCTTGGGCCGAGAAGCTGTTGTTACGCTGAGGGAGGTTGACCAGTTTTCTTTCAAGTCAACGGAGGAACGCCGCATTGTTCGCGAGGCGATGAGGCAAACCGTGAGCACTGTCGACCGTCGCTTGCGGACGGTGGATCGCAAGGACTATCAAGCATTTTATGCCGAGTTGCAGGCTAAGTCAGGCCACCCGGTTGAATGGGAGCTCGCGGAGCATGTCGACTTCGTGTTGTGGTCGGAAGCATACGAGTTGGGCAGGCACGACGGATTTGACAACTGGAGGGTCGATGAGAACAAGTTTGTCGTTCGAAAGAAATGACGTGCCAGTGCGTGAGGTCCGAGGTAGATTGCATGGCTGTGCAGGAAACTGAGATTTGCTTCAACACAATGCGGGACGACTGGTACAGGGCAAATCAGCTCGTCCCACGCCGATTCCGAGATGTGCTTAGTGGGCGGGCGCTGTTTCGATTTTGCGGTTTTCCAAGGCAATGGATTCCCCTGTTTGAATACTTCGGCATGCCTTGGCGAGATTGCTGCGCACCCACGGAGTATATGCCAATCGTCTCGGGGATCTCGGATGAGCAACTCGCCGGCCACTGCAGAGCAGCCCGCCAGGCTGGAACTCTCCGGACGCTGGTTGAGAGCATTGTGATTCTGGACCCGGTACTGGCTGATTTTCTCTATATATTGGACAATACTACCCACTACGATCCGGAGGCCAGGCAACCCAGAGAAGTCATCGCTCCCGATGCGGAACTGCGACTTACGGGTTGGCAGTCATACGGTCGGCCGGAGGTCCTTGCTTTTGAAGCCGAGGTTGATCGAATTTGTAAATTCAAATCCACTGCGGTTTTGCTCCCATGCTCAAGACACCGACCTTACCGAAACAGCCGGACGCACAAGAAAATCTGGCGCGCTCTCGGCAAGATCGGCTACAAGCCTGAGGATGTCGATCAGCTAGTTGTGACTTCGTTGGGCATCGTGCCGGAGCGATTATGGGAATATCCCGTAGTCATGAGGTACGATGCTGGAGTTCCAGACATATATCGAGTCCTGCGCCTTGCCCGACGTTTTTTTAGAAGGAACCGGTATATGCGTGTTTTAGACTGTCTGCAATTTGCTCCATACTCGGATGTCTTCTCAATTCTTCGGTTAGAGAAAATCATAAGAGGCCTCTCTCGCGGACCTGTAAATCGTAGCCGACAGTTCTACCTAAAGGCATAAAGCTGGAGTAAAGGAGCATGCCAGCCGCAAACAATTCTTGGCAGCCCCATGTTATAGAACGCCAAGCCGGTGCGACCAACCAAGTCCTTCGCACGCCGATGCTTTGGCTTTGTCATAATCTGAGAAACCAAGTGCTACTCGCGCAACACGAGGGCCTCAGGCGTGCTCCTGTCTTAGTGAGTCTGGGAGATGCGTTCTTGCGGCCGAGCTACAAGGACCGCTTTTTCACGGAAAGGTTGAGAGAAACTCTCGGAATGCAAGGCCCGATAATGGTTGACTCGGGCGGGTTCGCGTTGATGGGACGACGGGAACTGCAGTGGAGCATGAAAGAGATAGAACGAATCTATTCTCAGCTGTCGGCAGATATACTGGTTTCATTGGATCATCCTCCGTCTCCCAACGACGATCAAATTACGCGTAAGCGATTAAGACAAAAGACCCTTCGTAATCTGAAGAGGATGCGGGATTTCGTTCCTACGGACCGCTTGATGCCCGTTGTTCACGGGCACAGCGTAAAGGAAGTTGAGAGATCGTGTGATGAAATTAAGCAAGTGTGCCCAGATGTCCGTCAGGTCGGTATGGGTGGATTGGTGCCGCTCATTTGTTCCGGGGGACTCGTTCGGCAGTTTGGCTATATTCGGAAGGATGGAACAACAGGCGACCGCGGAAACTGGATTTCTGATGCATTGAATATAGTTCGGCAGGCCTTTCCGACAGCCCTCGTACATGTCTTTGGAATCGGCTCTGCAACGACGGCAATCGGCGTTCTGGCATTGGGCGCCGATTCGGTCGATTCCTTATCTTGGCGGAGGGCTGCTAATTATGGTGCCATCCTTCTGCCCGGTCGTAGCGAGCGATTCCCCACATTCCGTAAGGAGCGAGTGCGATCGCGGCCCGTTGTACGTGATGATGAAGTTCCTCTATTGATGGGTTGCATGTGTCCGTTTTGCAGGAAAGCCCCCAATCTCCAAGGGCGCGTCACGCTCCTCGCTGAGTCTTACAAGGGCCGGGCGATACATAATGCTTGGACCGTATTGGCTGAGGTCGCTCGGTTTCGGACCGCGATTCAACAGAATAAGGCCCGCGACTTCTTGAGGTCACGACTTTCTCCGGCTCATCGGCTGTACAAGCCCGTAATGGAACGATGGGGCGGACCCAACTAGCACCTACGGCTATTGGTCGTACAGTCGACAAACGGGAGACTGGCCTCACACGGATTCGCTTGCCGTTTTCCCGCCGCACTGTGCAGGATGTTTTCTCGGCCGCAGTGCCGCAACGTGCCGCGGCCCGAGCGACAGGGGGATATTCCACGCTCAACACATTTCTGCTTTCGAGAGGTCGTAGAGGAGGGAGCGACACCAACTCCAGACGCGGCGAGTTTTTGAGCAAACTGCTAGGCGACCGACTTTAGAACCTTCAACAAACCTTCCAACGACTCGCGTGTGCTCTCCACAGCATTCCCGTCCGGCCGGCGGTAATGCGTCTCGAGTGACATCGTCTCGCGATATCCATCGCGGGGCAAAGCCTGGAACTGCCCGTGGAAGTCCACGCTGCCACTGCCGACCGGCAGCCAGCGCGTCTTGCCGGTGGCTGGATCTTTCTTAACATCCTTCACATGCATGTGCGGGAAAAGGCCGCGGACGTAGCTGTACCCATCGGGATAAGGAACTTCATTCAGCACCGCGGCGTTGGCCGGATCCCACATAGCGCGCAGCGCAGGCGAGTTGATATCGCGAATGATGCGCCCCAATTCTTTTCCCGTGCCGATGTTGCATGCGGCCTCGTTCTCGAGCAGCAGCGTCATATGGTTTTGCGCCGCCACAGCCGCAGCTTTCGCCAAGCGCTCGCGCACGTGGGGATAGGCTTTCTCGGGGTCATCGACCCGCCAATAGCTGAAGACACGAACCTTCTGCGTGCCAAAGAGTCGCGCGATTTGGAAGGATCTTTTCAGCAGGTCCTCCGTGTCCTGGTCCGTGAAGCTGGCCATAAACGTGTCGCGTTTCTCGGAGGGCTGGGCGGGCATTTCCGGCAGATTGTATTTGAACAGCGGCGAAGCGATCTCCGACACCTGCAGGCGGTGTTTCTCCACGAGTTGTTGGGCGCGGTCCAGTTCGGAGGGGGAGAGATTCATGATGTTCCTACCCCAGATCTCGCGCAATTCACAGTAAGCAAGCGAGTAGCTGGCAATAAAGTCGAGCGCCTGACCGAGGTCCTGAGTTATTTCATCCGTGATGACGCCCAACCGGAACGGCAAGGAGTCCTTCCCGCGTTCCGCCCGGCTGACCTTTGCGCCGGCGCTCCACGTGCCCAGCGCCTGACAGAACTTCCTTCGGGTCCACTTCCCTGGCATGCTAACTCCCCCTGATCGTGGTGCCGCGGCCCCTGCGAGCGCGGTGGCTCGCCCGGAGCGAAGCAAGTCCCGGGGCAGCGCAGCGTCATCATAACAACGCCTACGTGCGGGCTCAATAACGGATGTTGTTGTCGTCTTGGCCGTCGCAGCGTAGAGTGCACGAGCCGCTGAAGGTGGTCGATCCGGGCGAAGGCGTGGGGCCCCCACGGTCAATGCGAACTAACCGTGGTGGCCACCACGCTGGATTCCCGCCCTTCGGCAAGCTCAGGGCAAGCTTTTCGCGGGAATGACCGTGAGTGGCGCACGCGGTGGTACGCCCCTACGTGGGGGGTTGCCTTCTCGGGTGGACCCGAGGCCCGCCCCCACGACAAATCCCAGGCGGGATGCATACCGGCACTACTGCGCGCACTTGACGGCGGCGCGGCCGAGGAACTCCGCGGCGTTGCCCAGTTCCTCTTCGATGCGGAGCAACTGGTTGTATTTGGCGATCCGGTCGCTGCGGCTGGCGGAGCCGGTCTTGATTTGGCCGGTGCCGAGGCCGACGGTGAAGTCCGCGATGAAGGCGTCCTCAGTCTCGCCCGAGCGGTGCGAGACGACCGACGTGTAGCCGTGGCGGCGTCCCAGCTCGATGGCGCGAATGGTTTCCGTGACCGTGCCAATCTGGTTCAGCTTGATGAGAATGGAATTGGCCACGCCCTCTTCGATGCCGCGCGCGAGGCGCTCCGTGTTGGTCACGAAGATGTCGTCGCCGACGAGCTGAATCTTGCTGCCCAGCTCCTGGGTGAGCAGCGCCCAACCTTCCCAGTCGTCCTGCGCGAGTCCGTCTTCGAGGCTGATGATGGGATACTGGCGCACCCAGTCGGCGTAGAGCTTCACCATGTCTTCGGACGATTTCTTCGACTTATCGGACTTGAAGAAGACGTAGCGGCCATCCTGGTACATTTCGCTGGAAGCGGGGTCGAGCGCGATGGCAATGTCGTGGCCGGGTGAGTAGCCCGCTTTCTCGATGGCTTCGAGGAGCACTTCGACGGCCTCGTCGTTTGACTTGAGGCTCGGCGCGAAGCCGCCTTCGTCGCCCACCGAGGTGTTATAGCCACGGTCCTTCAGAACCTTTTTCAGTGTGTGGAATGTCTCCGCGGCCATGCGCAGAGCCTGCGCGAAGCTCTCCGCGCCCACAGGCATGATCATGAACTCCTGGAAGTCCACGGTGTTGTCGGCATGAACGCCCCCGTTCAGCACGTTCATCATGGGCACGGGCAGCAGGCGTGCCTGCAGTCCACCCAGATAACGATAGAGCGGCACGCGCGCCGACTGCGCCGAGGCTCGACAGGCCGCCATGGAGACGGCCAGGATGGCGTTTGCGCCCAGCTTACCCTTGTTGGGAGTGCCGTCGAGCGCGATCATGCGCGCGTCGATTTCCGTCTGGTTGCCGGCGTCGTGCCCGCCGAGTTCGCGGGCAATGACGGAGTTGATGTTGTCCACGGCCTGCAACACGCCCTTGCCCATATAGCGGCGCTTGTCACCGTCGCGCAATTCCACCGCCTCGTGCTCGCCCGTGGAGGCGCCGGAAGGAACCGCCGCTCGGCCGAAGGAGCCGTCGCGCAGAACGACTTCCGCCTCCACCGTGGGATTGCCGCGTGAATCCAGAATTTCTCTTCCTTGAATGAGATCGATGTGTGCCATACGAATCAATCCTCGCTGCGAATTTGAAAGGCGAGATTGTAACATACCGAGGCCTGGAAATAACCGGTCAAACAACCGGGCTGGCAATCTGTCCCGTCGCGAAAGGTCGGTTTTTTCGTGCTCTCCAGCTTCGCCGGAGGTTGGGGTTTGAAAATGACGCAAACGTGTTCATAATGTTGTGAACCCGGCAGAGGGGTCTGCGCCTCGGAGGGTGTAGTGGACACGCTAACGGGTGCAGGCCCGCGTCACACGGGAAGAGTCGCGGCTCGCATTGTGGCGATCGCGCGCCTTGGTGGGAGGACACCATGAAGAAAGCTGGCAAGATTATCTTGATCGTGATCGCCGTCATTCTTGTGTTGCAGGTGGGTGCCATTGCCTGGATGTATTTCGCCAGGCGCGTGAAGCCGAACACGGTGCTCTCCATCCGAATCGAAGGTGAGATTCCTGAACAGGCGCCGCAGGACTCTTTTCGGGATTTGTTCGTCGGCCCGACAACTACAGTCACGGACATTACCGAGGCTATCGACCGAGCGCGAACCGATCCGCACATCACCGGGATCGAGGTCCGCGTCAGCGAAACGACCATGAACATGGCCAAGATCCAGGAGATCCGCGACCGGATTCACGCCTTCAACCACGCCGGCAAATTCAGCGTGGGCTATCTGGAGTTCGCCACGGACCGTTCTTACTATTTGGCTTCGGCCTGCCAGACCCTCTTCCTGCTTCCCACGTCGGAGCTCTATGTCCGGGGCCTGATGGCTTCGACGACCTTCCTGCGGGGCACGTTTGACAAGCTCGGCATTTACCCTGACTTCTTCCACATCGGCGAGTACAAGAACGCCAGCAACACCTACACGGAGAAGAAATACACGTCGGCGCATCGCGAGGCGACGCAGGTCCTGTTGGATGACTGGTATCGCGAGTTCCTGCGGGGTGTGGCGCAGTCACGAGACTTGAAAACCGAAGACGTGGAGAAGACCATCGCCGCGGGGCCGTTCAACTCCGCCGCCGCGCCGGCAACGCACCTTGTGGATCAAGTGGGTTATTGGGACGAGGTTCGCAAGTTCGTCGAGCAGAAGAATCATGGCCATGACCGCCGCATCAACCTGCACACTTACCTGAACAAGACGGGTGTTGAGAGCGGCACGAGACTCGCGGTGATTTACGCGACGGGCATGATCCTACCCGGCCATAGCGGCGATTCCCCGCTCGGAGACGAGGTGATGGGCTCCGACACGATCGCCGAGCAGTTCCGGCGCGCCCGCGAAGATAATTCGGTGAAAGCGGTCATTCTGCGCGTGGATTCTCCCGGCGGCGCAGCCTTTGCTTCCGAGGTGATCCGGCACGAGTTGGAGCTCACCAAGCAAACCAAGCCCGTCGTGGTTTCCATGTCGGACGTCGCGGCATCGGGCGGCTACTGGATTGCCATGTCGGCCAACCGCATCGTTGCCCAGCCCGGCACCATCACCGGGTCCATCGGAGTGCTGACCGGCAAATTCAACATTCTGGGACTTTATCAAAAACTCGGCTTGAGCAAGGACTTCATCGCGACCACGGAGAACTCCACTCTCGATTATCCCTTCCAGAATTTCACGCCGGCGCAGCGGGAAATGGTGATGAGGGATATGCGCGCGATTTACGACGACTTCCTCCAGGGTGTGGCAGCGGGCCGCCACATGAAGGTCGAAGACGTGGACAGGATCGCGCAGGGCCGTGTGTGGACAGGCGAGCGCGCCAAGCAACTCGGCTTGGTGGACGAGCTCGGTGGGTTGCACACTGCCATCGCGCGCGCCCGCGAATTGGCCAAGATCCCTGTGGATGAAAAGGTGAGCTTGCTGTCACTGCCGCCGCGTCGCTCGCTGCTGGATCGTCTTCTGGATTTTTCGGGCGATAACGACGCGTTCGCCGCCAGGCTCTCCCCGCGCGCCTGGCTGCGCAGCCTGGAATCCCTGGAGAGCTATCCCGTCTGGGCCATCTTGCCAGGTGTGCCGGAAGTGCAGTAGGGAAGCCATCAGCACTCAGCAGTCAGCGCTCAGCCAACCCCGCACGCAAAGGCTGAGTGCTGATCGCTGCTCGCTGACAGCTCGGAGTTCTACTCCGGCTCCTCGAACATGCGCTGCTCGGGCACCACGACGACAATCCCGGTCTCAGTGACGTGATATTTCTTGCGGTCTTCCTCGAGGTTGTATCCGATCTCGGTGCGTTCGGGGATATGGATGTGGCGGTCGATGATGGCCCGGCGGATACGCGAATATCGCCCGATCTGGACGTGGGAAAAAAGGATGGAGCTTTCCACTTCCGTGTAGCTGTTGACGCGCACGTCGGGGGAAACGACGGAACCCGTGACGCGCCCGCCGGAGATGATGGAACCCATGGAGACGATCGAGTCCACGGCGATTCCCATGCGGCGGCCTTCCTGCGCAAAGACGAATTTGGCGGGGGGATACTGCCGCTGGTAGGTGCGGATGGGCCACACGGAGTCGTACAGATTGAACACCGGCGAGACGGAGACCAGGTCCATGTTGGCCTCGTAGAAAGCCTCAATCGTTCCAATGTCCCGCCAGTAAAGCGCTTCCTTCCTGTTCTCGTCGATGAAGTTGTAGGAATAGACGCAGCCCTTCTCGATCAGCCGCGGGATCACATTCCTCCCGAAGTCGTGCTGCGAGTTGGGATCCTCCGCGTCCGCCAGCAAGGTTTCGATCAGCAGATCGCGGTTGAAGCAGTAAATACCCATCGAGACATGGCATTTGTGGGGATTGTGCGGCGAGGGCTTGGGATCCGCGGGCTTCTCCTGCCAGCCAATGATGCGCCCTGCGGAATCAATCTCGCACACGCCGAAGGGAGAGGCGTCCGAGCGGTCGAATTCGATGGCGCCGACAGTCACGCCCGCTCCCGCGTCCACGTGCTGCTTGAGCATCAACTGATAATTCATCTTGTAAACGTGGTCGCCGGCGAGGATCAGCACGTACTTGCAGGGCTCGCTGCCGATCGAGTAGAGGTTCTGATAAATGGCGTCCGCGGTTCCCTGATACCAATGCTCGCTCACGCGTTTCATGGGCGGAAGGACGGTCACGAATTCGCCAATTTCGTGCGCGAGAATGCTCCAGCCTTCGCGGATGTGCCGATTGAGCGAAAGCGCCTTGTACTGGGTCAGCACATAGATGTGCCGGAGACCGGAATTGATGCAGTTGGAAAGGGTGACATCAACAATCCGGTAGATTCCGCCGAAGGGCACGGCGGGCTTTGCCCGGTCACGCGTCAGCGGGTAAAGGCGCTCGCCTTCACCTCCGGCCAGAAGGCAAACCAGTGTGTCGCGCACCACGGTTCGAACAACCCCCCTTCGACTGTTTCAGATGCTGGCCCATCACGACGACGTTCGTAGAGCCTGTCGTCTCTTCCATCGCGCCTTGCCCCGGTATTATATCAGACCTAACCCGAGCGCTGAACTGCTCTCTGCCGCGGTGGCGCGCCGTGCAGGGGTCAGGGCTTGGCGCCTCACCTTACGACGCTCACGCGTTTCGCCGTTGCGCTATGCTATATTCGCCCTTCGGGGAGATTCCGTGCGAGGAACTATGCGCCGCGAGGACCGTTGCTATCTTGCGCCTTACGCCATGCGGGTGGAGCAATCGCAGGGCCGCCGCTACGCTGAGCCGGCGCACCCTTACCGCAGCGACTACGAGCGCGACCGCGACCGCATCGTCCACTCGCGCGCCTTCCGCCGTCTGGAAAACAAGACGCAGGTTTTCACGCGCCGCTACTCCGACCACTTCCGCAACCGGCTGACGCACACGCTGGAAGTGGCGCAGATCAGCCGCACCGTGGCGCGGGCGCTGGGGCTGAACACCGACCTCGTGGAAACGCTGGCACTGGTGCATGACGTGGGTCATCCGCCTTTCGGCCACGCGGGCGAAGCCGAACTCGACCGGCTGATGCGACGGCACCGCGACGCCTTCGATCACAACCTGCACGCGCTGCGCATCGTCGAGCACTTCGAGCAGAAATATGCGGAGTTCTCCGGCCTCAACCTGACGTTCGAGGTGCGCGAGGGCATCATCAAGCACTCGCGTGATTACCCGCCGGCGGCCCATCCCGAGCTGAGCGAATACCGGCTGCGGGAGCGCCCGCCGCTGGAAGCGCAGCTCATCGACGCCGCCGACGAAATTGCCTACAACTGCGCCGACCTCGACGACGGTTACGAAGCCAAGCTCCTGACCTTGCCGATGATTCGCCACGGCGTGCCGCTCTTCGACCGGCTCTACCGGACCATGGAACGAAAGTATCCTGCGGCGAAGGAAAAGCTCAAGTTCAACGAAGCGCTCAAGCGGCTGCTCGACACTCTGGTGACCGACCTGATCGGCGCCACCCGCGCTCGGCTGGCAAAAAAGCGGGTGCGCTCGCTCGAGCAGGTGCGCGCTCACCGCACGCGCCTGGTGGCGTTGGGACCGCGCCTGGCGCGCGAGAATCAGAGGCTCAAGCAGTTTCTTCTCGCGCGCCTGTACTCCCATCGGAACGTACACGGCGAGCGAAGGAAACTCTTGGGCTGCATCCGCGGGCTCTTCGCGTATTACCTCGCGCACCCACGGAGCCTTCCCGCCTTCTACTTCGCCCAGACGCAGCACGAGCCCGTGCATCGCATCGTGTGCGACTACATCGCCGGCATGACCGACAACTATCTCCTGGAACAACACCGCAAACTCCTGGGTGAATAAGCCCGCACCTTTCCACCTGCGGTATCAGCCTTCCGGTGCCCCGCCTGTGCTAAGATACGGCCCGCCCTGAGGCCCGCGCGCCCGAAGCTCCGGGGAGCCCTAAGAGGATTCTGTGTACCTGCGAAACCGATTGATTCTTTCGTTGTTGCTGCTCTGTGTCATCGTGCTGTCGGCGGTGGCGGGCTATAGGTGGCTCGGGGGGCCGGAGGTCACGCTGCTCGATGCCTTTTACATGGCGGTCATCACCGTTTCCACGGTGGGCTACGGCGAAGTGGTGGATACCCATGCTCACCCGGAGCTGCGGCTTTTCAACATTTTCGTCATCCTCTTCGGCATCGGCATCATGCTCTACGTTTTCTCGGCCGCAACAGCTTTCATCGTGGAAGGCGAACTCAAAGACATTTTTCGGAGACGAAGGATGCTGAAACAAGTCCGGGACATGCACGACCACTTCATCATCTGCGGCGCAGGTGAAACCGGGAGCTACTTGGTCCGGGAGCTCCTGAAGACCGGCAATATGTTTGTGGTGATCGATCACGACGAGGAACGCCTGGCAAGAATCAGCCTGCTCGGCGAGGTCCCCGTCCTGAAAGGGGACGGCGCGGATGAGGAGATCCTGACTACGGCGCGCATTGAAAAGGCCCGTGGCCTGGCTTCCGTCCTACCCGAAGACAAGGATAACCTGCTGGCGACGGTGACGGCGCGGCAACTGAATCCCTCGCTGCGCATCGTGGCGCGCTGCGCGGAAGCCCGCATGGTGGATAAGCTCCTGCGCGCCGGGGCCAACGCGGCGGTTTCCCCCAACATGATCGGCGGCATGCGCCTGGCCTCGGAGCTGATCCGGCCGACCGTGGTCAGCTTCCTTGATATCATGCTGAGGGACCAATCCCGAACCATGCGCGTGGAGGAAATTACGATCGGCGAAGGCTCCCCCTGGATCGGGAAGAAGCTGCGGGAAATGGACCTGCGCGGCCGCTTCAATCTCTTGGCGCTCGCGGTTCGCCAGCCGGACGGCGAACTGAAATACAATCCTCGAGACGACACGGCTCTGGCGAGCGGCGACGTTCTGGTCGTTCTGGGTGAAGTTTCGAACACTTGGAAAGCTCGCGAGGCGGCGGGGAACAAGACTCCGCATCGCGCGGTTTAGGCGGATGCTGAGGGACGTAGCGCCGACCGGAATCTGTTCTGACATCGTCGGGAGGTCGGCGCGGCAACGTCCAATCAACGCACCCAGCGTCACCTTGATCCACGGGTGATATTCGGCGAGCGTGAAGGTGTCCCCTTCCGCTTTCGGCAGGCATCTGTTTGAAGCTATTATGCTTCCAAAGACACGAAATCCTTTAGCCTCGGCACCAGATGACGGTGCGTGGTTTCCGGTCCATAAAACAACGCGTGGATGTACAGTAGCAGGGCGGGTTGGGAGAATCGTGGCGGCGGAGTTTTGCGCAAGGGAAAATAGCAGAGCCGGCCCGCCACAACTTTGTGCGGATTCCGATAGGACCCGAGCGGCCACAGCGCAGGGAAGAATCGAAACCCGACTCTGGCCAGAAGGGCGTGCCAGCGGTCGCCGGAAGAGGCCGTAATCTCACCGTACACGCGCCAGTTCCAGCCGTGGGGTCCACGGCGCTCCTGGCGCAGAACTTGACGCAGGATCCTGGCGCCCAAGCCACGCCCACGAAGCGCGGGGTCGACGAAGATATAGCTCCCAAAGACCACGCGGAACGCCGGTAGAACCAGCGTGCAGGCGCCGCCCACGAGGCGGCTGTCGAGGTAGGCCGCAAACAGGTGAACGGGATTGACGCGGGCAGGCGAGGGCACCATGACCCGGCGCAGCACGCGCGGGCTGACGCGCTCGTCAGGGTTGAAGCAACGACTGTAGAGGCGGAGGTATTCTTCCAGTTCACGCCGCCGGGGGTGCTGAAGCAGACGCACGGTGAGTTTGGACATTGTTTCCTCCGCTCCAATTCAAATTGTGGACTCACGCTCGTTTCCTGTATCTTGTAACACAGGCTCAGGGGGTTGGGCCACTCACTTGGGAGTGTCGCCGGGGATGTTGAGGAGACTCGGGTTGTTCCTGATCTTGTCGCTGGTTTGCGCGCTCGCCTTAACGGCCGAGGAGATTGACGACCCGGGGTTTGCCCCGCTTTTTGACGGGCAAGACCTAGCCGGCTGGCACGTGATGGGACAACAAGACTGGCACGCGGAGGACGGAATCGTCTGGACGGAAGGCAAGGGCGGCTGGCTGCGGAGCGATCGGCACTACGCCGACTTCATCCTTCGGCTCGAATACCGGGCCACGAAAGGCGCCGCCAGCGGGATCTTTCTGCGCTCGACGGAACAGGGGAACCCCGCGTTCACTGGCCTGGAAATCAGCCTCCTCGACGACGCCGGCCAACCCACTGACCTGCATAGCACGGGAGCGATCTACGGCGCGGTAATTCCGCTTTACAGCGTCGGCCGGAAAGTCGGCGAGTGGAACCAAGTCGAGCTTTCCTGCATTGGCCGCCACCTGACCATCTATCTGAATGGCAATCGGATTCATAAAATCGACTTTGACGATCCGGCGTTTGTCTTCGCCGAACAACGTCCTCTCAGCAGGGTTCCGAACGAAGGCTACATCGGCCTGGAAAGTCGCACCAACCGCGTGGACTTTCGCAGCCTCCGCATTCAAGTCCTGAAGCCCGCAGCGTGAGTCCACACGGCGGGAATGTCGTCGCAGGCGACTCGCCGAAGACTCCGGCGAGGTCCTGATCCCAGAGAAAGTGGGAGGGAGCAATTGTCGAAGCTTCACAGCAAATCAAGAAACGGCGCCGGATGGGGCGTGATCTTTCTCGTGCTCGTCCTGTTAGTGGTCCTCGTCGCGTTGGTCAGGAGCGTGACGAGCCGCGAGGGGCCTACGATCATCTTCAAGAAGCTCCCCAAAGGCTTGAGCCAAAGGACCGAGCTGGTGGTGGGAGCGCAGGACGAGAAGCACAACGTCAAGGCGCTGGCTGTGGAGGTTATCCAGGAGGGTCAGGTTGTACATCAAGTTGGGATGGCCTTCTCCGCGCGCCCGCGTCGCTGGTGGAAATTCTGGTCGCGCGACCCGGTGAGCACCGCCATCTGGACCGTTCCCGTGGGTCACGAGGCGATTCCGGGGCTGAAAGAGGGCCGCGCCACCCTGCGCATCACGGCCCGCAACGATTCCTGGGGATGCTTCTTTCGCGGCGGGGGCGGCGAGGCGGTGCTGGAACTGCCCGTGCGGCTCGCGCCACCCCAAGTGGAGGTGTTGACCTCGCACCACTACATTAACCAGGGCGGCTGCGACTTGGTGCTTTTCAAGGTCTCGCCGGGAACTACCAAGTCCGGCGTTGAGGTCGGCGACTTCTTCTTCCCCAGTTGGCCCGTGAAAGAATCGCTGCCGGAAACGCGCCTGTGCGTTTTCGCCTATCCCTACAACGTTGACCCTTTGACCGCGGCGCGCATCGCGGCTAGCGACGACGCGGGCAACGAAACGCTCACGAACTTCACCTACCAGGTCTTCCCCAAGAAGTTTCACTCCGACACCATCACGCTCACCGACGACTTCATAAATCGTGTGTTGCCTCCCATTATGAGTCAGACGCCGGAGCTGCGCGACCAGGGAAGCCCGCTGGACAACTTCCTGGAAGTAAACCGGCAGATGCGCGCGGACGATGCTCGGCGCTTGGTGGAGCTTTCCAAACATACCTCACCAAAGTTTCTGTGGAGCGAGCCTTTCATCCGAATGCCTTCCAAGACGGAAGCCAACTTCGCCGATTACCGCACCTACATGTATAACGGCCAGGTGGTGGATCACCAAACCCACCTGGGATTCGACCTCGCGGGGGTCGAGCACATGCCGGTCGCCGCTGCCAACGACGGAGTGGTGGTCTTCGCACGATTTCTGGGAATTTTCGGGAACGCCGTGGTGATTGACCACGGATGCGGACTCCAAAGCCTGTACGGCCACATGACCTCCTTCGCGGTGAAAGAGGGGGATCAAGTGAAGCGCGGGCAGGTGATCGGGCGCAGCGGTCAGACCGGACTTGCGGCCGGCGACCACGTGCACTTCACGATCCTACTGGATGGAATTCCCGTGAACCCCGTCGAATGGTGGGACCCGCATTGGATTCACGAGCGGATTGAAGTGAAGTTGCAGCCGTACCTTTGACCCTGGCGCCGAGTCCCTGGCCAGTTGTCAGTCAGCACTTATCCGTCGTCCGTTGCCTGTGGTGCGCTGTAGACGCGTGCGCCGGCGCTTTTGGGATCGCACTTTTAGTGTTGGCCCCTGTAATGCCCGCTTTCCCAACTTCGGAATGTCTTGCTGTTCCCTGTCCCCAGCAACTTATGGCCTAATCCCTATCCCAGATTTCTCACCACACGATGCCTTTTCCCCGGCGGTGGGAAGGGCGGGGCTAAAACCCCGCCCTTCCCCGTCCGGGGTGAGAAATTCGGGCTATTTCTCCGGCGCGACGCGGCTCAGGTAGAACTCGAAAAACTTGGCGGGATCGGTGCGCATGCCCACCGTGGCATTGGCCGGCTTGCTCTTCACGACAAGCGTCGAGCCTTCTGCATCAACCTCGACAGCGAGCTGTTCTGTCTCGCACAGGTCAGGCTTGATGAGCATGGCCACCGCTATAGGGTCGAAGAGAGTCGGCGTTTCCTTGTTCCAGAGATGATAGAGGGCGGCCAGGGCGCTCGCGACCGGCGTGCCGTGATTGAAGATGCGGTTCCGCGCCGCCGCATCGAGTTGCAGCATGGCGGTCACATCGAGCGGCGCCATCAGAATGGGAATGCCGGATGAGAAGACCGCGCGGGCAGCGGCGGGGTTCGACTTGATGTTCCATTCAGGTTCGGCCTTTGAGCCGGGTGCGTACCCGCGCGCGATGGAACCGCCCATCAAAACGATGCGCTTGATCTTTTTCGCCACCCATGGGTCAGCTTTGAGCAACGCCGCCACGTTGGTGAGCTCGCCGATGGCGACCAGGGTGATCTCCCCGGGGCGGCGGTGGAACTGGCCGCGCAGAAAATCGACCGCGCTTTCCTTGAGGATCTGCGGGCCCGCGAAGTCATCCGCCCAACGGACTTGATCGATGGGCTGGGGAGGCCCCGGCTCACCGGCCACCACCGGCACCTGCCGCCATTTCCCACCCGCTTCCCACAAGAGCTTGGCCGCGAGGCGCGCCCTCGCCGCGGTGTCACCGGAAGCCGTGGTCACGCCCAGCAATTGGAGCTCGGGGCTGTTGATGATGAGCGCCAGGGCAAAGGCATCGTCGATGTCGGTGCCGATGTCGGTGTCAAGGATGATCGGGATCTTCGCAGCAGAATCTGCTGCACCGGCAAAGCACGCGGACAGAAGGATTGTGGCAAACAATGCTGACGTTCTTCCCATGCTAACACTTTTGATGCGTTTAGCTTTTGACTTTCGACTTCTTTGCCTACTTCACCACCGGCGCCAGCGCCACGCAAAAGAGTCCGATGATGAAGAACACGAACATCAGGGCCAGGAGCCGCTTGGTGCTCGGGCCCGCCCCGGCGAATTCCTTCCACACGAAGACGCCCCAGATCGTTCCTACCATCGAGGAGCCCTGGCCCAGCGCATAGGACGCGGCCGGGCCCACCATCTTCGCGTAGGACGCCACGAAGTTGGAAATCGTCCCCACGGCCCAGAACACGCCGCCCAGAATTCCCCAGAAGTGAAACCGGCCGGCGCTCGCGAAGTAATCGGCAAACCTGACCGGAGGGCCCAGCAGGGGGCGGCGCATCAAGATGTAGTTGCCCGGGATGTTGGCGGCCACGGCCCCCAGGGCAAACACGAACGCCACGGCGTAAGGCCCCAGATGGTTTTCGCCGCTGATCCCCTTGGCGACGAGGGGATAGAATAGACCCATAAAGAAACCGCCCAGCAAGCTCAAGACGATGCCCTTCTTCGAAACCGTCGCGTCCGGTGCGAGCTGGCGGTAGGCCAGCGCGTCCAGGACGATCGCCACGCATACCAGCGCAACGCCACCGAAGAGCATGAGGGGGTTTCCCTTCGGCGTGATGATGTAGTTGAGCACCGACCCGATCACCAGCGCCAACCCGATGCCGATCGGGAACGCCACCGCCATGCCCGCGATGGCAATCGCCCCCACGATCAGAAGGTTGGCGACATTGAAGACGACTCCACCGAGGAAGGCGTAAGTGAGGTGCGCGGCGTCGGCCGCGAGAAGATTCCGGAAGAAACTGTCGGGGCTCGCCGGATCGGTGCGGCCCAGCGTCAGGCCGACCAGCACGGCGCAGAGCAAAATGCCCCAAATGTAGTCCCAGTAGAAGAGCTCGAACCGCCAGTTCTTGCAAAGCTTCTGAGTATTGACCCAGCTCCCCCAGCAAATCATGGTGAGGATCATCATGGCGAGTGCAACGGCATAAACCTGCGGAATGAACATGCGGCGCTCCTGCTCGACGCGGACCCGGGAAAACGAGTCGCGAAGCTGACTCTCGTCGCGCGGAAGGGCGTGCCCTTCGGGGCGAGGCTTGGTGCGAGGGGAATCCTATGCGGGGACAGGGAAGATTACAAGGGGTGACTTGCACCGGGTTGCTTTCATAGAGGTACACCTACAAACGGGAGAAACCCCATTCGGTTGCAGACTTCAGTTCACCACCCCTCACCCGGCCCACTCCGGCTGGTGAAAGCGCCGGCAGCGGGCCACCCTCTCCCCTCGGGAGAGGGCAAGAATCAAAAATCTCAGCCCTCTCCTCGGGGAGAGGGTGGTCCCGCAGGGCGGGACCGGGTGAGGGGTCCCCTCGCTTTCAACTTGTCAGTGCTGTCGGCGGGCGGGATTCCCGCTGGAGCCTGCCCCGATTGCGTCGGGCCGGGAACGACTGTAGGGGGCAGAGGGACCGGGTAGCGCGGACCCAAGCCCTGGGGTCCGCAGTTCTTCAGTAGGGAAAACCGCAAATCTCAAAAACGGGGGTCTGCCCGCGGATTCGGAAGCGTGAATCTGAGGAAGAACCGCAGACCTCAGACCCAGAGGTCTGCGGTACGCTTACTCGACTGAACCTTGCATGCAGAGGTGGTCAGGGGTACATTATCGGTCGGCCGGGAAGTGAAAACGGAAATTCCCGGTAAAATGCAACTGCCGACGACTCGGGGCTGCGGGGCGAGGCAGGCGGGGCCACCTCGACCCCGGTCGATGGCCCCGCGTTCGCCGCTTCCAGCTCAATCATTCATTCCAGGAGGAGCCCGTGACAACTTTCATTCGCACAGTATTCGTAGCCTGTTTATTGCTGGGCCTATCCGCATCCTTCGCGGCGGCCCAGAACGAAGACGTGGAGGGCAGCAAGGACCATCCCTTGATTTCGCGATATCCCGGCTCGGTTATCAAGAACTATCTCGCGAAAGAGTTCGAAGAGTTCACGCTTCCGCTCAGCAAAATCATTGACCATAAATTTGCCAAGAGCCAGCATCTGGAAGGGAAGGTCACCCGCATCGTTTATGCAGTTCCCCAGGGACGCTCGGTGCTGGAGGTCTTTCGCAACTATCAAGGCGCGCTCAAGAAGGCCGGGTTCGAGACCCTCTATACTTGCGGCCCGCAGGACTGCTGCGGGTCGGGGAGTTCGGGTGCAAGGGTGTACGGTAACGGTGATTACGACGATTACTGGGGACCCGACCACGGGATTCGATACGTTTCGTCGAAGCTCGCGCGGCCGGAGGGCGACGTTTATGTGAGCTTGCTCGTGGACGATCAAGGCCAGCTTGGCGGACCCGGCGTCGAGCTCTACGTCATCGAAATGAAGCCCATGGAGTCAGAGCTCATCACGGTGGACGCCGCGTCGCTGGCCAACGACATCAGCCGCACCGGCCACGCTTCCGTTTATGGCATCTACTTCGACACGGGCAAAGCCGACGTCAAGCCTGAGTCCGACGCCACGCTGAAAGAAATCGCCAAGCTGCTCCAACAGGACGCCAAGCTCAAACTCCACGTCGTGGGTCACACCGACAATGTGGGCACCTTGGCGAGCAATATGGACCTCTCTCGAAGGCGCGCTGACGCCGTCGCCAAGGTCTTGACGACGCAATACAACATCGCCGCCTGGCGGCTCGGCGCCCAGGGCGTCGGGCCGCTCTCCCCGGTGGCCTCCAATGACGCCGAGGAAGGAAGGGCCAAGAACCGGCGGGTGGAGTTGGTCAAGCAGTAGATCCCTGATCCGCGAGCTCCAGGGAGTCCGATTCACGTGCAGGGCCGTATGGTGAGATTCTCTCATACGGTGAAAGAACCGGCCTCCGAACCGCCTGCAGAAATCCCCGTTGAAATCGGGAATTCCTGATAAGACCTTGTTCACTAAGTGTAGTGTGAGGGTTGGAAGGGGGAAAGGGAAAACAGAGCGAAGCGGGCACAAGGTACACCCAGTGAACAAGGTCAGCGGTCGGGATTCCCGCTGGAGCCTGCCCTGTACCACACGGTGCAGGGCCTGCCCCGATTGCGTCGGGGCGGGAATGACTGTAGGGGGCAGAGGGACCGGGTAGCGCGGACCCCCGTCCTTGGGGTCCGCGGTTCTTCTGCCCTGCTTTTCTTAGCGGCTGGCTTCAGCCGGGCAGGTTGTCACTTGGCACCCGTGACTGCTCTTCCAACCCCCAGTCCCCAGCACCTAGCACCTGCTTTCTGCCTCGTCACTGCCCGCGGATTCGGAAGCGTGAATCTGAGGAAGAACCGCAGACCTCAAAGACGGAGGTCTGGGCCACGGTTGCTGCGCTCTGTCCTTGAGTCGTAGTCAAGTAAGACCTCCCTGACGCGGGCGATTGTCGCGCGTGTCCGGGTCTTTCCCCCGGTGCTTATTTCGGCATCGGCGTGGGTGCTGATTGAGACGAGTTCCCCAGGGCGAGTTTCCGTCTCTCGGCAGGCAAATTGCATTAGCCGTCCTAACCCAATGAAATTTCCGTAGGCGTGACTGAGGTACGTGTGATTGCGATAAAGAGCAGTCAAATGAAGCAGGGTGCGGTGGTGATCATATTTGAAGGACAGATGCGAGAGACAGGGAAAACTCATGTAGGCTGCATCTAGGCCTGGCGAAAAAACTGAGATTTCATATGAAGAACTTTTGGGGGCGGGATTGGCAACCTCGTTCTTGAGTCGGGTTAAAACGTGCTGAAGCTGGGGAACCGGCGGGCCAGACCCTGCGCTTCGCCAGGCTACCAAGCGCTCAATGTAGGAATCATGGCGATTCTTGCACGCGGCCCTTATCGCAGGGACCGCGTACCGTTCGATATCAGAGAAAATCTCAGCGGTCTTGCGCTTAGGTCGCGCAAAGAATGACGGCCAGATCGCATTCGCGTTTTCCATCGTGCTTTTTAGTTCTAGGTCCTTGGCGAGTTCATCTATAACGCGCGTCGCCTGAGGGATTTCAACGCAGGGTTTCTGGATCGCAATTACGAGGTTGAAATCCTTCCCTCCGTCGCATTGAATTAGGTGCTCCATGGCATCGGCCCATCCGTGTGCACAAGTCTCCGACCGAAGAAACTGGCTCAAGTTAATGTTCTCCTTCTAAGATGTTAGCCCCCAGATCTCGCGGGCGTACGCTGTGAAATAATCCAATTCAAAGTAGCCAAAGCCCTTGTCGCCCCATTTGGGTCCCCATGAATTCTTGAACGTGATCATGCCAAGTCCGCCCCGGACTTCCTCTTCAAGTTCAACAATCAACACGGCGTGTCGACTAAGGAAGCGGTCGGTTGGCCGCGGGATTTCGATGCGACCAAGTTGGGTCACGTAGGCGTTTGAATACAGGTCCATTACCGCGATCACTGGCCTAGAATGCTTGAGAGAGCCCCGAACGCTGGACAGAGATAGCTTAAGCTGCTGGAGCCCCAACAGGAGTCGGGTTTTTCCATCGGCGAGGGCGATGTCGGTAGGCGGGTCGACGTCAGCCTTTGGAGGGGATGGCTGGTAAGGGCACAAAGTCTCTAATGATTGCCCGTCCGTCTCCAACGAAGTGGAAGCGGCGGACATGGTCGTGCCGGCGGATTTCGCTCCCAAGCCGTCGCGCTGCTTGCAATGATAGTGGAGAAACTCCTCGGACAGATCCACCTCTGCTCTCTTTTTAAGCCCCTTCAAAACGTCGTGCGCGTGCTCATGAAGAGCAGTGACGGCGAAAGCAACGCAGGTGGGACGGTCATGTTGGTTCTTCACGACGCTTTGAGTACCACGAACACTTATCTGCATGAGTCAGCTCGTTGCCAGCGTCGGCGGAACCAAGGGGCCGGTCCTCCTCATTTGTTGCGGGAAAAGGTCGACGCTGAATTGAGCTGAAGGCTTGCCGTCGTTGTCCCATGGCTGTCGGCGCCGTAGATCGATTCTTTCGGCGCGGGCGTCAGACGATACTTCCATTACCAGCTCGCGGACGCGGGTACCGCCTATTTCTTCTGTAGGCTCGTCTGCGAATCCGTCTCGTAAGACACGCAGGCTCTCGGGATCCTTTTGCCAAACCCACGTGTATCCTGACGTCGGAGTCTCACTCAATCGAACCACAATGGTGTCTTCGACTGCTGCGTAGATCGATTGACCATTCCAATGCTCGTCCAAGATCCACACGTCGTGTCTGCTTGCTACGTGAGGGCTGATGCCGGCCTTTATCGTTTTCGGTTGAATTTTTCGGAGCGCAGCCGCCTGAGGATGGCCGAGCTTTTTGAGGGTTTGAAGGTGGTTAACCGTTGCCAAATAACTGGTACCCATTTTTAGGGAGAGTAGGTACGCGGTCTCCGGGGTTATCTCCGATGCGCGAAGTTCACGTAAACTGGCCTCGACTAACCCCGCGGGCATTAGAAAGAAGGCAGCAAAAGTCTCGGCGATGTTTTCCTCATCAGTCCAGTTCTTGCGCTCTTCAAAACTGATGCCGACCGCCTTGTCCAAGCTGACCACGGTGTGCCGTAAGAATAGGTGGCCAAATTCGTGGGCGGCGGTATACCGTTGGCGGCTCAAGGGCATATTCGAGTTGATTAGTACAGCCGGAACAGGGCCGTCGCTAGGAACATACGCACCGCACACTTCTCTCAGGGGCCTAAAAAAAACCTCGCTCGCTGCGGTTCTAAGAACATCGAACACGTCAACCCGTCTTTGGCGATCAACGTTGTACCTTCGATGCGCAAGCAAAGCTGCACCACTGGCAGCCGTTACCAATTGGGCCTGCGTCATAGGTTTCCACCTTCTCCAACGCTCCGGCTCCCTCGTGACACCTGCTTCTTGTGCCGCAAATATTCGGCGAACCGGAGGATCTCTTCCCTATCTTCCGCTGGTAGGTTCCTTGTCAAGTTTCGTAGTTTTATCTCGGTTGGATCTCCATCTCGCGCTATAGAACTTCCAATTCCAGATGCAGGCGAATCCACTCCCGCACCGTCTGGCAAAAAGTAGCTCAGGGGCCGACCGTAAAGCCCTGCCAACCTTTTTAGCTCAAGGCTTTCCACCCTTCGTCTGCCAGCCTCTGCTTCAGAAATGGCCGGACGTGGGATTTTCGTCTGCTGTGAGACGTATTCTTGAGACAGCCCCAGATACTCCCGCGCCTCTTTGAGCCTCTGGGCGAGATACTCCCGCTCGGGATCGCTGCCAAGCGGGCGTTCCAGATCCCTCTTGGATGGCATAGTTAACTCCTCCCCAGAGCCAATTGGTAAAGCTCCGGCGTTTTTTGAAATAGAACTGCTGGACATTCGCGGAACTCTCGCGACATTTGCGGAAAGTTCATCCCGTGAGTGCGCGAGAAAAGTTCTTCGATGCTTTCTGTTCGCACGTTCCCGACTTCAAACTGCGGCATACCCTTCATCCCGATGCAGGGAAGAACACTGCCGTCGGCCTGCACGACGAGCTGGCCATCCCCGGCGTTGCAAGAGGCCACCTCGTTGGGGTTGTCCCTGGCAAAACGGAACGCAAGCGGTTTCGAGTATGGAAGCGAGACCTTCGGAAAGAGACCGGTTAATGACTTTATGATCGACTCACACCGCATTTCCCATTCGTCCGGCAACTCCAACGCACTCCGGTTTTGTCGTGCGCGACCGTTCAGCATTAGCCGCAGAATTCGAACCCTCCTAATACCAACTTCCGATGCGAGGCGTACTACGCCTTCCAATTCCGAAAAGTTCGGTTTCATCCAAACGAAATTCCAGTTCAAATCGAATCCAACTCGCACAGCCTCGCGGGAGTTGGAGAGCAATCGCTCAAGTGATTGCGGCTCAACCGTGATTCCATCGTGAACCGCTGGGGAGGCCGAGTAGATACTCGCTTCCGCGGAGACCTCGATGGGAGCAAGGTTACTTAGTGTCTTGAACCAATCCAAGCTATGCTCAACGGCCGACGTGCAGACCAGGGCTTTCTTCACACCAAGTCGATTGGCTTCTGCCAATAATTCGAAGGTGTCTTCCTTCCGAAAGAGCGGGTCCCCTCCGAGCAGCCGGAGTTCCATTAGACCAAGCCCACACGCCTGCCGCAAAACACCAAGCCGCTCATCTTGAGTCAGTTCGTTTTCGCGAGGTGTCCCACCAAACGTGCTGCAATGAATGCAACGATGATGGCAGGCGTTTGTGATTTCCAGAATTAACTCGGTTAAGCGGACGGTTGAGCTCATTGCCTGCCTTGCCTTCTGTCCAACTCTCTGACAACGTTTCTTAGTCCGTTCAATGTGCTAAAGTTCTCATGCGTCAGCAATCGCTGAGGTATAAGGTTTTCGGGGGTGTAAGCGCCGTACAGCACACAAACGATACTGACTGCACCAAGAGAATCCACTATTTCTGTGGCAGGATTTGCAATCGCGAAGGCCATCATGCCCTCGACATCCAATTCCGGCGTTCTCTCGCGCTGCAGTTCCAGCACCTCACGCAGCACTTCGAGTGGGTCGACGGGTGGGGTGACCTCCGGTGTCGTCTTTATCGGCGCTTGCGTAGATGATTCAGCCTTCATGTGACAGAGCTTACTCCAACCGATGTAAGGAAGTCAAGCAAAAAACCTAACTGATGTATGATTTTCGTACATCACTAGTAATGTCTTTGTTTTCATAAGATTGAATTCATGGCCTTAGGGCTATGGGGGAGAAGGCGTCTCAGTGTACCAAGGCGTGTCGCCTTTGACGCTGGCACTAAGTCGCTGACGTTAAGCAGGATAAGGAAGAGGGGACAGCAAAGCATCACTGCGAACGTAAAGAGGGTGCCTGGGATTGCCAGCCTTCGTAAGTCCCAAGGATGTCGGTTTCGCGGCTGTGCTCTGGACGAGAAGCTCCATCACCCGCGCGGCTCTCCGCGATTGCAGTAGCGTCTGGCAGGCGCCCCAAGCTGCGATTATCGTTCTTCCGCTTTGTGCAGCAGTCGTAAGCCAATAGTCGTTCTCAGGCCCTACCGGGTCGTGGGCCGTCTCGATTCTGATTGGGTCGCGTGACCGGAGTGCGAACAAATTAAAAACTTCGATGCCTCCAAAACCCCATCGTTTAGCAAAAGAAATACAGCGGCGAATCGTGGGGTCATCCTCTACTGCGTCCGCAGTACTTGGATTTAACATTATCCAAACCGCCGGAGCAGTCTCATGCGTCCAATATCTGCCCAGCTTGTAACGGTACCTTCCGTCTGCGCTTATGACTGCGGATGACATTCTCGCCGTAATCTTCAACACGACCTCCCTGTGAGCTGATTATGGATTGATCTGTGCTTCGGATCAAGCCCACCCCGTCGGCGTGCTCTCTGAGCGGCACAGCCGCTCCGATGGCGGACCGGGGCCGCACAGCATCTGGTAGCCCCGGTCAGTGGTTTGCTGACCGTGGGCTTTTTACCTCGATGACGACCCTCCGGTCAATTGTCGCTGCGGCGACCGTACTCACCGTGGGTCCTTAGAGGCATTCGGCGGTAGTGGTAATCTGAGGGCGGGTCACGCCTTCACTGTCTGCGCCTCACGGACCGCATCTGGAAGAGCTAGTTGAGTATGGCAGGATAAACGCCCCGCTTGTTAGCAGTAGCGCTGACCTTATGGTTTTTGAATTCTTAGGTTGTAGACACCACCGACACGTCGATCCTGTAACTGACCCCTCACCCGTCCCGATGCATCGGGACACCCTCTCCCCAAGGGAGTCTGTGTGAAAACGTGCCTTCACGCGCTGTAGCGGCGCTCTGTGAGCGCCGAAATCGTTGATTTTCAAAGACGGCGGTCATAGACCGCCGCTACAAATCGAGGTTTTCACACAGATTCCCCAAGGGAGAGGGAAGGGCAATTCTTCCCAAGGGACTCCTTGGGCACGGCTCCCGACGAAGCGAAGCTGTGAAAAAATTGGGTGGCGATCTGTAGCGGCGCTCTATGTGTATGGTGCCAGGAGATCCTTTACAGTTAGTGCCAAGACATGCTTTACACCTTGGGGTAGAGTTTCCGGCCGAGGTGGGGATTATTTCCCCACGGGAGGAGGCCGGGAGCGATGCCGTGGCAGAG
>JBEKAK010000069.1:0-29259 GCA_050018275.1 Terriglobia bacterium | reverse complement strand
CGTGTAGACCCCAGATGACGCGATTTGCGGCAGCTGCCACAACTTGACGCGCAACTGTCGGATCGGCGAGCGTGCGAACGCGTGCCTTAAACTCGGGCGTGGCACGCCAGGACTCAAGTTCCTCGGAGTCGTGGAAGATTACCTCGCGAAACGTATTGCCGATCGATCGTCTGCGGAACTCGCGGTACTTACTGAAGCTGATTCCGTCGCGGATTACCCACGAGTCTTCGGAAGAGGCCACTTTCAAATCAATCTCAAGCAGTAGCCGAGGCGATAGGATGGCCATCACCGAATCTCGCCCCATAATGATCGGCGAATCGCAGAGCGGAAACCGATGGTGGTCGGTTCGATACAGCGTCCACCGGGCACAGGCCAGCGCGACAGTGGCTCGAGCGAGCACGAACTGATTCCCCCAAGCGTTCTTCAGAAGCCAGAAGTATTCCCACCTGGGCATGCCGACGGATTCAGCGAGATCAAGCATCGATGCCATCATCTCGTAGCTGCGCATCGCCTGGATGACGAGAAGGCAAGTTATGAAACCCTTATGCTCATTCGACGAAAAGCCGCCGAGCATGGCGGCCTCGATCAGAAGATCGTACTTAGCTTTCTGTTCGACGGCCGCCAGAATATCCTCAAAATCCATGTACAGGGTTTCCGGATGCTCGTCTACATAACCTGCCAAGTGTTCGTACTAGTCAGGAAACCGCTTCTTGCAGAACTGCTTCATAGCTTCTGGCGTGATCTCCGCGACGCCAAGGCCTTTCGCGTAATGGACGTGGTCAATTATGGTCGGATAAACCTTGTTGGCGCGAAGGCCAAGCGCAAACACATGTTGTGACCGAGCTGATTCCGTCCGGCTACCGCGCTTAAGAGCTTCGAAGTAGCCAGGATTCCACAGGGCAGTCCAGAAGCAGGGGTTGTAATGATTACGCTTGGTGAACGCGTCCATGAACCTTGCCGTGATTCGTCGTATGCCTAACTCTTGTTTAGGCTGACCTGCATAGAACCCTTCCCGGTCGGCATAACGAGAAAGCGCCAATGCCGAGTGGCGACAGTAACCGCCTGCTGCGTAACGACTTCCAATGCGTGCGCTAATTCGCCTCCGGAATCATATGCCGACGCCTAGCCTCCCAGGAATCCTCGGGCTGGCGGAAGTGTGACTTAATTAGACAACCCCATAACCCGCGACGCAAGTCCAAAATCTCGCGCACTGGGGCCACTTATTTCCTCATCCTTGGACATTGCGAGACCCCGCTTTGTGACCAGCAATGCCACAATAGATCCTCCTTACGCTTGGGGGGACAGGGCATGCCGTGCTTCTTCCGGTTCAAGTGGGAAGCAGGCAAGAGAGTCAAGGCCGCTCAACCGAGTGCGGCCCAAGCGTTGTCCTCAAACACCGATGTTCTTACACGCAGGTGTGCGACGCGGCCTCAAGCCATACTGCGGAAGCAATCGATGAGTGTAGGGAAAAAGCGCGGAAGAGTCTCGGCTCCTTGAAAGACGTTGGCACCAGCGGGAGGAGTTTGTGAGGAACTTCTTCAAGCGGCTGGAGCCGGCGAGCGGACTTGAACCGCTGACCCTCGGTTTACGAAACTCAGACTCCCCAAGTAAGCCCATCCCTAAATCCCTGAAAAGTCTCGCTGACACGGTTGCCCCACCGGGGGAAAAGGCTCGAAAAACCCGTTCGACAACTGGATTTTGCACCCAAACAAGTCCCATCGGAGGCGGACTATGAAACGGACCATGAGACCTCCGACGCTCTGTTCAATCCCTGAATGTGGCCGGCCGCGCCGGAAGTGTACCGCTAAACAACCAGAGAGGAGTACGAAATGAACCTAGGATATGCACTGCTCATAATCTGCGTGATCGTTCTGATTGAGCGACATCACCTGTGGAAACTCACCGCCAAAATCGGGGGTGTCTTGCTCCTCCTTGTGGGCATCCTCTACGGCAGCATGTGGCTGTGGGATGTTTACCAGGCGCACAAAGAGAGGGTTGCGCCCCATACCGTTCAGTTCGACCCCACCCTGCCGTATAGTGACTTGCCGCCAGGAGCGACAGTGACTCACATTGTTCCTCCTCCTGGGTATGTGCTGGAACAGCCGGGCCAGCAGGAAGGCTTGCGGCCGGGAGAGACAGAGACTCCCATAGACTACGATGCCCTTGCAAAGCAGGCAGGGGCAATCTCCTCAACACCTGCTCCGCCCGTGGGGCGCAGCAAGAAAAAGACACCCAAGCCGGAGCCGCCAATCTATGCCAAGGCGAAATCCGTGACCAGAATTTACAACCGTTCCTACTTCGAACTCGCCGATACTGAGTCCGCCCGTTCTCCGATAGCATGGCTAAACAAAGGCGACCGCGTTCAAGTCCTTTCCGAGGCGGTGCGGGCAGCATGTGGCGCGGACATTTATAAGGTCCGTTTCCGGCAGTGGACCGGCTGGATAGAGGCTACTGACCTTGTGATTGACCTGTCTGACTTAGAAGTGGTGGGGCCTCCTGTGAAGTAGGGCCGCCGCCGCTGATTCAGGACTCTCGGGAGGATGTACGAAGTGACTCGGACAATCAGAGCTGTTGTGGCTGGCAAGTTTTGGAGGCACCTCTATGGGCGCATCTAGCCGAAGGAAGGGCCGGGCCGCGGAACAGGCCATCGTCAAACTGGCCCGCCAGTACGGGTTGAAGGCGGAGAGAACGTGGCAGACCGCCCAGGACCCTGACCCCGCCAAACGCGCCTGTGACGTGGAAATCAACGGTGAGGCTTTCCAAGTGAAGGTCGAGGCACACGGCTTCGGAACCGTTTACCGCGGGCTTGAGGGAGTCCACGGATTCTTCTTGCGGTGCGACCGGGGCGAGTGGCTGGTCGTATTGAAAGCCAGCGATTACCTCGGGCTTCTCAGGAAACAACAGGAGGCCACCCCATGAGTGGCCCCATTCTCCTCCCCACTCCAACCCCACAGGCATCGGCCCTAAGCCCCACAGACGATCCTAGCCACATCAAGGCCTTGGGTAGGGGCATAGGAGTGGCACCCCAAGCCATCGCGCCTCTAGGATTGTCACGTAGCCTCACCGCGCACCCCATCACGGTCACTCCGGCGCTCCCCACCCCGCCTGTACTCGACAGCCTGGGCGCTGGCCTCGGTGTCTTACTGTGGCTCGCCACTCGTGCTGATGGGAATGGTCTGGTCGGCGCTGGCGCACCACTACCGCTGAGGGTGATTGCCGAGGGTGTGGGCTCCAGTAGGTCCGCAGTCAAGGCGAGTGTTGCCAGATTAAAGCGTGCCGGATTCCTCCAGGCCACCACCACACGTCACGGCCTGATTCTGCGCGTGAGGATGGAGCCCTTTTTCAGCCAGCCGGGAAACGGGCCTATCCTTATTGTTGAGCCGGACAAGAAACGAACCGGCCAGGGAAGTGAGCAGCCGACACCCGGACAGGAATTAAACCCGCCGCGGACCACCGGCCAACCAAGTGGGCCGGAATCAAGTTCACCGCCCGACCCTTTCCAAGTTCTGCTCAATGTCTACCGGCAACTGTGCCAGCACATGCGAATCAAGGCCCGCATTGACTGGCGGGACCGTGACTCTCTTCTGTGGTTCCTGCGGCGCCATCCCCAACTCAGCAGCGATGACCTCACCCGCGCTCTCGCCATCTTTGCCCGGAACACGGCCCCCGGTGAATTCAGGCTTTCACTGTTCGCCAAGTGGTCGGAAGCGGAGTTGAGTGGCAGTGGACTGTCCGGGGTCCCTGAGAATCAAAATGTCGGAAGGAGCAAGCCATGAGTGCGTGTGCCAAAATCGACCCCGAGCAGGCGCGACAAGTGATCGAGTGTATGTTGGATGAAGACGCCCAAAAACTGATGGACCTGCTGGTGAGTTTCATCGAGTCCACCCTCCTGAGTGGCACCCCCATGGCCTTGCTCGCGGCCCGCGCCTTGATTGCCGAACGCCCGGATCACACCTCCGTTGCGACACCTTTGGGCCAGTCACTCATAGACCTGAACCGCGTGGACCTTTTACAGAAAGCGGCCGACGTGATCTTGGTGGACTTGCGGAATGAGCTTTCAGCACCCCGAGCCGGAAGGGAGGCAGGCCATGCGAAGGTCAACTAGAGCCGAGGCCGGACCTCTTCCCACTTCGATTGATATCGCCCTAATTCTTGCCACGGGCTACTTCCCGCTCAAAATCCAAAAGGTCAGAGCCGCCACGCCACAAGCACGCCGGGACATCCTGCGACTGCATCGGGAATTTTCACTCGCGCTTCCCCAGGTGATCCAAACTCTCCACGTGGCGCTCAGGCGGGGCAAGATCGAACGGGAAATCGCACCCGCAGTCCGAAAGTTTCTGGCTTACTGGGAAGCTCAGGCCGCCAGGGTTTAGCGGCCCGCTCCAATCTCCGGGTTTGTCCTGTCACCCCATGGCCAGGGCGATATAGTACCTCCGTGCTATTGCATTCTCGCCGCCCGCACAGGCACCCTATAGGTCTGCTCATCAACGGCCCGAGACGGGTGCGGAGGCTCCATGGCAACGAGGGCTCGGAGGCACATCTTTACCGCCGAAAACCCACAGCGGATTCGGAGCGCCCTGTCTGTACTTCTGGCGGGTGCCGAGTCTGAAGGTGACGTGACCCGCGGCGCCCGCGAGAGACTCCGTGATTTCACGAGGGGAGGCTGTGGCCGGCTGATGCTCGATCTGCGAGCCGTGGAAGCGCCACCCGATGGAGATTACTCGGCGGGCAGGCTCCGGCGCGAAAGGTAGGTGGCTGCGATGGGTAAGAAGAATCAGGCAGAACGGGAACCCACGTCTTGTCCTTTCTGTGGTCACACCGATCTCGCACCATCTCCCAGCCACAAGCATCTGGTCTGCCGGAAGTGTGGCCGGATCATCGTGCTTCGCGGACCTCCGAGCGGGAAACGCGGACCAGTGAGGACCGCATGAGGGTTAGGGCCTAGCTGACCTTGCCGCCGTCCGCAGGGTGCAAATTCGTCGCCCCCTCGATGTCCCGGCCATTGTACCTGTCGCTTGGAGGTGTTATCCTCACAGTAATTTCCCAGCCTAAGACTGGAGGACGCGATGCATAACAGAGTGAAAAGAGTCATTTGCATACTCCTCACATGGGCCATTCTGATTGAACCGATTCTGTTCGCGGCGGTGCGGGGCCACGCATCCATGTATGTGGGCGGGACGCTGACGGCGTACAAAGTCGGAGATAAGGGGAGGCTCGAAGCTTCCAACTCCGGGCTTGTCTTCACGCCAGACAAAGGGACTTCGACAACAATTCCCTACGATGCAATCACCGCCATGGACTATGGAGAGCACGTTGGCAGGCGAGTCGGGGTAGCCATTGCCACCGGAACAATCGCGTTCCTCTCTCACAAGAAACGTCACTACCTCACCATATACTTGAACAATGATCCGAAAGTGGCCGCCGAGCAGCGAGCGGAACTTGCCAAGGACCCGAAGGCCTCGCCCAAGGGAGACGTGGCAGCGTTCGAGGTGAACAAGCACGACTACGCAACCTTGATGTCAGTTCTTCAGGCAAAGACCGGCCTAACGGTTCGAATGGAGGAAGTCAAGAGATAGGAAGGGTAGGTGACCTGCCCCCTTTGCCGTACCCATCATGGTGCGGGTTCCAGGGTTGCTTGTTGAATGCATCTGGCCGGGCGAGACGCTTGCGAACGTCATGGCGGGCCCGGAGTGGTAAGGCGAGAGGGTACTACTCTTTCGGCAAACTCCGCGCGGCCCGCTCCAAAATCTGCTGCGTAGGGATCGTGCCCCGATCCAATTTTTGCGAGACCTTTTGCAGGACGCGGAAATCATAGCCGCCCTCGCGGTGGTCGTCAAATTTTCTGAATCCCTCCCGCAGTGCCGTGGATGATCCTGTCACCGACTCCAACGCGTCGGCGAATTCCTTGTCCTCGCACTCCTGTTCGAATTGGTTTCCGGTTTTGATCTGGGCAGTGGCGGACGGAAGCCCACCCTGGTCGCTGCTTCCCACCCGCATGATCCGGTCCAGGGTGTCATCGCGTGGGTTCAGGCCATCCACCTGTTGCTTCAGTTTCCGGTTCTCCTGTTCCAGCTTGGCGAGTCTTTCTTCAACGGTTAACATCTCATCCTCCTGTACTACTGTCTCTTGTACTACTGTTCCATGAACGGCAGGCTCGGCACACTCGCAGTCTTGCCCACCGCATTGAACAGCTCCCGTTTGCGTTCGGCGGGAATCTGGGCGCGTGCAATCTTCTCTCTCAGGACCAGTGCTAGAGTTTGCTGCTCGCTCCGGCTGGCGAGGGGCCACAACCTCACCGCTTCGTCCACGGGCAGCCTTCTGAAGTCTGAGACCAACGGACCCGCCTTCACCTGGCGTTGAATCCTGGCGGACTGCTCACGTGTCAGACTCCCCCTGCGTACTTCCCCGGCCAGATCACCCGCCGTCATCTGCTTCAGCGCCAATTTCCTTCGGTAATCCGCCAGCCGGTTGGTGATTCTCGCCTGTTCCCGTGTGCGTGGTCCCTCGGGCATGGTGGTGTCGAGGTAATCGCGCATGGCATTCTCAAACTTGCTCCTGCGGATGTAGGCCGGACTGGGAGTAATGCCGAAGAAACTCCCCACGCTCTTGGCCCGTGATTCCCCGGTTTCCCTTCGCTGCTGATAGTACCTTGCCGAGAAGGGGAGGAATTGTTCGGCCGCGTAGGCTGCCACGTCACCCAGTTGCTTCACCAGGGGATCATCAGCATGGCGAACCTCCACGCCGTAAAAATCCTTGTTTTCGAGCATGTCGATGAGGCTGGCCACCATGGGGTGGATTTTGTGCCCGATGGTCTGGACAGGGTGGTGGCTCACGGCGTACACATCCCTCATGTAGGAAGCGATGCTTACCCGCTCGGGCCGCCCATCGGGACCCACGGCACCCGTCTTGGGGAAGAAGTAATCTTTCAACTCGCTTGGTGTTTGCCCGGTGTACAACGCTTGCAGGACCGCGCCCGCCCAACCCACGATGATCGGGAGCGCCAGGGTGTAGGCCATCCGGTGTGTGACTTCCGGTTTCTGGCCGGCCAGGACTCTCAGCGGCACCTTGGCCCAGTCCACGAGCCCGCCGCCGATTTCCCTCAGAGTACCAATGTTCCATCCCAGCGACCGCGCGGAAGCCATCCCTAAATCTTTGACCGCTCGGTTCCAAAACAGATTGTCGTACACGAGTTGGCCCATGCGGTTGTCAACGGAGTCCCACACCTTACCCAGGGCCGCCCGCACCTGCTCACGTGTGGCCTTGGGTCCCAGGCGGGCCAATTCCTTCTCCGCCAGCCCCACGAAGACTCCCAACTTCTGCCTGGGGACTAGGTGCTCCATGAGGGGCTTGGCGCACTCCTCCAGGACAGCGGGAACAAACTGGCGAACGGCCGTCGTCCAATCCCCGCCCTTCCAGGCATTCCAGAAAGAGGCCACGGCGGAATTCTTGTAAAACCGATCCATCCTGATCCGGCCGCCACCGGCCACGAGAGCATCGGCCAGTTCCGAATACTGTGCATACCTCCCAGGCTCCAGGCACTCCTTGAGCAACCGATTTCCCTTGAGATACGTGTTGAGGGGGCTGCCCACGAGCGAGGTGGCACGCATGGCGGGAAGTATAGCTTTCCCCAACTGCCCGGACGTGGCCTGTTCAATCGCCAGTGCGTAGTCGGAAATGGAAGCGTCCATGGAGGTGAACATTAAATGAAACGCCGACATGCCCAACTGTGCCTGGTTGAGTGTGTTCGCCGCGCCTCGGTAGAAATCATAGAGCCGATTCCCTTGCAGTCCTGGACTCAAGTAACGGTTGAGCACGTTGGCCACTTCCTTGGGACTCCAATACCTTCCGCGAATGGTGATGCCGCCCGTGGATACCGTTGCCCTGCCCTCGGCCAGCACGAGTGAGGGCTTGATACTGAGTAGTGGTTTCAGCTCCTCGTGCCCGCGCAGAAAATCAGTGAGCCATCTGTAGGTGTTCGGCGCAGTGGCTTGGAACCTCTCGGGCGCGTGAATGTAGCCCTGGATCATGGCCGCCATCTTCTCGCCGCCCTTGCGTACATACCGCTGGAACGCCTGTGTGGGCTCCTGCCCCTCGAATCTCAGGTCGGCCAGCGCCCGTAACTCTTTCTTAAACTGGGGATTTTTTACCAATTGCTCAGCCAGGCTATACTTCCAATCCAACTGGTGCCCAATTTCATGGGTCAGCACACTCTCAGGTCCGGCGAATTTGGTGACGACACCTCCGCCCTTTTCCGCGTAGCCCCATCTCTTGCCGCCGATGGCCACCTCTCTCTCGTGTTTGATCCCCAGACCGTCGGCCACTTGCTGGAGGGCATCCATCACTTTCTCGTCAAAGGCCTCCTTGATGGCCACTCGCGGGGGGCCATACACGACGCCGACCCGGTCATTGATAGGCAGCCAACCCTCCGGCCCTTTCGTTGTCACGCGCACAAACTTGGCCAGGCCGCGCGATTTCATTTCCCCGATGATCTTCTGGCCCATGAGGTAGCGGTCCATTTCATGGATTTTCAACATGGCCAGCTCAACGGGATTCCAAGTGACCGGCTTGAGACCTGCGTCCACACCCTCCTTGGTAGTGGGAATGGTGCGGTGTTTGAGGAATGACGCGGGACCGCCCAACGTGCGCTTGGAGAAAATCTTGGCGAAAATATCCTGGTAGCCCTTCTCCCAAATGTGGGGCCAGTAATTCTCGATCCAGTGTTGCAGCCGGCCCGTGCCCAATCCAATGATGGCGTCCCTCCGGTCATCCAGGGCCTTCCGCAATGTGTTGGCGAGCGCCTGGTCCTGGGGGTTGGTTTGTGGCTGTCCCTTTTCCATGCGGTCCATGAAGTCCAAACTCTCATCGGCACTCTTCCCGCCCCACCTCTTAATCTCGGATTTCACGGCATGTTCAAACCGCTCACTCTTGAGGGCCAAGTCGGCCGCATTTTCCCGGATAATACCCTTCTGGATGTCTACCGGCTTGAGAGTCTCATCTATGAAACTCCGCAGGGCATCGGCGATGGGAGCCAGGTTGATGAAACCAGCCTCGGTAGTGGGCTTGGGAGGCACTTCAGGAACAAGACTGGGCGCTTCCTCCGTACCGGGTGTGGGCTTGGCCTCCATCCCGGCAGTCATCGGGAGTTGTGGCGCTTTGGGCTTGGCTTTCTCGCCGGACGTGCCGAGGTAGTCCTCCACGATCCTCTTACCCTTGTCCGTCAATTCAACCGCGAGTGTGTCCCGATACTTGATGCCTGTGCGAATGACACCCAGCGCAGAGAGTTTCTTGGCATACTCCCGGCTCACATGGAATTTCGGACCTTCGGGGGCGTTGTAGATTTGCACCAGGTTGGCCACGTCTCCACTTTTGAGCAGACCGGAAACTTCAGCAGGAACTTCCGGCTCCAGAGTTTGAACCGCCCGGCGTCCGGCTTCCGTCACGGGTTCCGCTACCTGGCCATGCATCCCCTTCAAACCTTCGATGGTGTTCTCGATCCTCCAAGTGTCCAGGCCAGGGTACGATTCGGGGTCAGCTTCCACCGCCGCCTTCTGCGCTTCGAGCTGCCGGATCGCTTCGAAGGGTGTGCCGTACAATTCGAGCGCACGCTCGACATCGGTACGGGCCTCAATCGGACCTGGGCGGGACACGGCCATCGGCAGTTTGGGGTACGACTTCGGCTCCGGCATTCCGGGCAACGGCTCACCAATGACGGCTCGGTGCAAGGCATTCGCCGCCGTCCGATTGGGGATCGTGAACTCACCGTCACCGGGAACTCGGATCGTGGCGGGCTCACCACCGGGCGCACCCTCATACAGTGGAAGTTCGGGCGCAACTTTTTCGAGTCTGGCCGCGAGGAATTGCTGCTGAGACTTTGTAAACCCAGTCCGCTTGCTGACTCTCTCGCCAGGGGCCAGCGGCAACTCCGGGACTTCCACTTCAGGAGCGGCAGGTGTGGCTGCCTGGAAATCTTCCGGGGAAATTTCCCCGCCGGACGCCAGCTTCGCCTTGATGTGTTCTGCCGATGGGCGAGACTCGGTGAAAACAGAAACAGAGCGGCCCCGTGTATCCCTTCCAACAATGCTGAATCCGTTTTTGCCACGGTAGGCCCCCTCGCGGATTTGCAACCGTGCCTCTGTGGGGGCTTCGGGCACGGCAGGTGCAATCGCCCCGGCTTCTGTCTCAGGACGCACAGGCGGGACAGCAGTCTCCACGGCCGGGGGTTGCGCGGCGGCCTCAGCTTCCCGTTGCAGTCTCGCGTTTTCCGCGTCGGCCTGGACACGTGCCGCCTGAGACTCACGGACCGCCTCCAAAGCCAGTTGCGGATCGGTCTCGCCACTGACGCGCATGAACTCTTGAACTTCCAACCTGGTGGCGCGGTCCACGATTCGACGTTCGGGTCCAACATAGCCGGGACCCTCGACCAAGGGGCCGGCCGGTGCCACCTCCCTCTTAATAATGGGAAGGTTGGTATCAGCGTCGAAGCCTATAACCCGGCCAGGAAGTTTTTGGGGCGTGCCCTGTGCAGGGGCAGGCAGGGCTTCCGGGCCAGGGGTCATGGGCTCTTCGGGCGGTCGGAGGCCCGGAGCTTGTTCGGGTGGAGTGGCGGGTTGCTCTGCCGGTCTCAGTTCGGCTTTGGGCTCGCCCAATCCGGGAGTGCGCCCACGAATGCCCAGACCGGCCGCCACGGAGAAACTTGCGCCGACAACACTGGAGGCAAAATCCTGGCCGGCCGCCCGGTACTCGCCACGTTTCGCCTTGGCAAAACCGGAGGTGAGTTTGTCGGCACTCTGCCGGGCCATCTCACCGCTGAATCCCAGAGCCGTGAGCCGCTTGACCCACAATCCCGCACCGGCCTCGGGTGCCGCGGCCAGGGCCGTTAGAAGACCGACATTTACAGGAGTGGAAAGACCTTCGACAGTATCAGCACTCAACTGGCCCAAATCCAGCACGGTATGGAGCGCCCAGCGTGAAGGTTCATCGGGAATCCTCTGAATCTGCTCTCTCACCAGCCGGCCGACCGGCAACAGGGGTGCGGATATTTCCTTCTCCAAATTTTCAGCACTGGCAAAGGGTGGGCCGCTTCCATACTTCGTGTAGGCAAAACTCGGTGTTCCCCGCTGCGGAGGAACGGGACTCGGTGCGCCCTCGTGAATCTCGGGGATCAAACTGCCAACCTTGGCTGCGATCTTCTGCAACGGAGTGACGGTGGGCTCGACAAACTGGGAGCGGGGCACAGGCGGAACGAGGGTGCCCGGAGGAACTTCCTTTTCGCCAAGTTCAGGCAACCCGTACTCCCGGAGCAATCGCTGGTCGGTGTGTTGCTTCAGGAAATCCTCACCGGCCTGATCCTCACCGGCTCCGCCGACCGTGGACCCAATGACTGACGGTTCCAAATACCCCAGGGCACGCGCCACGGATTGCCGCTGGGCCGGGTTCAAGCCTTCATGGCCTTGCAAGGCGAGGAACTGCTCCCGGATAGACGCCTGGTCCTCAGGCGAGAACTGAGCGAAAGGATTAGTCGGGTTGGTTTCGCCATTTGCCATTATTCAACCGTGTATGAGCCGTCTGCGTGCATGGTGACCTTCTTACTCGGAGCTCGGCCTGTGCCTTGAGGTGAAGTCGGGTACTGGCCAGCCGCGCCGCCCAATTTGAGCTGCCCCTTGTCATAGGCACCGTAGGCCAGCCGCTTGCGCTGTTCCAAAAGGGGCAGGTTCCCTTTGATGCGGTAATCGGTGGAGTTCTCAAAATCCCATTGCGCCTTGTCGATGGCCATGCTCTTCTGGGCCTCCACCGCATCGAACTCAGCCTGTGAGCCGTGGGAAGGGACCTTGACCTTGCCCCCTGTTCCGCGTGCCTGCCCCGCCACGTGCCTGGCCAAAGCGCCCTCGCGAACCGCTGCCAGTCCCGCTGTGTGGGCTTCCTCTTCCGACTGGCCATTCTTCACGGCCCGTTGGAAGGCCTCATTGTAGAGTCCCACGGAAAGGTCGCCCGACACTCCTCGTGGTGCCGTGGGTTTCTGTTGAACCCGGATGGCCACGTTCCGCGTCCCGCCGGTTGGAACTTGCGTAGTCTGGCCGGGCAGCTCAGGACCGAGAATCCCGGCCCAATTCAAGCCAAGCCCCAAATCGGTAGGTGCGCCGATTCCGGTTCCGGCCGATGCAGTGGGCGGCAAAGGCAAATTCTCAGCGGGGGCCAGTGGCGGCCGCATCGGCATCGTTCCCAGGACAGGTTCCTGCCGCATCACGGGTTGCGCCTCAGTGCCGGTCACGCGTACCAGATTCCCAGTCTCATCGGTTACGTACTCACCTGGCGGTTTGACTGCGGCTTCCCGGTTGGCGCGGGCAACTTCAGCCTGAGCACGGAGAATGTCTGGAGCGATCCCCGCGACCTTCGCCATTCGATTGAAGCGTTCCTGTTCGGCCGCCTTTTGTTGCAAGGCGACAGATTCCTTAATCAGGCGCGGCCGGGCGACTTCACCGAGGGCGGTCTGAATGCCTTGGCCCGCAAGTTGTCCCAAGAACGCTGCACGGCGTCTCTTCCAATTGAGGATTCCACGGCTCTGCGCCCAGGCATTGATGAGCGGGGACGCATAGGTCAGAACTTTCTCCACACCCGACCGTGGCTGTGGCGTAAGAATCTGCGGTTCCTGTTGCGCTGCCTGGCTGAGGGTTGCGTATTGGGCCAGCAGATCATGCAACGTCGGCCCGGCCGAGGGACTTGCCCCCGAGTCTGCGAGCTGTGGCAGCAGGGGAATATCCGTGCCCCCGAGCATTTCCATCGCCGGTCCGTTTCCTCCGCCGTATAAGAATCTTGCCATTTCATGCCTCCGTATTACTAAACTTTAACACCCTTGCCCTTCTCCGACTCAGGTTCGGGCCGGTCCTGCTCGCCACAGTGGCATTCCTCTTCAGGGAAGTGGTTATGCAGCGCCCGGTAGAACAAATCCTCCACGCTCCGGCCGCCCTCGGCCCCGGCCATCTCCACCAAACTCTCAGTCTTGGGCACGGCAGTCTGCGAGCCGTCAATCACGTGCCGGGCCGCATCCATGGCGGCCTTGCCCTCGCGCTTTTCAAGGGCGGTGTAATAAACTTCGATGGCCAGCGGGAGCAGTCCCACAAATTTCTTGCGGGCATCCAAGATGGCGTTTTTCATATCTTCCATGCTCAAAATCCTGCTCACGGTCGCCCTGCTGATCTTTTCACTCTGGCCAATCTGCCGCTTGGATTGGCCCAAAAGCGCTTTGGCGAGGATTCGGCCCTGCACACTCGGATTTTTGTACGGCCCTCTTGAGTAACTGCGCGGCCCCTTCACGGTCCCGGCGGGCAACGGACCCGGCCCTGGCGCATTTCCGGCCACTTCCGGCTTGGACCTAACTCTCTTCGCCATAACCTTCTCCCCGGCACGGATCGAATGTTGAAACTGTGCCAAAGGGAGCATGAACCCTTCCCACCGTGGACAGTCAAGAGGGAGTGTGGAGGGGGTCCTAGGGCACAGGTGGCCCCCGCGCCGTCGATCCTGGGGCATCCTGGGGCCGAAAAAGCGCACAAAAACGAGGTAATCGGGAAAAGGGGGCCAATCACGTGCCAGCGGGTCGATCCGGGGCCGAACCCACAACCATTTCACAGGCAGTTAACCCCGATTTAGCCGTGTTTCGAGAGTGATTACCCATGTCGATGGCGGGAGAGGGTTCCAAAATCGTCCGATTGTGGACCCCAGTTGAGGCGTGTGTTTGGGGATTGAATCGACAGGGGTTAGAGGGAGGGTTCTGTTGACCTTTTTAGAACCCCCCCAATGAGGATTAGGCAGCGGCCCGGAGCAGAGTGCCCACACCGACGTTCAAACGGTGAGCAATCTTTTTCCAGCCGAGACCCTGAGACCGCAGGGCGTTCACCTGGGAGAGGTTCACAGTGGTTTTGGGACGGCCCAAGTGTTTGCCGTTGCGCCTGGCCGTCGCCAAACCCGCCTTGGTGCGCTCGGAGATTCTGACTCTCTCCTGTTTGGCAAGTGTGGCCAGGATTGAAATGATCGCATCTTTGAACAGGCCACAGGAATCAAGGTAGGGCTCCGTGAAGGACCGGAAGCCCACGCCGTAGGAACTCAGCCGGTTCAAGTGTTGAAGGGTGGGCAATGCACCCTCACGTGACAAGCGGTCCAGGCTCCAGAATAAAACCAGGTTGAACCGGCAGCAGGCCGCGTCCTGGAATAGAGCCTTGAATTCCTGCCGGTCATCGGTTGCGCCAGTCTCGCGGTCAACGTACTCGCGGTGGATTTCCCAATGTTGGCTGGCCGCGAACTTTCGCAATTCGACTAGCTGATTCTCAGTTTCCTGCCTGCCATCCTTCGTGCTGACTCGTGCGTAAATGGCGGTCCTCACGGTTTGCCTCCTTTTTTGTTGCCCAAGGTGAGAATAAACGCGGCCCCGAACAGTGCCGACGCGATTAGCAGGCGCAGTCCCAGAAGGTGGTAATCAATCGGCAAGAGCACGTGGGGGTCGCCTGCCCACCAGTAGTCCCAGGGAGGATTCATACACAGCCAGCAAATGGTCAGCAGCCAGGCCGCAACTATCATCCTTCGTAAGAGCGTCATTGTTTTTCCCCCCTGACCAGGCCGGTGGCCAGCGACACACAAACCATTTTTTCATTTCGCAGGATGATTCGCAATTCGCCATCCCGGCAGATGAGAATGGCCCTCACCTCGGGCCGGTAGACTGGTTTCGATTTGTGTTTCACAGTTCACCCCTGGGTTGGGGCAGAGAACCGATTGCTTGGAAGATGGGAGTCTGGTATTTTGCGGGAAGCATCATGGGGTCCTCTACACCCTTTGATGTTAGGCTCCGGTTGGCTCCTTGAAAGTCAGCCGGGGCCGACTTACCTTCGCAGAATTGCACCGGCCTGATTGCCTGTCAATAGCTCTTTGGTGCTAGCACTACACCTTAATGTGCATCCCTTTCAGGAAACGAGTGTCCTTACCCTGCTGTTTGTTCGCCCGCGCTTCCCATCCTTTTTGGTGGTCCGACTTGAAAATGGGGCCGCAGGTCAGAACCCCGCGATACTCAACACTGAAACCCGCGTCCACCGGCTTCCCGTCCAACGAGTGCTTCTCCAGCGGGTCGCCCCGTAGCATGGCCCTCTGTAGTGCGGCTGGGTCCTCTTCGTCCTTCCTGAGTTGCGCCGTCCCGGTGAGAAGGATGCGGTTTTTGTCGAGGGGTCTCTCCTCGTGGAAGTCCATGTCTCCGCCGTCGAAATGCCAACCCCGCCTCAGTGCTTCGCCGATTGTCTTGGGTAGTGATATTCTGGTTTCAGCCACGTGACCTCCTATACAGGTTGCTGTGGTCAGGGCCGGGTCGCCCGCTTGCCACGGGTTCTCGGCCCGCTCCTTTCCTATACACCCAGCCTTCTGTTTTGTCAAGAGGAAATATTGTCCGAGATAATTGCTATACGAATGATATACGGATGCTACACAAATGAAAAGCAATCGTAAAGCATTTGTATAGCGCGGAATCGGCGCGGTCGGCGGCCAGTCCACGATCCACAGCAGCAAGGGGGGATTACTTGCGCGCGCACGTGCGCGCCTCAAGGCGCGCAACTAAGTCCCCGGTCCAGCATCCGGGACCAGCAGGGGCAGCAGTGAGCGTAGCGAACTGCGGTGGGGAGGAGCCAAGCCCATGGCAGGCAGACGGGGGAGGGGCATCCATCATCCGGAGGATCACCCGGTTATTTTTCTGGGGAAGAGGGGGGGTGGGTCGGAAATCCCCCGGTCCCCAAGGCCACCCCCCTAGTCCCGCGACATGGCTCCACTCCCGCCCCACATATAAAAATTCCGGGGTGTTAACCATCTGGATAACCCTCCCGCCGCCTGTTCACAGACTCATAAACCGTCCCATGCCCGGCGGAATATAGGCCGGTGAAGCGTGGGCCGGTACAGGGCGGTCCCTTGACAAAAAATCGAAACGGGTGTAGGGTCAAGAGTGAGGGGAAACTCCAAGAACCTTCCCCTTGACCGACCGGGGATGCCAAACGGCACCCTGGCAGCGTGGAAGGAGTAAACGTGCGAACAGCCATTCGCTATGGAAACGCAAGACGGGCCATTCGGGAGCGCGGCCTCAAGCAGGTCGAGGTCGCATGCCTTCTCAAGTATTCGGAGGCGATGCTCACGAAAACCCTGACTGGCGAGAAGAAGGGAGTCCGCTTGGGGTGGCAGCTTCCGTTGCTGCTCGACAAGAGCCCGGAGCAGCTCTGGACACCCACACCGTAGCAGGAAACGACACGCCCGCGCTCGGTCAAAGCGCAGACGTGGGAAAAATGAGGAAACAGCGATGAACAAGGATGTCTTCGATACTACGCTCAAAGCCCTGGCAAAGCAACTTTGGCCCCGTGCCGAGCACTGGGAAGAGGCCGAGAAAACGCTCCTTCTCCTGGGCGACGATGCCTACGACTTTCTGGTAAAAGGAGTCGCACCCCACCTCAAAAAGGGCGACGGGAAGGCCATCCACCGGGCCATCTGGGGGGCTGCTGCTTTATGGAGGGACAACCGTGACGATCCGAAGCGCCGTGCCCGGCTGCACCGGCTGCTTGGCCGCTGGATGAAGTGGACGGAGGACTGGGACGCGGATTACATCTCCCGGTGCAATAAAATCCTGGATGACGTGGACCGGCGTTACAAGCAGCGGAAACGGGCCGAAGCGCGGCTGGCGAAACTCATGAAGGGTGGAAGTGAAGAGGCGGGCGAGGACAAGCGGGTGGAGGCCAGCCGTAAACGGACAGTTGACAGTCCTGCGGTTCCATGCAGTACCGTGAAGACTGGAGAGTGATTATGAAGACGAATTTACAAAGGGCAATTTCAGCGCGGGGCACAACACAAGTGGCTCTGGCAAAGGCTCTGGGGGTCACGAAAACCTTGATCTGCCACCTGTGCCATGGGCGGCGGCGCTCCTATCGGTTGCGGCCCCTGCTGGCGACACTCTTGAATGCCGACGAAAGCTGGTTATTCCCGCCCCGGAAGAAACTGCGAATAGTGCCGCAGTCGGTGCGATTGCCCCTAAAAACTGAGAGCCCAACCCCTGCCAGAGGGTCGGGCTCTGATTCCTTCGGTTCGAGGCCAGAAGGGACGGCACCAGAGAAGGTGGCACCATGAAGAATAATAAAGTCCTTTACCCCGCAAAGTCAAGCCCTAGAATCAAGTCGCTGAGAGAAGCTGCCCGGCTAATGGACAGCGCCCTTTGCAAGTTCACCGGCCTCAAACCGCTCCAGCGGAAGACCGTCACCTACTACGGCCTGGCCACCCATGCTTTGAACACCACGGAGATTTTCCCTCAGCTTGCCGTCAGTGGCCCCACGAGCAGTGGTAAAAGCAGCACGATGAAAGTAGCTGGAGTTTTTGCGTACCAACCCCACGCCTTCCCCATCGGGAACAAGACGCTACCTGTCATCCGGGAAGAGTTGTCAAAGGCCCACGACGGGACCGCCGTCATTGAAGAGGCCGATGAAAGCTGGAAAGGGGAAGTCGGCTTCGAGTCCCTGCTCTCGGGCCGCTATGACCGGGCGACGGCCGAGGCGGGATTCATGGAAGGTGGTGGCGCGAAGGGTGGCAAGTGGACCGCTGTTACCAGGAAGACTTACGGCGCGACCATTCTCCACCGGCGGAAATCCTTCATCGATGCCGCCCTGGAAACACGGACCATTCCCATCCGAACACACAAGGTCGATCCGAAAAGCGTCACCAGAATGCCGAGGAAACTATCGGACGATCCGATCCTGGCTGAGGGATATGAATTCTCCAAAGCGGCGCAGGCCTGGGAAGGCGGCGTCGAATTGCCTGCGGCCGATTCGGTCCCCGGCATTGATGGAAGGGTCATGGACACTTTCGAGCCTCTCCTGGCCATGGCGAAACTTCTGGGAGACCATGCCTTCATCAAGGAGATCAAGAGCGTCCTGCTGCATCGCACGGAGGAGTTAGGTTTCGCCCAGGAGACTGAGAATGAAGCACTGGTCCTCAGAGCCATCCTCCACCACACACACGATGAGCGTGGCAGGAGGTCATTTAATTATGTGAGGCTCCGGGCCATTGCGGATTGGATTGAGGATGAATTCCGCACCACCATACACCCGCGCCAAGTGGGAGTCCTCTGCCGTGATCTCAACTTGAAAACCAAATCATCGAACGGCGCGGCTGTCGTTGTCCCGGACTGGCGAATCATTGTACGGAGCTGTGCGGAATACGGCGTCACAGATGATGCTCTGCCCTCGAAGGTTGCCATATCAAGTAGATCAAGTGGGCGTGTGTGTGTGGGTCGCTACCTCACAGATAATCATCCACTTCATCTACTCAAGGCCAAAAAGGCCCGAAAAAGGCCCGAAAAAGGCCCGAAAACCATGAGTTTCAACTTGCGTGACATGGCGCGGGAAGAAGGAAATTGACCATGAGAAGGCGAATTTTAGAAAACACCATCGGCCCCAGAGCTAGGGAACGGCCCCAGTGCCGGAAACAGATCATCAAGCACCATCTGCGGCCGCGCCTGGAAGACGGCCGTTGGGATGGTACAGCGACGGAGCTGGAGAGCGGAAATCAGAGGATTTTTCTAAGCGACGGCATGAGAAAACAAATGGGGAAGATGCTTTGGGAGGGTTACTGGCCCAAGAGGGAGAAATGAACCATGAGGAAGCAAACCATCACACAGTACGACCCGAAAGGGGAAGGGGTTCCAAATGCCTAAGATTTCCCTGGCCGGACAAGATGGAAGGATAGCACCCATGTATTCGGGGATTTGCTTGAGGTGCGGGCGGGTGGTTCATGGACGCGCGCGAGAGCCAGCACAACCGGGCGAGACCAGGGAGGCGCAAGACACTTTTTTGGGACGCCACACCCCCCATCTGTTTTTGATTGTGGGAACTCGTGGTTCCAAACACCTTTGCGGGGGAACGACGATTTCCCTATTACCGGATTGTCTCGTCAGAGTTAAACCCTCTGGCAAGTTCTGTCGGACACGGGAGGAACGAACATGAAAACTTTGTACGCAATTCTGATTTCAGTTTCCATCGCCGCCTGCTGTCTGGTGGATGAGTGGCGCATTCACCGGCCGGACAGCACACGGATTTCCGGCACGCAGGTTTCCGGCGCACAGGTTTCCGCGCCGCCTCCGGGGCATATGCTGGACCAGCCGACGTGCGGGGATATTTTCGACAGGCTTCGACAGGACCAGGCAGCGGCGGATGAATCGCTCCTGGCTGACTCCATTAAAGCCCTGGGTGACTACAACAGGCTCGTGGGCCAGCACAACCGGCTCTTGGCTGACTACAACAAACTCGCGGCCCAGTACGACCAGCTTCTCGCCAAACATCGAAGCGTGCTCGTGGGCTCCAAACTCTTGATCGACGAGTACCGGCAGCGCCTCTCGGAGCCCACAACGGCGGCCCCAGTGTATATTATCCAACCGGGTTATGCCCAGGCGCCGGAGCCACAGCGACAGACCGTGGATGTGTACCACCATTACGAGCCGGAATCGGAACCGTCCACCTACACTCCGGCATTCCAGGAGACAGTGCCAAGCGTCACCTGGCCGCAGATTCGGGTCGAGGAACCCAGCGCGTATGATCGGTATATGCTCAACAATTCCCTCTCCTCACCGTGCGGGAGTGTGGCATTTCCGAGGCTATGCCAGCAGACGTATGGCCAGCCTTACAATGACCCATCTTATGAAGGCCGCAACCCTTATGCGGGCCGCAACCCTTACGGAAACCGGAACGTCTACGGAGACCGCAATCCTTTCGGAGGCCGGAAGTGAGCCGAAACTACCGTTGGATTCCGCGCCAGGTTAGACGGGCCAGCCGCCCCCACCCCGACTTGCGGCAAGAGATCGAGCGCGTCCGGGGCCGGGAGAGAAAGATTGACGCGGGACTGGATCGAGTGGGATGCGTCTCTTTCAACCGCAAGAATCTGGTCAACGATCCAACTTGGGATCGCAACTCCGTGAACTTTTTGGATGACGGCTACTTCCAACAAAAACCCTGGGAGATTCCGCCCGACTGCCGCGTGGGGCTCAGGGTGGCCATGGTGCGGGCAATGGTTCAGACATGGCTGAGTGCCGATCCCGACTGGAAAATGGTTTTGGCCTCTGGTACACTCCCGGCCCAAGGGCAACCGATCAGCGAGCAAGGAGACACCATGGCTCGCAGACGGTTTCAACACGGTATGGTATTTCTACGCGGTCAGTGCAAGAGCTGGGTCGGCCGATGGCGCGAGGACATCATCGTGGAGGGCCGGGTCAGGCGCGTCTATAAAAGTGAAGTCCTCGCACCACAGAAGGAATGCGAGACCGAACGTCTGGCCCGGAAATTACTCGACAAGAGATTGGCGGTGGTCAACAGTCCGGCCTACCGCCCCCGCCCCACCTGTACGCTCTCGGACTTCATTCTGAGATGGGAGGGCACGGTCCTGCCGGAATACAAAAACTCCACCCGGCCCACGATGAAGGGGCACCTCCGAAAATACATCATTCCCTTTTTCGGAGACCGGCAATTGCAGGACATCCGGGCAGAGGATATGCAAAGGTTCATACACTCCATCCAATGCCATCCTCGGACCCGGCTCCACATCATCACCACGTTCCGGGCGGTCTGGAACTCCGCACGGGCCTGGGGCTACGTGGCTCACGATCCGTTTGAGCATTTGAAGTTGAGTACCCCACGGCCCAAGCCACGCGGTGCATTCTCCCTCGATCAGATTCAGCACCTTATTGCCGAGGCCGAGGAGCCTCTCAAAACGTTTCTGTGGCTCAGTGCCGAGACGGGTCTGCGCTCGGGTGAAGTGTGTGGCCTGAAACTAACCGATGTGGACCTGGAGCACCGGCTCCTCCATGTCCGGCAGTCGGCGTGGGAAGGGAAGTTGCAGGACCCGAAATCAGAACACTCCGTGCGGACTTTGCGGCTGTCACCCAGACTCACACGTCACCTGGAGCAGTACCTCTCCACCCATCCACGGAATGAAAGCGGGCTCCTGTTCTCGTCGCGCACCGGCACTCCATGGAACGCCAAGAATCTCCTGCGGCGGAAATTCCATCCTCTCCTTAAACGTCTCGGCCTCCCCAAGTGCGGTTTCCACGCTTTCCGCCACGCCAACGCGAGTGCTATGGACATCGAGCGCGTACCACTGGGTGTCCGCCGCGACAGGCTGGGGCACGCCAACGTTCAACTCTTGATTGAGACCTACACGCATGGGCGGAGTGCTGACGAGGAGAAGTTCGTGGAAGCGATGGGACTAAAACTGGACCCGGAAAGTACAGGAGTTATTGGTCCCAATTGGTCTCAAGAAGTGGAGCCGGCGGGGGGATTCGAACCCTCTACCCTCGGTTTACGAAACCGATGCTCTACCGACTGAGCTACGCCGGCTAAGTGATACAAAAATGCTCACCCGGCAGGGCCAGCGTCTCCGCCAATCCAGCGGGTGAGCATTTTCAGAGGAGAATAGAATGGCGGACGCGCCCCGCCATCTAAACTCTTAGCGAGTCTAGAAAAACGCTCAAGCCATGTCAAGGGATTTTTCAGGAATTTTTCCACACGCTAACCCATTTAGTTTCTGTTCGTTACGGGCAAACCTTGCTCCGTCAATCCATTTGTGAAAAAACCCAATAAATCGCGCCTCCTGGCCCAATCGCACTTCCAAGCTATTGATTGTAAAGGGGATGTTACATTTTCAGATTGAGCCGGATGAGCTGATCTTCGTCTGGATGGCCCCATTGCCAGTCTGGGAAGAACCTCGCAGCAAGTCGTCGCGAGAGGAAGAAAATGATTCCTGCGAGGATGCACAGGGCAATGAGGAAGGCCGACAGGATGAGGATCGCCAGAATCATCTGAATCAGTTGAAGGGTGAAGGACCTGTCACTGGGATAGCGCTCGTCCCAACTGACGCCCTGCGCCACTCGCAACTGATCCATCAGCAGCGTGGCGGTTTGCACATTGCCGGCGCCCAGGACCAGAAACACGAAGGAGCCTCGGCGTCGCCCATAAATCGAATCCACCCCGCGATCCTGGTTGAGCCCCAGGAAACTTGTTAACGCGCCGAAGCGTACCCGTGCAATCTGCGGTGTGGGGTAGCTGATCGCCATCAAGGTCGACAATCCTTTGCCGGTCTGGTACTGGCCGAGTTGCACTTCCGCGCCCTGCTCAAATCCCAAGAGGTTGGTGCGGAAGGAAGGCAGAACGCGCTTGGCAGCTTCCGGCCCGAGGATATATTTCGCGCTCTCCGGCGCCAAATTCTTCGCCGGCAAGGGTGCAGGCAGATTCGCAAGGGCATTGGCGGACGGTTTGGTTCCCCCCACGAAGATGAGCAACGCCTGGTAGTCGTTTTTCGAGAGCGGTGAGTCTTGGCCTCGCAGAAAGCGGATGAAATTCTTCCCGCGTGCCATCAGCGCACCGTCTGCGTCCCCGTAAGCGAGTTCGATCCCTCCTTCCGGGAGCATCGACGGCCTGTGGTAGAAAGTCAGCAGCCCATAGGCGGAAGTCGCATCCGGTGCCGGCTCCACGACAACCTGTGTGCGAATTTTGCCAAGCTGGTAGGTGCGCAGCTCCAGCGCCTTCACGCCGTATTCCTGCTCGATGACCGGCTCACCACCATACTTGCTGACGGCAGAGAGCGGCAGAGACTCGGCTTCCAGCTGACGCCAGTCGGCGGCGGGCACCAGGGGGATGGCCAGGGGTTTTTGCTGGGCAAGGCAGAGGAAGGGAATCGCCGTCAGCGCGGCCAGAAGCCCCGCCTGCTTGGAAAGTCTCCCTGCCATTAATTTCAGGATATCAGAAATCCGGGCGGGTGGCGGCGGAAGTTTGCGCGGAGGATGCCCTTTGTACGGTCCTCACTTCGCCAAGGTTTTTCACGTACTCGACAATGCCATCGTAGAGCGCGCTGGCAATCTTATCGCGGTAATCCGGTCGTTTCAGCATCCGCTCGTCGCGGGGGTTGGTCAGGAAGGAAATCTCCGCCAGCACGGAAGGCATATTGGCGCCGATCAGGACCACAAAAGGAGCCTTCTTGACGCCGCGATCGCGTTGCGCGCCGCTGACCTTGGTCACCCGCGTATAAACTTCGCGCTGTAGCTGCCTGGCAAAGTCCTGCGATTCTTCGATCTTTTCCGTCATCGCAATCTGCTTGATCAGGTCCTGGAGCTGGTGCACGGATTCCTGCGAGGTGGCGTTCTCGCGCGCCGCCACCTCCAGCGCCTCGGGGCTCGAAGTGAAATTTAGGTAATAGGTTTCGATACCCCGTGCATTCCTGTCACGGCTGGCGTTGACATGAATGGAAATGAACAGGTCCGCGCCCTTTTCGTTGGCGATGGCGGTGCGTTCCTCCAGCGGGATGAAGGTATCGTCCCTGCGCGTCATGATGACCTCGCAGCCGGTGTTCCGTTCCAGGAGCTTTCGCAGCCGCAGGGCCACGTCCAGGACGACGTCCTTCTCTTTTAACCCCGTAGGCCCGATGGTTCCCGTATCGTGGCCGCCGTGTCCGGGATCAACCACAATGCGGCCGATCTTCAGCCCCAAGGCGCGCGTCAAAGTGCGGGAGCCCGATTCCGTGGGCGCCCCCGGCCGGATAGCGGGCGCGGTCGCCGTCTCGGTCGCGGCTCTTGAGCTCTTGCTCGCTTCAAGCGTCGCGGGCGGCTTCACCGAGGCCCTTTCCTTCTCCACGTTGCCCCCCGAGGTGGACTTCTCGTCAGGGGTTTTGATTCCCGGGGTCGGCGGTGGAAGCGCTTGGGACTTCGCAGCAGCCCCAACGCGAACTACGGACGCAGTGGCGGCTGGAGCCGGAGGACGCGGAACTTTCTCAGTCTTTCGGCCCTCCGGGTTCGGCGGGGCGCCTGCCTGCGCAGGCAGGGCAGGTTTCTCAGCCTTGGCGATCTGGGGTTGCGGCACGCCGTGCACGTCGATAACCAGCCGGAAAGGATTGGGGAGTGAGAAAACCGAGTAATCCTCAATCTTCTCCACGTCCAGCACCACGCGCGTCACGTCCGCGGAGAATTGCGCCACGCGGATCTGTCGCAGGAACCCGTCTTCCACTGGAAACGTCTTGCCCACCAGCGCCGGGCTCAGCCGGGCGTTTTGCAGGTCCAGCACGATGCGGTCGGGGTTCGATAGGCGCACGGTATCGAATTTGACTTCGCCTTCTATTCCGATCACGATGCGCGAATAGCTGGAGGCGACCCAACGGCGCACCGCCGTCACTTCCGGCGGACCCGCGGGCCGCGCTGCCAGGGGTTTTTCTGTGGGGGGAGGTGTAGCGCGGACCTTGGCCCGCTCGGTCGCTTGCCGGCCGAGATGCTTCAGCTTTTCCCGCGCGTCGCCTACCTTGTCGGACTTGGGATACATCTCGATGAAGTCCGCGTAGGCCTTGCGGGCTTCCTCGGGATCCTCCAGGTCTGTGCGATAAATCTCCCCTACCGTGAACAGCGCGTCGCGCGCGAGGCGGTTCTGCGGGTATTCCTTCATCAGGGAACGGTAGGTCTTGATCGATTCCAGATAGTAGGAGTCCGAGGAGAAGACGCGCCCCATCTCTTCGTAGAGTTCCGCGATGGCTGCGAGCGACACAGGCGTCTTGCTATAAGCGGGATTGAGGCGGCAGACCTCCTGGTAGGCATCGATGACTTGCTTGTAGTCCGCCTTGCGGCGCTGGCTCTCGGGTTGGGATTCGAGCGTGGTGCGCAGCCGCTGGGCATTGTTAAAAGCCGCAATCGCGCGCTGGCGGCGGGCGGCTGATACGGTGGCGATAGAAACGGCGGGGAATGCCAGCAAAGTGGCGAAAAGCAGCGTCCAAGCCAACCTTTTTCGTAAACTGATGAACCTCAACCTTTGTGTCTCCGCAGATCTTCGCCGGGACGGCCCAGCGGGCCTGCCGCAGGCAGGGTGAATAGTTCCGCGTCTTCGTCGCCGCTATTCCACGTTGGAGTAATGCACCACGCCGCGCTCATCGATGTACCGGATGATGGGTGGCTCCTTGGGAGTGGTCTTGGCCGGCATCGGCGCGTCCCCGGTCTGGTAAAGGCTCGTGACTTTGTGCACGTAATTGCGCGTTTCCGAGAAAGCCGGAATGCCTCCGTAGCGTTGCACCGAGTGCTCACCCGCGTTGTAAGCCGCGAGCGACAGGCCCAAGTCCCCTCCGAAAAGATCCAGCAGGTACTTCAGGTAATTGACGCCGCCCTCGACGTTCTGCTTCGGGTCGAATGGGTTCTCCACGCCGAATCGCTGCGCGGTGGCCGGCACCAACTGCATCAGGCCCATGGCGCCCTTGCGCGATATGGCTTTGGGATCGTAATCCGATTCGACGCGAATGATGGCGTGGACCAGTTCGGGATCCACTCGAAACCGGCTCGCTGCGTGCTCCACCAGCCGGTCGATCTCTTCCGACGCATGCGTTAATGCGGCGGCCGAACTGGGCCGGAAGCTGTGTGTCATCCAATCCGCGCGCGAGGCCGTGTCGCCGGTGTTGATGTAAACCGTGTGACCGTGCTCGTCCACCAGCGCCACGATCTGGTCGCCTTGGGCGGCAGTAGGAAGGAAGGTGTAAAGGAATAGCCCGCTCAGCAGGACGACCCGGTATGAATGGAAACGGCTACGCATAGAGCCTCCGGCACCACACACGCGGCGCCGACTCGAACTCGTTCCCCTCCCATTCACCCAAGCCCGGAGCGTTGCCAACAACGCCCCCCACTTGGCCTTGCCCTTTCAGAGAGCCTTGCTTGGCGTCTGGACTCCCTCAAGGCTTCGGCCAATCACGGGCCTTACATTGAGGCTGATTATAACATCGCGCGCAACGCTGAGTAAATAGAACAAAATATCTGTGACCTGCGCGTGAAGAATTCGTAGCGGGGCCAAAGCAGACCCTGCCCTTCGCGAGACGCGAGACGATATCCCAGCCTGATGGTTCCCGGCGGGTAGGCATCACACCGAGGGCGCGCCTTGCCGTGGGCTCTTTCCGCGGGAGACCGTTTTGCTGTTGCCGTCCCCGCCTCCCGGGTCGTGTCATTCCCGCGACAAGCTTGCCCTGAGCTTGCCGAAGGGCGGGAATCCACGAAAATGCGCGGACCGTGAGCCGTCTGGCGTAGTTGGCGGGTGGTCGCAGGGCGGGTTTTGTCGCCCTGTGGAGGTGGCGCCGGACCCAAGCTCGCCCGCTTCGATCGGAAGTGCGGAGTGACTGGTGTTGTGCTGGGGCAGGGGAAGTGTGGTAGTCTCGTAGGTGACCAGCCCGCGCCCTCGCACGGAGGAGTTCCCAGGATTCGTGCGGAGGGATGGGTGAGTGGTTGAAACCCGCGGTCTTGAAAACCACGTTGGCCTCTCTTCACGCCCCGCAACTCATTGAAAAATCAGGGTAGCCACGCTTCCATTTTGCTCTGTTTTGCCTGGTTCTAGCTCCAAATGTTGCCGTAATGTTGCCGTAAAGTGAGATCAGCGGTTTTTTCTCCCGCAATCTTCTGCGCCCGTGGGGGCGCGAAATGTTGCCGCCCTGTTGCCGTGAAACAGGGAGGGAAGTCGGAGGTTCGTGCCAGACCGCCGTGCCCGAGAAGGCATGGCGTGCTGATCAGCAATCGCACAAGAAGCAGCCTTCTCCTGTCCTGCCTCAGTCTCCCGCCGTTTCACATCCTACCAATCTTGTAATGCCTGGGTACAAATCTACCAGCAGGCAAGGTGATAAGGATTCAGTCACCAGCATCTGCCCTCGAGCATAAATCATCCTCCACGCAGCCAAGTTAAGTGGGTCCCGCGCGAGGCCAATCGCGTAGCCAAAACCTGACCAAATCCTCCTTTCGTTACCAAAACCTAATCCTCCCTGGCAGGGGGAGGGGCAAGTGTGCATCGCGCGAGGGCCGTAAGGGTCAATAACCGTGCGCACCAGGAGGCGTCTGGATAGGGGGCCCCTATCCTTTCGTTTCGAGCCCAGGGGGGTCTCCACGAACATCGCAGTGGAGAGATCCCGCTGGGCCTGTCCTGGAGGACACATGGATACAAATCGGATGTTCACAAACTTGTTTGGTGGATGGCTCACGGCAGCCGACAAGGCTGCCGCCGCCACAGTCAATTACACCAAGTCAACCGTTCTGCCTCGCGTCTCCGACCTGACGCAGAAAGCCACCCTGGCAACAGGCAAGATCCTTATTGAGGTCGGTTACAAGCTGACCGATTGCTGCACTAGCAAGTGACCGCTTTCTCCCCCGCCTTAGTCCTTACCTATTCCTTCCCATTCAGTTCATTTCCCTGATCACACCGGAGGTGTGCCTTGAGAACCTATCAACCCGAACGCGCTTTGATCGCTCGTGAAACCCGCGAGGAGAACCGGAGGGAGCTGGCCAGGGTACTCGACCAGATCTCCCGAGAGCGGGCATCTCGCTTGCCTACTCCTCCCCCGGTTTCTCTCGAAGTTCAATTCCAGATGAGCATCCACAGGATTCGTGAGGACGTCCAGACCGCGCACATTCTGCGCTGGCTGCAGAGCTAATCACCTGCAAGTCCGGAAAGCCCCGGCTTGCTGCCGGGGAGCAAGGGGCCCCCGCCTTCGCCCCCGCATTCCGGAAGCCCACCTTAGCTCCTCTCGTCCGAGGGGAGATCCCAACCACGAACATTCATCCCAAGCCTGTCTGGGGCCCATACCAGACAACTGGAGGTACCGTGAACTACCAACATCTGCACTTTCAGTTTCCCGCTAAGCCGTTCCAGCGGTGGCATGTGATCGAGGACAGAAGCGTCCCTCGCGGTATGCGCTTCCGGCATCCGCGCCAGTCCGGGGAGAAGCCTGATCCGAAGGTGAACTTCGGGGTCGAGGAGCTGTCGGCTCGCCTCGAGCACGCCGGGGTGGAATACATGCGTATCGCGCTCGGTAACGATGCGGAGTCGTTGGACCTGGCGCACGCGCTGCTCCCATTCGGGATGGAGGGAGAAGGTCCCGGTGACGGTAATTGGTATCCGGTCATTCCCTGGGTCCGGGACGACGGCTTCTACGCCGTGTGCATGCGCGAACCGATGCCGTTCCGGGACGCATGCCATCTGTTTGGATTCGACATCCCGGCTGCGAGGCCCAGTGTCCCCAAGCGCATCAAGCGGGATGTCGCGCGGGGCCGCACCAGCCTGTTCGGCGAGTTGCTTGAAACTCGCGAGCTCAATCCGTGGGATCTTCTCCACACGGTCGCGCTTGCTGATGGCAAGACCACATTTGAAGTGGCCACCTACAATCCCGGCAATCGCTGGCCGGACGCCTGGACTTCCGGAGCAGCTCTGGCCTCTCCGCGGGGCGGCGCCATCCTGACCGGGCATCCGGTTCAGGTCGGTGACCTGATCCAGATTACCGGCGCCATGCCCAACGGCCAGATCAAGGCGAACTGCCTGATCTGGGACATTGAGCATGATCTCGTGGTCTGGGACGTCAAGCAGGAACTGCGGGCCTGGCAGGGCCAGATCTATCTGAGTGTTCTCAATGAGCTTCATGGCAGCCCGGCCAACCTGGACGTTCAAACTGCCTCCAATCTCGATCTGGCCAAGGTTCGGGATCACAAGCTGATCCAGTTCCTTTGCCAGCAGTATGCCTGCGACGTATTCGATTTGATGCGGGATGACGACCGCGTCAAGGAGGAGATCGGTTTCTATAACCCCGCAGCCTGGGCCGATGAAGACGGTAATCCCGTCATAAACGAGAATCCCTGGAAGCTCTGGCGGATGTACTCCGCGGGCCTGCCGGCGATGCAGTTCCGAAGCTGCCGGGACGCCTTCTATCGCACCCAGATGGAATCCCCCGAGAACAGTGATCCCGATCGCTTCCGGATGCGCTTCCGGGAGCCTGGGGATCTCATGACGGTCCAGGCGAATGATCTCGCCGGAGCGGCCGTGCGAAGGTATCTCTTCCCCGAGCCGTTTGTCTTTGACCAGCAGGGCTACCCGCACTGGGACCGTTCAACATTGTGCGTCCTGAGCACCTCTGAGACTTATCTAGCCTTTTTCCAAGCTATAGTTCAGTCCCCAGTTCACCCCGGGTTTGGTTTGGCGCCTGGCTCAGATTGTACGGGAACCGGCGGTCCAGGGTTTCCTGTTTTTGCTCCTTTCTCCGCTTGAGAATTTCTTCCCGTCGGCCGAAGGAGACATCTGCCGGCGTCACATTGCCGATCCCTTCGTGGTAGCGATGGTAGTTGTAAAACTCGATGAACTCCGCCATGGCCGCCCGCAGAGCCTCCGGACTGCTGAACACCAGCAGATTCAGCCGGGCCTTGAGGGTCTCGTGGAACCGCTCCAGCTTGCC
>JBEKAK010000068.1:0-29680 GCA_050018275.1 Terriglobia bacterium | reverse complement strand
TCTATCAGAAGGTGGAGAGTCTGGCGAATGAGACCCACACGGATCGGTATCATATCCTGGGCCACGGCATCGCCCACGAGATCGGCCACCTGCTGCTGCGCACCTTGAAGCACAACGGCAGAGGCCTCATGCGCGCCAACTGGGGACCCGAGGAACTGCAGTTGGCGAGCCGCGGCCTGCTGCGCTTCACCCCGGAAGAGGCCGCACGCCTCCGCGCGGAAGTGCGCATGCGCCTCATCGGCAGCACCGCGGCCACCACTACAGAGATCGCGCTGTCCAGGTGAAGGGTTACGGGAGGCGTTCAGAAAAGAATACGCATCACGGCGGGAAATTCATCCGGCGCAGGAGGTCCTGAAAGCATGGCCGCGCTGGCGCGGGCTCGGCGCACGCATGCCGCGCACGGCCTTTGATATACTCCCACCTGCTATGCACTGAATCCGCGAGTCAGGAGGACCCGATGAATCGCTGTCCATTCCTAAAGGTGTCTCTGCTTTTCCTGGTTTCCCTCTTCCTTGGCTTGGTACGACCTCCGACGGTCGCAGGGGCGCAAGCTGTGGGGGAGGCCGCGAAGAGTGCACGGGCCACCTTCGTTCACTGCGGGACGTTGATTGACGAGAAATCGGAAGAGCCGCGCCAGAACGCGCTCATTGAAATTGCCGGGGGCAGATTCCGCTCGGTCGCGAGTTTCACATCCGCGTTTGTGAAGCCTGCGGGCGCGGCCTTCCTCGACCTCGCTTCGGAAACCTGCCTTCCCGGCCTTGTAGAATCGCACACGCACGTGCTGCTGCAAGGCGATCAGAAGCCGGGGCAGTACGACGAGCAAATCCTGAAGTGGTCGCTTCCTTACCGTACGATCCTGGGTACGCAGGCGGCGCGCCGCGCGCTCGAGTACGGGTTCACGACCATTCGCGACGTGGAAACCGAAGGCGCCTACTATGCCGACGTGTCGATTCGTGACGCCATCAAGCAGGGCGTGATTCCCGGCCCGCGCATGTTGGTGGTGACGCGCGCCCTCGATGTGACCGGCGCCTACCCCCTGCTCGGCTACGACCCGGCATTGAAGCTGCCGCACGGCGTCCAGGTCGTGGATGGACCCGAGGAGTGTCGCAGGGCCGTGCGCGAACAGATTTCCAACGGAGCCGACTGGATCAAAATCTATGTCGACCAACGGGTTTCGACGGCCGAGGGCGTGGTGCACAGCGTTCCCACCTTCACGCCGGAGGAGCTGCACGCCATCGTGGATGAGACGCACCGCGAACGCCACAAGGTAGCGGCGCACGCCATGGGATTGGAAGGAGCACACAACGCGGTGGAAGCGGGCGTGGATTCCCTTGAGCACGGCGCCTACATCTCCGACGACGATCTGAAGGCGATGGCGGCGCGCGGCATCTGGTACGTGCCGACGCTGTACATTTTCATTTACGCCGAGCAGCTCCGCCAAGCCGAAGGTTTCCCGGGATGGAAAGGCGGGGTGGAAATTCACGCCGAGACCTTTCGGCGGGCGCTCAAGGCCGGGGTGAAGATCGCCTTTGGGACGGACGTGGGCGGCTTCGAGTGGACCATCAACCCAGCGAAGGAGTTTCCTCTTATGGTGAAGTACGGCATGACTCCTGCCCAAGCTTTGCGCTCGGCCACGGTCTCCGGCGCGGAACTGCTCGACCTGAAGATTGACATCGGCTCGGTCGAACCGGGCAAGTTTGCGGACCTGGTAGCCGTTCCCGGTAATCCTCTGAGCGATATCCAGGTGCTCGAAAACGTGAACTTCGTCATGAAGGAGGGAGTGGTTTACAAGCAACCCAGCCTGCCGGACAGGCCCTAGTCCCGTGCCCGCCTGGTTAGGTTCTTTTCGGAAGCGTTGGCAGTCAACCAAAGCGCCGTGTGGGCAGAGCGGGTTCGGGACTTCTTTAGGCGGTCACGGGACTAGCGAGGGCGGCAGGCCGCGTAGACCCGTCCGCCAGGTCCGCGGTAGGCGCCAAGCTCGCAAGACCAAAAACGGCAGATTCCGGCACCCTCGTGGGCTTGGCGGGGTGAACGGCTGCCTTCTACCTCTGTCGGTCCAGCCGCTGCCAGTTCTGGTTTGACCCGACATTCGGATTGAAGCGCGGGTTGTTGCTCATCACGTAGTCCGTGCCGTTGGTCCAGGCGTCGCCGTAGCCGTTGGGGAGTTCCATCTTGGAGTTCGTGGCCGGATCAACGTAGGTTTCCACGCCGCGCACCGTCTGGCTGTAATTGTCAAAGATGCGGTCGTAGGCGGCGCTGCGCTCTCGGTAGGAACTCATGATGATGTCGCTGGTTTCCTGCTGAGTCCGGTGGATCTGCTGCATGCGGGCGAAGATGGCGTTCTGTTGGTGGATCTGTTCGCGCGCCACGGTCGCGGAAAGCCGCGTGCAACTAAGCTGCCAGGCGGGATTATCCTGCCGCGAGTCGGCAATGACCTTGAACAGTTTCACCTTCTCATTCATCTCTCCCGCCGGAGCCCGGAAGCTGAACACCCAGGGCGTCCAGGCGATCTGCTGCACCGTCCCGTACATGCTGGGCAGGTAGGAAATGAAATAGCTGATCGCGGCAGTCGCATCTTCGATCACGGCGGCGCCACCCTGTTGGTACTGCAGCTTGACGTGGGCCGCATCGGCGCGGATCTCGTACCGGAATTGAAAGGGAGAGATTTGGCCGAAGACTTTCATCTGGTACTGCGTCACCTCGCGGAGGCGCGTAGCCAGCTCCGGAAGGTTCTGGCTTTCCAGAACGGTCAGGCCGGTCGCTCCGGAGCGGTGGTGGGGAGCCCAGACTACTTTGACGAATTGAGCGGCGGGCATGGGCTGAAGGGTTCTTTTGCCGGACGATGTGAAGGAATACTGCAGGTTCCGGTCCATCGACCAGAAAAAGTCTTCCTCCGGAAACTGCTCCGCCACCGACCGGCCATCCGGGCTGGAGACGGTGAAGGCCACAACGTGCGCGGGCGGCACCTGACGGCAATCCCACGTGACGCCGCCGCGAAACTGCCAGTCCTTGGGAACCAGCAGGCAGAGCGCCTCCATGTGGAATCCTTCTTGATCCATGACCACGTACTTGCGGAAGACCAGAACCTGATTGCGGCCTGGAGGCGCCATGCTGGCAAGACAAGCCAAACCGATCACCAGAGCTGCGCTCAGATCCAGAAGACGTTTCACGGTGCTCCTCCTACCCGCAGCCGGCTTTTCCGAAACCGTTGAGGACGGTGAGGAAGTTGATCTGAAGAGCAAGGGTGGGCTGGCCAACCGGCGTGCGAGCCCCGGCCGGCACCTTGGCGAGCGACGCGACCTTCCGAGGCACACCCGCAGTGCTCTCCGCCAAACTTTCTCACTACTTCTTATCGGCAGGCGTCAAGGTTAGGATTAGGGGATTGGGGAGAGATGCCTGAGAGACCTAGGGGAGAATCTGTCCGTCGCCACGAATCTGGGCTTTCCTGCCCGGCGCAGCGGCACGTCGTCCCGCCGGCGGGTGTTCGCGCCACCCGACGGCCCGTATCGCGCCCTTGCGAAGCAGCAAGTCCGCCGGAGTCGCCAGGTTATTTTCGCTGCGGGTGCGCTGTGGAGCGCTTGGCGCTCTTGGCTGCAGCCAGGCGCAGGTCGGTTTGCTCTTCGATAACGGATTTCAGGTTTTGCAGGTAGAAGACCCAGCTTTTCACCGCCTTGTCGAGGGCCTCATCGGAAGCAAAGCCGCTGTGCGCTAGTTCCACCAGCGTCTGCCCGCCCTGCGGATAGAGTTTGATCCGCACCTGGGTCTCGATCTCTTCCGTGGGAGCTTTCCAGGTGAACGCCAGGGTGTTAGCTACGAGGAATTCCGTTACCACGCCGCTCCACACCCCGTCCTGGTTGTTCCAGTGGAAGTGGTACCTGCCTCCGAATTGCGGCTCCAGGATGGCCTGATCGGGAAACCACAGGGCCAGCTTCTGCTGATCGGAAAGATAGCCGAAGATGCTGACCGCGTCGCTGTCGATGGGGATCTGCAGGGTCGCCGAGCGTATCACGGTGACGGGCCCGGTGTCTTCGGTCTTCGCGGGCCGCTTGGCGTGCTGCGCCACCGCCGTGCTGCCCAGTGCGCCGAGCAAGAAGATGACCATCGGGATTCTTCGCATGATCGTAGGGCCTCGCCTTTCCCCCTGCGGGAGGGTTCGCGGAGGGGATTCTAAAACAATCCGCTGGGCGGTGCAACACAGGTGCGAGGCGAATTCGAGGCCTTCGAAGATTGAAAGAAAGATCTTTCGAGGTCTAGCACAAACCTAGGACGTATAGCCCATTCTCAGGATGAGAACGTGTGATGTTTACAATGTGAGGGCCCCGACACTTGCGGCAAGAAAACCATTTGCGAGAACCGCCCTTTACGATTAGTCTGGGCAGCTAACGTAATTGAAGGAAAGCAGGGAGGACTTTCTCATGGTGCCTGTGAAAGTGGGCTTTTATGGCCACGTTCGGCAATATCACAATTTGAAGAACCAGATTGACGCCGCCATCCAGGAGGTCTTGGAAGGCGGCAGTTACGTAATGGGCCCCAAGCTCCAGCGATTTGAGAAAGAGCTGGCCGCGTATTGCCATGCCCAGGAGGCGGTGGGCGTGAACTCCGGCACGGACGCGCTCTGGCTGGTGTTCATGACGCTCGGTATCGGGCCGGGCGATGAAGTCATTACGACCTCCAACACCTTTTTCGCCACCGCCGAAGCCATCTGGATCGCCGGGGCGACGGCCGTATTCGTCGATTGCGATCCCAGGACCTGCAACCTCGATGTGAACCTCCTCGAAGCGGCCATTACGCCCAAGACCAAGGCCATCGTGCCGGTGCACCTCTACGGCCAGCCCGCCGAGATGCGCGCCATCGCGGAAATCGCCAGGAAGCACAAACTCTTCGTCATCGAAGACAACGCGCAGGCGCTCGGCGCGCGCGGCCCGGATTTCGCCCTGGGCGAGCTTTCCGACGCCATGTGCACGAGCTTCATCATCCAGAAAAACCTGGGTTGCTTCGGCGACGGTGGCGCGGTGGTCACCAACCGCTCCGACATCGCCGAGGGCGTTCGCAAGCTGCGGAACCACGGCTCCCTCAAGCGCTCCCATCACGGCATGGGCTACAACAGCCGCCTGGATGACCTGCACGCTGCCGTGCTGAGCGTCAAGCTGAAGCAACTCGACAAGTGGAACGACTTACGCCGCGGCTTTGCCAAGCAGTATGACGTGGGACTGAAGGGCACGTCACTTCGGCTCCCTTACGCGTTGCCCGGCTACCGGCACATCTATCATTTGTATGTGGTCGAGACCGAAGGCCGCGACAACCTGCAGGAATACCTGAAGGAGCGGGACATCACCGCGCTCACCCACTACCCCATCGCCATTCACCAGCAGGAAGGGTTCCCGTGGGGCAAGGGTGCGCGCATCCCGGGCTCGCTGAAACATTCCCAAGCGTCGGCAGCGCGCGTGCTCTCGCTGCCCATGTTTCCCGAGCTGACCGGGGAAGAGGTTCAGGCCGTGATCGACAGCATCGTCGCCTGGGACAAAGCCCGCGCGGGGAAGTTCAAGGCTGCGAACTGAGCAGGCTTCGCAAGTTGCCGGGAGAGTCTTCACGACCCTCCCGAATTCATCCGTTGGCGGCGCTTTTCCAAGTCCCGGCTGGTTACCTTTGCAGGAGCCTGAGAAAGCCCCCGGAGCTGTCATCCCGAGGAGCCGCAGGCGCCGAAGGATCTCGGCAGTTGCTTGCTTCCACAAACTGCATGGATTCTTCGCGCAGTTTACCCTGAGCGAAATGACAAAGATCCCTCGGCTTCGCCTCAGGATGACAGCGAATGGGCTCAGAATGACACGCACGGAGGTTTTCGGAATCCAGCTGAATTCTCGCCTAATCTGATTTCAGGAGTCCTTCCTTATGACCTCAAACCGCCAATACACCGTAGTTGTGGCTGGCATGGGCAAGCGCGGCACGCATCATGCTGACGCCTTCCAGAAGAACGGCCGCTTCCGTCTGGTCGGCCTGTGCGACATTGACGCCGGGCGCCTGGAAGCCGCGGCGAGAAAGTTCGGGGTCAGCGAAACCAACGCCGACGCCGGCGCGCTCGTTAAGAAAACCCGTCCCGACGTCTTCTGCTTCTGCACGCTGCCCGACCTGCGCCTGCCCATGATTCGCGCGGGCGTTGCGGCAGGGGTGAAGCTGATCGCCTTTGAAAAACCCACAGCACCCTCGACGAACGAAGCGCTCGAGATGATGAAGCTCGTGCGTGACGCCGGCGTCAAAACCGTAGTCAGCCACCAGCACCGCTACGGCGAGCACTACAAAAAGGTGAAGGAGATCCTCTCGGGCGGCGCCATCGGCCGCGTGCACACCGTTTACGGCCACGCTACGGGTTGGATGATGCACCTGCTGACGCACCTCATCGACTACACCCGCTGGTACAACGACTACGCCGAAGCAGAGTGGGTGGTCGGACAGGCGCATGGGAAATCGAAGTTCACGGACAATCACCCTTCGCCCGACTACATCGCCGGGCTGATTCAGTTTTCGAACGGCGTGCGCGGCATCGTGGAGTGTGGCGACGGCGCTCCCGACGTGCCGGAAGTCGATTACTGGTGGCGCAAGTGCCGCGTCGGGGCGCAGGGGACCGAAGGTTTTGCCGAGGTGCTCACGGGCGGCGGCTGGCGCGCCGTCACGCGCAACGGCGTCATGTCCGGCCCGGGCAGCATGGACTACGAGCACGACATGGGGCCGTACGTTCAGGAAATGGTCGATTGGCTCGACGATGAGAAGAAAGTTCACCCCTGCAACGGCGAAAGCGCCTACAAAGACCTCGATATCATGATGGCCATCTGCCGCTCGGTGGTCCAGCGCGGCAAAGTGAAATTGCCCCTCGGCCCCGGCGAACCGGAGCTCGAAGCGCTGAAGAGAGTGCTGCCAGATTAGGGGGTAGCCACGGCACGCGCTTTGTCTCGCCGTGGGCTTCCCTCTATAGGAGCGGTTCGTGAGTTGCCCCAACGAACCCACGGCAAAGCGAACCCCGATCTGCTGTGGCTTCCTGCTGAAACTACTTTCGGGTCTGCCATGCTGAGCCCATTCGCGAAATGAAAATGATCCTTCTCCCGCAAGGCGGGACCAGGATGACAGCGGACGGGCGAAGAGTGACAGTCTGTGGGGATTCCCTCTACGTATGACGAAAGGTGGGCATGAAAGCGCCCGCTGAGCGCTTTCAGAGCAGGCCGAGTTTTCCCAGGAAAATGGCGAGGCACACGATGGCGAGCGCCGCGCCGCCCAGGACCATCCACAAGGATTGTTTGCGCAGCCAAGACTGGACTTCTTGCTGCGTTCTAGAGGAAATCAAAAAGGTGGGCTCGTTCGTTCCCTTCAAGATAATGTTCCGGTCATGCTCATCCCGGGGGTTGGGGTTTTCAGCACAAGTGCCGGTGATGTCGTACATCTGGCCGGGCAGCAAGCAGTACTCCGTCAGCCGGTAGTGACCGGTGGCTGCATGGGTTTCCAGCCGGGCCACTCCCGCGAGGGGTTCGCGCCCATAGGCGAGCGCGAGCTGCCGGGCCTTCTCGGCCTTGGGGTCCACCTGAGGCTCGGCGGCTCCCGCCACAAGGGCGACCATGGTCAGCGCCTGCTCCGGATGCTGCTGAATCTGTGTTCGCACGGCCGAAGGATCGGGGGCGTGGCTGCTCGAAGCCATGGTGCGGGCGGAAGCCTGGGCGAACCGCGCAAGAGCTGCCTCGAACTCCGCGCTGCCCTGCGGATATTTCCAGACTTCCAGCGCGGCGCGAGACGTCTCCCCGCTCGGGTCGCGCCGAGCCAGCATGGCTCGCATCATTTGCCCGGCGAAATCTCCAGCCCCGCTCCCGGTAGGATTCGCCAAGAAACTCATGATTGACTGCCGTTGCGGCTCGCGCGCCGGGTCGCCCGCGTGGCTCACCAGGCTCACCCCCTTCCCAACCATCTGGGTGAAGTGCCGCAATCGTGCTTGCTCGACATACTGGAGCAGTTCCGTGTCCGTGGCGGGCGTGCCCGAGACCGCCGCCGCGCCCTGCGCCTGAGGACTGGAACTGAAGGAGGCGCCTGACGCAAGGCTGCGCACCTCCCGCGTGGGGCCACGCGGCAGGTCGAGTTCGGCGTTGGTGGCGTCGACCAGCACATTCCCCGAGGCATCCTCGAGGTCGAATTTCACGTTTTGGATGTCGGTGGTCAAATGCTTCCACTCGCCCCCTCCTCGGGATTCCGTATGCCACTGTTCAACGACCACCTTGAAGAGGTAGCAGGGTGTGTGGGTGATGGGGCTGAGGAAAGTTTCCTCACCGCGCGCCTGCCCCCGGATCTGCACCAGCCCCATGGGGACGCTGCGGATGCGAATCTCGGGGGTGTCCGCCACCAGCCTATACTTCCGGTACTCGCGGAATCCCTTCAAGAAGGTGTAGATGCCCGCTCCGAAGCCGAGAATGGAAGCGATCAGAAGTCGCCCTTCGTCTTGTGCCATGGTGCTCTGCCCTGAGGTGGATACAATATTAGCACAGGCCTGGGCGGACGTCTCAAGGAGCCTTTTTCTTTAGGGGCAATTCCTGAATTGCCCTTACAGACTCAACTCCGATCGGCAAGCGTGGACGCGTCACTCACCCACAGGGGAGACCCGGCGGGAAGCGTGGGGGGAATCGGTGACTCGCCCCTGCGGGTCATGGTTTCTGTCGTGGATTCCCGCTTTCGCGGGAATGACAGTCTTCTCGACTCCACTTTCATGGAAATTACTAAGCGGGAGGCCACCGTGCGCAGCATGCAGCGCAGGTGGGTGCCCGCCCTTCGGCAAGCTCAGGGCAAGCCCTGTACCGTATGGTGCAGGGCAAGCTTTTCGCGGGAATGACCAGGGGGAAAAGCGGTGCCTCACACCCGTCCCGGTTGTGTCGGCGATCCGGTGATTGGTCCGCGGCGATCACTCTGCCGGTTTAATCGTACTGTCCACTCGGAAGAGCTTGAAATTGGAATAGTGGTGTGTGTTGCGAAACCGAACGCCGCGATGATCGATCACGACCATCACGTCGCGGGGCAGCCAGAGCACTCCCTCAAACCCGCTCGGCTGGACGGGGTAGAAGTCAACAGTCGAGGTCTGGGAACTGAGGCCGATGTCCGTCCGAGGTGCGAGAAGCCAGGTCGTGATCCGCAGAACCTGGAGGGTTTCGGAGTCGATCCACGCCAGTCCTTGGAGCAATACGACGACGCCCTTGTCCCGGGTTCGGAATGTGGCGACTCTGCGCACTCTCTCGGGTTCTTGCGCAAACCCCACGACATGGCATTCCCGTTCTCGAATCGTCTGAATTCCAAAGTGCCGGAAGCGGCTGTAGTGCTGGTCGGCCGGGCTCAAGTACAGCCAGGTTGATGTGAACTTGGAGGTAATCATGAAGACATCGCTGGGGATCGAGGCGTCGAGGGGGTTCCCCTCGAGGTCCGTGCGGTACTCTTCAAATGCCGGGACATCGCCCCCCAGCCGGGGTACGACGATATAGCGAAACTTGTGAAGCTGCCTGATGTGAGGCATCCTGGGAAGCGCTTTGGAGAAGACCTCGGAGACGACCTCCTCGTCGCAGGCGATTTGGGGGAAGTCATGAAACAGGAGGGTACCCGTTTGGCCGACGCGCTCGAGAACCACCGGCAGTTGATCCTGGCTCCCGGTCGGTCGGAGCTTGTGCAGAAAAGGGCAGTCGTGAATCTGACTCGGGGTCCAATCGATCAGCGTCTGAGCGCGTTTGTAGATTTCGATTTCCGAGGGTGTAAGTTGCAGCGGAGGTTCGGGTAACTGGGGAGGCGCCGCAGGCTGTTGCAGCCTCGCGCTTAACGCGCCGATGGAAGCGGCTGCCAGCATGAGCGAACTCACAAGCGCCTGGAACTTCACACGGAAAGTATTCGCCTGGGTGTTGCCCAAGTCAAGACGGCAGATTGTGGCGTGACCCGATCTGCGCGACAAACCACGCTCCGCGACGCGGAGGCTCACGTCCAGTAGCTGCGGTCAAGGGAACGGTATTGGATGGCCTCGGAGATGTGCGTGGTGGAAACATTCTCGGCGCCCTCCAGGTCGGCGATGGTGCGGGAAACTTTCAGGATGCGGTCGTGGGCGCGCGCGGAAAGGCCCAGGCGGGTCATGGCGCTTTCGAGCAAACGGTTCGCGGGTAGCACATGCATCCCGGCGTTTGGCATGTATGCGATTAGGGCCTTAACCCCGCGCATGATCTTCCCGTTAACACCGTCCCGCGGCCAGGGCTGGTGCCCTACGCCCTCCGGCAATCCGATTCCCTCTTGGCGGGGCGTCAAAGAGACTGAAGGATCGCTTGGCGTTCGACCCCTTTGTGCTTTGCCACGGCACGGAGAATGGCATTCAGCGTTCCGATGCGAAGGGTTTTGTGGGCAGGAACAGCGAGACGCTGGTGAGAAGGTTCTTCAGTCTCGATCACGACGTGGCCGCCTTCTTGATGGATGATGCGATAGCCCCAATTGCGGCAAAGAGCCTGGACAAGGTCGTGCCCGCTCAAGTCGCGTGGGGTCTTCATGAGTTGGCGAGAACTTCGTCCCGGACCAAGTGGAGGCGGATCGCCGCAGGCTGTTGCGGGTGGTCAAAGTAATAGGCCGCCACGGCTTCCTTCACGTTCCGGCGCAACTCTTCCCAGTTGTCCGCCTGCGTGAAGATGCCTTCCGTCAGGCATTCAGCGACGAAGCCGCCATCGGATTCCTGACTCACTTCGAAGACAATCTCGTTCATAGATGCAGCTTATTCCATCCTCGCCAGAGAAACAAGGCCGCCATGCGCCCAATGCACGACGCCGCCCCGCGCGACGCTCACGTCCAATAGCTGCGGTCGAGGGAGCGGTACTGGATGGCTTCGGAGATGTGCGTGGTGGAAATATTCTCGGCGCCCTCCAGGTCGGCGATGGTGCGGGAAACTTTCAGAATGCGGTCGTGGGCACGCGCGGAAAGGCCCAGCCGCGACATGGCGCTTTCGAGCAAACGCTCGCTGTCGGGCGCGATGTTGCAGTACTTGCGAAGCTGCCGCGAGCTCATCTGCGCGTTGCAGTAAATCTTCTCGCCCTGAAAACGGTCGAGCTGGCGCTCGCGAGTTTTCATGACGCGCGTGCGGATGGCGTCGGAAGCTTCGCCGCCCGCTTCCTGGCGCAATTCCTGAAAGCGCACGGCGGGCATGTCGATGTGAATGTCGATGCGGTCGAGCAGCGGCCCGGAAATCTTCGAGACATAGCGCTGGATGATGGGCGGCGTGCAGGTGCACTCGCGCGAAGGGTCGTTGAAGAATCCACACGGGCAAGGATTCATGGCCGCCGCCAGCATGAAGCGGGCGGGAAAGGTGAGCGTCATGGCGGCGCGCGCGATGGTCACCATGCCGTCTTCGAGCGGCTGGCGTAGCACTTCCAGCACGTTGCGCTGGAATTCCGGCAACTCATCGAGAAACAGCAAGCCGTTGTGCGCCATGCTGACCTCGCCGGGCCGCGGGACGACGCCCCCGCCGATCAATCCGGCGTCAGAAATCGTGTGGTGAGGCGAGCGGAACGGCCGTGTGCCCACCAGGCCCGCGCCCGCTTCCAGCATGCCCGCCACGCTGTGAATCTTGGTGGTCTGAATCGCCTCGTCGAAGGTCAGCGGGGGCAGGATGGTGGGAATGCGCTTGGCGAGCATGGTCTTCCCTGCTCCCGGCGGGCCGATCATCAGGATATTGTGCCCGCCGGCGGTGGCGACCTCGATGGCGCGTTTAGCGTGGAGCTGCCCTTTGACGTCGCGGAAATCCACCGTGTACTGGCTGGCTTGCGCGAGCATCTCGGCGGTGTTGACGTGCGCGGGCTTGAACTCGCGCGTCTCGTTGATCAGGTCAAGGACTTCCGGCAGGGAGCGCAGGCCGAAAACCTGCACGTCCTGCACTACGGCTGCTTCGCAGGCGTTTTCAAGCGGCACCACCATTTTGCGCAAGCCCTTCTGCCGCGCCATGGTAGCGATCGAGAGCGCGCCTTTGATGGGGCGCAGGCTGCCGTCGAGCGAGAGCTCCCCGAGAAACAACGTGTTTTTCAATTCGTTCTTCAGCAGCGCACCCGTCGTGCCTAGAATGCCCAGCGCGATGGGGAGATCGAATCCCGAACCTTCCTTTTTCACGTCTGCGGGCGCCAAGTTCACGGTGATGTTCTGAAAGGGAAATTCCAGGCCGCAGTTCTTGATGGCGGACTTGATGCGCTCGCGGCTTTCACGCACCGCCGCGTCCGGGAGGCCGACAGTGGTAAAAAAGGCGTTGCCCGCGGTGATGTCCACTTCAACCTCAACCAGGTAAGCATCAATGCCGAAGACAGCAGCACTTAGGGCTTTGAAGAGCATCGGCGCAACTCGCTACGGGAGGCTCACAAGGTACGAAGGCCCGGGCGCCCATCCCGTAAACGCCCATTGACCTTGCGGGTTCTGTACCGGCGGCCATTATACCAGAGGTAACGGGGCGATGGGCAGCAGGGAAATTCCGGGCCGCTGGAACCCCCGTGTCCCGCAGCGAGGACGGTAAATCAGGGTCTTCTGGGGTTACTCGCCCCAAGGATGGCGTCGGCGACCCGCAGCAATTGCTTCGTCGATCCCACGCCGGCTCATGAGTGTTTAACCTCTAGTCCATTCAGCCAGATCAGAGAGAATCTTCTTACGGCCCCGGGAGTTCTCTTGGGGAATGCTGGCCTCCTCTCTACTAATTCTACTGGAAGAAGTCCGGTCTTCCTGCTAGAGTGTCATGAGCAACAGGGGCAGCTGGGAAAAATCGAAGGGCGCGTGGTGGCCGTTACATATTTTCTATCGGAGGTGAATCATGACCCGGCGACGGAAAGTTGCTTTGGAGGTTTTCGGTGGAGTGGTGGTTACGGCTCTGGCCATGTGCCTCTGCACACCGACTCAAAAAGGGCCGACGGCCGTAGACCCTGGCGTGCGCGGCGGCCCGCCGGGTGCGGGCACGGCCCTGCCAGGCCTCACGGCGGACGAAACCGCGTTCTTCCAAGATGGGCTCGCCAGGTTCCAAGAAATCGAGGCCGTGACGGGAGGCGAGAACAACGGGCTTGGGCCTCGCTTCAACTCGAACCAGTGCTTTTCTTGCCACTCCCAGCCGGCTGGTGGCGGGACGAGCCCTGCGCGGAACCCCCTGATCCAAGTCGCCGCGCTCAGTGGGGCAAAAAACGTGGTGCCCTGGTTCATCACGGAAAATGGCCCCATCCGTGAGGCACGTTTTAAGCAGAATCCCGACGGAACTAACGACGGCAACGTGCACGCCCTCTTCGTCATCACCGGCCGCAGTGACGCCGTGGGTTGCGACATCGCTCAACCCAACTTCCTGCCGGCTGGGAACCCGCTCACCGGCCAGGGTGGAAATCCGAACATCATCTTCCGCATCCCGACACCTGTCTTTGGCGCTGGACTCCTCGAAGCGATCCCCGACTCGGCGATCCTCGCGAACATGCAGGCCAACACGTCCCTGAAGACGCAGTTGGGCATTTCCGGTCACCCGAACGCGCTCCTGAGCGGCAATGTGAACCGCAGTGGAAACGATGGGACCATAACCCGCTTCGGATGGAAGGCACAGAACAAATCCCTTCTCCTGTTTGCGAGCGAGGCCTATAACGTCGAGATGGGGATCACGAACCAACTCTTCCCCCAAGAGCGCGAAGAGACTCCAGGCTGTATCTTCACCCCCACGCCCGACGACACACTCAACTTCACGACTACGCCTACGGGCAGCCCCAACATCAATACCGCCACCCTCTCTGACATCGAGGCGTTCGCCAACTTCATGCGGATGCTGGCCCCACCCACCCCGGCGCCCAATACGCCGTCCACCACGAATGGACGGGCCGTTTTCACAAGGATCGGCTGCGCCCACTGCCACACGCCTTCGTTTACCACCGCCAAGATGATTGCGAGCGGCTCCTCGACGGTCCCGAGCCCTGCGCTCTCCAACCAACAGGTGAACCTCTACTCCGACGTCCTCCTCCACCACATGGGCAGCGGTCTCGCGGACGGCATCACCCAAGGTGGCGCAGGCCCCGATGAGTTCCGAACTGCTCCGCTCTGGGGTGTTGGGCAACGCATCTTTTTCCTCCACGACGGACGGACGAGCAACTTGGTGGAGGGTATCGAGTTCCATAAGAGCTCGGGTAGCGAGGCGAACAAGGTCATCGACGGTTTCAATAACCTGAGCGCTCAGGATCAACAAGACCTCATCAACTTCCTGCGATCGCTCTAGGCGGAACTTCTCATTACCGGCGGAGGAAGGCCAGGGGCAAGGTACCTGCCGCAAGGCGGGGCTGGGGGCATGGCGAGGGGCGGACGGGATCTTTTGGCGGTGATCCTCCAGGAGGGTAATGTCACGGCTAAGCGGCGCGAACTTGCGAGCGTCCGGACTTAAGCCCGTTGTTAGGCGGACAAACGGCAGATTTGATCGCCCCCGCCTTCCCAACCAAGAGCAACTCCTGCCCACGCCCTTTATGAGTGGGCAAACTCTTTACCCAGTTTGTAGGCTCGCTCCAGATAACTCCGTCTGGTTTCATCGTCCGTTACAGGCACGCCATACAAATAGACATGTTCGACTTTTCTGACCCCTGGATACCGCAGTCCCCAGTCATCGATAATCCGCGCCATGGGTGCCTCCCAATCGGCCTTGTAGTCTTCTTCTTTGAAGAGTGTCGTGCTGATGACCAGGGCTTTTTCATGGTGAAGCAGTGGCACTCGACCTTTCGCTTCACCGCGCCAGCCCTCAGACGTTAAGGCATAAGCATCACCGTAGGCGAAGACCCGTTCGAACCACCCCTTCAGGATCGCGGGAAAGTGTAGCCAGAACACGGGGGCAATAAAGGCAAGGCCCTGGGCATTTTTCAGTTTCTCCCACTGGGCAACAACGTCTTTGGGCCTATGGTCGTGGATGAATTTCGCCACTGCCAGAGAATCCTTGTTGCGGAGCCAGCGCGAGGCGATGAACCTCTGAATGGGACCTCCTGCAAAGTCCAGCACGCGCTGCTTTAGGTTCATTTGTTCGAGTATCTCTAACGGCATGCTTTCATGCACATAACTGGCAAAGTCCTGCATGCGAAAAACCGGGTCAAATCGAATGGCATACAGGTCGACGACATCGCTGACGTGACCGGCGACCTCCAGCCCTTTGGTGAACTGCTGGAGAATGGCGTGGCAAAATGACTTGGGATTCGGATGGGCGTACACGGTCAAGACTCTCATGAGATAGCCCTCCTAGTGTGACTATTGACTGCATGGATCAATAAACGAAGGGAATGAGTTTCTTCGCGTTTTGCTGGTAAGCGACATACTGCTCGCCATATGCTTTCCGCAACCCATCTTCCTCAACGGGAATCAGCAGGAAAATCAACACAAGGTAGATGCAAAACACGGAAAAGAAAGCCCATGATTGGATCAGGCAGGCCAGCCCCATGGAAATACTCAACGCCGCCGTGTACATGGGATGCCGGACCAGTCTGTAGGGTCCATCCGTAACCATCTTATCTTCAGATCGAGGAGCGCTTCCCCCCAGCTGGTAATTGCGCCCCAGCGTGATCAGCGCCCATGCCATGAGGAGATACCCGATCACATACATCACCAACCCTACGAACTCCAAAACCATCAGAATCCACGGTTCATCAACGGTCATGTGGGTAGGATCGATCGTCGCCAGACCGCGAGTGATCAGCAATATTGCGGCTAGGGGATTCACAACTAACAAAAAAAAGAGGTTGAAGATATTGACGAGCTGAACCTTAAGGTTGCCTCTTGGTTTATCCAAAATGGAACCTGTGGCAACTTGCTTGACAATAACCAGCATGCCCAGCAGGAATAGAATTGCGATTCCGAGGATCCCTGGATCGAGTAGATGCATCTCTTCCTGCTTAAGGTGAACGTCCAAATATCGGACAAAACAAAACTCTCCGCCTAACGTCCAGCGGACGAGCTCCGAGCGAAACGAGTCTGCTCGATCCGCTTGTTGGGCGGGTTTTGCCTTTTGATCTTAGCAGATTCTTCCGGGGGCGCCGGGTACAGCGTCGCAATTACGGGAAGCGGCCGTAGCGCTGCGTGAGGGGACTGCATTGGCGGGCGAGTAGGTTTCTCCCGCACCCAAACCGGACTGCGCCGCATGCACGACCCGCCACTCCCGCAAACGCCAGGTGACTCTAATGAGCCTCTGTGTAAATGGCTTCGGTCACATTCGAGGGGTGGTCAGAATAGGAACTGCCGGGCGAAAAGGCCACCTTCTCGTACTTGCTGCCTACCTTTCGAATGACATCGTGCCATCCGTCTTCCCAGCTTATGCGGGCTTCGCCCTCCACGACGGTCCATGTACCGTGGCTCGAACCTAGCGTTTTATGAGCCACTCCATCGGGCTTCAAGCTGATGTCAAATTTTCCCCCCATGCCGTCGCCCACTTTCCACTCACCAAGAAAGTGGCCTTGCCCCAGGGAAGTCTTAACGGCTGGGGAGTCGAATTCGATCCGGGCAATTTCCGCCAAGCGGAAGCTTTGCCTACGCCCATCCTTAAAGAAAATCACTATGGAGCCCTGCGCGTCTTCCGTGGCCGCTCTCAGCGCACCCGGGGGAGCAACCAACACTATTATTCCTAGAACCCAGACTAGCCTGTTGAGAATGTGCATAACACTTCTCCTCGGAGGACACAAGAGACACAAATCCGCCGGCCCTCGCGCTCTGCATCATAATACGAATCCTGGCGGATGGTTCAGATGCTTTTGTCGCAGCCGCCAGGAAACAGGTTCGCTCTAGTGAATTTTGCATCTACCTCTGGACCATGATCAGCTTGTCCCCTTTTGCCCGGAGTTCCCGATTTGGCCCTCTGACTCGCGCATCCTATGCTTCTCCTGCCCTCGACACAACGAATTTGCCACCGGAGCAGGCCCCAGCGAGATCGGCAGGGTTCCGACGGCTCGTTTTTGCCCGTTTGACAAGCCCCGCTTGCCGCCACTCAAATGATTTCTCAGACACCGCTCCGACCCTCCTCCCTCGGCCCCAGATCTTGCAGCCGCAGTCGGTGTGCTACCCGCTGAAACCCTCGCGCCCCGCTGCTCGGACGGCGAATCAGGGTCTTCTGGGATTATTCGCCGCGAGGAGCGCGTGGGCGACGCGGACGGCGGGAAGAACTGGCTCGGGGTCGCGCACCAACACGCGATCGATCATGTCTAGTGGCGTAGAAGAACATGAAGACGCTTATAACCCTCTCAATTAATACAAGGGCAGCAGAGTTTAAGCTAGATAAACTCTGCGCTTCCCGCTCCAAGTCGGTCGCGCAAATTCGTCCCGCACAAACTAAGGTATTGTGTTCACTATTGAGGAGACAGCGAACTCGTGGTAAAAGGCAGCGATAGTACGTGCTAGGTGGTGACGTGGCCGGTCGCATGGTGCCGGTCGGTGGGCGGAGGATAACTACAGCATTCCAGTGATCTCAAACCGGAGGTTCTTATGGGCCGAGGCGTACTTTCGGTTCTATTAGCGGCAATTCTTTGGGTTCATTGTGGCTTATCCGCTAAGGCAGAGGTTGTTGGGGCGGGCGCCACTTCACAGGCGAGTACCTCTCAGAAGCCAACCCTCAAAGAGCAGGTCATCCAAATTCCGGCTGGATCTCAGGTGGAAGTGCGCCTGCTTAGCAAGGAGCGATTCCGCGCCCGACTTGGCGACGTCTCCGATGAGGGGTTCACCGTCCAGATTGCGAAGGGGAACCAGATCGAGACACGCAAGCTCGCTTTTGGCGATGTGAAGTCTATGAAGCAGATTGGGGGGAAAACACACACGGCAATCTATATTCTCGCCGGCGTCGGAATTGCCTTCGGGATTATCCTTGTTTTGGCCTTCACCCTTGGACGCGCCGGGAACCCAGGGATCCGGATATAAGCTGGTAGCGTGGAGTTCGCGGGTTTCGAACTCCGCGGCCTGCAAACTCGCAGTCGTCGGAGAGCCGCGTAGCGCGGACCCAAGTTCCCGGGTCCGCGGTTTTTCTTGCACGAATGGGAGTCGAGCTTACCTTGGAAATTCAGAGCTTTCCCCGTTCGGAGGCCGACGGTAGTGAAAAAGGCACTGCCCGCGGTGATGTCCCCTTCCACCTCAACCGGGTAAGCATCAATGCCGAAGACGGCGGCACTCGAGGTTTTGAAGAGCATCGGCGCAGCTCGCTGCGGGAGACCGACGGGGTACGAAGGCCGGGGCGCCCCTCCCCTAGACGCGCGTTGACCTTGCGGGTTCTGTTGCGGCGGCCATTATACCAGAAGGTAACGGGACGATGCGCAGCAGGGAAATGCCGGCGGGGAAAGGCCAGGAGCAAGACACCGAACCTCGCTCGTCGGTCGCTAGGAAACAACCAATCATCGACGCAGATCATGAGCCGCTCGCGATAGTAGTCGTGACCTATCTGAGCAGCAAGGGAAAGGAACACAACGGATAAGCCCTGTCATCGAATCCGTGGGCGCAATGAGCAGGACACCGATTCCATTTCTAACTGATGTTCACGGGCACGGACGCACACCCCGCTATTTCAACTCCACATTGAGCACGTTCGCCAACCTCGCTCCCGCCAACGCCACTCGTTGCTTTGCAAGCGCCTGGGCATGCTTCTTGTACTTCCTCGTCAGCGTGTACGGGCCAGTCCCCGGACCAACTGGCTTCACGTAGACGTCTGTCTTGGCTTCCCCGAAGCTCTCCGTGATCCAGTCGTCCGCGTTCGTGTCGCCCGCGAGTTGCGTGTCGGCTCGGGCGAGGCGCTTGGCGAGCTTCATAACTTTAGATGGCGCCTTGGAAGTGCCGAGCGCGTTATCCCAAAAACCGTGCAGCTCTCCGGGCGGGGTGGTCAGCTTAACGTCATTGCCTCCACGGTCACCGTTGGGTTCCGTCTGTGTGAAGCGCGTGACGCAATGAAGGGGTTGGTGCACGTCGCCGACAAGATGCATCAGCCACACAAGATCGTAGGATTTGAGTGCATCTGGCTGGTCCGATCCGATGACCTGCCGGAACACGGCCATTTGCGTCTCCGCATTCGGAGACGGTGCGTCCCCGTGCTGGAGTCCGTCTATTGCATACGGCCTGTCAACATAGTGCCAGTATTTGTGCATCACCTTGACCTGATCGTAGCCCTCGTTGGCCGAAGCATTCGGAACTGAGGGTGATTCACCATCGTTCTCGTACCCTGAACCATTGGCCTTGATTTCATCTGGCCACGTCGCAGCCAGCATGAATGTCATTTCGTCTACCAACGCTTGGTTGTTCCTCGCCTTCTGAGGGAGCCCGCTAACCCACTTTTCGTAATTTGGGTTGAGCTTAATGAGCGCAATTGCTCGTTGTTTTGCCTCCGGCTTGAGGTTTCGATACGCGACATCCGCTGCGGCCATGTGACCTTCGCTGTCCCAGGCACTCAGCACCGCAGTCGCCGCAAATAAGCACAGTGGGGCCGTGATCAATGCGAGTGCCTTCTTGCCCATCTGAGCCTCCATGTTGTCAGAGCGGTTATTTACGCCGAGGCCAGAAGAATACCATAAATTGATCACGGATCAAATAGGCCGCGTAGCGCGGGCCCACCGCGCGGGGAGAGGGGCGGGGGGTGAGGGGCATCCAGGATCTTGCTGGGCGAGTTCAACGGTGGTTGCACAGCCGCCGATGGTTGTCGGGAACAGCCACTTTTGCCTTTGATCCTCCAGGAGGGTAACGGACTACGCTTCGGCTGCGGGGTCGCTCCGCGCAGGCGCGGCCCCATCAGCTCCAAGCGCGGGTTAGGTGGCACCCGATGGGCTATCTGGCCGCGCTGGAAGTGGCTTCTTGAATCCATGAAAGAAATCCACATTGGCTGCCAGCGCGGTTTCCAGGTCCGCGACCAAGGCCTCATGCCGAGGTGTGCGCTTGCGAAACTCCCCGATCAGCTGCGGCATGTCTTGTTGGTAGATGTCTTCGCTGCAGATTCGGAATGCGAGCTCAGCGAAGGCGGGAAGGCGGAAGGAATCTTCATCCGCGAGGAGCGCTCGCCGGACGGCGTCAGCCGTGGCACAAAGGTAGGCCAGCGTCGTCGTCCGTGCCGTCGCTTCGAAGTTGGAGACCTGCTGGGAGGGTGACAAGAAGCGCCCGGACGCGTGATCGAAATCCACGTATAGGCCGGCCTCCTTCTCTTGGGAGATCTTCGGTCGAAGTGGCTCCCCGGCGAAACGACGCCCGTCAGGTGCCTCGATCTCGAGCCGCAGCGGGCTGATGATCTCGTACAGGTAGGCGCGGTGAGCCTTCAGCTGGTGATTGTTCCACCCCTTCCAGAACCATTCCCAAGCATGCGCTTCGGTTGGAAGACTGAACGCCGCTAGCAAAGTGAGCGACCTCCCTACCTCCTCTTGTCCGAGTTGCGCGAGTGTGAGCGCTTTGTCAGGGAAGGCTTGGATCAGGTCAGTTGATGCGCCGAAGAAACGCACTGCGTTCTCGATCGTTTGAACATAACCCTCCCTCAGCTGGGCAAACGAGAGAACCCGGCGTTTGGACTTGGAGCCCATTTTCGCGTTACTCCGAATCAGTTCGGGTGCGGGTGTGCCACCTAACGCTCGGCCTCAGCCGCGGCGCGCAGCGCCGCCTGCTGCATGCCGCTGTTAGACGATCAATCCTTGCCAAGCAGCCGGACAAGTTCGTTGACTCCTCGCTCGAATGACTCGGATATGTCAGCGTATTTTCTGTCCCGGAGCAGAGGCGGGAGTTCGCACTTGGCTGCCAGGACCGGCAAGACGGTGACTTCACCTCTGCTCATCTCCCTGGAGAAGGCAGCGCGCCATTCCTTATCTACCCAGTTGGACGCCAACGCCCCAGGAGAGAGCAAGAGGATGACGTAAGTGCAATTCTCCAGGGCCTCCTCCACCCTGCGGGAGATCGAGTCTCCCACCTGAATGGCCCATTCGTCGAGCCAAACGTCCACGCCTCGTTTCGCGAGTTCCAGCGCAAGGCCCCCTGCAATCTGCTTGTCCAACGACGAGTGCGATATGAACACACTCGGATGCCCTTTCATTCGCGTCTCGACCGGCGCGGGTGACGGCTCGAACGGCGTGTAGTGCCTCGTCACCATACGGAGAAGGTCCCACCCGGGATGCCTGCCCGACGGGCTCTCTGCCAGCAACGAGAGAATCGTGTCTCGTAGCTGCGGATCGACTTGCGGGATCGGAGCCAGCAGGTGGGAGGCGTCAGCTGTGGCGATCGCCCGAAGCACCGAGGCAAAGTCGGGGCCATGAAACGGATTCCTGCCGGAGAGGTGTTCCAGGAGCAAAGTACCGACCACGAAGTAGTCCGACTCGACAGTTGGACTGCCGCTCAGGTGCTCCGGCGACATATACAACGGCGTCCCGGCAATCGATCCGGCAGGCCAGTACTCGGACTCGTCGACTCCGAGTAGGCGAGAATGCTCGAAATCTACCAGCTTAAGAACGCCGTATGGATCGACAAGCAGGTTGCCGGGAGATAGGTCCCCGTGCACTATACGGTGATCGTGGAGATACTCCAACGCGTTCTGCAGCTGCCCGAACACTCGTGCCGCAACGTGACTCAGGGCGGAAGCGCCTGCGCGCGGCAGAGCCTCGAAGAGAGAGACACCATCGATCCTCTCCATCGCGATCCACAGCGTTCCATCAAGGACGAACTGCTCGTAGACCTGAACGATGTTGGGGTGGGACAGCTTCGAAAGTACCCGATACTCCCGGTCAAGATAGCGTGGAGTCCCGACGTTGCCGACGACCGTCTTGAACACGACGGGTGCACCTTCAGGCCGGGTCTTGCCCCAGTAGACGCTACCCAGGCCCCCACACCCAAGTAGGCCAAGGATCTCGTATTTGTCGTTGCTGAAGCGCTCCATCCGGTCCTTCTGATCCGTCTGACTCTTGTTTGGACTAAACCGTTGCGCGGTATGTGCTGGCCCGACCTATCGATCTGAGCCCGCCAGAGGTCATCGACCTCAGCCCAACCTGATGTCTCTTCCTATGTGAGCTCCGTTGCGAAAGCGTCGAGGGGACTGTGCACCCCCTGCCCGCCGCACGTCCCGTTAAGGCGGGCATTATACCAAAGGTAACGGGGCGATGCGCAGCAGGGGAATTCCGGGCCGGTGGAACCCCCGTGCCCCGCTGTGAGGACGACGAGCCAGGGTCTTCTGGGATTATTCGCCGCGAGGAGCGCGTCGCCGACGCGCCTTACATGCGACGAGCCAAGACCGACGGTCGCCCGCGGCTGAAAATCCGCCGATCTTGAGCGCGGAGGAGTCAACAAAGACCCTGGGCTGCTCTATCTCGACCCTCCGCGTCTGCAACCGCCCACGCTGTCATCCTGAGCCCGCCTTGCGGGAGAAGGATCTCTGCAGTGCGCTCGTCCAGTGGAAAAGAGTCTCTTGCATCCAATGCCGGGATTCTCTGCGGAGTTCACCCTAACCGAAATGACAAGGATCCTTCGGCTTCGCCTCAGGATGACAGCCCCCGCAGAGGATGCTTCGGACGATTAGGTGCCGCCCGGTCGATTCTCGGGCTACCGGTAGCCCCAAATCGATGTGCCCCACATGCCACCTACCGTCTACCGTCTTCACTTTTTTCCTACTGGTAGCCCAAATCGCGCTCCACGGCATTGACATTACCCCTCCCCTTATTGCTAGGCTATGACTGTGAGGGCGAGTCCGGGGTCCGGAGTCCGAAGTCCGGAGTCGGAAAAGCAGAGATTAGGGGCTGGGGACGGTAAGAGCGAGTCCGGAGTCCGAAGTCCGAGGCCCCAAGTGCAGGTTACAGGGAAAACGGAACAGGTAACAGCGAAGGAACACGAACCAGTCCGGGCTCCAAAGTCAGAGGAACAGGTTACAGGGAACAGGGAATAGGTGAGAGCGAAGCCTGCTCGTGAGGATGAAACGCCAGGAGCGTCAGATGGAAGCTTTGGAAAATACCGCGATTCTCCACGATGTACCAGAAACAAAAGGGGTTAGCGACGGAAAGCGAGAGCCCTGCAGAAACATATATCATTGAAATAAAAACGGTTAGCTTATACTGCCGTAGCCAAGGCGGTAAAAAAAGGGGGCCCCAAAATGAAGGTAAGTCTCTCGATCTTATTGAAAAAAAATGTAGAAAAGATGCCCGTTTTCTGGCTTACCACGATATCATTGAAAAAACACGAGTTATAGCCTTCAGTCCACGATGTTGATGAAACAAAAGGGGTTAAAAGGACTGGGGCTAGGGGCTGGGGGCTAGGGACTGGCGGGAAAGCAGGGAAAAGGGAACAGGTGACAGGGAACAGGAAACGGGTGACAGGGGACAGGAAGGGACAGGAGTCAGAATTCAGGAACTGGGAGGCGAAGTGCCTATCCCGACTGCGCCGGGACTCGCACAAGGCGCTCGCTGCCTACCGCCTACTGCCTACTGCCTATCCCTTACTGCCCGCCCCGGTGATGGCTATGCGGGTCGACCGGTTGACCTGGACATTCCACATGCTAACGGCACGCCGCGAGGAGCGCGTCGGCGATGCGCACGGCGGGGAGGACTGCCCCGGGGTCGTGCACGCGCACAATGTGTGCGCCGCCCAAAATGGCCGCGACCACCGCCGCGGCATCGCCGATGGCGAGCGGGGCGGGCGTGCCGGTAACGGGCCGGGGGCCGACCTTTCCCGATTCATCGGGATGCGCCCCTGCAATCGGCCAGAAAGCGGACCGGCGTTGCTTCCGCGGCGAAGGCTCAAGACTTTCGCCCGCGACGATGGCCTGCAGGAACGACTTGCGCGAGCTGCCAACGAGGAGGGGAAGACGGAAACGCTGAAGTCTTTCGAGGCCAGCGAGGATTTCATAGTTCTGCCGGCGCGATTTGCCGAAGCCCAGGCCGGGATCAAGGATGATCTGTGACCGGCTTACCCCGGCGGCGCGCGCGCGCCGAAGGGAAGTTGCAAGACCCCGCGTGAGCAAGCGCCAGATGTCCTGCGCGAAGGGCTTCTGCTGCATGGTCTCCGGGCGGCCACGCAGATGCATCAGGATGAGCGGCGCGCGGTAGCGGCGCGCGACCTCCGCGAGACGCGGCTCGAAGCGCAGCCCACTAACATCATTCAGAATGTTCGCGCCGGCGCGGAGAGCTTGCTCGGCGACCTCGGCTTTGGTGGTGTCAATGGAGATGGGGACAGAGTGCAGCTTGCGCCGCAGGCCGCGAATGACGGGCAGCACGCGCCGCAGTTCTTCTTGCCCAGAGATAGGTTGCGAGCCGGGCCGTGTGGATTCGCCGCCCACGTCGATCCAGTCGGCTCCCTGGCGAACCAGTTCCACCCCGCGCTGGATGGCGCGTTCGGGAGCAAAGTAGAGTCCGCCATCAGAGAAAGAGTCCGGGGTCACGTTGAGCACGCCCATGAGGAGCGTACGGTCACCAAGACGAACCGCTCGGCCAGCAATTTCGATCTCGAATTGGGGGCGAAGTCTCATGTTCACGGTAGATCGAGACGTCCATAGTCCGTTGTCCGTAGTCACCGCCGGGGCACTTTCGGAGGGAGGCGCCATTCCTGTAAAACGAAAATCCCACTGCTCATCGCTGAAAGCTGATCGCTGACCGCTGATGGCCTGCAACTGACAACGGACCACGGACTACTGACCACGAATCACGGGCGACCTACATCCCGAACAATTTCGCGTAAACCACCGCCCCCGCCACGCCGCCGAGGACAGGTCCAAGGATGGGCACCCAGGAATAGCTCCAGTCGGAATCACCTTTGCCCGCGATGGGCAGCAACGCGTGGGCGAGGCGCGGCCCCAGGTCGCGCGCGGGATTGATGGCGTATCCGGTGGGCGCGCCGAGCGACAGCCCGATTGACCAGACGAGAAACCCCACCAGAAGCGGATAGAGGCCACTTTGGGTGGGGGCGGCGTTGGCCAGGATGGCGAGCACTCCAAACATCAGAACGAACGTTCCGATGATTTCGGTGAGCAGATTCATGGGCAGGCGGCGAATGGCCGGCACGGTGGAGAAGACTCCGAGCTTCGCGCTCTTGTCATCCGTCACCGGCCAGTGGGCAAGATAGGCGAGCCACACGATCACCGCGCCGAGGAAGGCTCCCAAGAATTGTGCCGCCATGTAAATGGGCACGGCGCTCCAGGAAAACCTGCCAATCACCGCCAGGCCCAGGGTGATGGCGGGATTCAAATGCGCGCCGCTGATGCGTCCCACGGCGTACACTCCCATGGCCACGGCCATTGCCCATCCCGTGGTGATGACCATCCAGCCGGAGTTCTGAGCCTTGGTTTTGTTCAACACCACGGCGGCGACGACTCCATCCCCTAACAAAACGAGCAGCATCGTGCCCACCAGTTCTGCCATAAAAGGACTCATGCGTACCCTCCCAGACGTGCTTTCGCTGCCTGCGGACGGGCAGAGAGTATAGTTCGGCATAAGTGGAATTGCGCGGGAAAATGAGTTCGCGCGAGGGTAGAAGTGCCGCCGGTCTTGGGATGCGATCAGGACTGGAAGAGTGAGCCGACAGGCAGAAGAAAGCCGGGCAGCAGGGGAATTCCCGCCGCGTCGTCCTTCGCGTACCTGGAAGCCTTCCTCAGGCAGGCGACTACGCCGGCTGAGGGCGCTCGCGGGGCGGGATGCCGGGCTGCGCGGGTTGCGGCTTGAGCACTTGCGTGGTTTCAGGCTGCGCCGGCTGGGGCGGTGCGCGCCGGACGAATTCCGGCAGCGGCTTGCCTTCGATGAGCAGGTTCACCTCGTTCACGTCCAGAACTTCGCGGACCAGCAAGGCTTCGGCGATCCGGGTGAGGATCTCGCGGTTCGTCGTGAGGACGTGCTCGGCTCGCTGGTAGGCGGCAGTGATGAATTTCTTCACTTCCTGGTCAATCTTGATGGCTGTGTCTTCACTGAAGTCGCGGGAGGTGGTGAGATCGCGTCCCAGGAAGATCTCCTGCTGGTTCTTTCCGAAAGCCAGCGGCCCGAGGTCCGACATGCCCCACTCGCAGACCATGCGGCGAGCCACTTCGGTGGCCTGCTCGATGTCGTTGCCGGCCCCGGTGGTGACGTGGTGCAGAAAGAGCTCCTCCGCCGCGCGCCCACCCATCATGATGGCCAGTTGCGACTCCAGGTAATTGCGCGTGTAGGTGTGCTTGTCATCGATCGGCAACTGCATGGTGACGCCCAAAGCCATGCCGCGCGGAATGATGGTGACCTTGTGCAGCGGGTCAGCGTACGGAACCATAGAGGCGACGAGCGCGTGCCCGGCTTCGTGGAAAGCGGTATTGCGCTTCTCCTCTTCGGAAAGAATCATCGACTTGCGCTCGGCGCCCATCAGGACTTTGTCCTTGGAGGTTTCGAAGTCCGCCATCATCACGGTCTTGCGGTTCTGGCGCGCCGCCAGCAGCGCCCCTTCGTTCACCAGATTCGCCAGGTCGGCGCCCGAAAAGCCCGGCGTGCCGCGCGCGAGCACCGAGATCTCAACGTCCTCAGCCAGCGGGATCTTTTTGGTGTGGACTTTCAAAATAGCTTCGCGCCCGCCGACATCGGGCCGCGGGACAACCACGCGACGGTCGAAGCGGCCTGGGCGCAGCAGCGCGGGGTCCAGGACGTCGGGGCGGTTGGTGGCGGCAATCAAGATGACGCCTTCGTTCGACTCGAAGCCGTCCATTTCCACCAGCAACTGGTTGAGCGTCTGCTCGCGCTCGTCGTGGCCACCGCCCAGGCCCGCACCGCGGTGACGGCCGACGGCGTCGATTTCATCAATGAAGATGATACAGGGAGCATTTTTCTTGCCCTGCTCGAACAGGTCACGCACCCGCGAGGCGCCCACGCCCACGAACATCTCGACGAAGTCAGAGCCGGAAATCGAGAAGAAGGGAACGTTGGCTTCGCCGGCGATGGCCCGCGCCAGCAACGTTTTGCCGGTTCCCGGGGGGCCGACCAGGAGCACGCCTTTGGGGATGCGCCCGCCCAGCTTCTGGAACTTTTGTGGCTCGCGCAGGAACTCGATGATTTCCTGCAGTTCTTCCTTGGCCTCGTCCACGCCGGCCACGTCCTTAAAGGTGACCTTCTTCTGCTGGCTCGAGTGCAGCCGAGCGCGGCTCTTGCCGAACGACAGCGCCTTGTTCCCGCCGGACTGCATCTGGCGCATGATGAAAATCCAGAGCCCCAAAATGAGGATCATCGGCAAGCCGTTCGCGAGCCACGTCATCCAGGAGGATCCGGAGTTGTCCTTGATAATGACGTTGACGTTCTTGTCCTGCAGAGTCTTATAGAGATCCGGGTAGTTAGCGGGGATCGTGGTTTTGAAATGGGAGTTGTCTTTCTTGAACGTGCCCGTGACGTCGGTGCCCACGATGGTGACGTCGCGGACATTGTCCTTGTTCACTTCGTTGGTGAACTCCGTGAAGGTCAGGTCCCGAACCCTCTCTCCCGTGCTGGACTTCACCACCGCCCAGATGAGCAGGGCGGTGACTGCCATCACGATCCAGAAGATAATATTCTTGACTGCCGAGTTCACGGACCGTCCTCCTCTAGCCCCTCGCTATGACTCGTGTCTTCCCCCGGGACTCACCCTTCATTAGATGCACGCCAATGGCACAGGGGCCGCAGGCTCCCTTCAACCCATCCGAGCCAGGTAAGGCAGGTTGCGGTATTGATCCTGGTAGCCCAGACCATAGCCAACCCAAAACTTGCCCGAGACTTTGAAACCCGCGTAGTCCACCGGAACGTCCACCTTTCGTTCGTCGGGCTTGTCGAGCAGCGTCGCGGTGCGCAGCGAGGCGGGGTGCTGCGCCAGCAGGGTACGATACAGATGATCGAGCGTCACCCCTGATTGCAGGACTCCGTCCACGAGAAGGAGGTCTTTGCCCGCAAGAAGGAGGTTTTTGCCCGCCGCATCCACGGGAGGGATGTACATGATCTCCCGCATGGCCACGAGCCCTGAGTCGCTGTCGCGCACCTGCCAGCGGACAAACGAGTAGACCACCGGTATCGTCAGGCCGCGAACCAAGTCCGCCATAAACAGGTAGCAGTCCTCCAGGATCCCTATGACGTGCAGGATCTTTCCCTGGTAATCACGATTGATCTGTTTTGCCAGCTCGCGCACACGCTTGTGGATGGCCTTTTCGGTGATGGCCATTTTCAGGTGGTTACTGCCCGCGGTGGCGACACGTGGCAACAGGCGGCGTTTCTTCGCGACAAGTTGGGCACGTTTTTTCATAGTTGCGGCCCCTGGGCGGCGGAAGGTAGCGGCGCGGGTTCCTCCTCCACAACCAGCACTTGGCGAGTCTCGCCGGATGCGGCAACGGGCCCCCCCGGCGGAAAGCCTCGGACCCACACGATCTGGCTCCCGCACGCCAGGACGGGCCAAAGCTTGCGTCGAACTTCCGGGATCCTGCGCTCGCGAAAAAGCTCCTTTAGCTTGCGAACCCCTCGGCTTCCCATGGGACAGAAAACATCACCTGCCCGCCAGTTGCGAAGGAAAAGCTGCCCCGGCAACTTCTGCGGGTCAAACCTAGCAAGCTTATCTTGATTATAAGCCCTGCCAGGGTCGTCGCGATTAAGAATTTTGAAGCGGAAAGTGCACCCCAGCTCGGGGACGGTTAATTCTCCGGGGATGACCACGGCGTAGGAAAACCCTGTGTTCTCCCGGGGATGCGGAGTTGGACTCAACACCAGCCAAGCGAATTCCTTGCGGGCGATCACCCCTCCCGGGAGCAGTTGGCTTTTCCCGCTCTGCGCCTCGGCGGCAAAGCGCAGCAGCGCTTCGACGTGTGCGTGCGTCAGCCCGCGCAACGAGCCCCGCACGGCTTGCAGCATTTGGCGCAACACGCGCCGGGCCAGGGCGGGGGGGAATTCCCGCAGAGGCCGAATGGGGATGCGCTCTTCCGACCCCTCCCGCACCCGCCAGGGATGCGCCCGGTCCCGCGCCTGACGCTCCAGGCAGGCTTCGTCGTCGCGCGCGCGGTCGGCAAGCTGCTTGAGCAAGGGAATGATTTCCGGATTGAATTCCCTCTCCAAGAACGGGAGCAGCTCCCGGCGCACTTTGTTCCGCTGCAGGCGCGGATTGAGGTTCGAGGAGTCCACCCGGTATTCGAGGCGCCGCGCCCCAATTTCCTGCATGATTTCGGCACGCGTCAAGCAGAGGAAAGGCCGAACGACCTTGCCCTCCAGCAGGGGATAGATTCCGCCCAGGCCGCGCGTGCCGGCGCCACGCAGCAAGCGCAGCAGGACGGTTTCCGCCTGGTCGCTGGCGGTGTGCGCCGTGGCGACGCGGTCGAGCCGGCCCTGGTCGACGAGCGAAAAGAAGAAACGGTAGCGCAGCTCGCGGGCCACGGCTTCCAGGTTGCGGCGGCGCTCGCGCGCCACCCGCGCCACATCCGCCTCGCCGCGCAGATAGTCAAATCCGAGAGCTTCAGCGAGGCCACGCACGAAGGCTTCGTCGCCGTCGGACTCCGCCCCGCGCAGGTGATGATTGAAGTGTACGGCCGCGAGCGTGAGCCCCAGGTTAGGCGCCAGCAGCCTCAGGAAGTGTAGTAATAGGACGGAATCTGGCCCTCCTGAGACCGCTACGCCCACACGCTGGCCAGGGTGGAAAAACTCCTTGCGGCGCATTTCGAGCGACCAGCGGGCGTACGAGTCAGGTCGTTGAGACATGCCCACGTCCCCTCTGAGGAGATTGTAACACTGCGACCGGCAAGCGATGGAGGGTGAAT
>JBEKAK010000067.1:0-30120 GCA_050018275.1 Terriglobia bacterium | reverse complement strand
GGGACCAAGCACAAGTCCACGACCTATAAGGAGATGCGAACCAGGCGGACCGTTCCAAGCCGCCCGGCCAAGACTGACCCCAACATATTGTGGCTTGCTGAAACAACCGGATAAGCATGAGGCGCCTTGTTTATCGACGAATCCGCAGGGGCAATCCGAAGTTCTGGCCGAGCGACGGCGCACTCGGAAAGTACTCTCATATTGAGGCGCAGCGGGTCTGGCCGCGGTTCCGATTTTGGCCTCGCGACCGCATCAGAGCGCCAGGGTGGCAGGCGGCAAATTTTGTTTTTGTAGACGGCGAAAGAAGCCCTCCCACAACCCAAACAATATTGTGCGCGAGAAACGCCCTTCCACGCCGAAATCCAGCCCAAGCGGTGGGCCAGTTGATGGGTAGCCGACTTCCCAGGGCAAATCCTGCACCTGGAGGAGGCAGTGCAACGCCGGCGATGGCTCATTGGGTGCCACAAGTTGGAAATGAGACGGTATATATCCCCTTGCGTCATCTAACTGGCAGTCAAAAGCACGCTGATAACTCTTGCATGGGCCTCAGTCATGGCAATGAAAGGCGAAGTCGCAGAAACCCGAATTGAACACTCTGAGGGATGACCTGTCGACATGAAAGAGGCTTGCAACTCGGTTGTAATACTCAGCTCCTGCTGCGCGATTCACGACCGTTAATCGTCTCAACCTTCGAAGCGAGTCTCCGACGGATGACCGAATTAGCTCGACTTGGTCGCTGTCTGTCTCTGGAATGCTCCAACCCAGAATGTACACTTCGTCGGCCTCTTGATGGCCTGCATCTCTTTCGCACGGATATCAGCGAGGAAAGATGGAGCTCCACGCTTGGCGGCCTCTGTCGGGGGAACGATGTAAAGCCACCAATTCCGGGGAGTGCCTTCATCTGGCAGGCGAAGCCATTGAAAGGACTCCATTGAACTCCAATAGCGGATTTCGTGAGACTCAGTCAACGGCTGGACTATTGGTCCGCCCTCGGTGGTCAGACCAATCGGCCCATAGCTGACTGGTGTTTTCTCTGGAACTAACCAGTTCAGGGAGCCGTGAGGCTTGAGAATTTGGACGTCTTGCGATTGGATATCTGAGCCTTGGAACCTGCGGATCTCGGTAGGAGAGAAGAAACCGGCACCCTGCATGCGAGGTGGATCCTCTGTGACAAAGTAATCGATTAGAAAGCCATACCCTATCTGCGGGTTCCATACAGCCTTGGGGTGATGTTGAAAAGCTCGCTCGAGTAGCAGGTCATAGTTGAAGCTTATGAACGTGTGGATCGATTGCTCATCCCCGATCTGCTGGCTCAGGAAGTGGTCGAGGGGTTGACAGTTCACCTTCCAGTCGACGGACCAGGAGAGCCTGTTGATGGCGTACTTAAAGCGTTGGTGAAGTTCCCCAGAAGCGCTCGCCCTTTCTAACAGCTTCTCTATGGACTCAGACGGGCGGTTCTTCAGTGCTGTTCGGAAGGCTGATCGATCTTGCTGCGTCCGGTCGGCATGTCGTCCGACCAGAAGCTTCGCGAATTTCGAAGCCTCCTGCGAGGGCCACTCGAAAATCCCGAAGTTTTCTAGTTGAGCGAGAGTCGTTAAGATTACGTCGTCGTGGACGTATTCGGCCATCACACTCACGAAATCATTAATGAGCGGAAGCGGCCTTCCAGGCGCTTCGAGTGACTTGGTCAGCCCTGCACCAACGAAATAGACGGTACTTTTCGGGGGCATCCTTCCAACCGGTGCGACGAGCGAACGCGCGTCTATGTAACCCAAGCAGCGTGCACGGTGGCAGGCATCCTGCGCTCGCCGCTCACTGCCGTAGGATACAGTATAGCGGCTTCAGTATGAAGAATCATGGAACGATCAGCTCACCTCACCCGCCAACGGGAAAAAGCGCAAAGACGACCTTTGGTGAACGTGGGCTTGCGAAGCCCAACCCGCATACAAGTGGACGTGTACTCCCCAAACCAGACGAATGGCCCTCAGGCCCAGATCTCTTGAAACGCCCTAGTCGGAACATGGGAACCGAAGCAGCGCTAGATGGAGCGCCTGTAACGACCGACAGGCATGGGCCGCGAAATAGCGATCGGGCCTCTTTGCTCCACCAGCGTGACTCAGTACCCGCCGATGCAGCGCTGAACCGTCCCCACCGAAGTTCCAAACTGCGCCGCGAGAAGGCGTAGGCTCCCCTGTTGATTCCGGTAAGCGTCCGCGATGCTCTTCCTCATGTCCGGGCTCAGGTGGGTGCGGGGCGGGCGACCTATCCGCTTACCCTTGGCACGCGCGTTCCTCATCCCGGCTTTGACGCGCTCGACGATCAGTGATCGCTCAAACTCAGCCATGGCTCCGATGATCTGGAACATCAGCCGGCCCGAAGGGGTGCTTAAATCAAGATTGCCTTTTAGGCTGACGAATGCCACCCCCAGAGCTTCAAATTCGGCCAGCGCGTTCTCCAGGTGCCGAAGTGGCCGTCCAAACCTATCCAGCTTCCACACGAGGACGGCGTCAAAACGACGTTGGTGAGCATCCGTCATGAGCCTATCCAGTTCTGGGCGTGACTCCTCGGAGCCCGAAATCCCTGTGTCGACATAGCTGCCAGCGACCTGCCAACCCCGACGCGGGCAGTACTCTTCCAGTTCGCGGGTTTGCATCGTGGGGTCCTGACCGTTGTTATTCGTCGAGACCCTCGCGTAGATTGCCGCCTTGCTGCGGTCTGGTTGTGTGGAGAATGTAGGTGGGTATATCTTCGCCGTAGCCATTTCAGCCTCCCAGCTAGGTTGATTGGTTAGGCAACCGTTGAAGTTCCCGCTTCAGCGGTTGCCGCTTTTCTTTTGAGCCTTCTTGCGCCCCCTGCCTTTGCGGTAGTTGGCGGCCTTGAATTTGCGGACCCGTTCCACGTCTCGTTCTGTCCAGATACGGAAATCCACGCCGCTGTTCCTGTACCTTTTAGGCTCAGGTATTGAGCCGGCGTAGAGCCAACGCAGCAGAGTAGCCTTGTGGACTTCGACGATTCGAGCAACTTCGGTCGTGGACCATGTTTTCATTACACATATACCATTAGCATATTTCTGTTGACTCTGTCAACTCCTATTTGCCATAATCTGCATTGAACTGGGCGGCTAGGGTATTCCCGCACGGGGGCTCTCCCGGCCCGCTCGCCAACCTTTTCTAATCGAGCGCCGCATGGGAGGTGGCTATGGAGAAGTGGGCAGAGAGCGGAAGCAAGATTTGCGTCCACAACGCTCGTCACACTTTCCCCACAATAAGCCCCACCAATGGCGTTGACATTCCCACCGTCTCGAAGCTCCCGCGGCCGAAAGGCAAAGTCTGAAACAGTCAAGGGGGTGAAGCGTGAGTGACACAGACGACATCATTAACATCAACCGGGAGCTGGAGCGTATCGACAAGGAACTCCTTGACCTGGAACAACCATTGCCCTTGCCGGACGAGCTCAGCAAACCTGTTTACATCCCAATACGTGGGGGGTGGTGGGCCGACAACACGGTTAAGGATGAGTTGGGGGCGCGAAAGAAATTGCGAGAAGGATACAAAGCAGAGGAGAAAGCCCGGAAACTACAGAAGCAGCAACTAATTGAAACGAAAAAAGTGCTCAGGCGGCAGCTCCAGAGATTGCTCTCGGCCCCGGCAGGCCGGTTAGTTAACGCGGCGCCGCCCAGCAAAGAAAGGATCACTGACCTCAAGGACAGGAAACAGGAGAGCACGCGAAAGCCGACCATCGCCAACAAACTTGCTAACCCTTTGGGAGTATCCGACGATGAACATCAACGAAGCCCAGCGGGCATTTACTGACATTTCTCGATCCACAATCTATCGCTGGCTCAACGAGGGTAAGCTGCAACGAGCAAGTCTGGGTAAGAAATCGGGAAAGCGAAGCCGGGTGCTCATTAGAACAGAAAGCGTAAAAAAATTGCTCGATGAATCCGCTGAATAGGCCGAAGGGTTTCCCAAGTTGTCCCGCCATGTCCCGCCATGTCCCAATGATCAGTCTCCCCTGTTCTAGACCCTCCAAAGGCAATCCTCTAAATTGAGACCCTAAATAAGCCGGTTTGGGTTTCTGGCGCGGGCCGGCGAAATTTCCGGGGGAAAGAAGGATGCCCCACATCCCATGGCAAGTTCTCGGGTACGTAAAGCATCGCTTCCTATCCCCAGATCGGCGCTCCGACCTTGTATAGCCACCGTGGGCAATCACGGTTTAAGGCCTGGACCGGAGCGCAAGTTGCCGCGCGCCTGTCGTATCCAAGAGGGTAATGACCGAGGCGTGAGCCTTCAGTGGCTTCGGCTGGAAACCGCCTCAAGGGCGACGGGCAGTGCGGTAATTCACAATCTCTCTCGGTTCGTCCCGGAGCTTCGGGGATCGGGCACCGCGAACGCGCGGCGACCCAGGAGGAGCCGTCCTGGACGGAGGCCAACCCAGCTCGCAAGGGCTGATGCTGTGGATACACGCACCGTTTCACGCGCTGAGGTGAGGCGGCGGTTCGGGCGACGAAAGGCTCGAAGCGAGAGAGAGAAAACGCTGAGGGAAGGAGCAGGGGCTCCTCCGGCCGACAGGTCGGCAAAATCATGCAAAACCCGGTAAGTTCCGGAAAAGATGGAAAACCAAATTCTGGCCGAGAAAGGAGAAGGCGGGCCGGATCCGCACCGGAATGGCTGGATCTTCATTCGCTGACAGCGTATGCGTCGGTTTGCGAACGCACCTTGCGAAGCTGGATCAGTGATCAAGTCGATCCTCTGCCGGCGTCCAAGATTCGCGGGAAAATTCTGGTCCGCCGCGCGGTGTTCGACCTTTGGGTGGAACGCCATCGTTACGCACGCGGGAAGCGCGCCTCCTATGCCGCGATGACGCGGACGATCCAACATAGCGCAAAGAACGAGGTGGGTGTGGGAGCTCCGCAAATGCCTCAGCCTTCTAGGTAATGCGACCTGAAAACTCGACATGACCGGTCTTTTGTCGAGCCGGGCGGCGAGGGCGGGGAGAAGACGGGTTGCAAGGCAACGACAACAATTCGGAACTTCACTCTGTGGGGCGCAGCCTTACCAGTCAACGGTTACTCACGGTTGAGCAGGTAGCTGAACTCCTCCAGGTTCCGCCTTCCTGGGTCTACTGCCGGACACGGAACAGAACTCGTGACCGCATTCCGGGATTCCGGCTTGGCAAGTATTGGCGGTTTCGAGAAGAGGAAGTACTGGCTTGGCTGGAACAGCAGCGCGTAGGAGTGCGGACCGTTGCTTGACAATCGGACTATAATCACCGGCGACGCAGAGAATGGCGGGCGACTCAACGAGGGAAGGGAGACTCGCATGACTCGTCACCGTTTTCAGAACGGTTGGATCATCAAGAAAGGCAAGAATTTTGTACTCCGTTACCGCGAGGATGTCCGAGCGGCGGACGGGACGATAAAGAGGGTGCAGCGTTCTGTAGTGCTCGGTGCGTTGCCGGGCAAGAGGCAGGCGAAGACCGAAGCCGCCAGAATATTGCGCGATATTTACAGCGGCACTTGGCGCCCGCAATCGGCTATGACCTTTGCGGACTTCTGGAATAGCTACTTCGATCCGGAAGTCATCGAGAGGCGCAAACTCTCAACGCGGCAGATGTACCACTATTTGGGTAAGAAGCATCTGCTGCCTTACTTCGGAAAGCGTCCGCTCTGTGATCTGACGCGGCGAGAGGTTCAAGACTTCATCATCCTGAAGGAACGCCAAAACTACTCTCCACAGACGGTCCGGCACTTCCGCAACATGCTGAGCAAGTTCTTCGGGGCGGCGATGTCGAGAGAAATGATCGCAACTAATCTGGCTCACAACCTGGAGATGCCAACCATGAAGAAGGTCCGGCAATCTCGGGTGCTGACACTCCCGCAGATCTCCGATCTTTTCAAAGCCTTTGACGAAGAACTCCAAACAGTTGTTTTGTTTGGGTTGCTTCCCGGGCTGCGGATCGGGGAGATCTTGGGGCTCAAGGTTGAGGACCTCGATCTCAACCTGGGCTTATTCTACGTTCGGCGCAATGTCTATCGCGGCGTTGTTCAGGACGCCCCAAAGACACCCGCCGGTGATCGCTGTTTACCGATTGCATCGGCGTTGCTCGAAGCTCTACAGGTCTGGCTTGCCTTCAGGCCCTGCGGGTCTGAGTGGCTTTTTCCGAACGACGCAGGAAAACCCTACTACGACCGCAACCTGCTGCGTCGAAGGCTCTGGCCTGTATGTGACAAGCTCGGGATTCCACGTTTCGGCTGGCACTCACTCCGTCACGCGTTCTCGACTTACGGAGGCAACAGCTGTGTTCCACTTCCTGTGTTGCAATACCTGCTGGGCCATACGAGCGTGGAAACCACAATGATTTACACTCATCCGCTACTCGAAGCGGAGCGAAAGGCGGTGGAGCAGATTGCGGCTATTCTGCTCCCTGCTGCTCCCCATCGGGCAGAGGACGGATTTGAACCCAAGGTGCTAATTCAGTGAATCAAAGCAGGTTAGTTGGTCGGGGCGCGCGGATTCGAACCGCGGACCTCTTGCGCCCAAGGCAAGCGCGCTACCAGGCTGCGCCACGCCCCGAATGGGTCACAGGAATCATTCTGCCAAGCTTGGCGAGTTGTGTCCAGCCTGTTTCGGAAGCGGATGCCTGCTGGGGCCTCGCCGCATCACTCAACCATTCGGGGGCTTCAGTCCTCGCTCACGCCGCAACTGATGGTTGCGGCCTGCCAGCGCGACCTTATACTGCTCGAGCAAGTCGAACTCCTCGGCGGAGGTCAGCACTTCCATCTGTAGTTTTTCCCACTCGCGCGGCAGACTTTTCGTCACCGGCATCTGGTTCCGCTTCCGGTAGAAGCAGTAGTAACCCAGGCAAAGCAGCACCCAGGAGGGCCCGGCGATGCGGCCGATGGCGTGCGTCGCGATGACCGTGAAGAAGATGGTGCTTACGCCCAGCAGTCCCAGGAGACCGAGCAGCGGGATTTCGACGACGCGTTCGCCTTTCCTCCAGGGCAGATTGAGCGGCACCTTGTAAGGCCGGGGTGTATACGGGTCGAGGAATCGCAAGCGAATGAGCGAGATGAATACCAGAATGTAACCGAGCGTCGCGCCGAAGGCATACATGTTGCCGAGCGTGCCCAAAAGCTGCGGGGTCAATCCGGAAAGCACCACCGCCAGCGCGCCGGCTGCGGAAAAGAAAATAATCGTGCGCACCGGGGTGTGGTATCGGCGGTGAACGGCTTTGAACCAGGGGCTGATCAGGCCGAGTTGGGACATGGAGAATGTCAGCCGCGAGGCGCTCATGATCCCCGAGTTCGCCGAAATCGCCAGGATCGTCATGCCCAGAAACGCCGCAAAGGGTCCGGCGATAAATCCCAAGATAGGGATGTTATGCGCCAGCAAGGCCACGGGATCGTCCATGTGAATCTCGAACTCTTTCCAGGGTAGAACGCCCAGCGCCAGGTTCGAGAACGCTACGGCAAAGATGAAGACCGTGAAAATCAGCGTGAGGCTCGTGCGCGGAATGATAGTCGCCGGCCGCCGCGTCTCCTGCGCCGCCTGCGAGATCGACTCGAGCCCCACGAACGAAATGATGGCCAGCGAAAAGCCGTAAGCAAATTGCTTCAGCGAGACGGTGTGCATGGCCGCGCGCCACTGGCTGGCCAGCAGTTCCGGCTTCCACGCTGCGCAGAAGCCGAAGATGATAATGCCGCTTTCCGTCATGATATCGATGGCGCCCAGGATTTCGTTGAACAGCGACGACTCGCGGATGCCGCGAATGTTCAGCCACACAAGGAAGGCAATGAGCAGGACGGCCTCGACGACATTGTAGGGTTTGTAGAGTGAAAACAACCCCAGGTTCCAAACCGGGCTCGGGAACTCGTGGTGAAAGATGAAAGGGTAGAAGAAATTCAGGTACCCCACCGAGGCGACTGCAAAAAGGGCGATGTCGATCGTATAGTCGAGCAGCAGCGCCACGCCCGCGACATATCCCCAGAAATCGCCCAGACCACGCAGCGCGTAGTAGTGCCCGCCGCCCGCCACGGGATAAGCCGAAGCCAGCTCCGTGTAAGCCAGGCCGATCATGATGTACACCAGGCCCGCGGCAGCAAACGCCATGCTGGCGGCGCCCTGCGCGGCGGCAATTACCAAACCCAGCGCCGTGTAGATATCCGCGCCGACGTCCGCGTAACCCCACATGAACGAGCCCCACACCGTCACATCGCGGCGCAGTTCGAGGTCGTGGGAAGGCTTGGCGGGAGAATCCGCAGGGATGGAAGCACTGGCCATAATTCGTGAACGAAGGCGATTTCAGCCCGGCTATGCCACTTCGCAGGTGGAACTCAAAGCCCTCATGATGCGCTGCGTCCCCCGGCCTGTCAAGGCTCCGCCGCTGCCGCCGCGCAGGGAGTGGGTCGGCTTGATCCCCTCAGCAGCCGCATGCACGGACCGCGTCGGTGCTCATACGCCCCGCCAGGACAAGCTGGATCCGCGCACCCATTCACAATGCAGGGCAGCGTTGACCAAGCGAAACATCTTCGGCAAAAGTCCTGGCCAGAGGCAGCAAATACCATTCGCCACGCGACCGGGTGGGAGGGCCGTGCTTCGAAGAGCGCGGCCGAAGGGCTGAACATCGTCGTGGCTGGCGGTGAGGCGCCTCTCTTCTGCGGCTTCGAGGTCTGTTCCGGCTGGTCCTGTAGGTTGCTTGGCGAGAAACGGTCTTGGTTTGCTATCTTGAGTATCGTGATATACACTGGGCGAATTAGGCCGGATCCCAGCCATGAAACGGTGTCTTTCCTGTCAAACGCCGTACCCGGATGAATTTGCTTTCTGCCCCCTCGACGGCGCCGAATTGGAAGACCCCTCGGTGTACGCGGTGGGCACCACGATTCGCAACAAGTATCGCATCCTGGCGAAGGTCGGCAAGGGCGGCATGGGTCACGTCTACAAGGCGCTGCACCTTTTGTTCAACGAGGTGCGCGCCCTGAAAGTGATGTATCCCTCGCTCATGGCGCGGGAGGAATTCGTGCAGCGTTTTCTGCGCGAAGCCTTCGTGGCCCGCCGTCTACGGCATCCGAACGCCGTCCACGTGGAGGACGTCGACGAGACCGAGGACGGCCGCCCCTGCATCGTGATGGAGTTCATTGACGGGCGAGTGCTCCGGGACGTCATCCAGCGCGATGCGCCGCTGGCCGTCGGGCGCGCCTGTGCAATCGTCAAGCAGGTCGCTTCGGCTCTCGCCGCCGCGCACGATCTGGGCATCATTCACCGCGACATCAAACCCGAGAACATCGCGCTGGTGGGAGGTGAGGCGGGCGAGTGGGTCAGGGTACTGGATTTCGGTATCACCAAGCTCCGCGAAGGTCAGCTCAAGGATGAGGTCGGCGCCCTTTCGCTGGCGGGCCCCGGGACCTTCTTTGCTATCGGCACTCCCGAATATATGTCGCCGGAGCAGGTGCAGCAATGGGAACCGGACGGCCGCTCGGACCTCTATTCCCTGGGAGTCGTGTTCTACGAAATGCTCACGGGCCGGCTGCCGCTGCACGCGGAGTCGCAAGCCGAGTGGTTTCTGGCGCACGTCGGCCAAGCGCCGCGCCGGCTGCACGAGGACGCTGCGGACCTGCGCATCCCCGAGCGCATCGCCGACCTCGTCATGACGATGCTCGAGAAGGATCGCGACGCTCGTCCTCCCAACGCCACCGCGGTGATTGAGTGGATTGAAGCCTGCGAAGAGGAGATCCAGTCGCTCAATTTCCCGCCGATGACGATCTCCCGGCCCCAGGTGGAGCGAGTCTCCCCTGAGGCCACCACCGCTCCGGCATTCTTTGAAGGTTGGAAGAGGGGGAGTCTGATTGCGGAGAGGTATAAAATCCTCGAGAAGATCGCGGAAGTCCGATTGGGACCCGTCTACACCGCACTGGATTCCGCTACCGGCGGCGTTTGCGTCCTCAAGCTCGTCACGCCCTGGAATCCGCCCGGACCGGAACTCGTCAACCGGCTCATGGAGTACTGCCGGCGGATGCAGCGATTCGAGCATCCGCACGTAGTCCGGACCTACGACCTCGGCCGGGCCGAAGACGGAGTGCTGTTCATCGCCACGGAATATGTGAGTGGACAGAATTTGCGGCAGGTGATCGAGCAGCAAGCTCCGCTGGAACTTTCACGCGCCTGCCGGATCGTCTGGGAGATCGCCTGCGCGCTCGATGCCGGCCAGAATCTGGGAATGGTACACGGTGACATCAAGCCGGAACACATCCTGCTCGCACGACTGCGCAAGACCGAGCAAACCAAGATTCTGGATTTCAGTCTCGACAGTGTGAAGGAGGCCATGCCCGAACTCTCAGACCCGGACCTCCCTTCGGAGTGGCTCGCGCCGCTTCATTACATGTCTCCGGAAAGGATCTCCGGCCACCCCTACCTGCCCCAGTCCGATATTTATTCGCTGGGGATCGTGTTCTACGAAATGCTGACCGGACGCCGCCCCTTCGAAGGGAACGGTATTGAAATCGCCATGAAGCACGTGCGGGAAATGCCCCTGCCGGTCGATCGCGTTCGCCCCGAATTGAATATTCCACCCAGCGTCGCCAGCTTGGTGATGAGGATGATCCAGAAGGACCCCGACAACCGGCCGGAGCATGCTCGCATGCTTATGGAAGAGATTTCCGCAGTGTAGCGGGACGGCTTACCGTCCCCATCTCGGCTTGCAGGGGTAGGGCCTACCGCTGGCTGGTCGCGACGCCTGGTTGGGGGACGGCAAGCCGTCCTCCTAGGCGCCCGTGGAGGTCCGGAATATTCCGGGCTACAGCATCTGTTCAATGATGCCCGGGACGGCCCGTAAGGATTCGTCGAGCCTGGAGGGATTCTTGCCACCGGCCTCGGCCAGGTCCTTACGCCCTCCGCCCGAGCCTTCCACGTAGGTCGCCGCCTGCCTTACGATCTTGCCCGCGTCGAGCTTGCCCGTCAGGTCTTTGGTGACCGCCGCGATGAGCACCACCTTCCCATCCGCGACACTGCCGAGCACGATCACGCCCGATTGGAGCTTCACGCGCAGGTCGTCCACCATTTGGCGCATGGCGGAGCGGTCCGTCACCTCCACGCGCGCCGCGACCACCCGCACGCCTTTCACCTCGCGCGCTTGCTCGACCAAGTCGCTGGCTTCGGAAGCCACGCGCTTCATCTGTTGCGCTTCCAGTTCTTTGCGTAACCGCTTCTCACTTTCGGTGAGCTTCTCGATGGCTTCGATCAGTTCGCCAGGCTTCGAGCGCAGAGCCTCGGAAAGCATCGCCAGCGTCTCGCTGGACTTTCTCATCTGCTCGAGGACACCGGTGCCGGTCAGCGCCTCGATGCGGCGCGTCCCCGCGGCGACGCTCGATTCGGAAACGATCTTGAACAGCCCGATATCGCCGGTGCGCTGCACGTGTGTGCCACCGCAGAGTTCTTTTGAGAAGTCGTTGATCGAGAGCACGCGCACCTTATCCGCGTATTTCTCGCCGAAAAGCGCCATAGCGCCGCTAGCGACGGCCGAGTCCAGGTCTTTCTCTTCCGTCGCAACAACTTCGTTCTTCAGAATGTGCTCGTTCACCAAGTCCTCGATGTCGAGCAAGTCCTGCTCGTCAAGCGCGGCGTAATGCGTAAAGTCGAAGCGTAGGCGGTCGGGCGCCACGAGCGACCCGGCTTGCTTCACGTGTGTCCCAAGCGTCTTTCGCAATGCCGCGTGCAGTAAGTGCGTGGCCGTGTGATTGCGGCGGGTGGCATCGCGGCGGTCGACATCTACCACAGCCGTCACCGTGTCACCAACACGCAGCGTGTCACGTGCGACCGCCTTGTGAACGATTAGCCCGCTGACGGGATAGTAGGTGTCGGTGATGTGCGCCACCTCGTGGTCGCTATCTGGCGCGAGGAAATGGCCGATGTCACCTACCTGGCCACCTGCCTTGGCATAAAAGGGCGTGTGGTCAAGCACAATCTCGACCTCGGCCCCCGGCTTGACCTCGTTCACGGGTTGGCCGTTCTGGACCAGAGCCACAATCTTGCAAGTGAGCGAAGTGGTCTGCAAATAGCCGTCGAATTCCGTCTTCTCCGTTTCGCCAAGCTCCCGATAAACCGGCAATACGACCTCTTGCCACGCGCCTTTCCAGAAAGCCCTCGCGAGTTCGCGCTGCCTCTGCATCGCCCGCTGATAGCCCTCCATGTCAACCGCGATGTGGTACGGCGCGACGATGCTAGCGACGAACTCAGGACGCAAACCGTAGCTGTCATGTAAGAAGAAGAGACCCTCCCCTGAAATGATTCCGAGCTGGTGCTGGTCCACCGCCTTCTGGCCTAGCTCAAGTTCCCGCGCACCCGCATTAGGCGTGGTCTTAGCTATTTCTTCGATGTCCTCGCGGAGTTTACCTTCTTTCGAGTAGTCCCTCCAGTGCCCAAACGGGATCAGCACACCGGTGTAGGGAGTCACCATCGTTATCTCCAACCTACGTAGCCCCACTTGCGTCGTGCGCTGGTACTTTTGCTCCTCAACCTTAATTGCCTTCACGACGTGGTGTTCGGTCTCGATGAGTTCAGGGTACGCGTCCTTCATCATTTGAACCACGTGGCCGGCCATCTTGTAGAGGAACGGTTCATTCAGGCCGAGCGTCTGGCCGTGGTAGAGCGCGCGGCGCATGATGAGGCGCAGGACGTAGCCGCGGCCTTCGTTTGAAGGCAGGACACCGTCAGAAATCAAAAACGTCGCAGCGCGCGCGTGGTCGGCGATGATGCGCAGGGAAACGTCAGTGTCGTGATTCGTGCCGTAATCAACGTTGGCTAGGCTGGCAGCTTCGTCGATGAGCGGACGGAAGAGGTCTGTATCAAAATTGGAGAGCTTCCCCTGCAGGACCGTCGCCAGTCTCTCAAGGCCGGCGCCGGTATCGATGGAGGGGCGGGGAAGCGGCGTCATCGCGCCCTGCTCGTCGCGATTGAACTGCATGAACACCAAGTTCCACAGCTCGACGTAACGGCCGCAGTCGCAAGGGAACTTGCAGTCGGCGTGGCCGGCATCACTCGCCGCAGGGCCCAGGTCGTAGTGGATTTCCGAGCACGGCCCGCAAGGGCCCGTCTCGCCCATGGCCCAGAAATTGTCCTTCTCGTCCAGCCGGAAGATGCGTTCGCGCGGCACACCGACGTCATTCGCCCAGATTTCCGCCGCCTCGTCGTCTTCTCGAAACACTGTCACGTAGAGCTTTTCCCGCGGGATGGCGAAATCCTTGGTGATGAGTTCCCACGCCCAGGGGATCGCCTCCTTCTTGAAGTAGTCGCCGAAACTGAAATTCCCGAGCATCTCGAAGAAAGTATGATGGCGCGTTGTGCGGCCCACCTGTTCCAGGTCGTTGTGTTTGCCGCCCGCGCGCACGCATTTCTGCGACGAGCAGGCGCGCGTGTAGTCGCGGCGCTCGCGGCCCAGGAAGACGTCCTTGAATTGGTTCATGCCCGCATTCGAGAAGAGCAGGGTAGGATCATTCGCCGGCACGAGCGACGAGGAGGGCACGACGCGATGCCCGCGCCTCGCAAAGAAGTCCAAGAATCGTGCCCTGATTTCATTTGCGGTCATAAAGGGTAATTTAACACAGAGAGCACGGAGGCTCTGTGTCCTCTGTGGTGAGAGGTTTTGATCTTTCCATTCGGCAATTGCCGAGACGAGAAGAGATTTAACACAGAGAGCACGGCGGCTCCGTGTCCTCCGTGGTGAAAGCCTCTAGATCTTTCCATGGATGAACCGCCGTATGCCGTCTTTCAGCACGGTCACGTTGAAATTGATCAGCAGCGCCAGCTTGCATCCCGAAAGCCTCAAGTAGGACAGCGTCTGAGCCTCGTGAATCGGCGCCAAGGCTTCAACGGAGTTGACCTCTACAACCACAGATTGTTCCACCAACAAATCCATTCGATAACCGCATTCAAGTTTTACCTCTTCATAAATAAGTGGCCGGGTTTTTGTTGTTCTACCGCGAGACCTCTCTTCGCCAGCTCGTATGCCAAACATGCCACGTAAGCAGACTCAAGCAGCCCTGGACCTAGCGTCCGACGGACTTGCATTGCCGCGCCGATGATTGGTTCGGTCATCGTGTTCAGGCGGTCGCGTTCGTTCATTTGGTTCGACGCTCTGACGGGGAGATCTGGCTTTTTTGCACTCTGTGGTCCTTGTGTCTTTAGTTCTCGAAGTGTCCTCCGTAGCACTAGCTTGCAAGTTCGTCGCGTGACGCGAAGGTTTTCTCAGTGTCCTCTGGGGCGCGAAAAAGACTAAACACAGAGATCACTGAGACGCTCCGTGTCCTCTGTGTTAATGCTTGAAAGGCACGGAGTACACGGAGATTGCCGTTTGGGTCGCGGCCCCGAGGCTGCGCTGTGATCTCGGTGTTTTTCGTTCTGCCAGTGTCCTCTGCGTTAAACGCTCTTGGACCGCTCCGGATCAGGCTCCTCCCCCGAAGCTTCCAGATCTAATGGTTCGATGTCATCAGCCACCGGTTTCAACTCAGTTCGAGAGCGTACCGTCCTTATAATATCATCCGCGTTGAATCCCAGGCGCAACAGACTTCGGCAGAGCGAGTGGAACCGGGCGCGCGTAAGGGGTAGGCGAAGCGTGCGGAGCTTTTTGGCGAGTGCCTGTTCCAGTAACTCGCGAGCCGGGGTTTCCTGATAGGCCTGTTCGAGCGCCGGCTCGATGTACTTGTAGTTGACGAGCTTGGCCTTGAGTTCGCGCCGGACGCGATGCGGTCCGAAGGCGCGGTTTTGGGCGAGGGAATAAGCGTACTGCTCAGCGAATTTGCGGTCATCGAGGTAGCCGAGCTCGCGCAGGCGAGTGATGGCCTCGCGCACCGGCCCAGCTTCCGGGAATTTCTTTTCGAGGGCGCGTCGCAGCTCGGCCAGGGAGTAGGGGCGGCGTGCCAGCATCCGCAGCGCCGCGGTGAGGGGGTCGGAGGGGACCTGCTTACCTTTTCGCAATCCGGTCCACCTGGCTGGCTCGCTCCATTTCCTCGCGGGCGGCGTCGGTCGTGGTGCGGATGCCGGAGATGCGCAGCTTGAACTCGTCGGGGTTGGAGGAATTCAGCAGGGCTTCCTCCAGCGAGATCAGCCCCTGGGAGTACAGGTCGTAGAGCGACTGGTCGAAGGTCTGCATCGCGTACTGGGAGACGCCGGCGGCAATGGCGTCGTGAATCAGCCGGGTTTTGTCGGGATTGACGATGCAATCGCGAATGTATTCGGTGGTCACCAGCACTTCCACCGCCGGAACGCGTCCGATGCCGTCCGCTTTCCGAACCAGGCGTTGCGAGATGACCGCCTTCAGCGTGCTCGCCATCTGCATGCGAATCTGCTTCTGCTCGGGCGGCGGGAAGACTGCGATGACACGTTGGACGGTTTCCGTGGCGTCCGTGGTGTGCAACGTGGAGAACACCAGGTGGCCGGTTTCCGCGGCCATCAGCGCTGTCTGGATGGTTTCAAGGTCGCGCATTTCGCCTACCAGGATCACGTCGGGGTCCTGGCGGAGGGCGGCGCGCAGGGCGATGGCGAAACTCGGCGTATCCACTTCCACCTCGCGCTGGTTTACAAAGCCCTTCTTGTCGCGGTGCAGAAACTCGATGGGGTCTTCGATGGTAACGATGTGGTCGGTGCGGGTGGAATTGATGCGGTCTACCATGGCGGCCAGTGTCGTGGACTTGCCGCTTCCCGTGGTTCCGGTCACCAGCACCAGGCCGCGCGCTTCCCCGCAGACCTTGTCCATCACGCGCGGCAGGTAGAGTTCCTCGAACGTGCGGATCTTGGTGGGGATGACGCGCAGCACCATGCCCACGTTGCCCCGTTGCTGGAAGACGTTCACGCGGAAGCGTCCCAATCCCGCCACGCCGTAAGCCATGTCGAGTTCGGTGTTTTCCTTGAACTTCTGCTTCTGCCGGTTCGTCATGAGGCTGAACGCCATGTTCAGCATGTCCTCGCTCGAGATGCGCGAATACTGGTTCAGCGGGCGCAATTCGCCATCCACCCGGACGTAGGGATAGTTCCCAACCTTCAAATGCAAGTCGGAGGCTTTGTTTTCGCAGGCGGTCCGAAGCAGCGTGTCAATGTTCAGATTATCGGCACCATTACTCATGTGGAAACCTCACTGAGACGTTTCCCCGATTTGCGCTCAAGTTAACACACGCCATGGGAGGTGTCAAAGGGCCAAGCGCATGTCTTCGCGCTAATCGTCTCGGAGGGGCTTAGATTGCGTACGAACGGCCGCCGGCATCCACGCAAGCCCCGCGTGCCTCAACGGCTCGCCGCCACCGGCAGGTTGCAGAAGGTCAGCCAGCCGTACTTGTCCTCCGCCTGGCCTTGCACAATCGAGAGGAAGCGTTCCTGCAAGGCGCGCGTGACGGGGCCGGGCTGGCCCTTGCCGACCACGATGCGGTCGACGGACCGGATGGGCGTAATCTCCGCCGCCGTCCCAGTAAAGAAGACCTCGTCCGCGATGTACAGCATCTCGCGCGAAATGCTCTGTTCGCTCACCGCGTAGCCCATTTCGAGCGCCAGCGTCATGACGGAATCGCGCGTAATGCCCGGCAACACGGAAGCCGAAAGCGGCGGCGTGAAGATCTTGCCTTCGCGGATGACGAAAATATTCTCACCGCTGCCTTCACTTACCTGGCCGTGGGTGTCGAGTGAAATTCCCTCGGTGTAGCCGTTGGTGAGCGCTTCCATCTTGATGAGCTGGGCGTTCATGTAGTTCGCCGCGGCCTTGGCCATGGCGGGCAGGGTGTTGGGCGCGATCCGCTGCCAGGAGGAAACGCACACGTCCACCCCCTGGCGCAGCGCCTCGTCACCCAGGTATTTGCCCCAAGCCCACGCCAGCAGGTAAATCTCGATGGGGTTCTTCATGGGGTTGACGCCGAGCTCGCCCACGCCGCGAAACACCACGGGGCGAAGGTAGCAGTGCTGGACGTTATTGACGCGCACCAGCTCGATCATCGCCTGCGCCAGTTGCTCGCGTGTGTAGGGCAGTTCCATGCGATAAATCTTGGCGGAGTTGACCAAGCGGTCGGTGTGCTCCTTCAGGCGAAAGATGGCGGGTCCGTGTGGTGTCGCGTAGCAGCGAATGCCCTCGAACAGGCTGGAGGCGTAATGGATCACGTGCGCTGCCACGTGAATCGTGGCCTCCGACCAGGGAATGAATTTCCCGTTGTGCCAGACTTTTTCGTAATTATCGATCGGCATGAGTTCTTCTCCAGCTTGCCCCCGGAGTCTTAAAATCCCGCGCGGCTCGCTGCTTGACGCGAGCCGCAACCCTCAAGCAGCAAGATTATAGCACGGAGGTTAATTCCCCCCGGCGAATTCGCTTGGCCGGCGCAAGTTGTCTCGACGCTTTGCGCGGGAATTGGCCGGTTGCCGGTCTTGCCAAGATGCCAGCGCAGCGAGGGCTGCCGGGCAGGGGCGAGTAGCGAGGGTCCACCAGAAAGAAGCCCGCTTGACGCGCGAGCGCCTCAAGCTTGCGCGGCGGGCAGGCGAATTTCGACTTCCAATCCTTTAGGCGAGCGATTGCGGCATTGGACCGTGCCGCCGCAGGCTTCAATGCAGGTTCTCACAATGGCCAAGCCGAGACCCACGCCGCCCGTCTCTCGCTGGCGGGCCAACTCGGGGCGATAAAAGGGCTTGAAAACTCCCTCAAGTTCCGCCTCCGGGATGCCGGGTCCGGTGTCGGCGACGGTGATGGAAACCATGCCATCCTTTTCGTGCGCGGAGATCGCAATGGGGCCGTACTCTCCCGCATAACGAACGGCATTGCGCACAACATTGGCCAGCGAACGGAAGAGATATTCCGGGTGGGCCATGACTTCGGTCCGCTCCTCAAGGTGGGTCTCGATAGAGGTCTTATCAGAGGCTTCCCTCTCGAGGACGCGCCGTACCGTATCAGCGAGTCTCACCCGGATGAGCGGGGTGGCTGCGGCGTTGATCTGCGCGCGGGAGAAGAGCAGCAACTCGTTCACGAGGCCTGACATGTGTTCCACTTCTTCCTGCACACCCTCGACATACTTCTTCTGATTGTCCCCGGCATGCTGGTCCAGGATCCCGAGTGAGACTTGAATGCGGGCGATGGGGGAGCAGAGTTCGTGGGCAACGTCACTCAAGAAGCGCCGTTGGCCGCGCACGAAACCGGACAGACGCTCCGCCATGCGGTTGATCGCTTCACTCAACCGGCCGAGTTCGTCCCGGCGGTGGAGCGAGAGCCGAGTTTCGAGTCGCCCCTCGGCGATCGCTCCGGTGGCGGCGGTGAGCTGAGAGATCGAGTGCGTCAAGCCTCGGATGAGGGGCAGCCAGCAGATGGCGGAGACGAGAATCACCGCAATGGCCACGGCCAACCAGGGCTTGTATTCGAAGAAGAACGGGTTCGTCCATAAGGACGAGGACATCCACACCAGCGTGCCGTGACCAGGCCTCGCGGCGGACTCGTTGCGAATCGGAACGCGAACGCCCACCCAATAGCGCGTCGGCACACTGGTCCGGATCAGGAACAGAGGAGGGGGTGGCGGGGGTGGGGGAGAAAGGCGCTGCGGCTGGCCGGATCTCGCGGCGTGTGAGTCGCGCGCTTCAAACGGCGGCTCCTGGTCGCGGCGAATCATTTCCAGCACGGCTGTGGGTAAATTCACCAGGGGCCCCGCGAGTTGGATTCCCTGGTTCGTGAAAAGGCAAGCCGAGGCGTGAGTTGACGACGTATATTGCGCGAGCAACTGGTCCCATTGGGCACGATCCGTGTCCGGTAACTGAAGCGCAATCAGCCGCGACAGGGCAAGAATGCGGTCCCGCCCCGGAGAAAGCAGCAGCGAGCCGAGATCAAACCGGTACTGAGTGCGGACGAACAGGGCAAAGACCAGCCCGAGCAGCAGGACATTTAGGAATGCCAGCAACAATATCTTGACGGAAATCGATACGTGCGTCTTCATGGAAATTCCTCTGATCCTGGCTTCCGCATCATGTAGCCGGCGCTGCGAACGGTAACGATAAAACGAGGCGATTTGGGGTCATCGCTGAGCTTTCGGCGCAGGGATGAGATGTGAACGTCAATGGATCGGTCGAAGGCATCGAAATTCCGGTCCGCCACTTCGTTCAACAGTTGTTCGCGCGTTCTCACTCGCCCTGCCGCTTTGGCCAGTGCAAGCAGCAGATCAAACTCCACCGCGGTCAAAGGCAACGGCTGATCACTCAGTGCCGCCACGTGCGCCTCCGGGTCCAGATGGAGGTCACCTACAACCACTTGCGCGGCGCGCGTCTCCACCTCTTGAACGCGTGCGAGGGTGGAGCGGCGGATCACGGCGCGAAGTCGCGCCAGCAATTCGCGGGTCGAGAACGTCTTCGGCAGGTAATCGTCAGCGCCCAGTTCCAGCCCCACAATTCGATCCGGCTCCTCACCACGCCCGGTCAGCATCAACACCGGCACGGCAGACTTGGCGCGCAGTTCGCGCAAAACATCAAAGCCGTTCATGCCGGGCAGCATGACATCGAGAATGACCGCTGCAAAGGACTCCTGAAGCGCCACCTCAAGGCCCTCAGGCCCCGTGTGCGCTACCGTCACCTCATACCCCAGCGGCTCCAAGTAGTCATGGATCAGGCGACACAGCTTTTTGTCATCATCCACGACCAGGACCCGAAGCCGGGAGTCCGTGGCGTTTTCCGAACGAGCCGGCACGGTCATTCTCTGGGCATTCTAACATCGCGCCGTGCACGCCTCGGCCAACTTTTACCAAAGCTTTACAATTCTCCACCTTCCGGCACACACACTCTCTACTGGGCGGTGTTCAAATGGACTGCGACGAAAAATTCGTAGCGCCGCGCCCCTAGTGAGCACGGGCGTCGCAGCAGAGGGAGCAATCCAGTAGAACGAAACCGCACTGCAACTGAGCAAGGAGGTCCACATTGTGACGCATGGGACTTGGCGTTCTATGATAGATTGGGGCACATCGTTCCGACGTAGAGGAGTTGCCCTCATGGATTCCCAGTCACGCTCGTCGCGACGCAGATTCTTATCGACCAGTTTGGCTTTGCCCATGGCCGGGTTCGCGCCCGGAATCGACCGCTGACAGCCTTTGCGAGTACGCGGACGGGGACGCCGAAAGCCACCTAGTCTGTGGTTTCACGAGCATCGAGAATGTGGCCAGCAGATCCGGCGAAGGCCACCTGCTGTTAGCATTTCCGAAATGAACCCTAACGCCCTAGCATGCCATGCTGACCGTCGCGCGGCGAGGCTGTGTGCGTGCTTGGCGGTAGCCTGCTCGCTGCCGGCCATGTGGACTCGGGTTGCAAAGAGTTCGCCGGCGGCCGAACCGCGGGGTGTACCGCCGAGCACTGCGACCACCTCTTCCCAAGAGCGCGTCCCCGCCGAGACTCATCAGCCTGCAGCGGGTGAAAAGGGTCAGAAGGCCACCGAACCTCCGGCCAGCCAGGCGATCCAACAACGCACCTCCCTGAACCTGCTCGGCCAAACGGACTCCGAAAAGGGTGAAAGCCACCGCAACGAGAACGTCCAGTTCAATCCGATTGACAACAATGCCCTCGAGGATTTGAACATCCGGCTGGGGGCAACGGCGACGATCGTCGAGGAGTTTCGGGCGGATAGCGGATATTTCGGAAGCGAATTTGGAATCCCTGCGATGCCGCCGCCGCATGCCGAGGCGAGGGCCGGAAGCGCGATTCACGGGGGTGTTTTCGAAACACACCAGAACAGCATCTTCAGCGCCCGCTCCTTCTTTCAAGTCGGGGACGTCAAGCCAGCGCGCGAGAATAACTACGGTGTCAACCTAGGTCTGCCACTGCGGAGACGCGCCTTTCTGTCGCTAGATGGTTTGCAGGACAAGATTCGCGGCAGCGTTAACGGCAACGTCCTGGTCCCTTTACCCGAGGAAAGAACGCCCCTGAGCGACGATCCAAAACTCCGCGCCATTGTCGACCGATTCCTGCGTGCTTATCCTGAGGAGCTCCCGAACCGGACCGATATATCTGCCCGTGCGTTAAACACGAATTCCCCTCAACGTATCGATACCAATGTGGCGAACGGTCAGCTCGACCAGAGCTTCGGCGATCACGATCGCCTGACGCTGCGATACGGCCTGACCTTGCAGAGTGTTCACGCCTTCCAGTTCGTGGTCGGCCAGAATCCCGATACCGTCATCCGGTCGCACAGCGCGCGCATCACCTGGAGCCGCGTGTGGTCGTCCGCGACGGTTGCGGACTTGTCGCTGGGTTTTGATCGGCTCGGGGCACTCGTGGCGCCGGCGCAGGGTGCTGTCGGCCCCGTAATAATGAGCTTCGCACTCACTGACCTGGGTCCAAGCCCCAATATCCCAATTGATCGCGTCGAAAACTGGTTTCGCTACGCGGTCGGGGTGAGACGTACTCGGGGGGGCCATTTGGTGACCGCCGGCTTCGCGCTGAACCGCCTCCAATACAAGGGGCAAGAGACCGACGGATATCGCGGCATTCCTGTGTTCGCGGATGACTTCGGACGGGACGCGATTACCAACTTGCGGATGGGAACTCCCAGTGTCTTGACCCAGGCGCTGGGCACCACCTACCGCGCCTTCCGGAACTGGGACATGCAGTTCTATGTCGGCGACCGGTGGCAGGTCAGGCCGAATCTTACCTTGAACTGGGGACTTCGCTATCAACCGGTGACTCGCCCGATTGACGTCAGCGGTCGCAGTGACCTGCGGTTCGGCTCAGACTTGAATAACTGGGCTCCCAGCTTCGGTTTCGCACACCGGCTGCCGGCACGGTGGGGAACCCTTCGGGGCGCCTATGGCTTGCAGTATGGGCAGATCTTTCCCGTTACTTACGGCCAAGACCGTTTGATTGCCCCCTACAGCCTGAGGATCGACATACCCGCACCCGACCTCGCCGATCCCCTGCACGGGCTTCGTTTCGAAGACTTGGACCCCCACGGGCGCATGACCTTTATCGAGGTTTCCCCGCGATTGCGGACGCCATACTCTCATCAGTACAACTTTAGCTGGGAGTCTGAGCCAGTCTCGCGATGGAGGGTGCAACTGGGTTACGTCGGCAGCCGCTCCCCCAAATTGATCCAGACTTGGTTCCTCAACCGGGCACAGCCGATCGAAGGCGTCCCGCTGACCACCGCAACCATCAGCGAGCGGCGCCCTGACCAGACTATTTTCGAACATTTGCTGATTCAGAACGCATCCAGAGCGTACTACGATGCAGGCCGCGTTGGATTCGTCTTGCCTCAGTGGCGGGGCCTGACGCTCAATGCCTCCTACACATTCAGCAAGGCGATCGACCTGGGCAGCGACTATACCAATACCGCCTCGGGGACAGACGCGCGGGTGGCCATTGCCCAGACGGAATTCAACTCGCACGGCGAACTTAAGGGGCTGAGCAACTTCGACCAGCGCCACGCGTTCCTGCTCCGGGGTTCTTACCAGACGCCCCGCCTGAGCGTTGGGCGGAGCTGGGAGCAACGGGTCTTGGGATCGTGGAACATTTCAACTGTGTGGCTGGCCAAACAGGGTACCCCCTTCACGGTCGATTCGGGTTCTGACGCGCCTGGCTTTGGAAACGTGGACGGCGAGGGCGGCGATCGGCCGAATACCTTAGACCCGTCCATCCTTGGTCGGACGATTGGTGACCCTGACACGTCCCAGCAGCTTTTGGCCCGGTCTGCCTTTGCCTTCATCAATGCGCCAACGCAAATAGCCGGCACGCTGGGCCACAACACCTTCCGAAAGGGGCCTATCGCGAACCTCAATGCAGCCCTGTGGAAATCCTGGACGATTCGCCGGGAGATGCGGATCACCTTTCACACCGAGTCCACTAATCTCCTTAATATTCCCCAGTTTGACGCGCCTACAAAGTCGTTGAGCTCCCCGAGCTTTGGACAAATCAACAACACCCTGAACGAGGGGCGAACATTTCGCTTCACGCTGCGCCTTGAATTCTAACCAGGCCCGCCTCAGACCGGCAAGCGGATTGGCTCTCCGTGGCGGCCATGCGTTTACGTTGCAGGAAGTGCTGCTGTTCTTCCTGATTAGTCACCTGAACGGGCCGGGTAATCCTTTGTGTGTTCTAACCTCGGGACGCGCTCCCCCCAGCGGACTTTTACCAAAGCTTAACAATTCTCCCGTCTCTGCCTCATAAGCCCTTTACAGGTCAGCGTTGAAATGGATTCGCGACGAAAGGTGCACACTGGCGAGCCGCGGAGCGAATTGAGATGTCCCGACAGGTGGAAACCGATCAAGGGAGAAGGCATGTAGTTGCGAGCTGCAAAGCAGGCGCACCCACTGAACTCCCGGCCGTGGCTGGCGAGCGCCTCTCCCTGAGGCGTCGGCGTATGTCGTCGCGTGGGATTTGGGTCACTCGGCCAGAAGTCGTGCGGGTCACAGCCAGAGTTCGAACGGGGTTTTACGAACCGTCTCGAAGCGCGAGTGAAGACTTGGCCAAGGCTTCGCCTCGCACCGTTCAAGGGGACTACTGTCGCGAGACACTCAAAGCTCTGGCTCCCTTCGTCTCATTCGCCGAGAAGCGCCATGAGATCCGAACGGGGAAAGACATTCAACGAGCTGAGAGCGTTTCAGAGCAAAGGAGATGAATAGAATGAAAACAACCATTGCCAGTCTAGCGCTTGCAATCCTTTTCTGCGGGCAGAGTACCGGCCCGGCGCGCCTACTGATGGGGAGGGTGGCTGATCACATCCGCCTTGCGTTCATGTGCTACGGGCCGGCCATGGGCCAGGAGGTCCCTGCTCCGAACGAGGAAGCCGCTGGACATCCGCCCGCTCGGGCGGTTCCGCGACCCGATGGTGACCCGTCGAGCATGGGTCTCCGTGGCCCCAGGAAGTGGTGGAAAGACTCAGAGCTGATGCACAACACCGGGGTCAGCGATGACCAAGTTCAGAAGATCGAGGAGATCTTCCAGGATCACCAAATCCAAACCATCGATCTGCACGCTGCCTTAGAGAAACAAGAAGCGATCCTCCCGTCATTGCTTGAAGAAGATCAGGCGGAGGAATCCCAGGTAATGGCCCAGATCGATAAAGTCGCTCAGGCGCGAGCCAACCTGGAAAAGTCGAATGCAAGGACGCTGCTCGCGATCCGCCGTGTTCTTAGCGGCGAACAGTGGAAAAAGCTTCGGAACCTGCCGGGCATTACTCCATTCCTCGCCGGGCCGGGGTTTGCGCCCCCGGTTGGGCCACCGTCTGGCAACTAATGCCTGCAAACCTCGGTTCCGAGGTCGGGATGGAGCGAGGAGGTTAAATCGCCTGCCTCTAGATGTAGGCAACTGGTTCTCAACAACCCGGAGGACTTGAAAATGTTTGAATTTCGCAAGTACTCTCGAACTGCGATATTGGGGATATTCGCACTATTAGTGGGATACACGTCGGGCTTTGGACAGTCGGGTACGGGAAGCGTGCGAGGTCAAGTGACCGACCCGTCGGGAGCGGTTGTCCCGGGAATCACGGTGACGGTGGTCGATGCGAATGGCGCCGCGCAGCAGGCTCAGACCGACGAAGAGGGCCGCTACGATTTCCAGAAGCTGGCTCCCGGGACTTACAGCCTCCGGATCCAATTGAAAGGCTTTGGGGATTTTGAGAGGCCGGACGTTATCGTCGCGGCCGGTCAGGTTCAGGTGGTCGATGCGCAACTCGTCGTAGCGCTGGAAAAGCAGCAAGTCACAGTTGCGGACAGTACCACGCGTCTTAGCCTCAGTTCTGAGAACAACGCGAGCGCCCTCGTTTTGAAGGGAAAAGACCTGGAGGCGCTGTCGGATGATCCGGACGATCTGCAGTCCCAACTCCAGGCCCTGGCAGGTCCGGCGGCGGGGCCGAACGGCGGCGAGATTTACGTTGACGGGTTTACCGGCGGTCAGCTTCCGCCGAAATCCGCCATCCGCGAGATTCGCGTGAACCAGAATCCCTTCTCGGCTCAGTACGACAAGCTCGGATATGGGCGCATTGAGATTCTTACCCGGCCGGGTCAGGGCCAGTGGCATGGGCAGGGATTCGGCATCTTCAACTCCTCCGCGCTCAACTCGCGAAACCCCTTTGTGAGCCAGGAGCCGAGCTACCATCACGAGCTCTTTGACGGAAGCATCGGCGGGCCGCTCAGCCGCAAGGCCTCCTTCTTTTTTGATGGCGGGCGCCGGAACATGGAAACTAATTCGATTGTCAGCGCCTTGGTCCTCAATTCGGATCTTCAGCAGGCGGCGTTCAGCCAGGCCGTGCCCAGCCCCCGCACGAACACGAACCTTACTTCTCGCATGGACTACCAGTTATCCTCGAATAACACCCTGACCGCCCGCTATCAGTTCTGGCGGGACAAGGCCCGGAACAGTGGAATCGGCCAGTTCTCGCTGGCCTCGCAGGGTTATGATACCCACCAAACCGAGCACACTCTGCAAATCAGCGACTCGCAAGTTTTCAGCGCGCGGGTCGTCAACGATTTGCGACTGGAATTTGCGCAGCGGAGTAACAGCCAGACTCCCGTGAGCTCGGACCCCACTCTGCAGGTTCTGGGGGCGTTCACAGGAGGGGGTAATTCCCAAGGCAGAGTTTTGGACGACCAGGACCACTACGAAGTGCATGACCTTGCGTCCATGTCGTTAGGGAAGCACTATCTGACCTTCGGCGGGAGGTTGCGAGAGGTGAGAGTGTGGGACAGCTCCAGCGGGAATTTCAGCGGATCTTTCACCTTTCCTTCACTGGACATCTTTCAAGCCGCGGAGGTGCAGCTCCTGGCCTGTCAGACGGCAGGCGGTACCAACTGCCACGTGAGTGGCGCGAGCCAGTTCACCATCACGGCTGGAAATCCCGCTGCCAGCGTCAATTGGATAGACTTGGGGCTGTACGCCGAGGATCAGTGGCGCCTTCGTCCCAATATGTCGCTCAACCTGGGACTCCGCTACGAGACGCAAAACTCCATTCACGATCACGCGGATTTTGCTCCCCGCCTGGGATTCGCTTGGGGGCTGGGACATGGCGGCAGGACCAAGACCGTGCTGCGCGCCGGTTTTGGTGTTTTCTACGACCGGTTCGACGTGAATCCGGTGCTGCAAGCAGAGCGGTTGAACGACGTCAACCAGACGGAATATGTCGTCACGAACCCTGACTTCTTTCCAATCAATCCGTCTCTCAGTGTGTTACAGCAGATGGCATTTAATCAGTCGGCGAAGACCGCCTACCAGATCGATCGGAACTTGCGAGCCCCTTACACGATCCAATCCGCGGCGGGCGTGGAGCGCCAACTCTCCAAGAACGCTACGGTCTCGGTCACCTATCTCAATTCGCATGGCGTACATCAGCTCATGACGAGGAACATCAACGCGCCGCTTCCGGGCACTTACGGTGCCTGCTCCCCCGGAGATTCCTCCTGTACGCCGTCGGCTGGCGTGCGGCCCTACGGGGACGTCGGCAATATCTATCAGTACGAGTCCGACGGCCTCTTTAATCAAAACCAGGTCATTACTAATTTCAGTCTCCGCAAGGGCACCAAACTCTCCCTCTTCGGGTTCTATTCCCTCAGCTTTGCCGATAGCAACACCGCGGGGGTTGGCACGTTCCCTTCCGACCCCTATGACATCGCATTGGATTACGGCCGCGCCGCATTCGACGTGCGGCATCGCCTGTTCCTAGGGGGTTCCTTTTCGCTGCCCAAGGGATTCCGCTTGAGCCCGTTTATGATGACGAGTTCCGGGGCTCCGTTCAACATCACCGTCGGCCAAGACCTGAACGGCGATTCCATCTTCAACGATCGCCCCGCCTTCGCTGCTGCCGGTGCAACGGGAGCGAACATCGTCGTGACGAAGTGGGGCACCCTCGATACCAGTCCGACGACGGGCGCGACCATCATTCCCATCAACTACGGGACGGGTCCCGGCCAGTTCGAAATGAACCTGCGCCTGAGCAAGACCTTCACCTTCGGGAAAAAAAGGGAGAGCACGAGCTCCGCAAGCGCTATGCAAGGACCTCCTCCTCCGGGCGGAGGGCGTGGTGGACCTCCGCCGGGGGGCGGCGGGCTTGGCCCGGGGGGGCTGAGTGGTGGCGGGGGCGGGCCGGGCGGCCCGGGCGGGCCTTTCGGGTCGTCGTCGGCGAATACTCGCTACAGCCTGACGTTCAGCGTGGGGGCACGCAACGTCTTCAACGTGGTGAATCTTGGGACGCCTATCGGCCAACTCAGTTCGCCCCTGTTCGGCAACTCCAATTCGCTCGCCGGAGGCTTCGGCCCTGGCGGCGGGAACCGTCATATCGACTTCCAGGTGGCATTCAGCTTTTAGGGGGTGGTGGGAGCGGAGAGGGCAGGGTGGGCGCAGGGGTCCGCGCTGGGGTTCATGGAGGGCACTGAGTACGAGGCCGAATCGCAGCAGCCGGATGTTCACACGCGCATGGCGCGAGGCCTTTCGCTCAGCACCACGGAGGCATGCAGCAGACTGCTATCCAAACCATCTGAATTGTTTCCAGAATTCAGGCCAGGGCCGCCGGAGACGCCGGCAAACGAAGACGTCTGTATTGTCTCCAATCGCGCTGTTCTTGATCCCGTAGCGATTTGTCAGGTGACCGGTCGATTCACAAGATTCGAAAGCCCAGTCCAGGACGCCGCGTGAGAAGCCGACCGCAATCACCGTCTGCGGGGGAGGATCGCCGTAGCCTCGCAACCAATGGGAGTTCGAGCCGCTAATGGCCCTCGGCAAACCGTAGGCTGAGCCGTAGAGGTTGATTGCGCCGGCCTCGCCAGCGTCACCGGCAAGAATGCCCAACCGCGCTCGATCCTCGCGAGGCAAGGAATCGCGGATGTGGGCGACCGTCTCGGCCATCTCCGGCCAGCCGATTTCCTCATTGAAATTGTCGTTTAGCTTGTTGGCGACCATCCACCAGCGGGAACCCAACGGAGCAATGGGCAAGACTACCAGAGCGACCAAAGCGCCGCTGATCGCAAGCGCCCTCCAGGTTGTCCCGCGCGCGCGACGGGCGCGCGCAGGAGATAGCGTCCCCGCCCACTGCTCGCCCCAAACCGCTCCCGCCGCGAGGAGCATCGGATAGGCCGGCGCGAGGTAGTAATCACGCCCCTTCGCAAAGAAAAACGCCGCGAGGGGAATGACAAACATCCAGCCAATGAGGCGGTACCGCTTTCCAGCCGGCACGGCGAAGCAGTAATACAGACCTGCCAGCCACAAAGGCACGGTGACGACGTTGCTGCTCTTCCAGAGCTGGCCAAGCAAGAAACCATTCGTGTGCCCGACGCGAACATCGCGCGCGTGAATGCTCTTCAAGAACTCCAGCGAGACGAAATTGTGGTGGATCTGCCAGATGAGGTTGGGAAGGAAGTTTAGAATGGAGAGGGCCACGCCGCACCAGAGCCAGGGACTCCGGAGGTAGCGACGCGCTCCGGTGAGGAGGACGCCGCAGACAATTCCTCCGACCAGGAAGGCCATCGTGTACTTGGTCATCATCCCGGCCCCGATGGCCGCTCCGATGCCCAGCCACCAGCGCGGGTCTTCGGATTTGAGCAGGCGAATCATCAGGTGGGCGGTCAAGACCCACCAGAGATAGTCGAACGAGACATACTGGAAGAGCGCTCCTGAGGCAAAAGCGACCGGCGCGATGGCTGCGGCTATTGCGGCAACGAGTTGTGCCAGCCGTTTGCCTCCCAGCTCGCGGGCCATCAAGCCGGTCAACACCATTGCGATCCCCTGCGCCAGGGCAGCGAAGAAACGCAGCGCCATCAACGACGGCCCGAAGAGGGCCAAGGCCAGACGACCGATAAACGCCGTCACTGGCGGGTAAGCGACGTAGCCCCAGGCCAAGTAGCGTGCATCGTCGAGCGTGGCCAGTTCGTCGCGGTGAAACCCATACTGGCCGTTGGTCAGCGTGTGCAGAAGGATACTGAAGAGCGCTAGCAAGACCAGAATGCCAGAATCGCTTGACGCGATTTTCTGCAGGATGCACGATGGCCGCATGGGTTTGCTTTCCGCCGTGGTGCGGAAGAGTCGCTACAGTTTAGCACGGGAGTTTCCGCGCACACACGGGACTGCATGCGCACCGGCACATGGAACAACCGAAACGGCCTTAACTCAAATCCCTTGTAACGCCGTAGTGTTGATTGAAGACCGGCAGTTCCTGGTTTGTCGCCTACACGGAAACTAGAACGGGCCGACGCCTTCCCAAGTTCCGTGCAAGCGATACGGAAGTCGTGAACGTGGATGAAGTGGCCGGCGGCGCTCACGCTCAGGAGGATGCGAAGCTCCGCGTTCTTGACGTGTGCCGATTATCGCATTCTCGACTTCAGCTTGATGATCTCGCCATCCACAGCGAACCTGCCGTATCCGTGATGGTGGATGGTCTTCGGATCCCTTTGCGCCGGATCGGTCCAGGCCTTGAGCACTTCAAGGACGAAGAGATTGTACTTGTTGACGAAACGGGTATCGGCCACCTTGCATTCGAGATTGGCGAAACACTCGGCCACTAGAGGCGGCGCCACACGCTCGGCTGGCGCGGGCGTCAGACCGAATCTCTCGAACTTCTCCACGTCCCGGCCCGAGCAGTTGCCGACTTCCACGACTTTGGGCGCCAGTTCCAGCGCCGGAACGGCGATCACGCACTCTTTCGTCGCCCGCAATGCGGCAAAGCTGTGATTGGCGCTGCTGACGACACAGGCAACCAGCGGCGGTTCGAACTCGACCATCATATGCCAGGACAGCGTCATGACGTTGGCGCGGCCCGTGCGGGCGGTCGTCAGCAGGACCACCGGACCCGGTTCGAGCAACTGGTAGACTTTCGACAGAGGTAGATCTTTCATCACGGTCGCACCTCCTGGACCCGGTCTGCAATGATGGCCAAGCGTAATCCATTGTAGCTGCGCGAATTGGGGATTCAAGCCGGACGGGAGTAGCGGGCCAGTTTCCGGGATAGGCGTTCTTACGACACTGTGGATGGTTTCCGAGGGCGCCGTGACCCAACCGGAATCCCCACTGACCCTCCGGAATCGTTGCTAAAAACAAGGCGACGAGGCGGGACCGATCTGCCAAATCTGAGGCAAATCCTGCAAGTTTCCACAGACTTGCGTCGGCGGCGCCTTCCTCGTTACTCGTCACTCGGCACTTGTCATTGCTCTTAACCGCTGCACCG
>JBEKAK010000066.1:0-30408 GCA_050018275.1 Terriglobia bacterium | reverse complement strand
ACCGGAGTGAGAGCGTCCGCAGCGCAAAACGCACCGGTGAATAAAATCTGCTCGCAATGTGGCGCAGTGCTCTCCAAGGGCGTGCGCACGTGTATTTTTTGTGATTCTCCGGAGTCCTATCCCGAAGGGGAGGGCTCCCATTCCACGCAAGGAAATCTGGCGCTCAACGCGAAGGCCGATAAGGAATGGCGCGGTGAACTGAACCAGCGCCTCCAGGCCTATCGCGCGCGGCGGCGAAAAGCAGGTGCCGGAGAGGGGCAAACTGAATTGCCCTTCGAGAGTCATGCGTCAGCCGGGCCTGAAAACGTCGCGGTCGAGGTGTTCCCTCAGTCCGATGAAACGGTCACGGGAAGCGACGACTTTGCGTTCGCCATAGCGATCGGAAGACCTGCTCGGAAGCAGGAAGTTGTGGAGACGCGACTCCTGATTGACGTGAGCCTGCCGCCGAAACGAGAGGAATCACTCCCAGAACTGCCGGTCGAGAGCGAGACGCGGGTCTGCTCCGGGCTGTTTCCCGTGGCCTCGATCGAGGAGCGAAGAGGGGCAGCGCTTGTGGACGCGGCATGTCTGGCGTTCGCGTACGGGGGATTTCTCGCGTTGTTCGGCTCGCTGGGAGGCCACTTCACGTTGAGTAAGTTAAGCGCCGCAGTGTGCTTCTTCACGTTCGCGTTTGTATATGTCCAGTATTTCGGGCTGTTCACTATTTTCGGGGGAACCACGCCGGGGATGATGGTGCGTGGCCTGCAGGTGGCCAGCTTTTCCGGAGAGAGCCCGACGCCGAGGCAATACTTCCTGCGCGCGCTGGGCTACATGCTTTCGGCTGGTACGCTGTTTCTTGGGTTTCTTTGGGCGATCTGGGACGAAGACGCTCTCACCTGGCATGACCGGCTCTCACGGACCTACCTTACCTCGCCCGAAATTCTTGCTGAGTCGGATGCCACAACCGCCGCCGCTCGATAGGTCCATGCCCACGCGAGTGGTGGCAATCGCAAGGTAGGCCAGCGGCTTCGACCGCACAATGCAACTCAGTCGGTCCCGGCCTTTTTCTTGGCGACTTTTTCGTCGGAGAAGATCTTGCCGTCGCGAATGAAAATGACGCGGTGGGCGTGCTGCGCGATATCCATTTCGTGCGTAACCAATATGATGGTATTGCCCTGACGGTGCAGATTCTCAAACAAGGCCATGATCTCTTCGCCCGTCTTGGAGTCGAGATTGCCCGTGGGCTCGTCGGCGAGCACGATGGAGGGATTGTTGACGAGGGCTCGCGCAATAGCCACGCGCTGGCGCTGTCCTCCGGAAAGCTCGTTGGGTTTGTGATGCATGCGCGGGATCAGATCAACGCGTTCCAGCGCCTGCTTGGCGCGCTCCACCCGCTCTTCGGCGGGAGTGCCGTTATAGATGAGAGGCAATTCGACATTGTGCAAAGCCGTCGCACGGGGGAGCAAATTGAAAGTCTGGAAGACGAAACCTATTTCCTTATTCCGGATGGAGGCAAGCTCATCATCGTCAAGATCGCTGACCAGACGCCCAGCCAGCCAATAGCGTCCGGCACTCGGCGAGTCTAGGCAGCCGATTAAGTTCATCAGCGTGGATTTTCCAGACCCGGACGGCCCCATGATGGCCACGTACTCACCCTTGCGGATATCGACGTCCACGCCGCTCAACGCGTGCACCTGCTCCGCGCCCATTTCATAGACCTTCGTCAATCCCTCCGTCCGGATCACAATGCCGCTATCCACCAGGTCCTGGCGGAAGGAATCCGAAACTGATGTCTCTGCGGGCATTTTATTCTCCCTGTTGACGCTGGTTATTGCTGCTCTTCCGCTTTCTTGGGGGCGGAATTATCCACTTTGACGCTGGCTTCCGGCTTCAAAGTGCGCAGAGCCTTGTAGCTCCCCACCACGATCTCTTCGCCTTCCTGCAATCCTTTGGTGATTTCGATATCGGTCACTCCCGAAATGCCCGTCTCGACAGGGCGGAAAACCGCTTTCTTCCCGCTCACCACAAACACGCCCTGAACTTCATCCTTCTTCGGGTCACCCGGAGCAGAAGCGGGAGGCGCGGCCAACGTGACGTTGCCGGACTTCTTGCCATTCTTCGCGGCCTCATCCAGGTCCTTGCGCGACCTCACGGCCAGCGCCTGAATCGGAATGGCAACCACATTCTTTCGTTCGGCAGTCTTGATTTTCGCTGTAGTGGAAAGCCCTGGCCGCAAGTTCTCCGGCGGGCTGTCCAGCGTGACGACTACCTTAAAATCCTTGGCTTCTTGGTTGCTCGTCGTTGTTTGCGTCGTGGCCAGGCCGGAGCTCCGCAGAACCGCCTGCGAACCGATTTCGGTGACCTTACCCTTGAAAATTTTCCCCGGGACAGCGTCAATGGTTACGTCGGCGTCCTGCCCGATCTTGACGTTCACGATATCCGTTTCGTCGACTTTCACTTCGGACGTCACCACGGACATGTCCGAGAGAGTCATCAAGAAGCTTCCGGTCGCGTTCTGCATGCCAAGCACTACGTATTCGCCGACGCGCACCGGCAGATAGCTCACGATTCCATTGATCGGCGAAAAGTAAGTAGTTTTCTGCAAGACGTCCTCGGTATGGACCAACACGGCCCTGCTCTGATCGAGCTGCGCGCGTACCTGATCCAGTTGTGCCTTCTGGGCCTGCACGCGAGCCTTGGAAGAATCGACGGCGGCCACTGCCGCGTCGTAAGAGGTCTTTCGCTGGTCGAAATCCTGCTTGGCGATCAAGCCGTCTTTGAAAAGTCCCTGTCCGCGCTCGAAGTCCAGATTGGCCTTTTCCAGGTTGGCTTGCTGCTGAATCAGATCCGCTTGCGCGGCCCTGTAGCTCGCCTCTGCGGCCTGCACACCGGACTCGGTGGAATTGATTGCGGCGGCCTGGGCTTGCACGTCGGCATTCGCCTGCACCTTTTCCTGCATCAGCAAGCGGTCGCCTTTTTTGACGTGATCGCCTTCCTTAACGACGATATCGGTGATGCGGCCGAATCCCTGTGCAGTGATGTTCGTGTAGGTTGTCGGCTTGATTTCCCCCGAAGCCGTCACGACAGACACGAGCGCCTCCTGCTTGGCCACCTTGGAGGTCTGTACGGTCACCACACCTTTGTTGGCCTGGTTGATGCTGAACCACACGATCCCGCCTAAGGCTGCTGCTGTTGCGAGACCTATGCCGACCTTATGCCACGTCTTCATGCCATTCCTTTCGCTGATCCCCCACGGTCCACCCGGGCGGGGAAACACTCCTAACAATCAGTTTTGGGTTTGCGCCTACATTGAATACGGCGTAACGGGGGCAAATGTTTCGCCGGAGGGTCGAAACTGTCCCACACCGGCGATGTTGCCGTAGGCCAACGGACTCAGTGCAGGTTCCAATCGGATCAGTTGCTGCCCGAATCCTCCTTATTGTAGGTCCAAATCACAGGAAAGAAAAGATTTGGGGCGGTTGGAAAGGGCTGTCCAAGCGCCCGGAAACTTCGCATTATTTAGACGCCAGACGCAGTGTTTTGGTCATTCCCGCTGACCTAAGATGGTCTGCGGTGCAGCCATTGCTCGCGTTCCATCTTGCGAGCCCCAAAAGGAGGTTCGGGCCGCGAAACTTGGTACCGGGTTTGGCCGACTTGCGCAGAAAGTGTTTGAAGAATCACAAAAAGCCCGTGGCCATGCGACCCAGCCACTATAATAGGTTCGCGCTGAAATCCGGAGTCCAGAATGGTGTGGCCACGGAACTAGTCGGAGGCCGAAGCGCTGCAATGACCAAGATTATTGGCATCGACTTGGGCACTACCAACTCCGTCGTTGCGGTGGTGCAGGGTGGGGAGCCCGTGGTCATCCCCGACCAGGAAGGTGCACGCACCACCCCTTCCGTTGTGGGCATCACGAGAGGCGGCAAGCGTCTGGTCGGCCAGGAGGCCAAGCGCCAGGCGGTGGCCAATCCGGAAAACACCGTCTATTCCATCAAGCGGTTCATGGGCCGCCGCGTGGATGAGGCCGGGGACGAGATTCGCCGCGTCTTGTATAAAGTCACTCCAGGCTCACACGACGATGCACGGGTGGAAATTTTCGGCAGGGCCTACAGCGCGCCGGAAATTTCCGCGATGATCCTGCAAAAACTCAAGAGCTCGGCGGAAGATTTCCTGGGCGAAAAGGTGGCCAAGGCCGTCATCACGGTGCCGGCCTATTTCAACGACAGCCAGCGCCAAGCTACCAAGCAAGCGGGCGAGATCGCCGGGCTGGAGGTGGTAAGAATTATCAATGAGCCCACCGCGGCGGCGCTGGCCTACGGGCTGGACAAGAAGAAGGACGAGACAATCGCGGTGTACGACCTGGGCGGCGGCACGTTTGACATCTCCATCCTGGAAATCGGCGAGGGCGTCGTCGAGGTCAAAGCAACCAACGGGGACACGCACCTGGGAGGCGACGACATTGACCAGCGCGTGATCGAGTGGGTCCTCGGCGAGTTCGAGAAAGATCAGGGCATCGACCTGAGCAAGGACAAGATAGCTCTGCAGCGCCTGAAGGAAGCCGCCGAAGAGGCCAAGATCGAGCTTTCGCAGGCGAATGAGACGCAAATCAGTCTTCCTTTCATTGCGGAGGGCAATTCTGGGCCGAAACACCTGCAATTGAAACTGACGCGCTCGAAGCTCGAACAATTGATGGAGGACATCCTGCAGCGTTCGGCGGGGCCGGTGAAACAGGCGCTGGCCGACGCGGGTCTCACTGCGGACAGGATTAATGAGGTGGTGCTCGTGGGTGGTTCGACGCGCATTCCGCGCGTGGTGCAGATCGTCAAAGAGTTGTTTGGCGGGAAAGAACCGCACACGGGAGTCAACCCCGACGAGGTGGTGGCGGTGGGCGCGGCAATTCAGGGCGGCGTGCTGGGCGGGGAGATGAAGGACATCCTGCTGCTCGATGTGATTCCGCTATCGCTGGGCATCGCGACGCAAGGCGGAGTGATGACGGTGCTGATCCCGCGCAACACCACGATCCCCACGCACTGGGCGGAAATCTATTCGACCACCGCAGACGATCAGACCTTGGTCGAGATTCACGTGCTGCAGGGCGAGCGCAAGATGGCCGCGGACAATCGCACGCTTGGCAAGTTCCATTTGGAAAGCATTGCGCCCGCGCCACGGGGAATTCCAAGGATCGAAGTGACGTTTGACATCGACGCCAACGGCATCCTGAACGTGGCGGCCGTGGACCTGGAGACCGAGCAGGAGCAGAAGATCACGATCTCGGCTTCGACCGGCCTGAGCGAAGAGGAGGCGGAGCGCATGCGCGCCGACGCGGAATCTCATGCGGAGGAAGACCGCATGCGCCTGGCGGAAGTCGAAGCGCGGATCCAGTGCGACGCCCGTGTGTATCAAGTCGAGAAACTGCTCGGGGAAAGCCGCGAGAAACTCTGCGGCAGCGACATCGCGAAGGTTGAGGGAGCGCTGGAGCAATGCAAACGCGCGCTGGTTGATGGCGACGCCGAGCGCATTCGGTCCGCCTCGGAGGCGCTTGGCAAAGCCACGCAGGGGGTGGCGGAGACGGTGCATCACAAGGGCGCGACGCCGACATAGCGATGGATGCCGGTGGGCGGAGAAATCCAAGAAGCCTGGCCGGCCGGGGCTCGTTCCTGGGATTATCTTTTCACTTTCTCTAGCTTCAGAACTATCTCTGCGGCTTTCTTCCTGAGATTCAACACGGCGCGGCATGCTTCGGCGAGACTACTCTCGACGTTCTCATGTTCTTTCAGGACGCTTTCGACTTTCTGAATCAGCTCGCGGGCATGGGAAGCCTTCTCCGCAAGGGTCGCGGCGCGGTTGATGCCCTCATTGATTCGACTAAAATCCAATTCCGCCTTTTGGCACAGGGGACATACTATTTGTTGGTGCATATCCACCTCGTTATAACTGCACGGTCTGTAAACTGAGCGCGATGGCCATTAGGCGGGCTTACGGTCTCTGAGCGCTTGATGGACGCGACGAATGATTTTGCCGCGGTCCAGCGGGTCAATCCTGGTGAACTGACAACCCGCCTCATAGGTGCGGCGACCATGAATGCGGGCGCTCCAGATGACCTGGGCCTGCGCCTGAATGGGCACGGTTTCATGAGGGAGCGTCAACTCCAGATCGAGCTTCACGCCATGGGGCAAGCGCTTGTTCACGGGAAATCGAATTCCGCCTCCGCCCACATCCTTGGCTGCACGAACCACTTCCCTCATCCTCGTGCCGACCACTCCATACTTAACCTTGATGAATGAAGCTTCAATGCGAACATACATTCGGCTAGGCCTTTCCGTGTTTGACTTGCGCACTTTCAGTTTTAGCTCCTTGTTTCGCGACCGGTTCGCCACACTTTGGACAGAACTTGTGCTGATAGAAAAACCGCCAGGACTTGCCACACTTGGAACACTCCACGTTCCAGCGGGCGCCGCATTGGGGACAGAAGTCCGACTCTCCCGACGCGGGTGCCTGGCATTTGGGACATTTGAACGAAGCCATGAATCCTCACCTCCTTGACTGTGAACTCGTGTACCTTCCGAACGCGACCGGTTGTGATGAACACCGCTCCAGCTCGCGAACTGCGATGAACTAGCCGGAACAAGTGCGGTGGGCCCATCGCGCGTATCATTCCCCTGCGGTATCGCCCCGCCTGCGGAGCCGCACACGGCTGAAGTCGCGGATATTCCCGCTGCCATCGAGGCTGACTTCGTAGCAGGCCAGGACGTCCATGCTGTCGGGGATGGACTTTTTCTCGATCATCTCGATGGAGACGACCCAGCCGTCCTCACTGCGGGAGATGGCCACGACGCTGGACGGTTTGAGATTGATCAGCGGGGGGAAATCCGTCACGAGTTTATTCACCAACTGTGTCACTTCCATGGAACACCCTCCTGGTTTCTCTTTGAGTTGCGGGCCGGCCCTCTGTTGCCGCTTGTACGACCCCTTTACCGGAGCATCGATTGCAGGGGAGCTGCCACACGCCTTTCGACTTTCCGGTGCCTTGGCAAACAGGACAGCGCTCGAGAGGCTCAATGACGCTGACGGCGCCTTTGCCGCGACAGACTACACAGACCATTGCCGGCTGCGAGTGCATGCGGCCGGTGCCGGCGCAAAACGCGCAGCGGATAATGGGTTCGGGAAGGGTGACGACTTTGCGCCCGCCGCAGTAGGGACACTGGCCATAAGTCCTGAGATTCGTGCCTTGGCCCTTGCAGAATGCACAGCGCAAGCTCGTCCAGCCGGATTCTGAGGTGAGCACAGAAGTGTTGTAGAAGTCTTCCTCTTGAAGGAAGCGAGCGAGTGTGCACTTTCTCCAGCGCATAAAATTTCAACAATACCTTTCGATCAGCTCTTCCAGCAGTTGACCCGGTTGCGTTTCTTGAATGGTGTTGGCATCCGCGACGTGTTGCTGAGCCGTCAGGACATGGAGGCACAGTTTCCTGAAGAAGGGATCCTTCTTGGATGGAGCGATGCCCCGGGCCTTTAAAACCTTGGCAATTTTGATCGATTCGCGGACGGAGGGCAGTTGGTGGCGCTGGCACTCAACGCGAAACGCCCGCACCAGATTGACGAGCCTTTTGGCATCGTTTTCAGGGATTCCGGAACGGCTTGCGGTGATGGCCGTCTCTGTGTCCGCGTCAAAGTAGCCCACATGGATGGTGACCAGCCGGTCCTTGAGCGCGTCCTGGGCCTTGTGGATGCCGGCATATTCCTCAGGATTTGACGTAAAGATGGCGCGGAATTTTGGATGAACGGCGAGGTAGTTGTCTGCCGTGCCGCCAGCGGGCAAGTCGAGGAGCTTCTCTTCCAGGATGGACAGCAGGGTATTGTTGGCCTCGGGTTTGGAACGGGTAAATTCATCGTAGACCAGGGTGAAGCCGTGTTTGCAGGCCACGGTCAGACGGTTGTCCGTCCAGCGTTTGACGACATCCTCTTCGAGCTTCGTGACCGAGTGGATGTATTGATCCCGCAGACGCTTGAGGCGAAACCCATATTCGGCGCCGACGAGATCGGGCGTTTTGAATTCATCGTCGCCGTGGATCAGCACGATGGGCCGTTTGAGTTTGCCAGCGACATGCAAGGCCAACGCGGTCTTGCCCGTGCCGGCGGGCCCGCAGAAGTGCACGGGGAGATCGGCGTGGAGATACGCTAAAGCGTGGTCCACCAAATCCGTGACGTAGGGGGTGACGACAAACCCGGCGTCGACATCCGGTTCCAATAGTGTTGACAGACTTTCTTCCGCCATTGCTGCCTCTCAGTTATCTGCGAGAACTGCTGCCTGCGATTCGACCTTGGCTTCCAAGCGATCCAGACGCTCTTTGAGCAGCTGGTTCTCGGCCTTCACCTGGTTCGCCTTCGAGGAAAGGTTGGCGTCGGTCTCCCACCAATCGATGCCGATCTCTTTGGCGCGTTCCACCGAAGCGACCAACAAGCGGATCTTGATGGTCAACAACTCGATGTCGGTCAGGTTGACCTTGATATCGCCGACAATGACCAACCCCTTGTCGAGGATGCGTTCGAGAATGTCTGCCAGGCCGGTGGCCTGGACGGATTGCACAATCTGCTCAGCCATCTGAACCTCCACTACATGAGAGAGCCCAACGGACCCAGATCGAGATTGAGTTCCTCGTTTTCGAGCCCAAAAACGATCTTCAACTCCGCCATTTTGTTTTCGAGCCGCCGGAAAGCCTCGCCGAGCCGTTCCACCTGGATGTCGGTGAGTGTTCCGCGCTCCATCTTTCGAACGGCCTGCTGCTCCATCAGGCGGCGGATGAGTTCGATCAGGGTGAGTGCCAGCTTCGCCAAGCCGTGCTCGATCTTCGACGGGTCAAAGTCGGGGCGTTCCCTCCGTCCCGGCAAAGGAGGCACGCGGCCGAGCGCGAACTTTGCGGATGTTTCTTCGCCGGCTTGAACAGGAAGCGTGGGAGTGTCACCCCGAGAGTCCATCTGTGGATGGAGTTGTTCGGCAGACGGTTCTCGCGCTGGGACCGGCTGAGAATCAAAGTTTGTCTCCGACGCGCATGGCGGAAGGAGAACTGCACCGGGTTGTGATTCGGGTTCTGCAAGAACGGGCAGATTCGCGCAGGGAGCGGAATCCATAGAACATTCTCCCGATGAGTTGCAGAGAGGATCATCGGCGGGATCTGCAAAGCGGGCCGGACCGCCGGCGTTGCGCTGCTCCAAGGTCGCGGATGATGCGAGAACCAGCTTCAGACCGAGGTGGACCAGGTTGATGTCTGCTACGGACAAGTCAATCTCCCCATCCACGGCCACGCCGGTTTCGAGCAAGCGGTCGAGCAAGTCGAGCAAGGTGGCGTGCCCGCGTGCGAGCAGCGTTTCATGCATGAGCGACACCCTCAGGGTTGCCCGCCTGGCCTTGGCCGGCCCATGCGGGCAATGCGCTGAAGCTATAAGGCGGAAATGGCCCCACCAGTTCAAAGGCAAAACCGCGAGGCAGGTATTCCTGTCGCAGAGCGTTGACTTCATTTTCCAAGCTGCTGAAAGCCGATTTGTTGATGAGGAGCGATACGTTGAGCACCATTGGGTGGGTGGACGACTCTTGCGCCGGCGCGTTGAACTTTGTTTCCTGGGCCACCGACGAGAGCCGGGAGGAGATCGCTTCCAGATGGATTGCCAGCCGCACGGTACTCTCCCGCCGGACCAATTCCTCGTAATGCTTCTGCAGGAGATAGGCCGTGCCGGAAGGTTTCCCCGCGAGTTGGGCTTTGAGCTGACGGACGCCATCATCCTGAGCCCCGATAGCCTCCTGGATGATAGGAAGATCGCAGAAACTTTTAACTCCCCATTCTTCCTTTCCCTGAAGCCTGGCAGCGAGTGCACGGAGTGACTCGTCCAAGGCCAAGAGGCTTTCCAGCAGACGTTCCTCAGTTCTAAAAATCGTGAGGAACTTCATGGGGATGACGGTGCCGAACCTCATGGCCGCTTCGAGCACGCGCGCGTGATTCCAGACTTGCTCTTCCAGCCACTTGGGGTCCTTCATGCGTTCGTGGAGCGCATCTTCCCCAAACTCTTGCAGGGGGACGTCCCGGATCAAAGCTCCCAGTTCTCCAACCGGGAGGCAGCGAACTCCAGGAGGCGCCTCGAGTTCCGCGAACAAAGCGGGAATTTCTGCGTAATCCACAACGCCGTGCAAATAGAGGGCATTCGAGGACTCCATCGTTCACAGCCCTTCCCTGTTTTGCAGTCTCATTCGCGCTCCTGAGCTGCGTTAAGCCTGGCCATAAGCGTTTCCTCGGCTTTGAGGAATTCCGTTTCGCTGATCATCCCCGAATCGTAGAGTTCCTGTATTTCCGCGAGTCGCGCTTTGATCGCCGCCGGATCAAACAATTGGCCGTTCGCTTCCTTCTGGACCTGTTCGGCCAGCCACATGATGCCCTTCACCGGCGCCAGAAGCAGATCATCCAGCAGAAACATGGCTCACCTCGCGCAGGTTGATGACGATGGTCACGAAATCAAACGGGGCGACCTGGCGTTTGACGGTCCATTTGAGCTGTGCACCGAACGCGGCGCGCAGTTCGGAGAGGGCTTGATCAAATGCGGGTGTCTTCCCATTTTCGAGCAGGAAGGCTAGGTAACAGATGCTTTGGTCGGCATAGAGTTTTTGACTGTTATCGCGGAACTCGCAAGCGTAGGGTTTCAGCGCGTCGAGGATCGTTGCGGCCGTTGCCCTGCGCTTCTCTTTGACCATCGCCTGGACGGTCCTGCCGATCTCGATGCGGTCGTAGTAAGCGGCTGCTCCGGGCTTCGCTGCGGCAGTGGCTTTGATCGCCTGAAGCGATTGACTTGCTTGCAACAATTCCTGAAAAACAGCGTCCATGTTTGTGAAGGAAGCCCGGACTTCAACGCTTTCCTTGCCGGAGATCCAATGCAGGAGGCGCTTGAATTCGTCGCGGCGCGGCCTCAAAACCTGCTCGATGATTTCCTGATCACTTTCGGCGATCGTCGAAAAGCGGATCGGCAGCACGGCATAGTTTTCCATCACGTGCTCGATCGCCCGGTAGTGGGCCATGGTGTACTCGCGCATGATGCGATATTTGGTGATGGGAGAACTGCTCACCACGCAGGCCAGGCCATCGCAGAGCACGGTGACCAAATCATCGCCGCGGCCGCCAATGCCCAAAGGGCCAAAGGTCTTCGGCTCGTTTTCCCCGATGATGCAATAGAGATAGCGTCCCTCGTCCATGGCTACACCGCGATCTTCAGATCTATGAAGTGGTAGGGGGGTAACGGGTCGGTGTACTTGAAATCGACGCGGCCATCGTGACGGCTTCCGAGTTCCAAGAGGCTCTGCTCAAAGCCGGAGTAGGCGTCGCGCTTCACCAGGAAGGCTGCGATGAATATCACGTTATCGCCCACTGGTTTTCCCATGCAGTCCTGGCAAGCTTTCCCTGTGTTGCTCTTCAGGACCTTAAAGAGCTTTTCCCCTTCCATGTGTCTTTTGGAATCTAGCGCCTCGGCCACAACCTGGCCGATTCGCAAACGATCCTGGTAGGTCTGCTCGTAGGGCTTGCTCATGATTTCGCGCTTGTAGGTGGCGATCATCGGATGCGCTTTCACAACCTCTTCAAAAATCGCCTTCATGTCGTGCCACAGGGCCGTTACGTTCACTTCGACCGCTCCGCTCAGCTTGCCCAGGGCTCGCCGGATCTGCGCATAGTTGCGCCGCAAAAGTTTGTTTACGGCTTCGAGATCGGGAGCGATCGTGCCGAACTCGAACGGGAGTACCGTTTCCGTCTTGACCACATCGCAGAGCACGCGTTCGTGGGCCAGACAATTCGCTGGAGTGGCCCGGACCACGTCCGAGGTCCAGGGACTGGCGACCACGGCGATGTCCCTGGATACAAGCGCACGAACTTCCTGCCGCTGGACCCCTGGGGCTTCCCAGATTCTCTCTTTGGAGGCCTCAATCACACCGTAGAGGTAATACCCTTGCGCCATCCTGTTCTCCTGTCCGCGTGTTAGCTCTGCCGCATCGATGCTTCTATAGGATGGGCATCTGATTTGGAGAGCCCGCCCATGTGAGAGGGCAGGCGCGGCTCCTTGGAAATCACCAGCATGGTCTTGCCAACGTTCTCTTGGGTGAGAGAAATTGGCTGAGACGAATCGCCTCCAGTGTTCTCCCAGAGACCCAGCAAGAGCCGGTAGCTGGCCGCAAGTTTCTCAAATCGGGCGTTGGCCTCAGGGTCGATGGAATTTCGGTCCGGGTGGCTTTGCGGTGCAAGTTTTCGGAAGGCCTGCTTAATCTGAGAAAGCGTGGTCTGCTCGCCAAGACCAAGTGTCCGGCGAGCCTCATCGACGGCCGGAAATTCCACGTTCATGACGTGGAGGTTGACGAAGCTGTAGCACGGCAATGGACCCGCATAACGGAACTTCAGGATTCGCCCGTGCAAGTCTCCCAGCCGATAGATGGCCGCCTCAAAAGCTTTGGCGCGCTCCTCGTGGACCAAGAATGCTGCATTGAAGACGATCTCGTTGGTGCTGCTTTTCAGCGAGCTTACGCGTTCGGACCAAGGTTTGAGCTCCTCTTCGACTGCCTTGGCAAACTGCGCCCTTTGCCGGGCGATGGCGTTGGCTACCAATATTCCGGCGGCCATTTGTTCGTCGGGCCTCAGGGGCTTGCCGGCGGCGATTGCGTTTTCCTTGAACTTGCGGACCTCCTCGTCCTGTTCCTCGATCAGCTTGAAGATCTCGCCGCCATTCCACGCGGCTTCCACGTCAAATTCGACTTTACGTCCAATTTGTTTCAGCGCGTTGCGCAGCGGGCGCTGCGACGTATGGAGGAATGCGTGCACGTCCGCAGCGTCTCTGGCCACGGTTCCCAGGCGCAGTGGGAGGACCGAACAGGATTGCATGACCTGTTCCAGAACTCGGTTGTGAGTGAGGAGATCCTCTTGAGTGGCCTCCAGGAGTTCACCGGCCCCATTGCTGACAATAGCGCTGAGGCCGTCATGAGAGATGGTGTAGATAAGTGGCGCGCCGTTGATGCCCTGCAGTTTCCAGCGGCGCGCCTGGTTATTAGGCGTGATCCCGTAGAGATACAATCCGCTTCCTGTCGTGCTGCATTCAGGAACTGCGGCCTCGCTGTGGTTTACAGGATTGTCAGTTTGGAGCAAACGGTTGTCCTCGCTGTCGTTCGACGCCCGCCACCTCAACGCTCAAAACCCCTGAAGTTTTGGAGCTATTCGGCACGGCTGCCCTTCGCTCCGCTCGGGGTGAAAAGCCGTGCCCTGAGGAAGGCCATTAGTGAATTGGCTTATCGTCAACTACCAAAATCGGGTGCAACGTAATCGGCGCCTGGGTGAAGGTACCGCACTAACCTGAGGCAACTCTCATGCCAAGAACTGGCAGAATTTTCGGAAGTGGCACTCCCCAAACATAAGAACGAGTTACGGGTTGCGGAGCGCGAGCCAGCTTTTCCAAAGGGCGTTACGCCTGTGCGACTCCGCACAATGCCTGTGCGATCATGCACGCACGGCCAGATGCGATCGAGAATGAATGGGGCTATGCATACCGCGGGCGGCCTATGAAACATTCCGGATACCTGGAACGAAATTACAGGAGCGCGAACTTTTTCATACGCGTTCGCAGGGCAAAACGCGTGATCTTCAGCAGCTTCGCGGCCTCGGTTTGGTTTCCGCCAGTTCTCTCAAGGGCCTGGGTCACCAGGGACTTCTCCACTTCCTCCAAGGCGATGCCGCCTTCCGGCAGGTGAATGGCGTCTTCTGTCATCAGACCCATGGCGCCCAAGGCGAGATGCCGAGGCGAAATGAGCTCGCCCTGTTCGAGGATCACGGCGCGTTCCATGATATTGCGCAGTTCCCTGACGTTTCCGGGCCAATCATAGGCGAAGAGCTGCTGTTGGGCGGCAAAAGAGAGACCATGGATTTGTTTATGGAATGCGCGGCTGAACTGCCCGACAAAATGCCTGGCCAAAGAAACCACATCGTCTTTCCGCTCGCGCAAGGGGCCCAGAGAGATGTGAAATACGTTGAGCCGGAAGTAGAGATCCTGGCGGAATCGCCCTTCCCGGACAAGCGTCTCCAGCGGCCGATTCGTGGCGGCGACAAAACGAACATTGGCCGCATAGTCCTGCGTGCCCCCTAAGCGGCGCGCACGCTTGTCTTCCAGCACCCGCAGAAGCTTGGCCTGAACTGGCATTTCCAGGTCGCCAATCTCATCCAGAAAGACCGTGCCGCCCTCAGCCACTTCCAGCAGGCCTTTCTTGGAGGCCCGGGCATCTGTGAACGCTCCCGCCTCATAGCCGAAAAGCTCGCTCTCCAGCAATGCGGCAGGCATCGCCGTGCATTCCACAACGACGAAGGGCTTCTTCTGGCGAAGGCCGTTGCCATGAATCGCCCGAGCGACCACAGCCTTGCCCGTGCCGGTCTCACCCAGGATCAAGACGGTGGCGGGATCGGCTTGAATGGCCTCGCCAATGGCCCGGCGAAGGGCTTGCGTCTGCGGGCTTGTGCCAACGATCTCCTCAAACTGAGTCGGCTGCAGATCTGCCGCGTCACTTCCCTGCTTCTCTCGTGTGAGCTGCTCGAGGTTCAGGGCGTTTGTCACGGCAATCCTGACTTGATCGACCTTGAGGGAAGAGGCCGGCGTGACGGCCCCGTGGCTCTCCATGGCATTTAGCTCTTGTCTGACCTGCGCGACATTCGCGGGGGCCAGGACGGAAAGGTTCGGGCTATTCCGCCGCAAGGTTTCCAGCAGGCCGACGGCTTTGCTCCCATCAAGGCCTGTCCCGAGGAAAACAAGATTGGGGGCCGCCAGGGCTGCCTGCTGCAGCGCGTCATCTGGGGTAGCGGCGATAGCCACCTGAAAGCCACCGTCGGTCAGAGCTGTTTGCCAGAAGCGCTGCAATTGCGGATCCGACTCAATCAAGAGCACGCTATGCATCCGACCGACGGCGACAGGGAGTTTCGCTTCTTTTTGCGCCGCGCTCATCGGTGGACTCATTGGATTTTCCCGACTGGTGCTCGGGGCTCGATAGGAACCTCGGATGGAGCGTCGGGGCGCTTGCGGCCGTGCATCGAGTCCGATGCCTCACGAAAGTGGCGCATGGTCACGGAGATCTCCGGATTAGCTTTTGACTGAATGGCCTCGCGGATGGCCCGCATGGCGGCTTCCTGGCAGACGGCCTCAATCTCGGCCCCGGTAAAGCCGGCGGCTTCCTTGGCGAGATTCTGGAGGTCCACGTCCCGTGCAAGAGGTTTCTCTCTGGTATGCACACGGAAAACCATCAAGCGGGCCTGCTCATCCGGCACAGGGAGTTCAAAGACCAGGTCAAAGCGTCCCGGCCGGAGCAGCGCGGGATCGATGATGTCCGGGCGATTCGTCGCAGCGAGTACGAGCACTCCCTTTAACTCTTCGATGCCGTCGAGTTCGGTCAGGAACTGGCTGATGACGCGTTCGGCGACTTGGGAGTCCGCTCCCCCGGCGCTGCGATGAGGAACGATGGAATCGATCTCATCAAAGAAAAGGATGGCGGGAGCGGCCTGCTTGGCCTTGCGAAAAATCTCGCGGATCCCGCGCTCGCTCTCACCAACGTACTTGCTCATCAATTCGGGCCCCTTGATGGAGATGAAGTTCAGCTCGCTCTCTGTCGCGAGGGCTTTCGCCAGCAGGGTCTTGCCGCAGCCCGGCGGACCCGTCAGGAGAATGCCTTTGGGCGGCCTGATTTTGGCTCGCGCGAAGAGGTCGGCGTGTTTAAGCGGCCATTCCACCGCTTCGATCAACCGCTTCTTGATTTCCTCCAGGCCGCCGACATCGTTCCAGGTGATGTTGGGGGTCTCCACAAAGACTTCGCGGATCGCGGAAGGCTCGATCTCCCGCAAGGCTTCCAAAAAGGCTTCCTGGGTAACCTCGAGTTTCATCAGCTTCTCGACGGGAATCTCCGCAAGGTCAAAATCCACCTCGGGGAAAAGCTGGCGCAGGGTCACCATGGCCGCTTCCCGGCACAGCGCTGCCAAATCCGCCCCCACAAACCCGTGGGTGATGTCCGCGAGCCGGGCAAGGTCCACGCCCTGCGCCAGCGGCATGCCCCGAGTGTGGATGTGAAGAATCTCGAGGCGCGAGTTGCGATCCGGGATGGGAATGGCGATCTCTCGATCGAAGCGGCCAGGGCGCCGGAGGGCCGGGTCAATGACGTTCGGAATATTCGTTGCGGCGATTACAATCACTTGCCCGCGTGACTCCAGGCCATCCATCAGGGCCAGGAGTTGCGCCACGACCCGGCGCTCGACTTGTTTCTCTCCGCCCATCTCTTCGCGTTTCGGGGCGATGGCATCAATCTCATCGATGAAGACGATCGCCGGTGCATGCGCCTGGGCGTCCTCAAAGACCTTCCTTAGGCGGGCTTCCGATTCTCCGTAAAACTTCCCCATAATTTCCGGGCCGCTGATGTGCAGGAAGTAGGCGTCCGTCTCGTTGACCACAGCTTTCGCGATTAGAGTCTTGCCGCAACCCGGAGGCCCGTAGAGAAAGACGCCTTTGGGCGGCTCAATCCCCAAACGCTCGAAGACCTCGGGGTATTTCAAGGGGAGCTCGATCATTTCCCGGATGCGCCGGATGTGGGGACGCAAGCCGCCGATATCTTCATAGGAAATCGTGAGGGCGCGCTTTCCGTCGGAGGCTTGATGGGACTGGAGTTGGATTGTGGTGTTGGCGGTGATGACGACGGGGCCCTCTTTGGGAGAGGTACTGACCACCGTGAATTCGAAGTTCTGGGTTCCGAATAGGGAGGCGCGAATGCGGTCGCCCGCTATCAGCGTCATCCCTTCGAGGAGCTTTCCGAGGTACTGGTCGCCGCCACGGTGGGCGCTACGCATCAAGGTAATCGGAGCGAGGACAAGCTTCTCAGCCGACTTGGCGCTAACTTTCGTAATGGTGACCTTTTCGTCCAAGCCAGCTTTGGCATTCTCTCGGATCAATCCGTCGATTTGAATGGTGGATTTTCCGCGATCGTCCGGATAGGCGGGCATGACCTTGGCCACCGTCCTGCGCTTTCCCTCGATCTCGACACAACCGCCAACCTCTAGCCCGAGGTGCTCCATGTCCTTCGGATCGATGCGGGCAATCGCGCGGCCCACATCCTTGGGCTGCGCTTCTACTACTTTAAGAGTGAGTTGCGTGTCTGCCTCCGCGGCCATTGCGTTTTCCATGCAAGACAGCTTCCGCTAGCTTTCTGCACTGGCTGGAGATCGTACATGGACGCCTCCCAGAATCGCGGCGCGCGCTTTACCTTCATAACGTTTGACTTATTCAGGCTTTGAGGGTTGCACGCCAAAGAGGAGGGCCGCTGTACCCGGAGGAATTAGCATTGTGAGGTTCCCGTTATGGAACGATTCCGGAGCCGCGGGGGTCTAAACAACCCTCTCGTCAAAAGAATCGTCCCCGCACCTCATGACCAGGACAGTTCAGGTTTTTTCGATGGTGATCTCAAGGATTCCATTGTGAAAGCTTCGCTGGAGGGTCTCTTTCTTGACGGGACAGGGCAAGAGGATTTCCTTGGCGTACTGGCGCTCCTTGCTTGCGGCATTAAGGCTGAGGATATCCCCCTTCAACTCAATGGAGAGCCCTTCTTCACTCACACCAGGCACCTCTGCAATCAAGCGGATGTGGCCCTGCTCGTCGAACACGTCAACAATCGGTTCCCGGACTTCCTCAACAACCGGGCCCTTGGGCGTTTTTTTGATGTTGCCAAAAGTCTCGAAGACCGGCTTGCCTCCATCCAGCGTGCGGATCGAAACGCCAAAAATGCCATTGAGATCTTTGCCGCCGGGACCCTTCGTGGTGAAGGTCTTTTCTTGCTTGAACTCCCCGCCCTCTTCCGCGAGTTTGCCAGCCAGTTCAATAAGATTGCCCAGCCCCTTAAATAGTCCGCCGACGGACAACTTGCCCAAGCCCAAATCGAGCTCGACGGGTTCTTGTTCACGCTTGCTGCTGGACTCTTTTTCGTGCTTCTTCGGTGTTGCCATGGAAGTTGCTCCCCATTACACAATTAAGGTTCAGATTGCACCGCGACTGAATGAGATCCTCGATAACGGCAAACATCTCTTCCTTTTTCTGTTTGCGCCCGTGCGAGCCGGTGTTTTCACCCGTTAAGACGTCGAGGCAGATCTCACGAAAGATGGGGTCGCGCGCGGCCGCGTGGGCACGGCGAATCTTCAAAACTTTCCCGATCATGACGCAGGCGCGTACTGTCGGGTTGTAACAGCCGCCGCCCAGTTCGCGTAAGGCGCGCACCAAGCGGACGATGCGCTCGGCTTCCTGCCGGGCAATCCCGGAGCGCGCTTCCGTGATGGCCACCTCCGTCTCCTCATCGAAGTGATCGAGCTCGATGGTCACCATGCGGTCGCGCAACGCATCTTGGGTCTTATGAACGCCGGCGTATTCCTCCGGGTTCGAGGTAAAGATGGCCCGGAAGTTGGGATGCACCTCGAGACAATCGCCCTCACCACTGACCATGGGGAGAGCCAGAAGGCGTTCTTCGAGAATCGATAAGAGGACATTGTTGGCTTCTGGGCGGGAACGGTTGAATTCGTCATAGATCAACGTGAACCCCTCGCGGCACGCCTGTGTCAGGCGATTGTCCACCCAGCGCGTGGAGACATCTTCTTCCGTCTTGAGGACACGGGAAATGAAGCGGTCGACGACTTTGCGGGAGCGGTAGCCATGCTCGCCCCCAATTAGATTGGAGGAGCCAAACTCATCGTCACCGAAGAGGAGCATGGCGGGCTGTCCGAGTTTGCGCGCCACGTGCATCGCCAGGGTGGTCTTGCCGGTGCCCGCAAGGCCGGAGAAGTGCACGGGGTAGCCGGCACGGAGATAGGAGAGCGCGCGCTCGGTGAGATTGCAGACCAGCGGAGTTTCAACGAAGCTCTCCTCCGGGTCCGGCGACAGGACCGTGGTTTCCTCCGCGCAGATCATTCCGCGCCTCGCTTCGGGTGCCGGCGTTTTTTCGCGAGAACCGTGGCTGCTTTCTGCCAAGCCTTTCTTGCTGCCTGGAGGTCTCCGCGCAGCGCCGCGGACTGCTTCCGGAAGCCCTGGAGCCTCTGGGCTGTTTCTGCCCTCAAGCGCAGACTCTCCGCCTTCAGCGAGGTGAGCAACACTTCCCTTTGCTCGTGCGACCTTGCGATCTCTTGGCATAATTTCTCCATCGCTTCAGTGCCTTCTCACTTTGACGGTGCGGAACTTGCGCGTGGCCTTGGCGCGTGGCTTCACGGAAGCACCGGCTCTTGGCGCGGGGGAACTGGGATTGTCCGTAAGCTCGAGCCAGCGCTGCTTCTGCAAGGTGTGCCGCAGAACCATAATGCGTTCGTTTTTCGCTTTGGTGACAAAGAGCCGGCCACGCGTGGCCTTCAACTTCTGGCGCGCGCGCGCCAGGGCCTGATTTTGCCGGATGAACTTCCGCTGCTCTTCCTCAAGCTCAACGGCAATGGCCTTTTCGTTGATGTGCGGCTCGAGTTCCTTCTCAAAGGAAGCGCGGAAGCGGCCGCTCGTGGTTTGAATGCGCTGCGGCTCCCGGGCTAAATCGAGCCCGGTTTTGATCTCACGCATGGTGCGAAGATAGTTGAAGCTTTCTCGCCTCATCCCGTTTGCCCTCCCCCTAAGATACTCGGTACAGCCGCAACCCCCCGGCCATCTATGATTAATAAGTTGCGCTCCAGCGGCCGTAAAAGTGGCCAAGTCACGCAGGCCATAGGAACACCGGGTGCGGAAGCGCACCCGGCTTTGCGAGCTTTCCAACGGATTCATGGAAACCCAGGGTTCCGTCCGGCGTTCCGGTTCCTGACCTTCGACGCGTTCCGAAAAAACCGGGTGACGGTGCCGACCACGAGTGCCTAGCTGGCCAGGTACAGGTGACCCTTCTTGCGGATCGCTGCATCCTTGCGCTTCAGCATATGCTTAAGGGTCTTGGAAGCAGCGGCGCTGGGCAGTTCCATCGCGTAAGAAAGTTCCGCCAGAGTCATGCCCTCCGGGGTCTCCGTCAGCAGCTTGACGGCCGCGGCTTCTCTTTCTCCGCTCTTTTCCGCCTCTGATGCAGTGGCCGGCTCCTCTGACACACCTTCGCGCCTCTTCGCCATGGAAACCGCCATGCGTTGCCAGGCTTGCCGGGCCTTGGTGTGGTCATCGTGAAAGCCTTCCGTCATCTCGTGGGCAGCTTTCTTCATCTGGCGCACTGTCTGGTGTACGCCCTTCAAGAACACTTCGGTTTGTTCTTGCAACGCCTCCATGCGTTTCTTCTGTTCCGCAGTGGCGTGCTTGCGCAACTGCCGGGTTTCCTTGGCGTTGGTGTCGACGTAATCCGTCAGAAAGGTCTTCTGCGTCTCGGCCGCCTGTTTTCGCTCCGTGTTGCAGCCCTTCAGGAATTGCACCGAGCGTTTGTGGTTCTGTCCGGCGAAGCCCGAAAGGGACTCCTGGAGCTCGTGGCTCATCTTCTGTTGATCCTTATGGAAGGACTTCATCATGACCTGCGCGGCCTTGCACAGATCTTCCGCCTCCGCCTCGAGGGATTTGACGAACTTTGCGAGGTCTTCCCCCTGCTTGCCGCTCAGCGCCTTGTGTGTGGCACGGAAGCGCCGCAATGTATCGCGACTTTCCTTGGCGAGCGTTTCCGTGAGTTTCGCGAGCTCCTGATGGAGTTCGGCGCTCATGTGTCTGCGTGCCGTACGAAACCCTTTAATCGTCTGACCCACTTCCTTGCCGAGAGTGTCCGCCGCGCGCCGCAGCGATTTTTGCAGGCTCTCCGTATTCTCGAGGCGCTCGGCATGCACATCGCGCATCATCTTCCGGGTATCGCCGAGGTCGCTGTTGGTTTCCTCAATGATTTCCTTTAGGGCGTTCGCGCGGAAATCATGAGCGTGTAGAAAACTGTCGGTCATATTTTGCATTTGTTCCGCAAGACTCATTGTCAATCCACCTCCGTTGGCCCGTCTTTGGCGGGGAGTCACTGAGGAAAGCATGTTTCCTCACCGGCTGATCGTCTTGATAGGCGCATCGGTAAAGCTATCGATGGAGCCATCCTGGCAATCATAAAATCAGGAACAGGCTGGCTCGCGTGCCCTGCTAACAACGGTTTCAGGGCACGCGGAGCCACAACCTGCGTTAAAACAGACTCATCCACTTACGCGGCGGCGCCTGCGGTGAGTCCAATGGCCTCGGCGTACTTCAGGTAGGTTTCGACGGATGCAATTACGACCCTAGCCTCGATACCGAGGAACTCGATCCCGACCAAGGATGCCCTCACCCAGGCGTCGATCACGAGACCCTTGTCCAGGACGCGGTCCAAAACTTCCGCGAGGCTGGCACCTGCGATAGTCTTCTCTACTGGCATGTATGTTCACCCCCTTTCTTCGTCATCATTTTCTACTGACACAGCTAACTAACGAACTCGTGGCTCCCTTGATTGGGCGCAATTGGTCCGCCAACGGCTTCGCGCATGAGCCGGAGCAACTTTTCCACGCGAAAGGGCTTATCCAGAAACGCCAGGGCACCCAGGCGCGTGGCCTCACTTTTGAGCTCTGGCGTACCAAATGCGGACATCAGGATGACGGGCAGCCGAGGACTGAGAGCTTTAATTTTCTCCAGGAGAGTAAGGCCTTCGGTCCCGCCAACATCGGAGAGCCGCATGTCCAGCAAGGCAAGCCCGATCTGGGGATCGCTTTGCAGATGCTTGAGAGCCTGCGCCGGAGTGTGCGCGGAAAGGACCATGTAGTTGAGATCTTCGAGTACCTTCGTGAGTGTCCAGCAGAAGCCCTGTTCGTCATCAACGATGAGCACGCGCAACCCTTTAAACATTCCCGGTTGTGTTCGAGGATTTTGCAAAGGTCCGGCCCCAATCTCCTCCACAACAAAACGCTGCATCCGGCTGCCTCTCTTTTGGTGGGACGACGATGAACAATTCCATGTGGTGCCTGCTGGGCAACGGTGTCTCTGCAGAGCATCCGCGCGGCCACATGGCGCGGTCCGCGGCTTTTGCGGAAGTCCTTTGCGCAACCTGAAGAAGACGCAACGGAATGCCGCGAATCCATTGTTCTTCGCGAAACGTCCGGAAAAATTCGGGAAGGCCGAAGGATGGAGCACCATGGAATCCGCACCATAGTCTCGGGAAAAGAATCCATGGAACGTGAGGAGAATGACGCGACTTGCGCGGAAGAGCGCGTGTGCTCGCCGCGATTCCGGACTAGCCTGCTCCAGTCGCTCCGCTTGGTCCGCGACAACTTCCTGGAGCGCAGCGTGACGTCTAGAGATTCCCTGCTGGACGCAGTTTGCTGAATGGCAAACGGAAGATGAGATAAGAAATGTGGATGTCCTTAGGCAAATACTTGTCGACCTGGTGGGCCATACCGGCAAAGAGGATGCCAGTTTCGCCCTCTTGCAAAGTTTTAACGATTCGCTGGGCGATGAAGTGGTCACGCCGGCGCAGAAGCAACTTTCTCTTGTTGCCTAACGACTTGGCCTTTCTGTGTTTCTCGCCGGGTTCGTGCTCCCTAGTGATGGCCTGGATGAAGTGATATTCCTCGAGCAGTAGCTGCACGTCTTCCGTACCTTCCAGGAAAGCGCCACGCTGGACCAGGGAAAGCACCAGGCGGTGATTTTGACTTCCCTGTGCGGCTACATCGCGCACGATATCCAGTTCCCTGCCGCAAAGAGGCAGCCCATCTTGATAGATCCTGAGATTCGCGTGCTCGACATCCAGCTTGCCCAGGCGCTTGCTGATTCCTTCCCACATCTCGTCCACCGCCTGGATGTGTTCGTTCCAAACACACACGCCGAGTTGATCGGTGAACTCCTTTTTGTGAGGCCCAGCCAGCGAGCCCATATCGGCTTCGGAATGGATGACCGGCACGTAAATTAATTCCCTCATGTAAGCTGTCTATGCACCGCCAGCGAGTTCCCTGACGAGCTCGTTCACAAGCTGTTTGAGATCGTCGAGGTCAAACGGTTTGGAAATATATTCCTCGGCTCCCAAACGCAGCGCTTCCCTCGCGCTCTGGATATCACCGAATCCTGTCATCACGACAATGACGGGTTTCCGTTTAGACTTTCGGAGGCGCCGCAGGCACTCGAGGCCGTCCATCCGTGGCATTTTGATGTCCAAGAAGACGACGTCCGGAGGATTCTTGCGGATCTTGGCCAGCCCCTGGCGGCCTCCGCTGGCGGTGGAGACCTCGTAGCCCATCTCCGTCAGGACGCTGGCGAGTAAGCGGCAAAACTCCGGCTCGTCATCGACCACTAAGATCTTGCAAGTCATCGCTATGCCCCTCCCTGCTTCGGGCTTCTCCCCTGCACCTATGGTGGGATGAGACCCGCCGCCGACCCCTGGCTTTGTCATTGGCTGTACTGTCCAAGCCCGGGCGCATCTGCCCATGAACGCATCATGGTTCTGGGTCCTGAGTTATGCGGTAGGCTTTGATCTTGTTGTAGAGGGTCTTGTAGTCGACGCCTAGCTGTCGCGCAGCCTGAGCTTTATTCCAGTGACAGTTCCCGAGCGTCTCCACGATCAAATCGCGCTCGGCGTTCTTGGCCACCTGCTTCATCGAAGCGGTCTTCACGCCCGCAGCTCGAGAAGCCGGTTGTACGGACAGAAACTCTCCATGCCGTTCAGAGGCGTTCCAGGTTTCCAACTGAGTTTGCGTACCCCCGTGCCCATTCAGGAGCCGGACGGGCAAATGCTGTGGGAGGATGGAATCTCCCGCAAGAATCACGGCACTCTTGAGGGTGTTCTGAAGCTCCCGGATATTGCCGGGCCAGGCATAGCGATGCATGATGGCCATCGCTTCGTCGGAGATTTCAGCGGCCGAGCGATTCAGATCCCGATTGAACTTCTCCAAGAAATATTTGCTGAGGAGTTCCAGATCGCCTTCGCGTTCCCGGAGCGGCGGCAGGGAAATCACGAACACATTCAAGCGATGAAAGAGGTCCTCCCGGAAGGCCCCGCGCCTCATCAAATCCTCGAGGTCCATGTTTGTCGCAGCGATCAGGCGTACATCTACCGTAATGGCTTCCTTGCCCCCGAGCCGTTCCACCTCACCTTCCTGAAGAACTCGAAGCAACTTCATCTGGGCGTGAGGCGCCAAGTTGCCCACCTCGTCCAAGAAGAGCGTGCCGTTGTCGGCACGCTCGAAGCGCCCCGGCTTGCGGTCCAAAGCGCCCGTGAAAGCCCCCCTCTCATAGCCAAAAATCTCGCTTTCGACCAGCGCCTCCGGCAGGGTCGCGCAGTCGAGTGGAACGAAGGGGTGCGCTTGCCGGAGGCTCTCGGCATGCACCGCGCGGGCTACGAGCTCTTTGCCGGTGCCACTTTCGCCGCGCAGCAGAACGGTAACGTCGTGGGTGGCCACTTTGCGCACCAACTCAAAGACGTTCTGCATCTGCGGGCTTCCACCGATGAAGCGGTCCCAGCTCCAGCGTTTGGAGGCTTCTTGCTTCAGGCCGTGGACTTCGCGGCTCAAGCCAACTGTCTCCAGCGCGTTGCGAACGATGATCTTGAGCCGGTCGTTCGGCAGGGGTTTGGTCAGGTAGTCGTAGGCGCCGAGCTTCATGGCCTCGACGGCGGTTTTCACCTCCCCGTGGCCGGTGAGCATAATGACCAATTGCTTGGGCCTCGACTTTTGAATGCTTCGTAAAAGCGCAATGCCATCCTGGCCCGGCAGTTTGACATCCAGAAAGACGAGGTCGGGGTGCTCTTTTTCTATTTTTGCGAGGGCCTCCTCGCCCGTTCCCGCCGTGAGCACCTGGTAGCCGTCTTCACCCAAGACTTTTCCAAACAGCCAGCCAATCTCGGGCTGATCATCCACCACCAGGATTTTGCTGGGCGCAATTTTCACGGGGGATTCATCCGGAGGATCTGTTTTCTTGGGGCCGCGTGATTGGGATTTTGATCGTGAAGGTAGTGCCGCGTTTCGCCCCCTGGGTCACGCTGGTAAAGGTGAGGCTTCCCTGATGATGGTCGATGATTCGCTGGGAAATGGCCAGCCCCAGCCCAGTGCCGCCGCGCTTGGTGGTGAAGAAAGGCTTGGGGAGTTGTGCCTGGACGTTCTTGGGGATGCCACAGCCGGTATCCGTGATACGGATGGTGGCTTGATTGGTTCGTTGGTCATACTGCGTCTCGACCGTCAGCACGCCACCCTTGGGCATGGACTGGATGGCGTTCATTAAAAGATTTGAAAAGACCTCATCCATCAGACCGTGATCGCACGTCACTTTGGAAGATCCTCGATGGTAGCGTTTGATGACCTTGACTCCCTGAGCCACGCATTTGGAATTGGCCAGACAGAGCACCTGGTTGAGATTCTGGTGCAGATCGCGCGCTTCGAATTTGAGCTCCCTCGGACGGCCGTAGTCAATCAGTTGGGTGGTGATTTCATCGAGCTGTTTCACCTTGTTCACGATCACGCTCGTAAACTCCCTGAGCGCGTGGCCCGGGGAAAGCTTGGAGTGCAGGTATTGGATGGACATCATGATGATGGCGAGCGGATTGCGTATCTCGTGGGCCACGCTGGCAGCCATTTCAGACGAGACGGCCAGGCGTTCCCTGCGGACCAGGTCGTCCTGCGCTTCCTTTAATCGCTGGTAGGCTTCATCGAGCTCGGCCAGAAGCGATTCGCTCTCGGACTGGGTGCGGTTCAACTCCTCCGCGAGTTGCTGCTCTTTCGTCGAGTCTCTTACGCTGACTACGACAAACTCGGCGCCTCCCTCTGCCCGTTCGAGGAGCGAAAAACCCAGGGACACTGGTATTGGCGCGCCGCGGGAGGTTAAACAAGCCGCGCGAACGTCTTTGATTTTGCGCCCCGCGGCGGCCTTAGCCATGGCTTCATCAATGGCCGGGCGGAACTCCTGGGCGAACAACTCGGCGATGTGTTTCCCGAGCGTTCCCTCGGGTTGCTTGCCCGCCAGATCTGTGAACGCGTTGCTGATAAGGAGAATATGGCCCTGGAGATCACACAACTCGACAGCCCCGGGGAAAGCCTTGAGAAATGCCTCCTCATCCGCGTGAATCTCTAGAGCGAACTGTTCCGCAGCTTGTGGCACTCGGGACCTCCTGCAGGCAACGGAGTTAGCCGTGACAGACACATCGCGAGTCGTCCAGAAAACGCGCGGGGCTGAGTGTTCTACCCGTGCTGTTTCCTAAACGCATCGCCCATTCCAGGCTCGCTGTGTGGCGGCCACTTGCCGCAGAGGCTTGTGTCCTTTAGAGAGCCTGGACAGGTGGGGGACATGAGCGAACAACCCAATTGGAATCCACCTGGGGCTTGCAGACGACAAACTGCTGTTATGCCGAGAAACAATCCGTCACTGGGGATGAAAGGAAGGGGGGAACTGCTCCGCCAAAGAAAGGTTGCAACGGCGGGGCCAGCGGGTCATCCAATACCGAAAAGCGTCGCCTCAGCCGATTCGACTGTGCGTCATCCGATTGCAAATTGCTGCAACGCGAAGACGATTTATAAAGCGACCACCTCCGTCTGTAAATCCGCGGGTTGATTATGGTCCCGACAAAACTCGGCGTCAAGATATCTTCGTGTCTTCATCGGATATTTTGCTAAAGCGGTAATACTGCAGCCAATTACAGCGAGGAAGGCCGCGCGACACAAGTTGGATCGCGCAGAGCTCTCCCGATATCGCTCGCGAGTGTCTTGCTTTGGCACACAGGGGCGGCCGCTTCCGGGTTCCCTAGATTGTCCATCAGGAATCGGAAGACCATCCCCGAAGGGACTGGTTGGGTCCCCAACCTCCATTTTCGGTCCGAAAAACAGGTAGGCCAGCCGTGTAAGCTCAGCTGAGTCATCAGGGTTCATGGCGCGAGCGGTGGGAATCGATCCCTTTGCCAAGCCTGGGAGGGTTGGGATCCAAAGTCACTGTTTTTCATTCGTGGGTTTCTGCGTTTCGCGGCAGAGTCCATTTCATGGTCCGTTAATTGTTACTCAGGGTTTCGAAGCGCGAATTTGAGAGCCATCCGTGCCGCGTACTTTTAAGCGGTTACCAAAACAAAGGGCACTGTCGCGGCAGAAGCCGTGGGCTCCAAGGCCGATCGTCTACGTCAATTTGTGAGTTCGAGCAGGACGATTCGCCAAAGCGATCCGGCGTTCCTTCTCATGAGGAAGGCGCGTCACTCTTACCTCCATGTGAGCCGGGCAAATCATTCGGGCACGAACCGAATGCTCTGCGGTTCTCTGAACTTGGTGACCTTTGAGCCGTAGCTCTTCAGGTGGTTACGGCAGTCCTTTCACTAGGCTGCCTCATTTCGTGAACTTGCCGGCTCTCAGGCGGCGGTTTTCCACACTTCGAGAGAAAGTTTGCGTCAGAATTCGTATTGATTTTGCTGAGGTTATGAGATTTGGATTCTCTCGACGCCCCGTTCTCTCGTGGTAGAGTTCAGCAAAAGTGCAGCGGGTAAGCTAGAGATAAGTTAGAGAACTGTGCTAGGCTGTTGGAAACACTCGCCGGAGAGGTGGCCGAGAGGCTGAAGGCGGCGGTTTGCTAAACCGTTGTAGGGGCCAAAACCTCTACCGGGGGTTCGAATCCCCCCCTCTCCGCCAGATTCCCCTAACTCAATCCAGCGTCGAGACTTGCTGACTTCCCGCGAGAAAAACTTCTACATAATTCGTGTACTTCCGAGCCTCTCGGGTTGCACAGTAGTTGCACACTTCGTTTCCAGGGTCCTCATCGCATTCGCCGCGTCCACACTCACCGTCTTCACGTAGATGTTCATCGTCGTGCTGACATTTGCGTGCCGCAGAATTTGCTGAATCACCTTGTCGGAAACTCCGAGTCTGTGCAGATTGGTCGCAAGCCCGCGCCGGAATGCGTGCCAGCCATGCCAAGCGAGATTCGCTTTTTCGAGTGCTGGCCGGATCACATCCACTGCGAGCGCTTCGAGATTCATCGGCTTCCCGAGTTCATTCGAAAAAATGAACCCATTGCGTGGCCTGCCACACCTTTCCCAGTGCTGGTCGAGAAGAAGTTTCAGTTGGGCGATGACCGGGATGGCGCCCTTGCTTTTCGGGCGCTTCGGTTCGTCCACGTGGCTCCGCCAGACGGATTTTTCAACTCGAATTTCGGAGCCGTCGTAGTTCTGCCAAGTGAATCCTCTGATCTCTCCCTTGCGCGCGCCGGTGAAGGCCGCCGTGGCGACCACTGTCGCGGTCGGCTCGGGAAGAATGGCCAACATCTGGGCTTCTTCCTCGAGCGAGTACGCGTAGGTTTCTCCGGCTGGCCGCGCTTTAGGAATCTCGACATCATGCATCGGGTTAGGGTTCTCCAACACGCCCTGGCGACGCGCGTAACGGAACGCCCCGCTCAGGAAGTGTTTTATGTGGCCTAACGTTGTCCGGCTGAGGTTCTCCCGGCGAGCGATATCCTTCAACAGTTGCTCGGCATCGAAAGTCCTCACCTCGCGCAACGCCACGTCTCCATTCGGCTGCACATATCGCAGCCAAATGTTTTTGTATCCGCAATACGTGGATCGGCGCTTTTGCTCCTCTACATATGGCAGATAGCAGTCCTCGATGAATCGATTGAGGCTCATCGTACTTTCTGGCCTGATTTCGCCGCGATTGACTGACCGGATGAATTCCTCGGCCAACTCTCCCACGGCGCTTCTGGTTCGATATTGGCCTGAGGCTTCCGCAAGCTTGTGGCATTTCTGGATACGTTGAACCGAACCGTTCTCCAGCTGCACATCCTCGCGGTAGCGGACATACCAATTCGGGCCTTTCTTGAATACATATCCTGCTTGGTGGTGGCGGGTTCTTGCCATATTCCTCCTTTAACGAACCCGTTCCACACGCCTGTTGTTCCCCACCACTATACGACGGCGTATCCACAGTTCAAGCGCGGGACTGCCCCAAAGAAAGCGAACGTATTTGCCGAAATTCACGTGCGGAAGAGGGTCTTGAGACCTGGCGCGAACCTGATCCCGAATCCAGGAGGTGGGAACCGCGAGGCGACGGCTCAGTTCTCGACTGTCAATGAATTCGTACCGAGTCGGACCTGGTTCATCCGGTGATGATGAACCTCCCGGTGAAGGTGCTCCGCCTCGAGTCTGGCCACGCGGATGTGGGGAAGTGTCACCGGGGCTCCCGAGGGCTTGGATGTCGATGGTTCGATCATTGTTTGGCATTGGATCTCCGGTCAGTCAACAGACTTGAAGATGACACCGGCCTCGCGATGAATCTCAAACTTAGGTTATTGAGTCCGATTGGGACCGCCTTGCTCGTCTGATCGGGTGCTTGATCCGAGTTCAGTTTGGGCTTTGGTGACAGTGCGGCGTGCGTAGTCCGAGGGATCGTGTTTTTCGCCAGCGCGAAAGTCGGCGATCCGGCGTATGACTTCCTCGGGATCGTCACCCCTGGCGAGGGCGCGTTTCGCATAGGCCCAGTCATGTTCCGACTGGCTCATCTGCCGTGGCCCAGTCGAGGCTAATGTCGGCGCCTGGCGGTGTGGCCTGAAGTCGGTTTCGATGAGCTCGGTTCGGAGCCGGAAGTCCTGGGGATGATAGACACGGTCGGCATGCTTTACCGCTTGCACGAGAAACTCCGCATCGTATTTCCGGTTCAGGAAGCCCGGAAGGCGCAATACGCGGGTCGAGTCGGTTGCCGCGGGATCGCCCCCGAACTTGCGCACCATGGCCCGCTGCAGGCACTCCGCTTGTTCTTGTGAAATATTGTCGACTCGCCAGACCACCTGAAACTTATCCGGCGACGTGTTGATCGTGTAGTTCCGGGGAGGAACCAGATTCGACTGTTGAATCTTGGCCAGAGCTGCCGGGCCATCGTGATCGATGTCCATATAGAGATGACGGATGGTCTGGATGTCGTCCTTGGTGCGGGTGCGGGCTTCTGGTTTTAGGGTGTTCATCCCGGTATAGATGTCGCAGGCTTCTTTCTCATTCTTGTAGCGCAGCCAATCCTGAAAGGAAGGCTCGGCGATCTTGCCAGAGGTTGTAATGCGTTGCACCGTTTCGCCCCGCCTGCGATTGCGCACCAGGACAGCGAGACGGTCGGACCGCTGAAAGTTCGTGAGGAGGTATTCGGTGGTGGAGATGTTCTTGTTGCTTTCTTTTTCTCCGGTCGTCATGGATGCGCCTCCTGCCTTTGGTAGATCGCGCAGTAGTCGAAGAGATCGGCATCGGGGTCGTAATTGTTGATTTCGAGGACCTCGGAGATATAGCGGCGCCCCGGCCGACGCTCAATCTGAATCACGACATGGAGGGAGTCGCCGATATTGCTCTTGATGGCGCGGTAGGGCAGCTCGACGCCGCTTTGCAGGACACAGCTCGTGAAGCGGGCGAGACCTTGTCTGGCAGAGTTGGCGTGAATGGTGGACAGTGTCCCCGCGTGACCCGTATTGAGAAGTTGCAGAAGATCGAACGCCTCG
>JBEKAK010000065.1:0-30483 GCA_050018275.1 Terriglobia bacterium | reverse complement strand
CCACGAACTTCTTCAGAGCTTGGCGAACGTAGACCGTGCTCTCAAACGAGAGGCCGAGATCGTCCACCACGATAGCGATGGTGCGGCGGACCTGCTCAGGCCGCAGCCGTACCGGCGGAACGCTGGGTACGCCGGGCGGCCCGGCCGGAGGCTGGGCGGGAGCTTCGCGGCCGGCGGGGGCGGCCACAGTAATGTATGAGAGGTTCGTGATGGTCTGCGGGCGGCCGTCTTCGAGGATTTCAAAGTCCTCAGGCCTGAGATTCGTAACCTGACGGCCCTTCGAGTCGGTCACTACCGCATCCACCTGCACCAGGTTGACCGTAATGCGGATGACGCCTTGTTGGCTGGGCTGCTCGGGGGCCTGACCAGCGGCCTGCTTCGGCGACGGCTCAAAAATCGCCAACGCGATCGCGGCCAAGATTCCCCCCAGCACGTCGGTTAGCTTCGGATATTGTGGGCGTGGGCGGGAGGGATTCATCGCCGGGACACCGGAAAAGCTCGTCTGGAGGCTCTTCCCTACAACTGCCCCCGGACATTAATCAACTATACACCGCTAGCTCCTCGTGCTCAAGTGCTGCGGGGCAGAGATTTCCGGCGGAGACGCAGGAGTGCTCGCCCGGATTTCTCAGCACACGATGTGTTTTTCTCGGCGGTCGGAAGGGCGGGGCGGGCTTCGGTCCGGGAACGGGCCGGGGATCGGGCGATCTCACTTCAGTCGTCCACCCAATGATCCGATGAACTGATGATCCGACGGCGCGGTGAACCGATGAGCCCATGCCCCGTGACACACTTCCCCGTATCGGTTATCGGCAGATTTGGGTGGGAAGATGAACCGGGGTCTGGAGCCAGAAATCTGTGGGGGCTCGCCCGCCACTCGTGCCGCCGCGGCGGGTCACTCGTCACTGTTCTCGGCGTCCGGAGCCGCGTCAGGGTTTTGGGTTCAAGGTTTCGCCGAACTTTTCTTGATACACGAGGGCGCGGAGGGGGAGTTTGGGGACCGGCGGTGGCAGAGTCTCCTCGTGGTAGCCGATCGGGAGCAAGGCCGCGACGAGAAAGTGGTCAGGAATGTGGAAATGGGTCTTGATTTTGAGTTCGTCGAATTCGGTCACCCAGTAAGCCGAGAGGTTGCACTCGGCAGCCGCCAGAAGCATCTGGTGCAGGGCGACGAAAGTATTGGCGAGCGCGGTACGCCTGGCGACCTCCGGAGACGCGGAATAGTATTCGCGCAGGCTGCGCAGGGCTTCGCGGGCTTCCGCCTCGGTGATTCTCTGGTTCGCGACCATTTCCTGCAGGTGCTGCGGAGCGGACTTCCAAGCCAAGGTATCGGCCAGACAGATCAGAATGGCGGGAGCGGAACTGAGGGGGACTTTGATGTGAGTGGCCGCCTCGAGCTGTTTCTTGGCGGCTTCGCTGCGCACCACGATCCAGCGCCAGGGCTGGACGTCCCATTCCGAGGGCGCGAGGCGGGCCATTTCGACGACGTGTTCCAAGCAGGCGTCGGGGATATCCTGGGCGCTGAAGCGGGTGAAGCTCGGCCCCACACGCAGTGAAGCCTTGCTCAGAGTATCGTTGTTGCCTGCGCAGGCATGGTTTCGCATAACCAGGTTCCACCTACGGAAGTCGGACGTGGTAGCCCGCAATGAACAACCCTCCGAAGACAAGCGCAAAAAGAAGCTCGCTCACTCCCAACCGGTGGACCTGGAGCGGTCGGGGGAATTGCACGAACCAAGCGAGTCCTCGGAAAAACACGGGCGCGAATGCCACCAGCGCGAGCCCGGGGAGCCAACCGGCTCGCCAAGCGATTCCCAGGAGAAACAGGGAGATGGCTTCGTGTAGCAAAAAGCTTCGTCCCCGGACGATTTTCTCAGCCGGCGTTATCACCCGCGCGGAGTGGATGCGGAGTTGGACGAAATGAATCTGGTTGGCAGCAAAGAGCCAGTTCGCCGCCCAGACGATCACTGCCGTCCGATCGAGTCGGCCGGCCGCCAGGTAATAAGCCCCCGCGGCCGTGGAGGTGAGCGCGATCGCACCCGTCAACTGGGCGTTCATGCGGGTTTCCCGGCCGAGTTGTTTCAGGATGGCCTGAACGAGAAAAGCTATCGCCGCGGCCGCGCCTAACAGCAGAAGTCCATAGGCGCGAGCCCAAACGAGCAGGACGCCCAGGGCGAGGCCGGCAAAGGAGGCGTAAGTATAAATGGAATAATGAATCAGCCTCCGTTCCGCGTCGTTCTGCGGACGCAACGGTGAAATTCCTAGCCAAGCTTCAACCGGCGTCCGAAGGCAGAAGAGCCCTAGCGCGACCGCGCCGAATAACAAAACCCAGACAAGCCGCGCCCCGTCCGGATGGCCGACCGATGCGCCAGTGACCAGCGGAACCAGGAGCATTCCCCAGGCGCCGTGTTCACGAGGCCAGACTAATGAGCGCAACCGGGAGCGGGTAAGCGTGTGGAGCGCGGGGGTCGTACTGGCCATGGCAGTCGGGCCTCAAGACGCCCGGGGGGTCACCCCCCGGCTTTTGTAGATGGCGGTATTGATTTCCACGAGCAAATCCTCGAAGGGAGCACCCACTTTGCGCGCGGCCATTTCAATCGAGCAGTCATAGCAGGAAGGTTTTAGCCCGAAGCGCTCAAAGACCGGCTCTGTCTCGGGAAACTTCTGTTTGACGTCTCGCACCGTCTCTCCGCCCCGCACCAGATCAGTGAATTGAAACATGGCTTGCCTCCCTTTCCTTTCCGGCCGCTTCGGCTTTGCGAGGTTGATAGACGCAGAAGGGTTCCTCGTCCAGGTAGTCTCCCGTGGCGGCGAAGGCCCGCGCGCGGCAGCCCATGCAAATGTTGCGGAACTCGCAATAGCCGCACTTGCCCTTCAGGTTGTCGGTGTCTCGGAGTTGCTGGAACACCGGGGCGCTTTCCCAGATTTCATCGAGAGTTTGCTGGTTGAGATTGCCGGCCAGAACCGGCAGGTAACCGCAGGGGTAAACTTCACCCTGATAAGAAATGAAGCAGACGCCTGTGCCTGCCAGACAGCCCTTGGTCATGGCCTGCATGCTGTCCGGGTGGCCCGCGCCGGGATGGCCGGCGTGTGGGTGGAGCGCGATTCCCGTCGAGCCGGGCATGGTCATTTCTGTGGGACCGATGTCGTGACGGTTGCCGCCGGGGGCGGACTCCGCCTGCGAAGCGGCGCGACGTTCCGCGGCGCGTCGCTGGCGCACCACGCGGAAGTAGTGCGGCGCGCAGGTTGCTTTCAACTCGATGCCGCCTTCCTGCGCGCGGTCGTAAAACCAGTTCAGAATTCTTTCGTATTCGTCGGCCGGGACCATCTGCTCTTCGGCGATATTCACACCGCAGCCGACCGGCACCAGCAGGAAAGTGTGGAGCGCGTCCGCGCCAAGCCGGCGCGCCATCTCCAGCACGGCAGGGAGCTGGTGCGCGTTGTGTCGCGCGATGGTCATGTTGATCTGCACCGACATGCCGAGTTCTTTCAGATTCCGCAAGCCCTGCAGGGCACGGTCGAAGGCTCCCGGGATGCCTCGAAAGGCATCGTGGGTGGCGGCGTCCGCTCCGTCCAAGCTAATGGCGACGCGGCGCACGCCGGCATCCACGATCTGACGGGCGACTTCCTGGTTGACCAAAGTTCCATTGGTGGCCAGCGCCACGCGCAATCCACATTCGCGGGCATAGCGGGCCAATTCAAAAATGTCGTCACGAAAAAGAGGTTCGCCACCGCTCAGAACAAGGATTGGTAGGGATAGCTGAGAGACTTGCTTTATTATGTTCAGGGCTTTGTTAATAGGTAGGTCAAGTGTGGATGAGAGTTCTGTAGCGGTGGCGCGACAGTGGATGCAACGCAGGTTGCAGCCCTTTGTCACCTCCCAAAAAATGAGTCGCGGTTTGTAATTCGCAGTTTTCATCAGCAGCTCACGACTCAGAACTCAAACTGGCTGTTTTACGCAGCCCGCTCTAGCAAGAGCACGTCGTTTTCCATTGCCAGGACCTGCTTCGGTCCTTCCTGGCTAATCTCTTCCTCCGTCAAGTAACCTAGGACTTCCAGCTTGTCCCCTAGCCTCGGCGTCTTGACGCTGGCATTCGCCGGATGGGAACAATAGAGCTCTGTGATGTCCAACATCACGTGCCTCTGAACGATTCGCGTTGTCTGCGGAGGCTTTGCCCGATGACCGCGTTTGAACTTATTTACGGGGGTTGGAGATCCCGGGTCGTCCGATTTCCGTTATCCCCAACCCCCAACCTGGTTTTGCCCAGGTTCCTAGGACCCGAAGTCCCTCGCACCCGTATATGGGGCAACCCGTGTGCCAAACAGTCCTACCCGCCGAACTCCTCCCCGCCAACTAAGGATGTGATGTTAAGAAAGGACTTAACTGAGTCCGGACATTCTCGACATTCTCTGCTGCAAATAAACCCAGACCGCCATCAATGCGCAAAATGATGGTCATCATGTCACTGATGGTGTGAAAAAGCGCAAAGTTACTTTTCGATTACCCCTCGTTGGGGAATCGGAACCATTCGCACAGGTTCTAGTTCCGTCAGCCGGGATGCCAGGACCCTGTGGCGGGCGCCCCCACGCGTGCTGTCGATCTCTGAGTGGCCCTTGCGAGTCCTTTCCTCCACGCCCGAACGCCGAGTGCGGCTCAGCTCTGGCCAAGCCGTTAGCCGATAGTGGGTGCCGGGGAGCGCGGCGCGAGGGCTTACCCCGGCAATGGCCTCATGGGCAACCGAGTTGAGGCGAGCTGGTCGTGGGGCGGTGGTCGGCGCAGGCGCGCGCCCGGTGCATTATTCCTTTGGACATCCCTCCGAATGGGTGTATATACATGCCCAGAATTGGCCTCGTCTGAAGCTAGTCTTGACTAGGATTTAGCGGGCGAGAGGTGTACACATGCGCGGCTCCATCGCTGTCTCACTGGTAGCTTTAGCCCTGGCATGCCTTCCGTCGACACTGGCCGGGGACGGCCCGCCGCAGAATCTGACAACCGGCCGCAAGATCTTCCCCAAGGATTGGGTAAGTGGTTTTGTGGATTTTGCCGTCGCGCCACCTCACAACGAGCCGGATCTGAATCGCTGCGCATCCTCGGCCGGCGCCGATGGCGGCGCCCTGGCGCCTTGCTCGGCGTTCGCCCGCTATGTGGGCAGCGGTTATGTGGAACTTCGTCCCGTCGGCACAGGGCCGTTTCGCCGTCTCTTTGTATTTTTCGAACCGCGTGCTTTTATGGGCAGTAACGTTCCGCAATTTTCGTACACCGATTCCATGTCGCCCATCGCCCTCGAACGCGCGGAGGGCCTCGGAGTGAGTGTGACGCGGAACCTCGAGCTCCGCCTGACCACTCACCGGGTGGACTGGTTCGGAAAGTACCAGAACAATCTCGGGGCGGCAGACCTGGGAAAGAACGGTCCCCTGAGCGTTTACACCACCGTCTCCGCGCGTTGGTACTTCGGTGGATATGGCCACCGGACGTCCGGGTATTAGGCTTGGGTGTTGTCCACACGGTTCTCGACGGAGACCCTGGCCCTCGTTCCGAGTGGCGTCTCCGCGGGCGTCGGGAACGGAAGCCAGACCTTCGGGGTGGCACCGCAGCGAGTTCACAGCGGAGTTCTTGAATTGCCTCCGGGGTCTTGATACCTTACCCGCGACAACTCCTTTCGAAAGGATGGGCCATGAGGCGATCAAGCATCATCGTTTTCCTCCTGAGTTTCGTTTCGGCTGCAATGCTCTTGGCGCAGACGGCAGGACAGCAGACCTCCACCAAGGCGGGAACCACCAAGTCCACGACGAAGGCCGCGACGCCGCACCCGACCGCCCCCGCCGTGCTGTGGGTGACCACGCCGTCCGGCTTGAAGTATCAGGATGTAGTCGTGGGCAAGGGCCCCCAGCCGAAAGAGGGCGACACCGTCGTCGTCAACTACACAGGCAAGTTCACAAACGGCAAAGTCTTTGACACCTCCGTCGGCAAGCGGCCCTTTGAATTCCACCTCGGCCGTGGAGAGGTTATCAAGGGTTGGGACGAAGGCGTGGGGTCGATGTACGTAGGTGGCAAGCGCAAGCTGCTCATCCCTCCGGATCTCGCCTACGGCCAAGCCGGCTACCCCGGTGTGATTCCGCCCAACTCGACGCTAACCTTCGACGTCGAACTGCTCAAGATCAAGTAGCAGGATGCAGGGATGCATCGCCGACCTGTCCCGATCTATCGGGATGCGCCTGCTCCTGCCGATGTGGCGAGTCACGCCGACGTCGCTACGGGGCAGCGGTCGGTGATCTCCGAGGGCGGAGGAAACCGCCGCACCAGGATTTTCCAGCCTTCATCAGGGGCATTCATTTGCCTCCCGCCTGCTAAGATTGGGCCTCGAAGCCAATTCCTTGTCGTAGTGCTTATGGACACGGGCCCCGGCTCTCGCATCGATCCCCGCGGGAGATCCAGCCTGAGACCCGTTTGGGTCAAAATGAGCCACTACCCAGGAGTACGCTTTCTTGACCGCGAGCGACCTTGTTGTTAGCTTAGAGCGTCCGACACCTCACCTGGGTCGTGAGCATTCATGGGAACTCGTCCACGGCGAATCGAACGCACGCTTACCCGGCGGGATTTCCTGGGCGCCTGTGGCTATGCGTCCACACTGCTTCTCCCCGCGCCGCTGTTCAGGGCAATTGCCTCTCCGCTCACTCAGGAGGCTGCCACACAGGCGGCGGCTGCCACTTCTTTGTTCCCCGATTACCGAATTGTTCCGCACTATCGGACACGCTCCCCCCTCGAGGATTTGATCCGAAAAGCCCGGGAGAAGGAGGACGATTTTCCTAGCGAGCGGTATAGCCGCGAAATCGAAGGCAACTTCGCGCGCTGGGGGGACGAGCTTCGCAAGAACCGGAATGACATGCGCGCGCTTGAGGCGTTCCTTTCGCCTCGGCTCGCGGCGGCCTCGCCCCGACCCCAAGTGTTTCACGAAATCAGCGACCTCAGCGACCATTCGATTGTGGCAGTGTCGCGTGTGAGTTTTTCCCCCGATGTTTCACTCGGTCGCGACGCCTTTCTTGACGAGTTCCGATCTTCCCTTATCTATACTTCAGAGATTCTCCTGGCTGAATTTAACGTGGTGGACTTGGAGATCACATCCTCTTCGCCGCTCCATATTACGACCCAGATTCGGTACATGCTCGTGGGCACAGGGGCGCGAGTGCACCGCTTGGAGCGAATCGGCGTATGGCAGATCGAATGGGATCAGGACCCCAAGGGGAAGTTGGCGGCAACAAAGTGGCAGGCCCTCTCCGAGATCCAGAGCATGTCCTTTCAACCGACATTTGTGGACATCACTTCGACCGCGCTCAAGGACGTCTCCTCGTACCGCACGCAAATGCTGCGTGGCACGGATTATTGGCGGACGGTGCTCGACGCTGCAACCGGCATCGACATTTACGGAAACAACGGCATCGCCGCCGGCGATTATGACAATGATGGGTTCGATGATCTCTACATCTGCCAGCCTTCCGGGCTCCCCAACCGGCTCTACCACAACCGTGGTGACGGAACTTTCGAGGACGTGACGGAAGCGGCCGGCGTAGGTGTCCTGGACAATACCCCGTGCGCTCTCTTCGCGGATATTAACAACAACGGTCATCAGGACTTGGTGGTTGTTACCGCCAATGGCCCTCTGCTCTTCCTCAATCAGGGGAACGGAAAATTTGCGCTGAAGCCTGGGGCGTTTCGATTTGCGCAACCCCCGCAGGGAACCTTCACCGGCGCGGCCTTTGGCGATTACGACCGCGATGGGCGCCTGGATATCTACTTCTGTTTGTACAGTTACTACAAGGGACTCGAGCAATACCACTTTCCGGTCCCGTACTACGACGCGCGGAACGGCCCGCCCAACTTCCTTTTCCATAACGAGGGCGACGCCACTTTCCAGGATGTTACCACGGCCTCAGGTCTCAACCAGAACAACGACCGCTTCAGCTTCGACTGCAACTGGTGCGATTTCGACCACGATGGATGGCCGGACCTGTATGTCGTGAACGATTTCGGGCGGAAGAATCTCTATCACAACAACCGTGACGGAACGTTTACGGACATCGCCGAGGAGGCCGGGGTCGTGGATGTGGGACCCGGGATGAGTTCCTGCTGGTTCGATTACGACAACGACCTGAACTTCGACCTCTACGTTTCGGATATGTGGGAAGCCTCCGGCATGCGCCTGATGTCGCAGATGAGTTTTCTGGAACACATGCCGGCGGAGGTGCGTGCGTTGTTTCTTCACCACGCCAAGGGGAATTCCCTTTACCACAACCTCGGCAACGGTCGCTTCGAGGATCGCAGCGCCGCGGCGGGGATCGAAAAGGCGGGCTGGTCATGGTCCTGCTACGCCTGGGATTTCGCCCACGACGGACGCTCGCACCTTTACGTTGCCAACGGCATGATTTCCGGCCCTAGCCGCGATGATCTGGAGAGTTTCTTCTGGCAACAGGTGGTTTCGCGCTCTCCCGCAGACGCTCACCCCACGCTCCCCTACGAACTCGGCTGGAACGCCATCAACGAGTTGATCCGCTCTGACGGCACCTGGGCAGGCTATCGACGCAACGTTTTCTTCTTCAACAACGGGGACGGCACCTTTTCCGACATCTCCGGCGCGGTCGGCCTGGATTTCCCGGATGACAGCCGAGCCTTCGCTCTCGCTGATTTCGATCATGACGGGCGGCTGGAGATCGCCCTGAAGAATCGGACGGGACCCCAATTGCGCATTCTGCGCTGCGAAGCGACGGGTCTCGGCAACGCCCTGGCCCTCCGACTGCGCGGCGTCAAGAGCAACCGCGACGCGGTCGGTGCGGTGGTCATCCTCCAGACGGCGGAGGGGCGGCAGATGAAGATCCTGCAAGCCGGCACAGGCTTCCCCTCGCAACACACCAAGGAGATTTTCTTCGGAACAGGCAAGGCCGTTTCCGCGAACGCCGAAATTCGCTGGCCCAGCGGCAGCGTGCAGCACTTCGAAGGGCTGCCTGCGAATCACCGCATCGAGATTGAAGAAGGCGCGGAGGGATTCCAGGCGAAGGCGTTCCATCCCCATCAACCCTTATCTGTGATTCCAGATCCCCCGGCGGCCGTGCCACTGCCCGCCGCCTGTGAAACCTGGCTGATGGATCCCATCCTGGCTCCGGATTTCGAACTGCCGGACGTGGCCGGGCACAGTCACCTTCTGTCGGCGCTGCGAGGCAGAACGGTGGTTCTGAATTTCTGGGCTACCTGGAGCCCGCCCAGCATCGAAATCCTGAAGGCGCTTGACCGTTCGCCGACCCTGAGGAAGCCAGGGACTCTCGAGGTGCTGGCCATCAATGTCGACAAGCCCGAAGAGGCGGCGCGGGTCCGTGCCTTCGTCGGCGGGAATTCCCTGCGGTTGCCCGTGTTGCTGGCCAGCGAGGACGTGACCGGGATCTACAATCTTGTTTACCACTTCATGTTTGACCGGCGGCGCAATCTCGAATTGCCCACCACGTTTCTCATCGATCCTAAGGGGTTCATTGTGAAGGTTTATCAGGGGCCTGTCGATGCGGAGCGCTTGAACGCGGACCGCGAGCGCCTTCCGCAAACCCCCGAAGACAGGGGAAGGTTGGCGCTGCCGTTTCCCGGGAGGCTCTACCTGGGCGAGTTCCGGCGCAATATGTTCACCTACGGTGCGGCTTTTTCGCAGGCAGGATACTTCGACCAGGCGATTCGGGAATTCACTCTGGCGCTCGAGACCAATCCCGATTACGCCGAGGCACATTACAACCTGGGAACGCTCTATTTGAAGCAAGGGAAGCCTGAGGAAGCCCGCCGCCACCTTCTACGCGCGCTGGAGCTGCGCCACGAGTATCCCGACGCGCTCAACAATCTCGGATTGCTCGCGGCGCAGGCTGGCGAGACGCGTGAGGCCATCCGTTATTTTCAGGAGGCGATCCGCCAGCGCCCCGATTACGCCCTCGCCCTGCTCAACCTGGGAAACGTCTATCGCCGCGAGCAGCGCTTCAGCGAGGCGAAGCAGGCTTTGGAGCGCGCCGTCGCCTTGGCTCCGGACGACCCGGAGATGAATTACGGAGTCGGGATGCTTTACGCGCAACTGAACGATCTGGATGGGGCGCTCAAGTATTGGCGACAGGCCCTGCAGCTTCGCCCGGACTACCCGGAGGCGCTCAATAATCTCGGCGTGCTCTTTTTGCGCCAGGGACGGACGGCCGAGGCCCAAGAGGAGTTCCAGAAAGCCATTCGGGTGGCGGCCGATTTTGATCAGCCCTACCTGAACCTGGCGCGGCTTTACATGACGCAAGGAGAGAAAACTCAGGCCCGCGAGATTTTGCGCGAGTGGCTCGCCCGGCATCCCGAGCACGCCGCGGCAAGGAGCATGCTTGAACAGGTGGGCGAGTAGATTCCCTGGCAAAGACGGAGTTACACTCAGCAGGAGGCGCATGGTGCCGCGAGGAAGGTTGGACAAGCCCGCCGAGAGCGCTGCCCGCTTGCCACGGGCGAAGCTGGTTCTGCATCTTGCGCTGCTCGTGGCGGGGCTGCAGCTTCCGCTGCGCTTGACCCACGCCCAGACAGCGCCCCGCTCGTCCGTCCCAGAAAAACTGCCGGCAGCGGCCAGTGCGCATTTCACCGCCGCGCGAAAACTGCTGGGCCAGCACACCCCTAAACTGGCGGAGGCGGAAATCCGCGCCGGCCTCAAGCTGGCTCCCCAGAGCCTGCAGGGGCTCAATCTGCTCGGCATCGCGCTGGGAGAGCAAAAGGACTTTGCCGGAGCGGGCGCAGCCTTCCAGCAGGCTCTGAAGATTGACCCTCGCTCGCCGGAGACTCACAACAACTTGGGCAACAGTTACGTCGTTCAGCAGAAGAACGATCTGGCCGAGAATGAGTTCCGCACCACGCTGCGCTACGACCCGGCCAACCGTGACGCGAACTACAACCTTGGGCTGCTACTGCTGGCCCGGAACGACCCGCGAGGCGCGATCCCTTACTTCAGCCGAGTGCAGCCACAAGGCCCGGAGGTTCTCTTCAACCTGACCCAGGCGTACTTGGGCGCCGGCCAGACGGCGAAGGGACTCGAACTCGCGGGTTCGCTCTCGGAGCAGGCCAAGAACGACGTTCGCGCGCACTTCACGCTCGGGGTGCTGCTGGCCAAACAAAAGCAGTACGACGCTGCCATCCATGAGTTCGAGGTCGCGAACTCGCTCCAGCCCAACACGTTCGAGATCCTTCACAACCTCGGCCAAGCCTACCTTAAGAAAGGGGATAAGGAGAAGGCCCTGGATGTTCTGGGTCGAGCTCTGAAGCTCTCCCCGAATTCCGTTGAGACGCTCTATCTAATTGCGCAGACAGACTCGGACGAGGGCAAAGACCTCGATGCCCTCGAGCTGCTCGTCAAAGCGCACAAGCTTGCTCCACGCGATACCGATGTGATCTTCCTCATGGCACGCCTCAGCATGAAGCAGGCGTTCTATGAAGATGCCATTCCGCTGCTGGAGGAGGGATTGAAGGTTGATCCCCACCGCCCGAACCTGCTCGCGGCGCTCGGGGAATGTTTTTTCATGATGGGGAAGGTCGATAAGGCCAAAGACACATTCCAGACGCTCATCCAGGTTGACCCTTCCGCTCGCTCCTACGCTTTTATGGCTCTTTGTTACCGCAACCTGGGACGGTTTGACGAGGCGCAGAAATACCTGGAGCAAGGGCTGAAGGTTGATCCTCACGACGTGTCGTGCCTGTACAACCTGGGCTACATCGCGAGCCGGCAGGGGCAATACGACATGGGGGAGAAATGGCTCAAACAAGCCCTAGAGGTCGATCCGAACTACCCCGAGGCCCTTCTGGAATTGGCAAACGCGAAGATGCATGAGAAGAAGTTTGAGGAAGCCGTGCCCCTGTTGCGTAAGTGCGCTAAGTTGAATCCTCATCCTGCGCCAGTCTACTACAAGCTCCAGGCGGCGGAGCGGGAACTCCACCAGACGGAAGCGGCGGATAGGGATCTGAAAATCTTCCAAACCCTTTCCCGAGACCCCAATCCCGCACCCGCCCCCTTCCAGCACATTTTCGCTTATCTGGATCAGCGGGCTGACCTTACTCCCCAGCAGCGGACTCAGTTCGATGTCGAGCAGTTGGAAAAGGAAGTGAAGCTCCATTCTGGTCAGCCACAGAACCTTTATTTTCTTGCAGAAGCGTATTTGAAGCTTGGGAGGGTCGAAGACGCCAAGCAAGCTATCGCTCAGCTCGACCAGTTGAGCCAGGGTGATTTTCGCACCATGGTGGGAGTCGGAGTGCTGCTAGCGCGTTACCACCTCTATCCGGAGGCCATCGCGCATTTTCAGCAAGCTCTCCAATCCAATCCGAATTCGGACGACGCGTGGTACGACCTCGCCGATGCCTATTTCCGGAAGCGCGATTATGCGAACGCCCTAACTGCAGCGCAGCACGTCTCACCTCAAGGGCAAAAGGACACAAGTTATTTGGCCCTGCTCGCTGACATCTTTGCCCACCTCGGCCACTCCGACGAAGCTGTAAAGCTGTGGGGCCAGCAAATAGCCGCAAACCCCGATCAGGACCAAGCCTATCTCTCTCTGGCTCTGGTCTATCTGCGCTCTGGTAACACGTCTGGCGCGAAAGAAACGCTGCAACGGGGGCTTGAGCGGACTCCAGACTCTGGGCAACTCCTCTGGGGCGTGGGGGTCTTGTCGGTAGTGGAAGGGGACATCGAGAAAGCCGAGCGGCATCTGAAAGAATCGGTCGACCTGCTGCCGGGATGGCCAGGAGGTTATTCGGCGCTCGGAGTGCTATATTACCAGACCGGGCAAATCGACAAGGCGCGGGAAACCTTGGAGCGGTTTAAGCAGGGGGGGCCGCGGGGCGCGCTCGATATCCAGCGAATCGAGCAAACTCTGTCCGCCGCAGCGTCGGAGAAATCCGGCAGCGAGAGGGTTCATGCGCTGACGCCGCAAGCCCGGCAACAATTCCTGCAAATCGCCCTGGCCCTCGCCGATCAGCCCCCTTAACGGCAATTCTTCGATGCATTCCGCAAGTGTTGTTCGGGTCGCGCTCGCTCGCCGCTGCGCACCCGCCGCGCGCCTGCGCGGTTGCTTCTTTGTTTACGGGCCGGAGCGGGCTCATGCGCTCAACCCAAGGTGCGTGGCAACCTGGGCGAGATCCTCCTCGCAGCTTGATCCGGAAGGGGCAGGACCTGTCGAGGCTTTGACGATCAACTCCGCTGGAATCAAGTATTCCTTGCCCTGGGGCTCGTCGGCGGTGGCCAATTCGTGGAGGGAATCGGCGGCCATTCGCCCTAGCCAGTCGGGGTGAATGTCCACCGTGGTGATGGAGGGAGTAATGTATTCCGCCAGGCGAGTGTTGTCAAAGCCCGTCACGGATATGTCTTCCGGCACGCGGAGGCCGGCTTGGGTGAAGCCTTTGATCAGGCCCACGGCACTCAAATCATTGACGGCCACGACGGCGGTGGGCCGGGGTTTCAGCTCCATGATAGCTAGTGCCGCCGCCATGCCGCCTTCAAATCGCAGGTCGCCTGTCAGGGTTGGGCCGGGCCCCAAGCCCAGAGCTTTCATGCACTCGATAAAGGCTTCGCGGCGCGCCGTGTTCGACTTCAAACCCGGCCGTTCTCCGGCAAAAACCATTCGCCGGTGGCCAAGCTGAAACAGGTGCTCGACCACTTGCTGAATGGCCGAAAAATAGTCGATGCGCAGGTTGCTGACGTATTTCTGCACCGGTCCCAGGTCCAGAAAAGTGACGGCGATCCGGCGCCGGGCGATTTCCTGGATCAACGGCAAGTTGGCCTCAGAAGTCATCACGGCCACGCCGCGAACGTGGTGCTCCAGCATCTTTTCGGTCGCGCGCCGCGTTAGACTGGGGTCATAATTCGTATCGCTGAGGATAACTTCGTAGCCGAGTTGCCGGGCGCGAGCCTCGAAGCTGTTGATGACCTCCGGGAAGAAAGGGTTCTCGATATCGGAGACGATCATGCCGAGCGTGCGGCTGGTTCGCCAAGCCAGGTTGCGCGCGTGAGCGTTGGGGAAGTAACCGAGGCGGCGCACGACCGAGAGGACTTGGCGGCGTGTTTTCCCGCTCACCTGGCCGGTCTTGTTTAGAACGTGAGACACGGTGGCCGTGGATACTTTGGCCTCGCGAGCTACGTCCCGAATGGTCAGAGCCATGGTGCGAAGCTAGGCTCCTTACGAAGAACGGTGACTACGTAACCTCAAGATACTACCGCTCTTGTTTCTAGACAATACGCAACCTAAAAAAATCTCCTAGAGATGCCAAAAAGAGCTTGACAAGCCTGCTCCGTACGTGTTACCACGTTAAGCGTTTAATGTGATTGATTGTCTCTTTCGTCGGGTAGCGGGCGCGTAAGAATCGAGCAGAAGAGCGGCTGTGACGCAGTCAGGAGTTCCTGAAGCAGAACCGCCCCTCGGTTCATTTCCCAGTTCGCTAGTAGGGTCCGTGGCAACAGAAACCCGAGGAGAGGCAGTTGAGCGCCAAGTCTTATTCCCGGGCAAAGCAAACCAAAACTGGTTTTGTGATCATGCAGGTCTCCAGCCGCACCCAGATGCGGCCGGGGACAGGAGGATGGGTGTATGCAAAGAGATAGGTTTTTCCTGCGCTTTCTCTTTTTGGCCCTGGCAGTCTCCGCCATCTCACTTCTTGGGAGTGTGAGCCTTCATGCCCAGGCGGACACCGGCTCGATTCAGGGGACCATTAAGGACCAAACCGGCGCCGTGATCCCCGGCGCCAAGGTGAGCCTGACGAATGAAGGGACCAACCTCACCATTGCCTTGACTTCCGGCGGTGACGGCAGCTACATCTTTGCGCCGGTCAAGATCGGCGTTTACGCGGTGAGCGCCGAAGCCCCGGGTTTCGCCAAGGCTGTTCAACTCCACATCACGCTGAACATTCAGCAGCAAATCGTAGTTGACCTTACGCTCAAGCCGGGCGCCGTTACCCAAACGATTGAGGTAACCGGCGCGCCTCCGGCCCTGCAAACCCAAAACGCCTCGGTCGGACAAGTCGTCAGCGCGCGTGCTGTCAACAACTTGCCATTGAACGGGAGAAACTTCACCTTCCTGGCCCAACTGGCGGCCGGGGTCAACACGCCGGAAGCCGACACTCGAGGCAATGCCCAGTCGGGGGCCTTTTCGGCCAACGGCCTGCGACCTGCTCAAAACAACTACTTGCTGAACGGCATCGATAACAACTCGAACACCGTGGACTTCCTGAACGGCACCAATTTCGTGGTTCTTCCGCCCCTGGATGCGATTCAGGAGTTCAAGGTGCAGACTTCGGATTACAGCGCGCAATTCGGGCGCGCCGGCGGGGCGATCCTGAACGCCACGATCAAGTCCGGGACGAACAGCCTTCATGGCACCTTCTGGGAGTTCCTCCGCAACGACAAACTCGACGCCCGGGACTTTTTTGAAGACGTGCCCGGTGGCGTAAAGGGTGAGTATCGGCAGAACCAGTTTGGAGTCGCCCTCGGCGGTCCCATCAAGAAGAACAAGGCCTTTTTCTTCGGCGATTACGAGGGCCTGCGCGTGCGGCAAGGGACGGTGTTCAGCAACAGTGTTCCAACTGCTGCTGAGCGCGGCACCAACGACACCTACACCGATTTTTCGGACCTGATAACTGGCCAGCCGGCGACTGCGACCTCCAACCTTCCGCACAGCGACGCCCTCGGTCGCACTGTACCTTATGGAACGATATTTGACCCCGCCACTACACGGCAGGTAATTGCAGGCAGCGCCGATCCGGTCTCCGGTATAGTTGCACCAACAAGCACGCATGTGCCTGCGGGCACGGTCGAGTATGTCCGCGACCCCTTCGGCACATGTGCGCCCAACACCCTGACCTTCACGCTCGCGGCCTGCGGTTTGAACCAACTCCCCGCCGGACGGCTGGATGCCAACGCGATTAGCCTTCTGAATCTCTACCCCAAGCCAACCAACACAAATCTCTTTCAAAACAACACGACCGACCCCACGCGGAACGAACACCGCAACGCGTTCGACGTGCGGGTGGACATCAACAAGGGTGACAAAGACCAAATCTTCGCCACCTTCAGCTACGTTGACGACCCCCAGTTTATCCCGGGTCCGTTCGCTGGAATTGCCGATGGCGGGGCTTTCCAACAGGGCATTCAGACGGCGAATACCATCCTGCCCGCCTTGTCATGGACCCACACGTTGTCACCGACCACGGTGAACGAGGCGCGGATTGGGCTCAACCGAATCGGAACTTCCCGCACCGGCCCAGTCCCAAGCACAATGGGGATTCCGGAACAGTATGGAATCCAGGGCATCCCCCAGGTCGCCCTCAACGGTGGCCTTCCCGCATTCGGAATCAACGGTCTGAACACCCTGGGGAGCAACAATTTCCTGCCTTCGGATGAGGTGACTCAGACGACCCAGGTGACGGACAACTTTACCAAAACCTACGGCAAGCACACCTTCAAGGCGGGTATCGAATACCAACGGGTCAAGTACTCCACCCTTCAACCACCCTGGTCGCACGGTCAGTTCAACTATGACGGCGACTTCACCAGGATTCCAGGAGCCTCCTCCGACAACGCCGGGCGAACTCAATTCCTCTTGACGCCACTGGCGACATGCCCTGACACGGTTCCCAATTGCGTCCCCTACGAGGGCGGATCGGACCAAGTCTACGTGTCCAATATCGCCATGACGGATGACGGCAAGAACTATTGGGGTAGCTACATCGAAGACGACTGGAAAGTGAGTTCCAAGCTGACCTTAAACCTGGGACTTCGCTGGGACTATTTCGGCCAGACGTTTGAGCACTTCGGCGGCCAAGCCAACTTCGTTCCGGCCCCGCCGGGGAGTGCCCAATATTTGATTCCCGCCCAGCGAAAGAGCGACGTTCTCTCCCCGAGCTTCCTCAACTTGGCAGCCAAAGATGGCATTGCCATCGTGTACAGCAACAATCAAGGTCTGGGTGTCTCGCAGAAAACCAATTTCGGGCCACGTATAGGCTTCGCTTACCAATGGATGCCGAAACTGGTGATGCGCGGCGGCTTCGGCCTGTTCTACAACGGGTTTGAAAACCGTGGCTATTCACCCAACATCGGCGAAAACTATCCCTTCCAGTTCGGCTTCAATTTCAGCAATCAGAATGACCAAACGCCGATTAACGACGTTACTTATACGAGCTTTGCCGGCACCAACTGCGCCAACTCCTATAACTTTGAAGCTGGCTTCAGTTGTACACCGCTTCAACCGGCCCTCGTCGGGGCGTCCGGCCTGACCCTGCGAGGCATTCAGTATAATTACCAAACTCCCTACACGATGGGCTGGAACCTGACATTCCAGTATGAACTAACGCCCGCCACCACGCTATCGCTGGCTTATGTCGGGAACGGCGCTCGCCACATTGAGGCGTTCCCTAGCTCGAATAACGTGAACACCATCATCCCGCCGTCCGGCACCAAGGTCCTCGAGTACCCGGACTTCGGCCAAGGCAACAGCTACGCGGCGACGGAGGGATCCAGTTACTACCACAGCCTCCAACTCCAGGTCGAAAGGCACTTAGGGAAGGGTTTGTATTTTCTGGCGAATGACACGTTTTCCAGGACCCGGAGCGATGCCGGAGACCTCCTGAATGGTGGGGTTGGGGAACAGTATCGCTGCCCCACCATGGACGGCTGCGGAATTCAGTACGATTACCGCGACGCGAACTTCGACATCCGAAATGTATTTCACTTCAGTGGTGGATACGAGCTTCCCTTCGGTCCGGGGAGACAGTTCCTCGCGAACACCACGGGAGTTGAGAAACATATTGTCGGCGGCTGGAGCATGCAGTGGATCGCCACCGCCGAAGGTGGTCAACCAGCAACCATTAATTGCAATACCGGAACAGCCAATGGCTTGGGGTGCACCGCGCTCCTCCTTCCCGGGAACCGTTATACTGGCAAGGCGCCACCTGACGGAATGTGGAACGCGGCCGCTTTCAATCAGCCTTGCAACCCTGACACGGGCCTGCCTACAGGCTGCATCACTGAAACCGGTCTTGGCCTTTTGGGCGGGGCGCCTACCCAGGTAAGGGGTCCGGGCATCAGCCGGCTGGACTACTCGCTCTTCAAGGACTTCCAGATCAGCGAGCGGTTCCGGATGCAGTTCCGGAGTGAGTTCTTCAACATACTCAACCACCCCACGTTCATGCCGCCAAACCTGGGCGGGAACGGCGTCATAGCCCTATCGGGCTCGGGTGACTACCTAAGCTCGAACTTCGGTAAGAGTGGCGCTACGCGTTTTCCCAACCAGGATTCGCGTCAGATCCAGTTCGCTCTGAAGCTATACTTCTAGAAGAGACGTAGGGCCGACGCTTGCGTCGGCCTTACAAAAGCACCACCAACCAGGGCGCCCCAGATCATCGGGGCGCCCTTATTATTTCCGCGGGTAGCGCTCGCCGGGTTCGTCATTCCCGCGTAAGGGGGAATCCACGCATGAAGCCATCCATGGACCCCCGCTTTCGCGGGGGTGACCGCCAGGGAACGCCGTCGCACGGGCAGGGTCATTCTTCCACCAAAGGTCTGCTAAGATAGAGACGTCATGGTTCCCTTCCGCTGGCCAGCGGCAGTTCTACTCGTCCTGGCAGCATTGTCCCCGTCGCTCGCGGCGAGCCAAGCAGACACCGCGGGTCGCCAAGCGCTCGACCGCAAGTTCCAATCCGCGCAGGCGCATTTCAATTCCGGACAGTACGCCGCCGCACAGCAAGAGCTCGAGGCACTCGCCCGGACTTTGCCCGATAGCTTTGAAGTCCAGGAACTTCTGGGGCTGGTTTACTCCGCCGAAGGCCAGGAGGAGAAAGCCACGGCTCCTTTCGAGAAGGCCGTCCGTCTGCGCCCGGAGTCCGGCGGGGCACGGAACAACCTGGCCACGAACCTTGTGCGACGGGGAAAGACGTCGTTGGCCGAGAAGGAATTCAGGAAGGTCGTCGAACTCGAGCCCCGGAACTTCGACGCGAATAGCAATCTAGGCGCGTTCTACCTGCGAACGGGAAGAACCGCGGCGGCCATCCCCTACCTGGAAAAAGCTCAGAGCCGGAATCCTGCCGCCTATGACAATGGCTACGATCTGGCACTGGCGTACCAGGAAACAGGCCGTTTGCCGGAGGCCCGAGGGCAGATTCAGGAGCTCTTGAAGCAGAAAGACACCGCCGAGTTGCACAACCTGCTCGCCGACGTTGAAGAGAAGGCCGGAAATTATGTGACCGCGGTGAACCAATACGAGTTGGCGGCGCACATGGATCCGAGTGAATCGAACCTCTTTGATTGGGGCAGCGAGCTTCTGGTTCATCAAACCCCAAATCCGGCCATCGTGGTTTTCTCGGAAGGGGTGAAACGTTACCCCAGTTCGCCGCGCCTGGCGCTCGGACTCGGCCTGGCCCTTGACCTGCGCGGCGCCTACGACGACGCCGTGAAGTCCCTCATGCGAGGCGTCGACCTGGACCCTTTCGACGCGCGCGCCTACTATTTCTTGAGCAAAGCCTATGACCGGGCCCCGAGCCAGGCCGATGAGGTGGTCGAGCGTTTCCGCCGTTTTGCTGACCTCAGGCCTGGTGATGCGCAGGCCATCCTTTATTACGCCATCAGCCTTTGGAAGGGCAGGCGGTCGGAGACTTCCCCGGCGTACCTCGATCAAGTCGAGTCTCTATTGAAAAAGGCAATCGTGCTCGATCCTTCCTCCAGTGACGCACATCTCCAGCTTGGAAACCTTTACTCCCAGCGTAAGAAATATGCCGAGGCTGTGCCAGAGTATCAGGAGGCGCTCAGGCTCTCCCCGAATGTCCCTGACGCCCACTTCCGGCTGGGTCAGGCTTATTTTCACGTGGGGAATAAGGATCTGGCGGACAAGGAATTCCGACTCCACCAGCAATTGTATGAGCGGCACTTAGCGGATGTTGACAAGCAGCGGTCGGAAATTCGGCAGTTTGTCTATTCGATGAAGGGCGCCCCCTGAAACATTGGTGATTGGCAGTTTGTGATTGGCGATTGGGGGTTGGAGAATCTCATCTCAAACCCTCTGATCCAACCGCTAATCGCTGATCCTCTATTGCCAATCATCAATCACCGTTCACCAATCACAGATCACCAATGCCTTTAGGCGATCCAGGTGCGCAGGGCGCCGCCAAGCCGGTCGAGTGCAATCGGTTCCTTTTCTTGCCAGAGGGCAAACTCCTGAGGGGCAACAACGTAGGCTTCTGACAGGCTCTCGGCCAGACAGACGCATGCGGTCGAGCGCTGGTATTCCTCGTAACGAAGGGCGGCCAGCCACACGTATAGCGCCAGCATGTGCGCGTCCACGGCGCTGCCCGGCAAGTCGTCGACGGCGGGGAGGGGGTTGATCTGATCCGGGTTATCGAAGACGGCCACGCCGGTGAAAGGCTTAGGCTTGCTGCGAACCCCGAACTGCGCCGCCAGGAATGAAGGTCGGGCGCGACGCAAGGCTTCCGACGCCCCCCACTCCACGAAGGAGTTGCCAAAGATCACGGCGCCGTTACCGGTAAGAAACAGTGACCGCAGAAATTCCCGAATCGCCGGTTGGGCTGCGACTTCCGGAGGACACCACGGCGTCACGTCCACCTTGCGCAGACGATCAAACACCGCGTCCGCGTCGGCAAGGTCCTTGCGCATAGTGTTCATTTCGTGCGAGAAGCTCTCCCGGTAGAGAGCCAGCCTCCCGTAGCTCAGCAGGATAGCCGGGGCCACGGTCGTGCCGGAAGGCTCCCGCTTCAGTGCGTGATCGACCAGGCTACTTCCAGCATCAAAAACCCAAGTGTTCGCAGGCGGGGCGTCCGGACGGCCCAGGGCAACATCCAGCAGCCCTCCGGAACGCCCACCGGCCGCGCTGGGTATGCCTGCGAGAAGGGTTTCCAAAGGGCTGTGGGACTCGCCGGATAGGGCGAGATCGAGCTTCAGCGGCCGGCCGATTCCCTGCCACCGGCGCCAAACGCTCGCCGGATCGACGGGGAGAGGCCGGGGGATGACGAGCAGAACCAGTCGATTTCCTGACTGGACCGCGGCGTCGTTCGTCCTCAGCCCATGCTGCTCAGCCGCATCGAAGACCACCTGCACGGCCCGCCGCCATTCCTGAAAGTACGGTGAGCGGGCGAGCAGAGAGGAGTTCTGGATCGTCTGTTCGGTGGTCGAGAACTGCCAGTGGAGCACCCCCATCTTCTCTTCGAGCTGCACGACATCCCGGAACAGGTCGGAAGACTGCTCCGGGTTCAGGCCTGCCACGTAAAGGAGAAGCCTCAGAACGGACTGCCGTTCGTTGGGGAAAAGGTAATCCCACTCGCGGAGTTGTTGATTGACGAAGGGAAGAAAGGTCAGCGGCAGGCGTTTGAGCAGGCCTTTCCTCAAAGCGTCCTGGACTTCCTCCGGCAACTTCTCCTCGGCGTGCATGATACCTTCCTGGTTATGGAATCTCGGCTGCCCCGAATTCATCTTGGCCTGTGCGGAGCAAACCCCTTGCCATCCGGCGCGCTGAGAATGATCTCTTGCTCTTCCGATAGACAAACAAGATGTTGCGCTTTGCTCGCCATGACAAACCGGAGCTTTTCTCGAACCCGCTAACCTCGAAACTCCCTCAGCATTGCGCCCTGCGAATCCAGAGGCGGGCAACCCAGCAGACCCGCGAGTGTCGGACAAAGATCAATGTGGCGAACGGGACGATCGATGATTTGAGGCTTGTCGACGGCCGCCCCCAGAGCCATCATCCAAGTGGTCCGGGTTGACTCTTCGTTAGCACGGTGATTGAAGAATCCGTTCGTGGTTGAGCCATCAGGATCCCGTCCGAACTCGGGGAGAATCACCATCGTGGTCTTCCCCCGGTATTCGGGGTTCGCTTCCACCTCCTGCCACAGTTGGTAGGCAAGGCGGTCTGCCGTTCGGATGCCCGACAGGTGGAGGGCATAAGAGCCGAAGTGCGCCACTTCCACGTCCGAAAAAATGACCACTAACAAGCGAGGTGAGAACTTACGCATGACCTCACGGCTGACGAAAAAGGTGAGTTCGTCGCCGGAGGTCGGGCCGCCGCCCCGCACGAAACTGGCGATGGCGTTCTCGATACTGCTCCGCACGCGGGGATCAAGCCGGTCGGCTGCGTCGAACACTGTCCAGCCCAGCCCTTCGTAGTTGCTCCCTTCCAGAGCGCTCTCCAGCTCGGCCTCAACCTTGGCCCGATCAGCCAGGTTGGCGGCTCGTCCCCCGCGGAGAGCGTCGGCGACAGCCGTGAGCATCAGTTGCTTGGGAAACACCACGTTGGCGCCATACGCCGGGCCATAGTCCGAAGCCGAGCTCGCGCCGATCAGGCTGGTAAGCGCCTTATTGCTGGCCACAACCCAGGTCTCACTCCGATCGACGCGGAGCCGCTTGCGAAATTGCTCGAACAGGGTTGGGGTGGTCGGGGCAAGCTTTCCCCAGTCGTCCACGCGCTGCCAGTTGCCGGTGAGGATGCTCGAAATCGCGTTGAAGTGCGCGGTCACGCCTTCGTTGCGCGCGCGAGGGTAGTACAGGGCCTTGGGGAGCAGGTCTCCCGTCAAGTGGGGGATATTCACCAACCCCTCGGGCGAAAAAGACTCGGCGTGGCGCACACCACCAACAATGACGACCACAACCTTCTGGCCGGGGTCGGCAGCGCCATGAAAGCTCTGGTGGGCGCGTCCCTGCGGCGCCATAAGGCCAGCGATGAGCAATCCCGCCGCACGCAGGAACGTCCGCTTGGAAGGGTCCGCAACCAACTCAAAATCGCGGGCAAGCGTGGTGTCAACCTGGGTGTCTAGGCGAAGTCTATTCTCCATGAATAAACCTCTCGAGAGTGACTTCACTCTGAATCCAGCCTCGTTCCGCCCCGCTGAATCGAGGGTTCCTGAATTATATTCCCAGCACCAGTCGTTTTCAATGCAAGGCGGTCGCGCGGGTCTTGGTTGTGCCTGAAGCGTGATGCTACAATTGTCTTCTCACGCGGCGCCGAGTCAGGAATGTCTATGGCTGGGACAAACCACTTCGCGGCGGAAGGTTCTCCACGCGAGCTCGCTTCTTCCCGTGCTGCCGAGGGTCACCGCAAACCCCGACCTTTAACTGACGGCGCGCTCGTCAGGGCTGCCCTTCTGGGCTGGCTGCTGGCGTTCCTGGTGGGAGCGGGCTGCCTCTTAGCAAGCGAGAAAGGCACTGTGACGGGAATCGTGGCCGGTCCTTCCCAAGCCCCGATCCCCGGCGCGAAGGTGACGCTGGCGGCTGCTGATGGGAGCCGGCAATCCGTCGCCGCGGATCAGCGTGGGCATTATTCGTTTCCCTCCGTGGAACCCGGCACCTACACCCTTTCCGCCGAAGCTGCAGGTTATCAGGCTGCGACGCGAACTGCCGTGCAGGTTGCGGGCGGAACCTCCACCACCGCGGACTTGCTTCTCGCAGCGACAGCTCCGCCGGGTCCAGGCCAGGCGGCCCCCGTCCCACCACAGCCCAGCTACTACGACGACACCCCCTTAAAGGCCAGCGCGGTCAATAGCACGATCGACGCAGCCGGGTATTCTTCACAAGCGCAGAGCCCGCAACGTTTGATGAGTGAGGGCCCCAGGCTCACCGGCAGCGCGCCCAAGACCCCGGCCCGAGAGCCGGGAAGCCCCAACGCCGCGGAGGTGGAACGCGAGCTCCAAACGGCCCTTCGGGACCATCCCAACAGTTTCGAGGCCAATCATCAACTTGGGGAGTTTTATCTTTCCGTGGGTGATTTGAAAACCGGTATCCCTTATCTCGAAAAAGCGCAAAAGTTGAAGCCCGAAGATTACGCCAACGGATACGATCTCGCTGTCGCCTACCTCAAGACCAAAAAGCCTGGCCTCGCGCGATCTTTATTGCAGGACATGCTCCGGCGGAAAGACACCGCCGAACTCCACAACCTGCTCGGGGAGGTCGACGAGGCTTTGGGCGATCCGATCTCTGCGGTCAAGGAATACCAGCTTGCCGCGCACATGGACCCCAACGAGAAGAACCTCTTTGACTGGGGGAACGAACTGCTCCTCCACGAAACTATTGAACCTGCCATTGAAGTTTTCAAGCGCGGCGTCGCGCTTTATCCCAACTCTCAGCGGATGTACATCGGATTGGGCATCGCCTATTATTCCCGCAGCCTTTACGACGGAGCGATCGAGGCGCTCTGCCACGCTTCGGATCTGAATCCCTCGGACCCGCGGCCCTACCTGTTTCTCGGCAAGACGTACAACGTTTCGGTGGGGAAGGCCGACGATGTCGCGAAGCGAATGCAGAGGTTCATGAAGACGAACCCTGACAACGCACTCGCTTATTACTATTACGCCCTCAGTTCCTGGAAAGGTGCGCGTGGGGGTAGTCAGGGGGTGGACCTGGCGGAGGTTGAGGCCCTGCTCCGGAAGTCGATCTCACTGGACCCGCGATTGGCGGACGCGCATCTTCAGCTCGGGGTCCTTCTTCACGACCAGCACCGCGATCAAGAAGCTATCCCGGAGTTTCAGGCAGCTATCCGATTCGAACCTGACGACCCCGACGCCCATTACCGTTTGGCGCAGGCCTACATCCGCACCGGCGATAAGGAACGCGGCCAGGAAGAATTTCAGCTTTACGACAAGCTCCACAAGCAACAAGTTAACGAAACTGAAAAACGCCGGCACGAGATCCAGCAATTCGTCTTCACGCAGGACGAACCCCCCAAGACGAACCCCTGACCGGTTGCTGAAAAACCCCCAAGGCTGTCATCCTGAGGAGTCCCGCCTTGCGGGACGACGAAGTATCCCCGCATTTGCTGGGTTCTATGAACTGCGGATTCTTCGCGCAGTTTACCGTGAGCGAAATGACAAAGATCCTTCGGCTTCGCCTCAGGATGACACTCATCGCGGGTTTTGCGGAGAGTTGCGTCGCTTTGGCAATGCGAAATGCCTTCCGATCACGACGAGCACGCAGTTCCTTCGTACTTGCCGCTCAATAGCGGGGGCAGTCCTTTCAGACACAAGGGGTCCCTTAGTCCCGGGACAGTTCCTGGTCGTGCTCCCGGCGCTCTCGATCTCATCGTCGGTCAGCCGATCACCGCACGGCTGTCCTGAACAACGGTGGTTCCTGCAACCTCGAATCGCCTTCTCTCTTCTTTATTTCTTGAACCAGTAAAGCAGGATGCCGTAACCCACGCCGGCAGGATCAGTCGTCCTGGCAGCCTGAAACGCCATGAATCGCCCATCTGTCGAAAGCACCGGGTTTGACGCCTTGCCCCCCTCGTAGTCGTTGAAGTTCGTCAGCCGGACGAAGTCTTTCCCTGTTCCGTCGAGCTTTAGCTTCCAAATATCGATGTTCCCGGGGCCCCGCTGGCCTCCGAGCCGTTCGCACTGGCGGTCCGCCTCGACGGTGGTGTAGAGCCCATCCGGGAAAATGCCTTCCGGTTCGTTGTAGCTGCCCGGCGCCTTTGAAAAGTCGGTTGCCTTGCCTGTCTCGAGATCGATTCCCATGACCGCCGCCGACCCCTTCGGTTCATAGCAGGTGAAAGTCATCTTCGCGTCGTGGTCGTAGAAGTCCTGGGCTTCCAACACGCAGCTTCGATCCCTGCTCTCGTACACCGTCTTCTTGTTGATGAGTTTCGGCGTACCCCCGGAAAGATCCAGGTCAGCGACCACCAGTCGGGAAGCCTCCACCGCGAGGTCCGGCGCCTGGGCTGAGGTCTGCGAAAAAGCGATTTTCAGAGTCTGCTTGGAAATCGCCGCACCTTCGCTCATCTTTTGCCCCAGCTTGACGGGTCTGGACCCGCGCTCCTTACTCAGGAACCACAGTTCATTGTCACGCGTGCGGCTTATGTGGATATCCTCGAAGTGATCCGGGCCGATCAAGATGTAATCGCCCGTGACCAGGTGCATCACGCGGAGGAATGCCGCACCAGGGACGTTGCAGGTCAGGCATTGGATGACGCGCGTATTCAGGTCGATGACCATGGCGTCGCCGAAGCTTTTCGCCATGAAGGCAACACCCTGGTTATCCGGGGAAATGTCCGCACGCTCCCCGAAATGGGTCAGCATCTCGATGTTCGGAGGTAGATTCTCCAGCGGGTTCCCCGGCTTCCTTTCAGCCGCAAGCGGCACAGCCAGAACAAGAAATGCAAATAGGAGTCTCATGCTGGCAATACTATCAAATTGCGCGTCAAAACTCCTGAACTGTTGCAGAAGGTGGGCTCTGGTCCGCTCTTTGAACCAAGCCCTTGCTGTCGGTGGTCTTGGTGCGGATGAAACCGGATCGATCCCCCGGCCGGATCCCCACTTGGCCATCCCTGCAGCGATTGACCCGATCCCACGCGACCGGATCGCCACTGAGACTGGCCCAGGCAAGCATCCCCAGGAAAGCCCTGCGCAGGCTGGGCGCCTGCACAGGACCTCTGGAGCCGAATCTTCGTGGACTTACCCGCGCCCGGATTGCTACCAGTAGAACTTGAGTGAAAACTGCATGGCGCGAGGGTCGGTCTGGACGTTGGTAATCTGGCCAAACGAGCATCCGAACGTGCGGACGTAGTCCGTCTCGCCGTTCGGCCCCGGCGGCAAGCACCAGTGGCTATCCGGGACACCGAGGTTCTGATGGTTCAGAGCATTGAAGACGTCCCAGCGGAAATTGAAATACCGGGTCTCTGTAAGGTGGAAGTCCTTCCCCAGGGACATGTCAGCATTCCAGAATCCCGGGATGCGACCGGATGGGGGACGCAAGCCGATGTTGCCGAGCTGCCAAAAGGCGTCGACACTGTCCTGGAAGGGGTGATCTCCGGTGGAAAGAGCCGTGGTTAACGCCTGGTTACATCCCCACGGGGCACAGAGCGCATTGGGGTTGTACCACTGCTGTTCCTGCTGCAGGCGCGTTTTGCTGCTCCGGCCGGCAGAGAGATCGCCAACCAGGTTGGGCCGGCAGCTCACGGATCCGTACGCGCCATCGCAGGCGCTTGTATCGAAAAACATCGGCACGCCTGACTGGAAGTTCCAGTTCTGAGTCAACTTCCAGCCGCCGAGGATGGCGTTGGTCACGCCTCCGCTATTGGCCCACTTCCTCCGCTTGCCAAACGGCAGTTCGTAAGTCGAAGCGAAGTTGAAGACGTGAGTCGTATCGTCGGGGGAGAGAGCATCATACCGGCGGAGATTCTGGATGTCCTCCGCGCCCGTATGCGTGGAGCCGTCCACAACGCCGCCGCCCGCCGCCCCGGGAATATGAGCCAGCCGGCCCACGCCCCGATTGCCGATCGTGGTGGGGCCAATGGTGTTTGCCGCCAGCGCGCCGAGACCCGCGCTTACGATGTTCTTGGAGTAGGTGTACGCGCTGATGAAATTGAGACCATGCGAGTAACGCTTCTCCACCCGGAGTTGGCCTGAGTGGTACTTGTTGTAACCGTCCGGCGAGAGCATAGCCTGAACGGACCACCAGAACGGGTATGGCTCGAGGGCGTACCATCCTGAGCACACTACCTGGTTGGGATCGTACCACCGGCCGCAATCACCAAAGATACCATCGAAGGACGGATCGACCGGGTAGACGTAATCGTTGATCGCCCACCGAACTCTCGACATGTCGCTCTTTGACACCTGATTGGTATTCCGGATTTCGTCTCCGAGCAGGTGCGAGCCGTGGCTGCCAACGTAGGCCGCGCTAATTAGAATATTGCCGGGCAGTTCCCGCTGGACGGTGAGGTTCCACTGCTGAATGTAAGGGTCCTTGTCGCCTTTAATGAAACCGTAGATGTTCGTCTGGTCGCCGACAAATTGGTATTGGTTTTTTCGGTTAGCGTTCAGGTCCGGGAAGACCAGCGACGGAGCGCCCTGACTCAGGGTCCAACCGACCAGCATGTAGTAATACTGGTCGGCCCATGGCGTGTACACTGGGACGTAAGACCCCATTGTCGAAAAGGCACCGTTCCCCTGGCCAAAGGCCGCCGACAGACTGTTGCTGTAAACGAGGCCGTAGCCGCCGCGGATGACCGTTTTGTTGTTCCCAAACGGCGACCATGCAAAACCGATCCGGGGGCCGAAGCTGTCCTTGTTGGCCGGGAAGAGATTGCGATCGGGGTGGCTCGGTGTTCCTGGGTAAACGATTTTGCCCAGGGAATTCACTTGGGGACTCTTCTGGGAGAGGTCGAAGTTCGCCAGCATGTCGTGGCGTTCGCGGATCCAGCCGTAGATGTCCCAGCGTAATCCGAGGCTCATGGTGAAGTTCTTCGCCACCCGGATGTCGTCCTGGCCGAAGGCGGCCCAGTCATCATTGGTCTGCCAGGGAGCATACTGGACGGCGGAACTGCCCATGCCCTCTCCCATCGCACCTAGCAAGAACTGGGCCAGTCCGCTCCCCCCCGAACCGTTATCAGGGTTGTTGGTCAAGCCGCCATCGAAGTTGAGGTTATAACCCGCCGGCGAATTGCCCCAGAGGTTGTTCCTTCTGAATGTAAAGCCCGCTTTGACCGTGTGGCGGCCCCAGATCTTGGTGAGGTTGTCGCTCAGTGTGTAAGCCTGCTGTCCCATGCTGCCATTCTGGTACTGAACCGGGCCGAACGAGAAGTTACTATTGACATTCCAGAAGGAAACGGTGGGTACGGCCTGGGATGGCTCGAAAAGCCAGAAGTTCAGCCCCGCGACCTGCTGCTGGACTTCTTGGTTGTGTGTCACACTCTCCAGGTTGGGCCGGGCCATGAGGTTCTGCCGTCCAAAAGAGAAGCGGAACTCATTAACGACCGTGGGCGTCAACGTCGACGTCAAACCCAGGATCGCGAGTTGATTGCGGGTGTCGTAGGGATTAGCTCCCGAGATGCCCGTATTGGTCTGAGCCGTGGGACCATTCCAGGGGTAGCGGTAGTTGTCGTAGTAGCTCGGATTGAAGAGCCAGGAAGCGAACACCCGGTGGTTGCCGTTGATGGTGTGGTCGACCTTCACCGAGGCATTGTGTGTGGTCATGCCGCTTCCGACCGCGCCCAGGTAGTTGTTGCAGTAAATGCCGCACGGCGAGAGCGGGTCAACAAAATTCGGATTGGGAATGGTGTCGAGATAGAACTTGGCCAGCGGATCGATACGGGTGGGGGGGATGACCGGCGTGGTGAAAGGATCGCGGTCGAACCAGCCTTTGGCATCATTCCATCTTGTAGTGGAGGGATCATAGATGCAGTTCACCACATCATTGGCAGGATCGCACTGGGCCGCGTATCTCGGATCTCCGGTGAAATCCCCAATTTTCTCGGCAGCCGTGGGAACGGTCAAGATTTTGTTTTGCCGTTCGTGAAGGAAGGATGCTTCCTCGGAGACGAAGAAGAACGTCCGGTTCTTCCCGTTATATACGCCGGGAATGTAAACCGGCCCGCCCAGAGTTCCGCTGAAGTTGTTCCAGTTCACCCACGGTTGCAGGAAGGGGTCGCCGTTTGTGTCGCGCCGCGCGAAGGGATTGGTGGCGCTGAACACCGAATTTCGGTTGAGGACAGACCCAGACCCGTGGAGGTTGTTGGTGCCGGACTTCAGCACCACATTGACAACCATGCCACTGGTGCGACCATACTCGGCCGCCAGACTATTCTGAACGATGTTGAATTCGGAGACGGCGTCTGGCGAAGGATTGACGGTCGCAGCCTCCGCGCCGACCGTGGCGTTCAGGGCCCCCTCCAAAAACCACGCGTTGGCGCCTGCCTGACCCCCATTGGCACTGACACTTGAGCCCACCAGGTGAAGCGGGTCCGGGAAGCCCCCAAATTGGCTGTTGGAGCCAAAAACCGCTCCGGAAGGCCCGCTCGATTGGATGATTCCCGGGAAAAGCTGAACCAGGGTCTGGATATCCCGACCCTGCAGGGGGAGGTTGTCAAGGTAGCGCCTGCCGACCCCTGCGCTGAAATTCGATGAAGTAGTCTCCACCATATGTGCCCGGGCGGTGACTTCCACCCTCTGAGCTGTGTGCCCGATTTTCAGTTGGGCATCCTCCGTCACCGTCGTGCCCGCCGTGACCATCACCCCGGCGATTTCCAGTAGGCTGAAGCGCGGTGCCCCGAAGTGAATGGTGTACTTCCCCGGCACCAAATCCGCCGCCAGATAGATGCCCGCGGAGTTGGTGGTCAGTTTGCTTTGAACGCCGGTATTCACGTTCGTGACCAGGACGACCACTCCCGGCACGACGGCGCCTTGCGGGTCGGTCACCGTGCCCTGAATCTGCCCCCGGTCAAGAGAGGCGAAAACGAGACTGGCGAACCATAGACTCGCAGCAAGAGCGGAGAGAATCCGCAGAACTCTGAAGTGTGGACGCATGGTAGTCGCACCCTCCTTCCAGAACGCCTTCACACGCGGCTTCTTTGGCCGCCGAGCCGTTCGTACTGGCGGTCCGCCTCGACGGTGGTGTAGAGCCCATCCGGGAAAATGCCTTCCGGTTCGTTGTAGCTGCCCGGCGCCTTTGAAAAGTCGGTTGCCTTGCCTGTCTCGAGATCGATTCCCATGACCGC
>JBEKAK010000064.1:0-30586 GCA_050018275.1 Terriglobia bacterium | reverse complement strand
TGGTAGGCCTGTTGATCCACACTTTTTTCGACGGCGTTTCCATCACTTCGGGATTCCTGATTTCCCCGTGGCTCGGTACGGTCATCTCTGGCGCGATGGTTCTTCACAATATCCCGGAAGGGTTCACGATAGCCTCGATCATGGTGGCGGCCAAGCGGAGCCGGAGTGCCGGCGTGTGGGCGGCCGGCGCCCTGGGAGTGTCGCGGATCGTCGGAGTTCTAGCGATGGCGCTCGCGCACCGCTGGGTGAATTACGGCCTGGCACTGTCCGCCGGTGTTACGCTTTACGTAGCGGCGTCGGACCTGATCCCCGAGGTGAACAAGACGCCGGGTCCAAGGATTGCCCTGACTGTGGCACTGGGAGTCGCGTTGGTCCTGGGTCTGCGGTTTCTGTTCTTCAGCTTATTGGGTGGTGGGACCTAGCAAGGCGACGTATATAGGACACGGCTGTTGTGTGACTCGTCTAAACTGACGATCCCAAGCGACTGACAACGGACAACGGACAAGGGACAACTGACAACGTTCTTCTCCCGCGATGTATTCCCAAAAGCTGCTCGACCACTTCCATCATCCGCGTAACGTCGGCGAGATTGCTGGGGCAACGGCCGTCGCGGAAACCTCGAATCCTGTCTGCGGCGACCTGATGAAGCTCTGGGCCGTAGTGCGCGGCAGCCGGATCATGAACGTGAAATTCAAGGTCGCAGGCTGCGTGCCCGCCATCGCCTGCGGGTCGTGGTTGACGGAAACGATCCTGGGCAAATCGCTCGACGAAGTCGCCGCCCTCACTCCGGACCAGATCGCTGCCGGGCTCGGCGGCCTACCTCCTGCCTCTAAGCACGCCGCCATTCTCGCTTCAGACTCCCTCAAGCGTTTGCTCGATAAGTTCCGCTAACGATAGATCGCCAACTTCTTCCGCGGGACTCTCCTTCCTCTAAGCACGCCGCCATTCTCGCTTCAGACTCCCTCAAGCGTTTGCTCGATAAGTTCCGCTAACGATAGATCGCCAACTTCTTCCGCGGGACTCTCCTTCACTCTGGCGACTGCGCCGTCCCCTGGCCAGTCTTTTGCTCAGGCGGAGGGGATTTGGTTGTTGTCAATTCCTGCGCGCAATAGGGGCAGTATTTGTCCTCCAGGCGAACTTCCCGCTTGCACTGCGGGCAGGAAGGTCGGAGATCGCGCTTGCAGCCGGGGCAGAAGTTGAACCGTGCGCTCACGATGATGCCGCACCCGGGACAATTATAGGGAAGAGGCTCGCGCATCAAGAAATAAATGATCAGCCCGATGGCGTAAGGCACAAGAATCGCGAGTAATGTCCACAGAGTGGAATTCATTCCGCGTCGTTTGGCATCGCGATTGACATAGCCGAAAAGCGACAGAATGAAGCCGGCGAAAAGCGCGGTCCCCGCCGCGACACCCATGTAAGCGCCTAACGGATCCTTTTTGGAACCGTAGAAGTAAGCGACCTGAGCCACGACTTGGCCGACGATGAACAGGGTGATCGTCAGGCCCTTGATCCAGCGAGGGATGATCCGGAACTCGTCGGCAAAGCGGATGTTTTCGTGCGCCATGCGCCAACGAATCAGTCGTACTCCCTCTTTCACGGGTTGTTTTTCTTCGATCATGGATTCATTCTCACTTTCTCCAGGCTCCTGCCCAGTCCTGCCGGTCGTTGTACTTCGGTGTTCCCCTGCCGAGCTGTTCAATGCTCAGCGAGGCAAAGTCGAGTAACCATCCTGGTTTGCGGCGTGCCGGCGCTGCCAGGCGAGGAGTGCCGCCACAGCGCCCGCCGGCAACAACCACCAAAGCGCGAAGGCCGTCTCCCAAACCAAGCTCGGCAACGCGGCGCGGAGGCCGACCCACTGGAATGCTCGCCAGACCAGCGGCGCACTCGCCACACCCAAAACCCACGAGAGCGCGCAGGAAATCCAAAGCGCACGCATCCGCACCTGATTCTCGCGCAACTCGCGAGACCGCAAGCGGACGCGGGCCTGCGTGCGGCTGACCAGCGCGGGGTCCACACGGACCGTGTTCGTCCGCAACACCTGCAGGGCGTGCTCGTTGGCCCGCGCCCTCGCCTGGCATTCCGCGCATTCCGCCAGGTGCGCGTCCAGCCATTCCCGCTCGTGGGTCGGAATTCCTTCCACGTGCCACGCGTCAATGAGCCGTTGCGCCTGCCCGTGGACCTCGGGGTTCATACCTCTTCCTCCTTTAGCAGGTTACGCAGCGCTTCCAGACCGCGATAGAGCCACGACTTCACGGTCGAAAGCGGTGCTTCCACCACGGCTGCAATCTCGTCCAGGTTCAGGTCCTCCTGAAAGCGCAGCACCAGGACTTCGCGAGCATCGGGTGGCAGACGCCGCAGCAATGCGCCCATGCGCTCTGCCTGCTCGCTGGCGGCGGCGCTCTCGAAAGGTGTCGCGGAATCGGGATCGCGCAACTCGTACGGTGCGCGCGTGTCTTCGGGGCAGAGTACGGCGTCCAGGCTTTCCGGTTGCCGGCGGCGCAGCAGGTCGATGGCCAGGTTCCGCGCGATGGCGAACAGCCAAGTCTCGAACTTCCACCGAGGGCTATACTGGTGGCCTCTTTCAAGTACCCGCATCCAGGTTTCCTGGAAGAGGTCTTCGGCCGCCTCGCGGTTGGCGGTAAGGGCCCAGAGGTAACGGAGCAGGCGGTAATGGTAACGGGCGATCAGTTCGTCGAGCAGGTCGGGATCACGCCGTCGTAGCCCCCGCACCAGACCTCGGGATTCCTGTTCCATCGAATTCACAAAAAGGCAGACGCAGTTTCCCATTCTAGTCTCAATACGAAACAGTCCCCGAAAAAGACGCAAGTGCGAGAGAATTTAGTATCGAGACTTTGGGGTTATATCCTGTCGTCGGAAGTGTGCCTGAGAGCCTCAGCCGCGCTCCAGGCATTTGTAGGTTTCAGGGTCGTCCACGTCGAGGAGAATGCCGCGATCATCGACCTCCACAAATTGTGTCGCGTCGCGATATTTCCGGATGACGGTGTTGGCACCTTCATTGGCGCGGAGGGCCAGTAATTCCGGAAACAACTCGCGGCCGATCACCACGGGGTGGCCGCGCCGACCCTCGTAGGTAGGGATGACGACCGCCGGACGAGTTCGTTCGAACCGGTCGCGCAGCTTTCTTATGACCTCCGCCGAAACCGCCGGATGATCGACCAGGCAGAGGATCCCCGCATCGGGGGAGAATTCCTGGAGTGCCGCAAGACCTGCTTGGAGTGAAGATGTCTGCCCTCGCCGGTAATCACGGTTGAAGACCACCTGCACGCCTGCCAGGTCCACCGCCCGCTGGATTTCTTCCGCATGGTGGCCCAGCACCACCGCAATCTTCTCTATTCCGGCATGGCGAAGATTCAGGATAATGGTCTCAAGGAAGGTACGTCCGCGGTAGGCCAGCAGGGCTTTGTCACTGCCCATACGTGATGATTCCCCGGCGGCAAGAATCAGGCCTGCAATCATGTGGTGTGTTGGCTCTTCGGCTTGTAGGCCAGCGAGGGAACACTGGGCGCGGCATTGCGGCGCACGGCAATCATCTCGGCGACAATGGCGACGGCGATTTCTTCCGGCGTGAGGGCGCCGATATCAAGCCCGATAGGTGAATGTACGCGTTCGATTTTCTCTGCCGGCACGCCCTCGCGCTCCAGGACCCTGCAAATCTCGATGAACTTGCGCTTGCTGCCGATCATGCCAATGTAGCGCGCCGGCGTGCTCACGGCCCAACGCAAGCAATCAAGATCGCCTTTATGGCCGCGCGTCACCAGCACCAAGTAGGAGTGGTCGTTGATGTGAATTTTGAGAAAGGTTTCTTCCCACGGTCCCGAATAGGTCTCCACGGCCTCGGGGAAACGTTCCTTGCTTGAAAAGGCTTCGCGGTCGTCGGCCACGACAACCTCAAAGCCCGCGAGCTTCGCCGCTTTCGCCACGTGCAAGCCCACATGGCCGCCGCCGAAAATGAACGCCGTGGGCGTCGCGAGAATGGGCTCGACGAAAATGTCGAGTGAGCCGCCGCAGATCAAGCCGTTGTCGTACTCGGGATTCGCGTTCAAATTGAAGTGCAGGCGGCGCGGCCGCTCTTCGCGCATCACCTCCTGTGCCACCGACCACACTTCCGCCTCCACGCAGCCGCCGCCCACCGTGCCTGCTATCGAGCCGTCATCGCGGATCAGGATTTTGGAGCTCTCGTGGCTGGGAATCGAACCCTGCACCTCCACGATCGTCGCCAACGCGCCTTTGCGCCCTGCTTTCCGCAGCCGAACGATTTCCTCAAAGATATCCATGAGCGAATCCTAGATTATGCGCCACGTGCAGCAATGTCAACGCGCAGGCCTGGGCGCATGTCGGGCCAAAACCGGAACCTGCTACCGGCCGCTGGGGTCGAGGAGTAGAATCCGTCCTGGGCGACACCCGAGAGAGCGTGGGAGGAGAAGGGAAAACACCATGAAGGCAGTGCGATTTCACGAGTATGGCGGCCCAGAAGTTTTGAAATACGAGGATGCGCCGGAGCCGAAGATCCTGGCCAACGAAGTTCTGGTCAAGGTGAAGGCCTGTGCGCTGAATCATATCGATGTCTGGCTGCGCATGGGCGTGCCTGAGTGGAAGCTCCCGATGCCGCACATTGTGGGCAGCGACATCTCGGGTGAGGTGGCGGAAGTCGGCGCACTCGTTACGCGCGCAAAAGCCGGTGACCGCGTGCTGCTCTGTCCGGGGATAAGTTGCGGCCAGTGCGCGATGTGCTTCCAGGGGCTGGACAGCGCCTGCCGGCAGTACACACTCTTCGGCGTGTTTGTCGATGGCGGGTACGCGGAATATGTGAAGTCTCCGGAGACGAACGTGATTCCCATTCCGGCGGGTCTCAACTTTGACGAAGCCGCCGCGGTGCCGCTGGTTTTTATCACGGCTTGGCACATGCTCTTCACGCGGGCGGGGTTGAAGCCTGGCGAGGAGGTACTGGTAATCGGCGCGGGCTCGGGCGTGGGCAGCGCGGCAATTCAGATCGCGAAGCTCGTGAACGCGCGGGTGATCGCCACGGCGGGCACCGACTGGAAGCTCGAGAAAGCGCGTGCTCTGGGCGCGGATGACGTGATCAACCACACCCAGAAGTCGATTGGAGATGAAGTGAGGCGCCTCACCAACAAGCGTGGCGTGGACGTGGTCGTCGATCACGTTGGCGCAGCCGTCTGGGAGGCCTGCATTGATTCACTCGCCACTTATGGCCGCTTGGTGACGTGCGGCATGACCACGGGGGCTGACCTCAAGCTGAACGGCCAGTTGCTTTTCGGTCGCCAGCGCACGATTCTGGGTTCGTTCATGGGTGGCAAGGCAGAACTCGCCGACGCCCTCAAATTCCTTGCGCAGCGCAGACTGAAGGCGGTGGTGGACTCCGTGTTTCCGCTGCAAGAAGCCGCCCTCGCGCACCGGAAGATGGAGAGCCGCGAGTTCTTCGGCAAAATCCTGCTTCACCCGTAAAGTCACAGGAAGGCGCATCTGTTCTGGTGCGGTGACGCGCGGGCTTGTTTGACGCGCATCGTGGCGAGTTTAGGTTTCTCGCTGAAGATTTCGGCGCGCTCGGGGTTGAAGGGAAGCGGCCAGAGTGGCATAATAAACCCGGAATGGGCGTTCCAACTGCAAATCAATCCGGATTCGAAGGGCTGATTTTCACCAAGCTTGACCAAGCCGTGAACTGGGCGCGCAAGTCTTCGATTTGGCCCATGAGCTTCGGCTTGGCTTGCTGCGCCATCGAGATGATGTCCACCGGCGCTTCGCGCTTCGACCTGGCGCGATTTGGCGCGGAGGTTTTTCGGGGTTCGCCGCGCCAGGCGGATCTGATGATTGTGGCAGGCCGCGTTGCGCAGAAGATGGTGCCGGTGATTCAGAAGCTCTATGCGCAGATGCCGGAGCCCAAGTGGGTCATTTCCATGGGCGCCTGCGCAACTTCTGGTGGGGTCTTCAATAACTACGCCATCGTGCAGGGGGTCAACCAGTTCATTCCAGTGGATGTTTATGTGCCGGGGTGCCCGCCTCGGCCCGAGCAGCTCATCTATGCGATCATGCTGCTACAAAAGAAAATCGAGAAGCAGCGAGGTTCGTTCAAAGCTGCGGTCCTTCACACCCAGTAATTCCCATGGTGTCTCCGCGCAATTCCTGGTGTTCCGGGAAAACACTTGTGCTTCCTCAGATCGGTGCAGCCATTGCTGCGAGGATGGCGCGCGGGACGGATGACCGTGCAGGCGCAATCCGTCAGCCAACCCGGAGGTAGGCTGAGATCAGGATCACGACAACCCCCAAGGCGATGGCCACGATGAGCCACGTCTCCCGGCGGACGCGCAAGCGGTCGAAGGCCTTTAAAGGAATGGTGAGCCCCAGGACAATGGCGAAAAGAACGAGCGCCAGGGTGATCTTAAGGGTCAGAAACAACCACGACTTTCCCCACGCCTCTTCCCAGTAATACCGCCGGATGTTGTAAAGACCCGAAATCAGCAGCAGGGTAATGGCGGCCCAACTCACCCAGCGAAATCTTGCCGCGACGGCCTTGGAGAGCGCCTCGCGTTGCTCCGTGCTGAGAACTCCCAACGACGGCAGCAAAATCAGGAGAAAGAAACCCAATCCTCCGATGCCGAGCACTACGGCCGTCAAATGGATCCACAGCATGAACGTCGTCATAATCTCCGCCCAGAAGCTGGCTGGATTCTATGCATTTTCCGCCGAGGAGAACAAGAAGGAAATTGCGCATGCTGACGATGCGGGCACTTTACGCGCCCGCAGATGTCGAAATTAGCATACGCTTGTGGCTAGGATGGCGGCGGCTTTAGAACGGAACAGGCGCCTGTGCGAAGGGAATCAGGGAAGAGTGCTACGAATCTGATCGATCGTGCCCGCCATGTCGAAGTCCTTGTCCGTCACCCCTCCTTCGCTGTGAGTCGCAAGGCTGATGCTGACCACATTGTAGTTGATGGTGATGTCCGGATGGTGCCCCGCGCTTTCGGCCGCCTCGGCGATCTTGTTGACGAACTGAATGCCCGCAGGGAATGACTTGAACGTGTATTTCTTGTGGAGGGCTTTCCCCTGATGGGACCAGTCTTCCGTTTTCTTGAGTCTCAGGTGAATCTCGTCCTTACTTAGCGCCGCCATGGTTGCTCCTTTGCTGGCGATAGATTGAACAAGTGGGGAAAGGGGTTTTCCACCCTGGGTTCGTGAAGCTTTTGCCAAACGAACTCGCACAAGTCCGGACTGGCCTCACCGAGGGCTCGCGCGGGAAACATCGGTTTGCGCTCAAGCAGGTGCGCGCTGATCGCCGGCCACCCGGTTGCGTGCGAATGCAGACCAATGAGAACCAGGGCATCGGCGCGGTGGAGGAGCCGATGCGCCGAAGGCTTGAAATCGGGCTGCGCACTGTCGACGACCATCAGGTAGACGGAAGGTTTTACGAACTCCACAACCCGGTTGCTTTCAATGATGACGCGCCCAGCGCCCTGCAAAGTGTCAAGCAGTCGGCCACAGGCCTCGGCGAGGTGGCTGTCCTGGACACGTAGCCACAGCGCTCGCCGCGCGCCTGCGGCCAGGAACCGGCTGGTGTCGGTTGGACCGGTGGGATCCTTCTCCTTCGTGAGTAGGAACGACGGCTCGGTTCTCTCCCGCACGTTCACTTCGCCAGGGAGCACCTCGGCCGCGTGCGAGTGCGTGCTGATCTTCACGGCGGTCCAATCGAGCGATGGCAGCCCGCGAATCAAGCCTACGACCACGGAGGTCTTGCCGATGTTTCGTGAATGACCACCGACCACGACAATCTTCATGTTGGGAAGTTCGCCCCGCACCGAACCCTAACGAGTATAGAAATGCGCTCTTGCCAAGTCAACCCGTCGGCAGGGAGTGTTGCAGTTTGAGCCGGACCTTCCGCACAGTCCCGTCTTGCGGGATCAACAGACCTCCCACCCCGGTGCTGCCCCTCCCCGTCCCGCAGGGGCTATGAGGGGAATCAAGCTTCGGGGCAGCGAGAGTCCACTCCCACCGCGGACCCGTCGGCTCCGGGTCGCCGGTGCGCCGGCGGCCCGTGGCCAATCGGATTCTGCTTGGTGCGCGGCGCAGCCTCGTTGATAATGGTGTCGCGTATGAATTTTGAATTCTTTGTGGCGCTTCGCTACCTCAAGGCCAAGCGGCGCCAGGCTGCCATCTCGATCATCACGGTAATTTCGGTGATCGGCGTGATGGCGGGCGTAAGCGCGCTGGTGATTGCGCTCGCCATCAATAACGGCTTTCGCGAGGAACTGGAGAGCCGCCTGCTGGGCGCCACCGCCAACATCAACCTGCTGCGCGCCCAAAACGACGGTATTAGAAATTACGAGCAACTCTCCAGCCGCCTCTCGCAACTGCCGCACGTGGCGGCGACCGCGCCAACGCTCTACGAAGAAGTTCTGGTCTCCAGCCACTCGCGTGCCCAGGGGATCGTTCTGAAGGGTGTGGACCCCGGGCGCGAAGTGAAAGTGGGTGACCTCCTGAAGCGTCTGCGCGAAGGCTCCCTCGCGGGGCTGGCAGAGAATTTTTCCAACGCCGATCCCATCATCATCGGCAAGGAGCTGGCGAAGTCCCTGGGCGTTTACGTGGGCGACACCGTCCTGGTGACCAGCCCGCAAGGCTACCTGACTCCGCTCGAGGTCGTGCCCAAGTTTCGCCACTTCCGGGTAGTGGGGGTATTCGATTCGGGCTTTTACGATTTCGATGCCACCTGGGCGTTCACGAACCTCGCCGCCGCACAGCGCTTGTTCGACCTTGCGGACGTGGTCTCCGTGATCGAATTCAAAATTGATGACATTTACCGAGCGCCCCAGGTGGCGGAAGAGATCCGCCACGCCGCCGGCCCGGGCTTCGACGCGACCACCTGGATCGAGCAGAACCATTCGTTGTTCAGCGCGCTGCGCCTGGAACGGCTAGTCACCATCCTGACCATTGGCCTCATCGTGGTGGTCGCGGCGCTCAACATTTTCATCGCGCTGGTGATGATGGTGATGGAAAAGAACCGCGACATTGCCGTGCTGATGTCCATGGGTGCGCGGCAGCGCCAGGTGTGGGCGGTGTTCACGCTGCACGGCGTCGCCATCGGCGCGCTGGGCACCCTGCTGGGGTTGAGCGTGGGTTACGGCCTCTCCTGGCTAGGCAACACTTACAAGCTGATCCCGCTCCAGGCGGATGTCTACGCGCTCTCCTCCGTACCGTTCCACGCCCGCCCGCTGGATGGGCTGTGGATCGCGCTCGCGGCCCTCACGATCAGCTTTCTCGCGACTCTCTACCCGTCGTTCGCGGCGGCCCGGCTGAACCCCGTGGAGATTCTGAGGTACGAATGAGGTCCGTGGCCCGTTGTCCGTCGTCCGTTGTCCGTTGTAGGAAGCGTTGCGGGGGGCTGGTGAGCCCTACGCAAACTGGCAACTGAGATTATGGGGCGAGCGAATTTTGAAAGGTTGCGGGTGTACCGACTGGCGCAAAAGCTCGCGGACGAAGTCTGGGAGATTGTCCTGAAGTGGGACAGGTGCGCGAGGTCGACCGTAGGGTCGCAGCTCTCTGAATGAGACCCGGCACTGGCTGAGGAGAGCCCACGCACGGCGGTTGATTTCCCAAGAGACGACCGACACACTAAGACCGTTCTTGGATGAGCTCTCACCAAGGTTGAACGCATACTTGAAATCCATTGGGAACGTACCTAAGCGGGATGGAACTCCAGGCGAATAACAACGCGCAACGGACGACGGAAAACGGACCACGGGCGATCTTACACGCCGAGAATCTGGCGAAGGTATTCCGCTCCGGAAGCGAAGAGATAGTTGTCTTTGAAGATCTCAACCTGGGAATCAGACCCGGCGAATTTGTGGCGCTGGTGGGAGAGTCGGGTTCCGGGAAGACAACGCTGCTGCATTTGCTGGCTGCTCTGGACACTCCCACGAAGGGTGAGGTATACTTTGAAGGGAAGCAATTGAGCGAGTTTCGTGAAGACGAACGCGCTCTCTATCGCAATGAGAAGATAGGTTTTGTCTGGCAGATGCAGTATCTTCTGCCGGAATTCAGCGCGCTTGAGAACGTAGTGATTCCTCAGTTGATTGGCGGGCGTCAAATTCGCGATGCCCGGGCGCGCGCGAGGGAGTTGCTAGGCGAAGTCGGCCTGGAGAACGCTTCGGGACGCCGCGTGGGAGAGCTTTCCGGCGGAGAACAACAGAGGGTGGCGCTGGCCCGAGCGCTTGCCAATCAGCCGGCCCTCTTGCTGGCAGATGAGCCCACGGGAAGTCTGGATCACCGCACGGCGCAGCGCGTAATTGATCTGCTTGAAAACCTGCACCGGTCGCATCACTTGACCTCGGTGCTGGCGACGCATAATCGGGATCTCGCCCGTCGCGCCAACCGGATCTTGCGCTTGGCGAACGGAAGGCTGACGGAAACGGTGGTTCCAGTGGTTCCATGACCCCTGCTCTCTCTGGGGCTCGGCGGTTGGTAGGGGGCGTGGGGTTCCAAGAAGAACTGAGGAGCTATGTTCGAGAGGTACACGGAAAAAGCGCGGCGTGTAATCTTCTTCGCGCGCTACGAAGCCAGCCAGTTCGGCAGTCCCTATATTGAGACGGAGCACCTGCTCCTGGGGCTGCTGCGCGAGGACAAGGCCCTCACCAACCGCTTCCTGCGTTCCCACGCTTCCATTGAATCCATCCGCAAACAGATTGAGGGTCGCACCCCCATCCGCGAGAAAGTCTCGACCTCTGTGGATCTGCCGCTCAGCCAGGAGTGCAAGCGCGTGCTGGCTTACGCCGCGGAGGAAGCCGAGCGCCTCGCGCACAAGCACATCGGCACGGAGCACCTGCTGCTTGGCCTGCTGCGCGAGGACAAGTCGTTTGCGGCTGAGATCCTCCACGAGCGTGGCCTGCGCCTCTCCACGCTGCGCGAGGAATTGAGCCGCGTTCAGAACGATAAGGCCACCACCAGCCGCCCCAAAGAGACTTCCTTGCTGGGCGAGTTCAGCCGCGACCTGACGCAGTCGGCCCTGGAAAACCAGCTCGACCCGTTGATCGGCCGGGAAGCCGAACTGGAACGCGTCGTGCAAATTCTCTGCCGCCGCACCAAGAACAATCCCGTGCTGATCGGCGAACCGGGCGTGGGCAAGACAGCCATTGTAGAAGGCCTGGCGCAACGCATTGCCGACGGCGATGTGCCTTCCTTCCTCGCGGACAAACGCATCCTGGCGCTCGACCTCTCGCTCATCGTGGCCGGAACCAAGTATCGCGGCCAGTTCGAGGAGCGCCTGAAGACCATCATGAAGGAGCTGATGGAGGCGCAGAACGCCATCATTTTCATCGACGAGCTACACACGCTGGTGGGCGCCGGCTCGGCAGAAGGCTCGCTGGACGCCGCCAACATTCTGAAGCCGGCGCTTTCGCGCGGTGAAATTCAGTGCATCGGCGCTACCACTCCCGCCGAATACCGCAAGTCCATCGAAAAAGACCGCTCGCTCGAGCGCCGCTTCCAGGCCGTGAAGGTTCCCCCGCCTTCGGAGGGTGAAGCGATCAAGATTCTCTTCGGCATCAAGGACCGCTACGAGAAATTCCACGCCGTGACTTACACGGACGAGGCCCTGAACGGTGCTGTGTACCATTCCAATCGCTACATCCCCGATCGTTTCCTGCCTGACAAGGCCGTCGATCTGATCGACGAAGCGGGCGCGCGTGTGAAGCTGCGGCAGAGTTCGCTGCCCGAGGAAATGATTGACGTGCAGAAGCGCATCAAGTTCGTGGTGCACCGCATGGAGAACGCCATCGCCAACCACGAATTCGAAAAAGCACGCTTCTACTCTGACGAAGAGCGCAAGGAGCGCGAAAACCTGCGCCTGCTGCGCGAAAAGTACAACATCGACGAGACCGCCATGGGCGTGGTGACGCGCGAGGACATCGAAGAAGTGGTCTCGCGCTGGACGGGAGTTCCCGTCACTTCCATCAAGGAAGAAGAAAGCTCCAAACTGCTGCGCATCGAAGAAGAGCTACATAAGCGCATTATCAGCCAGGACCGCGCGATTTCCGCCCTGGCGCGCGCCATTCGCCGCTCCCGCGCGGGTTTGAAGCTGCCCGGTCGGCCCGTGGGCTCGTTCCTGTTCCTCGGCCCGACGGGTGTAGGCAAGACGGAAATGGCCCGCTCGCTCGCCGCCTTCTTGTTTGCCTCCGAGCGCGCGCTGGTCCGCTTCGACATGTCGGAGTTCATGGAAAAGCACTCGGTCTCGAAGTTGATCGGCTCGCCACCCGGCTACGTGGGTTACGAGGAGGGCGGCCAGCTCACCGAACGCGTGCGGCGGGCGCCCTATTCCGTGATTCTGCTGGATGAGATTGAAAAGGCCCACCCGGATGTGTTTAACATTCTCCTGCAGGTTTTCGAGGACGGCCAGTTAACGGATGGGCTCGGCAACACGGTGGATTTCAAGAACGCCCTCATCATCATGACTTCGAACATTGGCGCGCGTTATCTGGAGCGCCGGTCCCACCTGGGGTTCCAGTCCGCCGCGGAAGGCGCCGTGGAGAAGAAGGCTGAAGAACTGGTGATGAGCGAGGTGAAGCGGCTGTTCAATCCCGAGTTCCTAAACCGCCTCGATGAGACCATCGTCTTCAACGCCCTGACCGATGGTGATCTGATCCAGATCCTGGACCTGCTGGTCGGGCAGATGAATGAGAATCTTGCGCAGAAGAACATTTCCCTGACGCTCGCGCCCGAGGCCGCCAAGTGGATTCTGGACAAGACTTGCAGCGACCGCTCGTACGGCGCTCGGCCACTGCGTCGGGCTTTGCAGAAGTACGTTGAAGATCCGCTCTCGGAGGCATTAATCCAGGGTGAGATTCACCCTCCGGCGGTCCTGGAAGTTATCGTCGAGAACGAGGCGCTCTACTATCGTTCAGTAAACGACAAACTGGTCGGTGCCACACCGCTCTCCCACTAGGGCGAGTCGTCACGGTTACCCCGACCGCTAAGCGGACAACACACACGCTTGGCTCCTGCGAAGCAAGAATCTCCGGGAGACGGGGAGAGGCCTTCTGGTGCGACCACATTTCCGGCCAACTTCTGGCGGAGTCTTGGCATCGGATTGTCTTAGTTTTCGCAGGTGCGAGGGGGGGAACGCGTTCTCTTGAACAAGACGAGCTTGTATGTGCCTGGACTTCGATGGAAGCCATGCAGGCTGGGTGTTCTCGCCCTGGCACTGATTCTGTGGCCCCCGCTCCTGACTGCTGCACAGAACCCTCCCGCGGATCAGCAAACACCGACCCCTCCGCCCGCCGCGGAGAAGAAAGAATCCACCGCCCAAAAACCTCCGGAGAAGAAAACGGAGGAGCCAGCGCCGGGGCAGCTCAGGTTGGAAACCCCTGGGGCACCCCAACAGCCCGCCGCGCAACCCGCGCAGAAGCCGGGGGCCCCGCCTCAGCAGCCTTCCCAGAAGCTGGAACTGGAAACTCCCAAGGCGGCACCTGCGGAGGGACAGAAACTGGAAACTCCCACGGCGCCGGCCCCGCCATCTGCGGAAGAGCATAGGCCGACCATCGAGGGGATCTTCTTCCGCGGCAATCGGCGCATTCCCGCCGCCACTCTGCGCGCCCGCATCTTTTCGCACGCCGGGGACATCTATGACGAAAACGCCCTGGAGCGCGATTTCATGGCGTTGTGGAACACCGGCTTCCTCGATGACGTTCGCCTGGAAGTCTCCGACGCGCCCAATGGCAACAAGATTGTGACCTTCTATGTGCGCGAGAAGAAGCTGGTCCGCAGCATCGACTACAAAGGTTTGAGCAGCGTGCAACAGTCCGACGTGCTGGACGCCTTCAAGAAGGAAAAGGTCGGACTTTCGATTCAGTCTCAGTATGACCCGGTGGTCATCAAGCGCGCGGAGGTGGTGCTGCAGGAGCTGCTGGCCGCGCACGGCAAGATGTTCGCTACCGTGCGTCACCGCACTCGCAACATTCCACCCAACTCCGTGGCATTGACTTTTATCGTGGTGGAAGGTCCCAAGGTGAAAGTCGGCATTGTCCGGTTTGAAGGCAACACGGTGTTTACACCCCGCCAACTGGAGCGCGCCATGAAGTACTCACGCGCCACGGGTGCGCCGCCGTGGTTCTACTGGTTCCACAAGACCTACGACAAGGAGCGTATCGGCGCCGACCTCGAAAACATTCGTGACCTCTACCGCGACCACGGCTACTTCTTTGCGGTGCCGAAAGAGCCCGTGACCAAGATGGTCGACACCGGGCGGCGTTGGCCGTTCTTTTTCTGGAGCTGGGGCCGCGGCAAGCGGGTGGACCTGAAGATTCCCATCGAGGAAGGCGTTCAATACCGATTGGGCAGATTCGTGATTCGCGGCAACAAGCTCTTCAAGCAGGAGCAACTGGCGCCCATCCTGCAACTGAAGCCCGGCGATGTCTTCGCGCTCTCCAAGGTGCGTAAGTCAATCGAGAATTACACCAAGCTGTACGGCCAGTTCGGTTACATCAACTTCACGGGGTCGCCGGATATCGAGCCCGACAACAGGCGCAAAGTCATCAACCTGGCGCTGGATTTTGAGGAAGACAAACAGTTCATTGTCCACCGCGTCCAATTCTCGGGAAACACTAAGACGCGCGATAAAGTCATCCGCCGCGAATTGCTCGTGGATGAGGGTGGTGTTTTCAACTCCTCCTATTGGGACTTGAGTGTGCTGCGCGTCAACCAACTTGGCTTTTTTGACGAGGTCAAGAAAGAGGACTACGAGATCAAGCAGAACGCCAAGAACAGCACGGTCGACATTCTGCTGAAGGTCAAGGAGAAGGGCAAGAACTCCATCGGATTTTCGGGCGGCCTCAGCGGACTGGCCGGCAACTTTGTGGGCGTCAATTACGCCACCAACAACTTCCTGGGCCTTGGCGAAACGCTCAGCGTGCAGTTACAGTGGGGCACTTTCCAAAAGCTCTATTCCTTCGGGTTCACGGAGCCCTATCTCCTTGACCGTCCTATCACCACCGGCTTCACGGTGTTTCGGAGCGACTACAACTACAACCAGCTCCGCCAGCTTGCGATCTATACCGGTGTCAGTCCCACCGCTCTGGCCCAGTCGACCTACGGCCAGCTTTACGGGCAGAACTTCACGCAGAATTCTGACGGCTTCACGCTCTATGCCACCTACCCGTTGCGGCGCAGTTTTGCGCGGGTGGGTGTGACGTACAGCTTCACACGCAGCAACATGCAGGCCTTCAGCGCAGCCTCCCAGTCCTATTTTGAAGCTATCAACTTCCGCGGCTTGGCAGGCCCCAACGCCTTGAGCGGGATCGTTTCCAGTTCCATCATGCCGACTTACCTCTACAACACCATCAACAGCGTCTGGAATCCCACCCGCGGCAAATATCTTTACGCGGCTCTTGCCTTCTCAGGGAGTGTTATCGGTGGGAATGTGAACACGATCCGGCCCGTGATCGAAGCCAAGTATTTCCGCCCCGTACAGCACGTGCGTTCGGAGAAGCCCATCGCCATCGGCATGCGTTTTCTTGCTTCCACCGTCATGGGTTACGGTGGCAGGGTGGTCCCGCCCTTCTCCCGCTTCTACATTGGTGGTGAGATGGATGTGCGGGGCTTTGACATCCGCACCGTCAGCCCGGTGGCGTTCTACCCCACCACGGTATCGGTGTGCAACCGCGATAACGCCGGCAACCAGATCATCGCGGTTGATAGCAACGGCAAGCCCACAGGAGCGTGCGGGTCTTCAACCTCTTTTCCCATCAATTCGCCGATCTTTCCGGGCGGTGATACAGAAGTTATCGCCAACTTCGAGTATCGTGTCCCCATCGCCGGGCCGGTCACGGTGGCTTATTTTGTAGACGCCGGGAGCACGTTTGTTTTGTGGCAAAACCAGCTCAAGCTCACGACCAGTGCCTTGAGCTCGATTGCAGGTCAGTTTCCCTATTTCCCCATTCCATCCGAATTGAAGCCGATTGGCGTGACCAATTTTCATCCGCGCAGCTCGACGGGGCTCGATTTGCAGGTCATTCTTCCTATCCTCAACGCGCCGATCCATATCTTCTACGGGTACAATTGGCTGCGTTTGAACAGCGTGATCACACCGCCCCAGAATCTGCCGCCGGAGTCGCTCTTTCCGAACCCGGCGACTTACCTCGACGCCCTGCAGAATTTCATTCCCTTCCGCCTGCGGGAGCGCAAGGGACGTGTGGGATTTACAGTAGAGCGCACGTTCTAGACATTGGGGAAATGAGTTAGAATGAAAGCTTGATTCCGGACTTCATCTTTCCAAAGGAGTTTGAATGAAGAACCGATTGACCGTACTCACCACAATGCTGGCGCTCCTGGCAGTTCCTCCTTCTTCACGCGCCCAGAGCCCGGCAGCCGCCCAGTCCAAGATCGGGGTGATCAACATCCAGGAAGCGATCGGCAGCACTGCGGAAGGCAAGAAGGCTTTCGCAGACTTGTCGAAGAAGTTTCAGCCCCGCCAGCAGGAACTGCAGCGTCTGCAGCAGGAAATCCAGGCCATCAATGACCAGTTGACCAAGCAAGCGGCCACGCTCAGCGACGATGAACAGCGCCGCCTGAGCGGGGATCTGGAGGACAAGCAGAAGCTCTTGAAGCGCTCGACTGAGGACGCCCAGGCTGATTTCAGCCGCGACCGCGATGAGGCCATCCGCCGGATCGGGCAGAAAATGGTTCGGGTCATCAGCGAATTTGCCCAGCAGAACGGCTACTCGCTGGTCGTGGACGATGCCCAGATTCCTGTGTATTACGCTTCCAAGGATATTGACCTCACTGAGGAAGTCGTGAAACGTTACGACGCCGCGAACCCGGTGGCAGATGCGGGTGCTGGTGTACCTGCCACGCCCGCAGCTCGGCCAGCCAGCAATGTTAAGCCGGCCGCGCCCGCTCCGAAGTCAGCGGATAAACCCAAGCCGTAACTCCCGCTGCGCCGAATTCCCTTTTTGAGGTCTCACGCCGCGGCCCCGTGGATACACGGGGTGTCGTGTGTTTGCGGGTTCAGCGCCACGAGTAATCCGGATTACACGCGCAGCGTTTCTGGGCTGCCGAATCATGCCCGGGCTTGGGGTTCGGCGTGGATACTGATCTTGGAGATTTGCGGGAAGGCCTGGCGAAATTTGAATTCCAGCGTTTCCGTAATGTCGTGCACCTTGGCAATGGGGAGGTTCGGTTCGAGGGTGCAGTGCAGCCGCACGACCACGTTGCCCCCCACCTGATGCGCTTCAACGGAGTGGCAATCAAGCACTCCCGCCGTCTCACGCGCCAGCTCCTCTAGCTTGCGTTCCACGGCAAGGTGATCCAGCCGGGCCTCGTTTCCGGTTTCCACCGCCACCAGCAGCGGCTCCAGGTGGACGTTCACTTCGTTCACCTCCGGGAGATTTTCCTTGATCTCACTCTCGAGCTGCGTGGCGCGGTCGTGAGCTTCCGCAAGCTGCAGCCGCGGGTCCACTTCCAGATCCAGGTGAACGTTCACGCGGCCATCTACCTCGTACGCTGTCACCTCGTGCACCATGAAGTTTCGCCGGTGCGCCACTGCGCGGATTTTCGACACCAGTTCGCCGGAGGCGGGTTCCTGGGGCGTGGTGTGGATCACCACGTCGGCAGTGGGAAACAGGTGGTGAACTTCCGCCTCCACCACGTCAGCCACCGACTGCGCGTGCTCGAGCGAGATGTTGCTGGCCAGCGTCAGCCGCAAATCCACAAACAGCCGGCTGCCACTCTGGCGCGTGCGAATGCGGTCGAGGCTGAGCACTCCGGAGACGCGCGATACCATTTCCGCAATCAGCGAACTGGTACCGCTGGGCGCGGCGTCAACCAGCGCATCCACCGTCTTCTTGCCCAGTCGCAACGTGATGTAAACCACAATCCCCGCCACCACCAACGCCGCCACCGGGTCGGCGTCCCGCAGCCAGTGGAGGTTTCGCTGCTCCGCCACGTAAACCAGGATCAATCCCAGGATGACCACCGTCGAGCTGTAAACATCCGTTGAGAAGTGCAGGGCATCGGCTTCCAGCGCCTGGCTGTTGTATTTGCGCGCTACCCGGAAAAGCGCGCGCGAGCGAAACTTATCGATGGTAATGGAGATGAACATCACGCCGAAAGCCCAGAGTGAAGGCTCCACGTGCACTTGGCGGAAAAAGAGCCGTCGCACCGCTTCCCAGATGATCCAGGTGCAGGTGAGGAACAGCAGGCCAGTTTCAATGAAGGCGGAAAGGTGCTCGATTTTTCCGTGCCCGAAGGGATGCTGCGGGTCGGCAGGCTTGTCCGAAACCCGCACCGAAAGGTACGTGATCGCCGCCGCCACCAGATCCAGGCCGGAGTGCAGGGCCTCGGAGAGAATTCCCAGGCTGCCGGTCAGAAGTCCCACGGCCATCTTCAGCGTCGTCAGCAGAATCGCGGCCGCGACGGAGGTCAAGGCGACGGCTTGCTTCTCCCGGCTGGGTTCGTCAAGTGCACTTGTGCCTTGATATGTGGACATGTGCCTGAGTGAATTATACCTGAACTGAGGTAACAGCGGGTTTGCGACGCACTACAAGCTGCTCTCCAAGTCATCCAGAGCTGCCTGAAGTTCATGCTGGGCGTGCTGCTTGCCTCGACGTTCGGTGACGTCCACCCCGGTGGCCAGCACCTTGCGCGCGTCGTCGCGCCGTCCCTGGCTCAGGAGAAACATCCCGGCTTGGTAGTAAGTGGCCGAGTACTCGGGATGGCGTGTGAGCAGGTACTCAAAGTGGATCCAGGCGGCCTCCGGCTCGGTTTTCGCGAGCTCCATGGCCAGCCCGTAACGCGCGAAAGTATTATCGGGATTCTGGCGGAGGGCCTCTTCCAGGAATTCACGCCGGTTTTTTTCGGCTTCCGGGGACAGTTTCTTTACCTCGGGCCCTGCTGAATCCGGTTGCATCACCCCATCGGCTCGCATAGTATAGGCGGACGAACCAGGCAAGGCAAAACTTTTCAGGCGGGCTGCGCTCGGGGTGGATCCTGCGCGGGTAGCCCGATTCGGGTCTTGCGGGGGTTCCGTAACTTCGAACGGGAGCGGCTTGGTTTCGGAAAGGCACGGAACCGGAGGCCGGGTGCTCCTCCTCTGGGTGATTCATCACGCGGCTTTATATCGCGCCGCAATATTTCATTCTGAAGCCCGCAAACGATGGCGGAACTCAAAGGGAAAACCGTTGCCGAATCCGTCGTGGAAATGGTGGAAGTGGTGCTGCCGAATGACGCCAATCCGCTTGGAAACATGCTGGGTGGCAAGGTGATGCATTTGATCGACATTGCCGGGGCGGTCGCCGCGCACCGCCATGCGCGTGCGCAGGTGGTGACGGCCGCGGTGGACAATCTCGACTTTCTCTATCCCATTCGCGTGGGCGAACTGGTGGTTCTGCGCGCCCACATCACACGCGCTTTCCGGACCTCCATGGAAGCAGAAGTGAGAGTCTACCTGGAAGATTACCTGACCGGTGAGAGGCGGCAAACCAGTTCAGCCTTCGTCACGTATGTGGCCCTCGATGCGGCCGGCAAACCCAAGGAAGTTCCTCCGTTGATTCCTCGTGCCAGGGAAGAAAGGCGGCGTTACCGCGAGGCGCTGGAAAGGCGCCGGCGACGGCTGGCCCTCGCGGCGCGTGCCCATCGACGCTATTTTGAAAAAACTTAGCAAGCGCACGCATCCCGCAGCGATCCCCCGGGAGCTGCGAAGCTGAAGTGGGAGGTTTACACATGAAGATCAAGCGAAACAAGATTTTCTCCGGCACACCCTGGGAGCCCAAAGTGGGATACGCGCGCGCCGTTCAGGTGGGCGATCTGGTGCATGTTTCCGGCACCACGGGCACCGATCCCTCCGGTAAAGTGCTGGCTCCGGGCGACATGTATGCGCAGACTGTGCAGACCATCCGCAATATCGAGAACGCCCTGAAACGACTGGGACTGAGCCTGGAACACGTGGTCCGCACCCGCATTTACGTGACCCAGATCGACCGCTGGGAGGAAGTCGCCAAGGCCCACGCGGAGTTCTTCGGCCAGGTGCACCCTGCTACCAGCCTGATCGGTGTAGCGCGCCTCGTCGATCCCGAAATGCTGGTGGAAATCGAAGCCGAAGCGGTGGCCTGAAGACGCAACGCTCCCTGGGGCGTAGTTGTGTCCTTCGCCGGCAGGCAACACGGCTACGCGGAAACGACCAACGATGCTTTCCTATTCGTTTGCGGACGGCGCGGAGCTGCGGCTGCTGGAGCACCACCATGCCGAGGAGCTATTTGCGTTGATCGATCGGAACCGCACGTTCCTGCGCCAGTGGCTGCCCGAGTGGGACGTGCAGAAATCCCTCGACGACTGCAAGGCACTCATCAAGTCCTCGCTCGAACAATTAGCCGCGAACGCCGGTTTCACGCTGGGCATCTGGTCGGAAGGCCGCCTGGCAGGAATCATCGGAGCGGGCCGCCTCGATTGGGAAAACCGCTCGACGAACCTCGGCTATTGGCTGGGCGAAAGCTACCAGGGAAAAGGCTTGGTCACAGGCGCGTGCCGCGTCGTGATCGATTACCTGTTCTCGGAGCTCAAACTGAAGCGCATCGAAGTTCGCTGTGCCACGGACAATCCCAAGAGTTGTGCCATCCCCCAACGGCTAGGCTTTACCAAGGAAGGCGTCTTGCGCCAAGCCCAGGCGTTCGACGACCGCTACATCGATATCGAGGTCTACGGGCTACTCGCCGCAGACTGGAACCGCGTGACGGAGTGAAGTTGTTGCGGCGGTCCCCCACCACCCGCAGGGCAGCGTGTTTCCAGTTCGCGCAGGGGCAGTTTATGGCTTGCTCCTGCTAGTGTCGCGTCCGAGAAACTCGCTGAAAAAGTCATCCCGATGCGGCCGAGCGCGGCAGAGCCCCGCCAGGGGCGTGAGATCGTGGCCCAGGGCGCAAGCCTGTTTGCCAGCAGGCAAGCCCTGGGGCAGGAATGCCCCCACCCCCTTGCGTTCCCCCTCCCCCGTTCAACGGGGGAGGGGGACAGGGGGAGGGGCCGGACTTTGATCCCACGGCTCACGCCGTGGGCTACGGTCTGTCGCCCGCTTTGCGGGCTGACCTCCTTAACGTATTTCTGGGACGCGACACTAGCTTACTCTTGCGGAGATAATCGAGTAAAGGTGGCCTCTTTGCAGGGCGGCAAGCGGTGGGGAAAGAGGAGTTCGATGTCCTTACGTTTGTGGCTGCGGTCATCGGTGAGCGCCAAGTCCCACTTGCTCATCTTCTCGACCGGCGTCGGAAATCGGACTGCGACATCGTAATAAACAGCCATCTCTTGATACAGCCGGTGGGCTGCGTCCAACAGGAGTGAACGTTTCTTGCTCTTCGTCCAATCGCCTGAATAGTTGGGAAATCCCTCGCAATTTGTCTCTCGCGGGTCTGGGCACAGGTAGATAAGACTCCCGCCTGTGGAGTAGAGAATCCGTTTCAGTGGTCGCGGTCCGGACTCCTCCTCTGGAGTCCGAGCACGCAGCGCCATTGGGACGGTGGGAATGAAAGCGAAAACGCGTATGCCGCGGGAAAGTAGCTTTTCCTCAAGTTCCTTGTCGGTATGATGACTCCGGTTATCGCCGCCGTCTGGCAGGACGTAGATAACGTCTCCTGGCCTTGGCGGGGTCAACTGATCTGTGGCTTGCCAGAGTGCATCCCAAAGCGCGGTTTTCTGTTCGCCCTTGGGAACCAAATCCTCGGCTTTGGCCGACTGTAGCCACGCCACCCGCATGCGGACGGATTCCGGGTTTGGAGAGACGCTCACCGCACCGAACACATTCTCCGCAAAGAATTCCATCCCGATCTGGCCCGCTATGGGAGCAGCTTGCGCGACGTCTTCCAGCATCGTGCGGGTGACCGGCCACTTGCCGGCGGAAGGTTCCAGCATGGTCCCGCTCATATCGACCACAACCATAATGCGGCGAGGGCGGGTGTTAAGCGTGGCCGATAGGATTTCGACGGGCTGGCCTCGTAACTTACCCACCAGGTTCGAAGCCTGAAGTTCTTGTACGGGGTTGCCGTGGGCGTCGATGGCGGTGACCGGAATTGTCCGCACGAGGCACGGGTCGTCCTGCGCGACCAAGGGAGCTGCACTGAGGCAGAGAATGACGGGAAGCAATCGTAGAGCAGTTGCTAGTCGGACACTATCGGACATCGCGGTTACGCATAGAGTAAATCCCAGGAAGAGATGATGCAAGCGCGAAATTCCCCTGCCGCCGCAAGCAAGCAGAATCGAAGAATCGCGTTTTGCGGCGGCCAGCGCCGTGTGGGTGGATTCGCATCGGGAAGACGTTCGTTGCCGTGGCGGCAGGCTAATCGAGCCGGAAAGTCTCGCGTTGGCAAGCGCTTCACGAGCGCAGTAACGGGCGGAGATTTTCGAGTGCGGAGGAGTTTACCAGGAGCGTTTCCGGGCGGGGCGATGTGCCTCACGATAGGCGTCGAGTTCCTGGTCGGAAAGGGTGGAACGGCGGGGCAGTGGATGCTCGGCAGTCTCGATGTCCAGGGCCTTTTGCAGTTTCTGATAGCAGAGGGCGGCCGCGTCCTGAAAGGGCAAATGCTTTTCGGCAAACGCGCGGTTGGAGATGGTGAAGACGAACTCGCGGCCTTCTGCCTGCTTGTTAATCACCCGGTAGGCGTAGTCGCGGCCATGCGCTTTCAGTTGAAATCCGAGATATTGGATTTGTATGACGACCTCCTTTCCGGGCTGGGGGTTCCCGCCCGCGCCACTGCGAGAGTGCAAGGCGCGGGCAGGGAGCTTGGTTGGTCTTAGAGCTTCTTGACGTTCTCAGCTTGCAGGCCTTTGGGGCCCTTCGTGACGGCGAACTCCACCGACTCACCTTCGGCGAGCGATTTGAATCCTTCCGCCTGGATGGCGGAGTGGTGCACGAAGACGTCATCTCCGGAAGAGCGCTGGATGAATCCATAGCCCTTCGAGTTGTTGAACCACTTCACGATACCTTGTTCTCTGTCCATATTGTTTCAGTGTTCCTTTGGTTATTTGAGATTAGCTCGTTCCGGTCTCGCGACCGCTCGCCAAAAACAAGAAAGGCCACAAAATCAATGATTTTGCGGCCTTCGACGATCGTGGTATTCGGTCACAAAAACTGATCAAGCCTGTTAAGTCTACACGTTTGGCAATCATTGTGCAAGGGGAAATATTTGAGGGTATTCCTTCACCTTAGGATCGCTTTGCACTTTCGCACCCAGGGACACTCCAACGCTTCTTCTTAGGAACCCTCCGAAGAGGCGAGGGGCCGCGGGGCTGGTCTGTCCTTAGCCGGCGCGGCGCTGGCGGTGAAGCCGAGCGATGAGCTGACGGAGGTGGTGATCTCCGGAATATCCGCCGGAACCGCTCGCTACTTCGGCTGCGGTTCTTAGCTGAGGCCGCAGGTGGCTCCTTCAGCTTTCCGAGTTTCAGATGAAAGCATGGATGTGCGGCCAGATTTCCTGGAGCGTGTACTTGGGCTTGCGACAAAGGTAAATGGACGCCCCGGATTCCTTCGCATAGGGGTGCTCGAAAGTTGCGGCCTCCTGGACGTCTTCGTACATGCGCTCATAGTCTTCCTTCGACCCACCGATCACCAACAACACTTTTCCCGGTTTGTCGCCGGGCCCCCAGAACCAATAATTGTTATGGCTGCTGATGGCGCCTGGCAGGCCGTACTGTTTCCCGAAGAAGTCGAGGGCGCCGGCGAATCCATAGTTGCTGGCCCCGATCACGCAGTCGGCCTTATCTTCGGGCGAAAGGCGGTTGTAGACCTGGGCCACCTCCGCCGCCATTTCCTGCCAGCCGAACATGTCGGCATACATCTGCTGGAGCCTGCCGGGCTTGTCCCCTCGCTCGCCGGAACTCAGCTTGAAGCCGAGCCAGTCGTGATACCGGATAAACGTCTCGACGGGAAGGACCGGAAGGACCAGCGGCGCCGTAAGGATGCCCCCCAAGACTAACGCGGTGAGGTAAGCAGGTTTCATCCAGTTCCAGTTATGGCGGGCAAAAAAGGCTTCGATGGCCACGGCGCCCGCGGGCAAAAGGATCAGGAAGGCAGGCGCAAAGTAGTAGGGCTTGGAGTGAGTGCTGAGAAGAATGGCCAGCACCACAAGGTAGATCCAACCGAGCGCCTGAAACTTGCGCCCTTGCCGCGAGAAGAAAAGGTAAATGAGCCCCGCCAGCCAGATGGGAAGCGTGAAGGGGTGAACCTGGAACGCGCATTCCAGCAGAAAAGCCCAAGGTGTCATGGGAAGATTTTTCTTGAAGGTCGCGTTATGAATGAACTCCGCGGTAGGGAAGTGGTTCCGCACCTCCCACCAGACGTGTGGCAGGAAAATCACCGTGGCGAGTGCGCCGCCCACCCACAGCCACTGGTCGCGGAAATGTTTGCGCGCGGGCGTGAGCGCCAGGCCGACGATGAGCCCCAAGCCGAGAAATCCCATCGAGTATTTGTTCTCAAGCCCGATACCTGCGACTAGGCCAAGCAGCAGCCAAAGGCGCGTGTCACCTTCTTTCAGAATGCGCACCAAGATGTAAATGGCCAGCGCCCAGAACAGGTGGTCGAAGCAGTTCATCGAGTAGAAATTGTCGATGGCCAGGAAGACGCCGCCGATGATGAACGCTGTCGCTGCCAGCCCCTGCGCAAAGCGGCCGCCGCCCAGCTCGTGCGCGATCAGTCCCACCAGATAAGTCACCAGGCCGCCGCACACCGCCGGCAAGAAACGCAGGGCAAAAAGCGAATAACCCAATAGGTGGCCGCACGCGGCCAGCGTGAGTTCCGAAAACGGTGGCTGGTCAACAAAACCCCAGGCCAAGTGCTTGCTACAGGCGATGTAGTAGAGCTCGTCGCGGAAGTATCCGTAACCACCGTTGGTCAAGAAATGAATCAGTAGCGTTGCGAGAGCCAGGGAGAGCAGCGCAAGATCGTGGGTGCGGGCGTCGCGCTCGGAGGCAGGGGTATTCATAGGCGGAAGCTCCTGGTCTTGCGTGGTGGGTTGCGAAAGACCATCTTATAAACCGAAACGTGATACTCGAACACGATATTTGACTTCGTGCTGGACGAGCGGTGCAGTCATTCCGCTTACGCGTCGCGAACATCGATGTGGTACTTCCGCGCAAGCGCTGCTAGTCCCGTGACCGCCTAACGATGTCCCCCGAGCCCGTTCTGGCCACACGGCGCCTTGGTTGGCTGCGGACGCTTCCGGAAGGCATCCAACCAGGCGGGCAAGGGTCTAGTGGCCTTTAAGGATCTGCGGGATGCGCGAGAAGAGATCGGCGGCCTGTTGGGCTTGTGGGTCGCCTTTGGTTTCGAGCTCATCCCCGCGCGCAAGCCCGAAGACCAGGTTAGTGAGCTCGACTTTGAGGCGTAGCTTCAGGTAGCCCTGATCCTTCGACCAGTACTCGTCCGGCACGCGGACACGGTTGTGTTCGAGGCTCGCTCTGAGGTTCGCCAGCATTTCCGGCGGCGGCTCGAAGGACTCCGGCACTTTGCCGTGCGTCGTCAGGTACTCCTCAGCGTAGCTCGTCAGGTAGCCGCGCTGGTTGAGGAAGGCGAGCCAGGGATCGATCGGACGCCCGGGGATGGCCACGTCCGGGGTGATGCCGCCACCCGGGGTTACCGGGCGGCCATTGTCGGTGTGGAAGGCACGCGCTGCGGCTGGGCCTGCCTGCGCAGGCAGGCCGGAGTCCGCGACCGCCGCGATTTCCTGGATCTTCTCCCTGGGCCCGGAGGGCTGGTCGAGAGAAGCGAAAGTGAGTGCGGCGCCGGGGAGCGGCCGCTGGATGGAGCGTCCGCTGGGCGTGAAGTATTGCCCGGTGGTGAGTGCCAGGCCGGTCTGCTCGCCGAGCTCCGTGACTGTTTGCACTACGCCCTTGCCGTACGTGGGCTCGCCGGCGATGATGGCGCGATCGTGCTCCTGCAGCGGGGCGGCCAACACCTCCGCGGCGCTGGCGGTGTTGCCGTTTACGAGCACCACGATCGGGAGGTCGTAGTGCCGGGGCAGTTCCGAGGCGCGATAAACCTTCTCCGGCACAGTCCGGCCGCGCGAGGTCAGAACCAACTCGTTCGGTTTGAGGAAAAGGCTCGCGACCCCGACGGCTGCGTCCACCATGCCCCCGTGGTTGTCGCGGAGGTCGAGGAGCAGGCCCTTCAGGTGCGGGGCGTCCAGGCGGTCGAGCGCAGCGGCGACTTCCTGCGGGGTTTTTCCCTCGAAGCTGCTCACATGCAAGTAGGCGATTCCCGGCGACCAGGGGAAGGCTTTGTCGACGCTGGGCAAGGCGACCTCCGCGGGGTTCAGGTCGAAGTCTTCCGCCACGACTTTGCCGGGATGGATCACTCCCAGGCGGACGGGGCCCGAGCGCGAGCTTTTTAGGAGCTCGACCAGCGATTGGAAATCCAAGCGGGCGATGCGCTGCCCGTTGATCTCCACAATTTCATCCCCGGGGCCCAGGCCAGCGCGCCAGGAGGGTGAGCCTTGCGCCGTCTGCAGGATGAGCACCTTGCCGGGCATGACGTAGAGAATGGACCCGAAACCCAGCGCTTCGCCGCGCGCCTGCTCCTTGAGAAGTTCGAATTGGTCGCGGTCCAGGAATGCGCAGAACGGGTCGAGCGCCGCGAGCATGCCGCGAATGCCGCCGTCGAAGATGGTGTGGTCGGGATCGACTGGCTCCATATGATGCTGCTCGATGACGCCGAAGAGGGTGGTGAATCTCACCGCCTGCGCGGTGACGTCGTCCGGCGGCGCCGGGGAGGTCTGCGAAAAAAGCCCGGGGGCAAGAAGAAACAGTGGCACGGCGAGGAAAGCCACGCGCAAAATGGGGGCCGGGATCTTCAATGAAGTCGAAATGTCCTCCGTGTCCAGTATAACCTAGATGCAGGATGTGAACGGGGAGGTGTCTCCGAGGGAACGCCAGGGGGGGAGTTTTCCGATGCCACCGGCGAGGCAAAGTAGGGCGTGGCCGCGCCCGGTGGGAAATCGATGCGGCGTAGTCTGGCTTGGATGAAGTAACCTAGATACATAGCCTAGCGCCGAGTTGGCCTTAGCCGGGACGAAACTACGCCGATATGCGAAGTCTGGTTTTAGGTTAGGTTTCAAGGGGTCAAATTCGACCTACTTAAGGTCTCATCCCGACGTAATTGTGCCGATTGTCGTGAGTCACATTTGGCAACTAAGTGCTATCATCTTCATGCGTAACTTAGGCTTGCTGAAAATCGCACCCCGACGTGCTGAATGAGATCGGGATTCATAAGGAGTCCATAAGATGCAGAAAGAGCAAGATGTTACTCGCCGTGAGTTCCTGAAAACCGCCGCTGCCGTGGCGGCCGCAACCACGCTACCGAGCGCGGGCGCACCCGCGATTCTTTCCGCGCAAAGCCTCAGCAACCCCGTGCTCTATGGAGTCATCGGCACCGGCACGGAGGGTTGCACGCTGCTCAGGTTCTTGACGACCATTCCGGAAGGGCGGTGCATCGCCACCTGCGACATCTATCCGCCCAATCTCAAGAAGGGAGTCGAGACGATTGGCACGAATCCCGAAACGTACGAAGACTACCGGAAGATGCTGGAACGGAAAGACCTGGATGCGGTATTGATTGCCACGCCGCTGAACCTACACGCCCAAATGGTGCTGGACGCGCTGAGCGCCGGCAAGCAGGTCTTCGTCGAGAAGACCATGTACTTCAAGGAGGAAGAAGGCGACCAGATTCGCAAAGCCGCGGCCGAGCATCCCAAGCAGGTGTTGCAGGTCGGCCTGCAGCGGCGATCGAGCCTGCTCTATCAGGTGGCGATGGAGATGATCCGCAAGGGGGCGCTCGGCAAGATCATGTTTGTGCGCGCCCAGTGGCATCGCAACAGCAATTGGCGCCGTCCGGTACCCGAACCCAAATACGAGCGTCTGATCAATTGGCGCATGTACAAGGAATACTCCGGCGGGCTGCTGGCGGAACTGGCGTCACACCAGATCGACGTCGCCAGCTGGGCGATCGGCGCGGAGCCCGTTTCCGTGGTCGCCACGGGTGGGATCGATTACTGGAAGGACGGTCGTGAAACCTGCGATAACGTGCAGGCCATCTACGAATACCCCGGGGGGCAGAAGCTGGTCTGGAGCTCCATCCTCTACAACGCTCACTTCGAGTATGACGAACAGATCATGGGTGACCGGGGAACGCTGATTATCACACTGGGGAAAGGCATGTACTACCACGAGGCGGTGGCCAAGGTTTCCAGCGGCACCGGCAAGGAAAACTGGTGGGCCGGCGCGACGGTCACGCGTCTGGCCCCGCAGGAAGGCGTTCCCATCTTCCCTGAGCGCGGTGCCAACGGGGGGCTCGGTTTCGTGGACCGTGAAGTGCGTTACGCGAAGCACTGGCTGGCCTCGATGGGCATTTACAGTTACGAAGAGCCCCATGACCCTTGGTGGACTGAGATGTACAATTTCATGTTGAGTGTCCGGGATGGAAAGCCCGTGATTGCGCCACTCGAAATCGGCGTCGCAGACGCGCTGGGCGTTATCTACGGGAACCGCGCGGTGGAGACAGGACAGAAGGTTTTCTGGCCCAAGGCTCAGCCGCTCAAGGAAACCTAGAAAGAAGGCAACCAGGTATAGAAGGACACTCTTCACAGGATCAATCGACGCGGGGTTTCGTGCTGCTCAGGAAACCCCGCGCACACTCCGTCGGATAGTGCGCAAGGAAATCGAAGGAAAACCCTTCCCGGCAGTGCGCATCAACTTGAAGGCGACTTTCAACTCCAGGGTGCGAGGGCGGTGGTTCGTTCTCGCCGCGGTGCTGGCGGCGGGCGCCTGGCTGGCGCGCGCGGACGATGCCGCCATCCGCTACGAGGCCTCACACGAGTCGATGGGAACGGTCTTCACCGTGGCCGTGTATGGGCGCGACCAGGCATTTCTCTCCGAGGTAGTCAACGAGGTTTTCGAGGAAATTGACCGGCTTGACGAGCAGATGAGCAACTACACGCCGGAGAGCGAACTCTCCGTCATCAACCGCCAAGCCGCGCAGCATGAGATGATCGTGGAGCCTCGGCTTTTCGGGTTGATCCAGTATTCGCTCCGCGCCAGCCAGGAATCCGGCGGGGCCTTTGACATCACGGTGGGGCCGCTGATGAAGCGTTGGGGCTTCTTCCGCGGGCAAGGACGATTACCGAGTCCGGCGGAGATCTCGCAGGTTCTCAACGCCGTCGGCTATCAGCATGTTCACTTGGCTCCGGAGCGCCGAGGCATTCGGTTCGATGTCAGCGGTGTGGAGATTGACCTGGGCGGAATCGCCAAGGGCTATGCGGTCGACCAAGCCGTGGAGATTTTGCGCTCGAACGGCATTGCGGCCGCCTTGGTTTCCAGTGGAACGAGCAGCATTTTCGCTTTGGGCTCTCCTCCCGGCGAGCGCGGGTGGAAGGTCACGGTGCGTGATCCGTTCGAAGCCGGGAAAGCTGCTGATGTCTTTCGCCTGCAGAACTTCGCCCTTTCGACTTCCGGCAATTACGAGAAGTTTTTTAAGGTTGGCGGCAAAACCTATTGCCACATCATGGACCCGCATACGGGCTGGCCGGTCGAGAACATGCTCTCGACGGTGGCCGTCGCCCCAACCGGGACCGAAAGCGAGGTGTTGACGAAGATCTTCTTTGTCGGTGGTGTGGAGAAGTCGCGGCCATACCTCGCAAGCCATGCGAACGCTCTTGCGGTTTTCTATCAGCCCGCAGAGAAGCCGCAGACCTTCAAGCGCATGGTCCTGCGGTCGAAGTTTTTTCAAATTTCCTCCGACAAATTCGCGGAGCTTGAAAAGTAGAAATGGGACGCTCCGAGCGCAAAAACCTCACAGACCTTTTCCTGGACGACAGCAGGACGACTGCATTCTCAGAAAACTCAAGTACACGGATTGAAAGCACCCGTGAATAGCCTTGCGCCAGGCTTTTATGTTATTGTTACGCGTACGCTTAGTTCTTGAGAAGCGCTTTCACTTTTCGCCTATGATCATCCTGTGTTGCGAGGTCCGAACCCCACATGAAACTGGAAGATGTCGCCAATCGAGCCAAGGTTTCCAGTGCCACGGTTTCTCGCGTTCTTAACGACGCCGGTCCGGTTAGGAACACCACCAAAGCGCGCGTCCTGAAGGCGGTTCAAGATCTCAAGTATCATCCCAATATCCACGCTCGAGCCTTAGCGGGCGGCAAGAGCCGCACGTTGGGTATGATCGTCTCCAATCTGGAGAACCCGTTTTTCCTGGACATTTTCCGGAGTCTGGAATCGGAAGCGCGTCGCCACGGCTACGAGGTGGTGGTGGCCAACACGGACTACAGCCCGCGTCGGCTGGTAAACAGTGTGCACTTGATGATGGGCCGTCGTGTGGCGGGGCTGGCGGTCATTGTCTCCGAGATGGAGCCAACCCTCATGCAGGAGCTCATCGAGTCGAACCTCCCCGTTGTCTTTTACGACGTGGGTACGCCGGCGAAAAACATTTCGAACATCCGGGTGAATTATCAAAAGGGAATTCAAAAGACCGTGGAATACCTGTACTCGCTCGGGCACCGGCACATGGCCTTTGTGGGCCACCATACCAGCCTGGAGC
>JBEKAK010000063.1:0-30000 GCA_050018275.1 Terriglobia bacterium | reverse complement strand
GTGCTTATCCTGCAACCGAGAACAACTAGCGCGGACTTGTTCGGTATTTGGGCGCCGTGCCGATTCGCGGCTTGTCTGTTCGGCTGCTAGAGGCTGCCGCAGGGCTGCAGAAAAACCGAGGGCCGCCAAGCGACCCCTCACCCGTCCCGCTGAGCGGAACGGCCGCTCCGCTCGCGAGGAGGAAGGCGGCAAGCGTGAACTGCTGCGAAGCTCAGGAACTACTCTGTTCCACTGCTGCGCGCCGCGAAGCGCTCTCGCCTGTTCGTTTCTCCGCGAGACGGTCCATCAATACACTCTTACCAGCTTGGCGGCGGTCCCTTGGCCCAAGTCGTTGCGCCAGGTTCCGGTAATGGTTTTCCCGTCGGGTGAGACCGTAAGGTCCTGGTAAGTGACCCCGTTGGAGCCTCCCCAGGTGGAATTGGGCCGGCGTACGACCTTAAACTTGAGCTTGATGTTGTTGCCGTCAATCGATCCGGTTCCATAGGATATAATTGCAGCCGGCGTGCCATTGAGCGCATGGTAGGCGTAGACGGAAAGCGCATTGCCATCCTGTGCAATGGTCACCGTACTGTCCGGTATCGATTCATACCGCCAAACACCCGTGACATCGGCGGCGAAGGTGCTTGACGAAGCTGCCAACAGAATCAACAGCCCAAAGACTACAAGCATGAAGCTCTTCCGCAACATAGGTTTCCTCCTCTTGGGGGTGTGATGAGTCTCGCCTACGATAACTCAGAGCGAGCGCTAGTTCCACCGCCAAGGCCGAAGGTCTGCCGATCTTTACCCCGATCCCGAGGTTGAGTCGAACCCACTAGTGGGAAGAGGGACAATCACGGTGGAAGCTATCCGACTTCGGGATCGGGGTCAATGGCGGGTGGATCTTCGACAACCATGCGCTTTTCCGGATTCAAGACCCAACGGTCAAACCCAAACACGATCTAAGCGTGGCTACCAACTGGGATCGAAAGATGAATCCACGCTATCGGCAGCATCGTGGCTGGCGCGTTACAATGGTGACATGCTGACAATCCGCAAAGCCACTCCTGACGACATTCCTCTGATTCTCGATTTCATCCGCGAACTGGCCGAGTACGAACGCGCGCCTGCGGAGGCGGTCGCGACGGCGGAAGACCTGCGACGCGACGGGTTCTCGCACGAGCCGCGTTTTTTCGTCGAGATCGCCGAGTGGGACGGCGAGCCGGCGGGCTTCGTCCTTTGGTTCTTCAACTATTCCACCTGGCAGGGGAAGCCCGGACTCTATCTTGAAGACCTGTTCGTCCGGCCCCAGTTTCGAAAGAAAGGAATCGGCAAAGCGCTGCTGGTGCATCTCGCTCGAGTCGCAGTGGAGAAGGGCTGCGGGCGCTATCAGTGGCAGGTGCTCGACTGGAACACGCCGGCCATTGATTTCTACGAATCGCTGGGCGCGAAAGTTATGAAAGAGTGGCTCACCATGCGTGTGACCGGCGAAGCGCTACGGAAGCTGGCAGAACAGGGCAAGAGCTAAGCCCGCGCCGCCCGGGCGGCGAGACGCTGGCGCGGTAACATCGCAAACTAATCTGCGATCCACGATCCGCGGGCCTGCGCCGGCAGGTTTCGCGGGAACGACACCCGCCACGGCGGGCGGTTGGGACCCGACTCGGGGCTGAGAGCAAACAGTTGAAAGCTGAAACCTTAGAGCAACCGGATCTCTTGCGTCCTGCGTACCGCAGGCGAGTCAAGCCCTTCCGGCTGGCTGATCATATCACAGCGTGATATATTAATTCAGGGGCGGTTCCAGGGATCGCCCATACCGTACAGGAGTGAGGGGAAGGATTGTGACCGGGCGAAATGTCGACCTCATTGCTGAAAATACGCAAACTCTTTGCCCCGTGGCGGCATCATAATAAAAGGACGGAGGTCTGCCTTTCCCAATGACACGATGCATAACGGACTACCTGGTGCAGGAGCATCAGGAGTTGTCTCATTTATTGAATGAGCTTCAGGAGCAGCTTCGCGTATTGCCGCTGGCCCGCGACCACCGGAGCACGGCTGAACGCCTGAGCGGACTCACGCGGTCCGTTGGCGAGGCCCTGCGCGCACACCTCGTGAGGGAGGAACAAATTCTCTACCCGGCGCTCGAGCACCATGTCCAAGGCATTGCCGCCACACTCGACCGGATGCGGCACGACCACGATGCCGGTGAGGAAACCGAGAAAGCCTTTCTGGAGTGTCTCGCGCGTTTGCTCAAAAACGGACGCAATCGGCCAGAGGTGATGCAGAGCGGCCGCCAGTACATTCAGTGGTTGCGCAGGCACCTTCTCGATGAGAACGGGCGCTTGTTCCCGATGGTCGAACGCGGCCTCGACCCTGAAACTCAGCAGGAAGTGCGCCGCGCGATGGAAGAGCTGAGCCACGAATCTTCGGCGCGAGTCGCGGAAGGCTCGGCGCAGGCTGCCCAGGCCTAGGCACTCCTGAACGCGGGAACCGCCGGGCACACTGGCGGTTTTTCGACGAACGAACCTAAGTTGCAGGCATCATGGCTTCGAACCGCGAGCGCGGAGAAGATCGCAAGGAGGCACTATTTGATTGCAGACGATCTTTTCCCACGCCGAAGTGATGCCATGACGTCGATCAGGTCAAGAATTCTATGCTGTGGCTTGGCTTGAGAAACCCCTGTTTACGGCGTCGACTTGTTCCCGCTCTTCGCCACTCAGCTCACTGTTGCTCTCGCTAGGCCTAGTAAAAGGGAATCGGCCGGTGCCCCTGCCAGCTTTTGCCTCCTCAAGGAAATCCAACCTCGAAAGCATCTGTGATTTTCTGGTTGTCAGTGATGAAAAGGCTTTTGCTCGAGAGTTATTTCTGGCAGACTGGGCGGCTGCCGGGTGAGCCGGAGGAACACACCAGACCCTTGCAGAGTCTTCGCCCGGCGTCAGGAGAGTGTTAGCGGAGATCGAGAGGGATTCATTCTGAGCATGTGAAGGAGGTTCCATATCTATGACCAAGAATTCGCTGACCCGTCGAGATTTTATGCGTGTCGGGGCGGGAGCTGCGGCCGCGGGCGTTGCCGCGAAGGTGACGATTCTTGAACCCCTGCGCCTCTGGGCTTCACCGCGTCCGGTTCCGCCCTCGGATACGGTGCGATTCGCGATTATCGGAACAGGGGTGGAAGGCTGCTCGCTGCTCAACGCGACGCTGCCTGTTTCCGGCGGCGAGTGCGTCGCGGCGGCGGACCTCTACGACAGTCGCCACATCGCCGCCAAGGAAGCGTTGGGTGGGAAAGAGATCGAGACGACCCGCGAGTACCGCCGCTTGCTTGAGCGTAAGGATATTGACGCCATCCTTTGCGCCACGCCGGACCACTGGCATCGCCGCATTGTGGTGGAAGCCGCCCAGGCTGGCAAAGACGTCTACTGCGAAAAGCCCATGTCGCATAGCGTCGAGGATGGTTTGGCCATGATCGAGGCCGTTGAGAAAAACAACCGCATTTGCCAGGTCGGCAGCCAGCGCGTCAGCAGTATCCTCTACGCCAAAGCGAAAGAAATCTGGGATTCCGGCAAGCTCGGGATGGTCGACACCATTGAAGCGGCCTGGGACCGCAACACCGACTCGGGCGCCTGGGTTTATCCCGTTCCGCCCGATGCCGGCACGCAGACCATCGACTGGGACACCTGGCTTGATGGCGCGCCCAAGATCCCCTTTGACCCCATCCGCTTCTTCCGCTGGCGCTGTTACAAGGATTACGGGGCGGGGCTGGCGGGCGACCTGTTCGTGCACTTGCTCTCGGGCATCCACTTCGTAACCGGGACCAATCAGCCCGCGCAGCGTGCCCTTTCCACGGGCGGCCTCTACTATTACAAGGATGGCCGCGAGTTCCCCGACCTGCTCTGGACGATGTACGACTATCCGAATTTCCAGGTCGTTCTGCGCTGCAACCACAACAACAACACCGAAGGAGAGTTCTTCGGCTTCTACGGAAAGACTGGCACGATGATCATCCGCGGTTCGACGCTCACTTACAAACCGCAAGCCTCGTGCCAGCAGGCGGAGGATTACTCCATTTACGGCTGGCCGAAGAAACTGCGGGACGAGTACCTGGCGAAGTGGGCCAAAGAGCATCCGGAGCCCAAGCCCGGCGACTTCAAGATCGACGAAGACTCGGAAGTGTTCACGCCTCCGCCGAATTACAGCGACATGTCGGATCATCTGGCGAACTTCTTCCACGCGGTCCGGACGCGCCAGCCCGTGGTAGAAAACGAAGTGTTCGGCAGCTACACGGCGATCGGATGCCACATGTCGAACAGCTCTTACTTCAACCGCACGGCCGTGGTTTGGGACGCGGCGGCGAAGAAGATCAAGAGCGCGTAGTTTTCGCGGGGCACGGCTGGCGCCTGGAGTTGGCAGGCAAGCTGTGCCCCGCTTTTCTGCCTGCGAGCGACTCTCCCGCGCAACCCAGGGACGCTGGCCATCGCCAGAAGGGCCTTTCGTACGACCACGATTTCTGGCAAGCTACAGCCTGGTCCACCTCTCTTCCACTGATCACGCGAAGATTTCAAGGAGGATTCCCTCTCATGACCAACAATCAAATGAATCGTCGAGAATTCATGCGCACCAGCGCCGGTGCGGCCGCGTTGGGCTCAGCGTCGAAAGCCACTCTGCTTTCGCCGAGTCATCTTGCGGTGACGCCGCGCGCCGTGCCGCCCAGCGACCGGGTGCGTTTCGCTTCCATCGGCACGGGGGTGGAAGGCTGCACCATCCTGCGGGCGGCACTCGCCTGCCCAGGCACGGAGATCGTTGCGGCCTGCGACCTTTACGACGGCCGCCTGACCGCCGCCAAGGAGTATGCGAAGAAGGAGATTTTCACCACGAAGGACTACCGCGCCATTCTGGACCGGCAAGATGTGGACGCCGTCCTGGTGGCCACGCCTGACCACTGGCACGCCAAGATTACCCAGGACGCCTGCGCCGCGGGCAAGGACGTCTACTGCGAAAAGCCCATGTCGCATACTGTGGAACAAGGCTTTGCGATGGTCGACGCCATGCAGAAGCACAACCGCATCGTGCAGGTCGGCAGCCAGTGTCGCAGTTCGATTGTTTATGCGAAGGCCAAGGAGATTTTTGAAAGCGGCGCGCTGGGGCAAGTGACCGCGATCGAGGCCTGCATTGATCGCAATGACGCAAGCGGCGCCTGGGTTTATCCCATCCCGCCGGACGCCAGCGAGACAACCATCGATTGGGAGCGGTTCCTGGGAGACACGCCCAAGCGGCCTTTCGATTCCATCCGTTTCTTCCGCTGGCGCTGCTTCCGGGATTACGGCGAAGGATTGCCCGGCGACCTCTACGTTCACATGCTGACGGGAATCCACTACATCACGGGAACCAATGCACCGCCGTTGCGCGCCGCCAGCGTGGGAGGCATCTTCCGCTGGACTGAAAATCGTGAGGTTCCCGATATGATCTGGACGCTTTTTGAATATCCCAGCTTCCGCCTTTCGCTGCGCTGCAACCTGAATAACGAATCGCCGGGCATGGCGCGCTGTTACGGCACTAAGGGGACACTGGAGATCAAGAACGATGTCCTCACCTTCGCACCGCAAAATACCGAACCGCAACCGGAAGGCTATTCGATTCTGGGGTGGCCGGAAAAGCTGAGGAAGGAATATCTGGAACAATGGCGCAAGGAGCATCCTGTGCCTTTGCCCGGAAAGTACCCGCTGACGCAATCTGCAGAAACCTTCCAGGCCGCGCCCAGTTACGATTACCAAATCGATCACATGAACAACTTCATGGAATCCGTGCGCTCGCGGCGGCCCGCCGTGGAGGATGCGGTTTACGGCAACAACACGTCCATTGCCTGCCACATGGCGAATTACTCTCACTTCAACAAGACCTTTGCCGTGTGGAATGAGGGGGCGCGGAAGATTCAGGGATCATAGAATTTCACGGCGCGCGGCAACGCGTATTGCAAGCATATGGCTGCGTCCCCGTCGCCCCGTGGGCGGACCGGTCTCGCGGGTTCTCCGTTGCTCTTGCTTCCCTGGAAGATTAGGATTAGCTGCCTGAGATCGGTTCCGATCCTCTTGTCTGGAGGTTAGACCTATGACCAACCGCAAGCTTTCTCGCCGCGGCTTCATGTGGCGAACGGCTGGCGCGGCAGGCGCTGCGCTCGCGGCCAGAACCATCTTGCTCGACCCCGGTCCTGCTTATGCCGCGAGTGTTCCCGTCCCGCCCAGCGACACGGTGCGCTTCGGCATCATCGGCATCGGCATGCAGGGTTCGGGTCTGCTGCGTACGGCGGTTTCGCTGCCGGGCGTTGAGTGTGTTGCTGCCTGCGACCTGTACGACGGTCGGCATGAGTTGGCGAAGGAAATCGTCGGCAAGCCAATTCCCACCACGCGCCGGTACCAGGACTTGCTGGACAACAAGGAGATCGATTGCATCATCAACGCCACGCCGGATCACTGGCACAGGCAGATCGTGGTGGACTGCAGCAGCGCCGGCAAGGACGTCTATTGCGAAAAGCCCATGACGCACGCCTCAAACGAGGGGTTCGAAATGATTGCAGCGGCGCAGAAGAATCGTCGCATCGTCCAAGTGGGAAGCCAGCGCGTCAGTTCGGTCGTCTATGCCAAAGCCCAGGAACTTGTTGCCACCCGAGCGATCGGTGATGTTCACACCGTGGAATCGGTGATGGGCCGTAATGATCCGAACGGCGCGTGGGTATATCCTCCGCCACCGGATCTTTCGCCGCAGACGTTGGACTGGGACACGTGGCTCGGTACCGCACCCAAGGTTCCGTTCAACCCGCTGCACTTTGCGCGCTGGCGCTGCTGGCAAGCGTACGGGTCAGGCGTGGCAGGTGATCTGATGGTTCACCTTTTGAGCGGCATCCACTTTGTCGGCGGAATTACTCAGCCTCCGCAACGGGCCCGGGCGACCGGTGGCTTGTTTCGGTTTACCGATGGGCGTGACGTTCCAGACGTGCACTGCGTGCTCTACGATTATCCGCAGTTCCCGGTTGTCATCCGGATCACGCTCGCCTGTGAAACACCGGAAATCACGCGGTTCCTTGGAACGGGCGGAATCCTGGAAGTGGCGGGCACTGAATTGACCCTCACCACGCAAGACGGGACCGATCATGGTCCGGGTTGGTACTATCACAGCTTTCCCAAGAATCTCCGGGAGGAATACGAAAAGAAGTGGCACGCCGACAATGACGCCAAGGCCGCGAAGAGCGCCACTGAAACCATTACCTATCGCACTCCCGCGAATTATGACGACCTCAAACCGCACCTGCGGAACTTTTTCGACGCCGTGCGGACTCGCCAGCCCGTGGTAGAGGACGCCGTCTTTGGAAACAACACTTCCATCGCCTGCCACATGGCCAACGCTTCGTACTTCAAGAAGACTATGGCCGTGTGGGATGGAGCCGCGAAGAATATTCGCACCTAGTGCCGTTCCAACTTATCGCTCCTAAACAGATGGCAGACGGTGTATTCCCAGGAATCCCCTTGCTGTCTCGGAGGAGCTAGCGCCAAATAGTTGGAACGGCACTAGGTGCCCGGGATCTTCCCATGGGGTCGTGCATCGTCGTGCCGTGTCTTCCGGGAGAAGTGAACCGGGGCGCAAGAAGGGGATCCCGCACAAAAGAGAAGCCCCTCGAGGGTGTGCCCCGAGGGGCTTGGAGGCAAGTAGTACAGGAGGAGGAATCCGGTCCCGCACCGGCCCGCGTCGTGAAGCCCTGGGGGCAAGGTCATCTCGACGCGGATCCGATGCTCCAGCGGGACTCAGACTATTCTTAGGCCCAGGCCCAGTGGAAGTCCAATCGATTCTGTTTATAGGAATTATCAAAGAATCGGGCTGTATTGTGTCCATGAGATTTTCACGGCCTGATAAATCGCCTTGCGATAGAATCAGGGGGCGAGGTTTGCGTTTTTCTATCCTGGGCCGGGATGAATACCCGTTGCCGTCGTTGCCGTCAAGGAGTGGGTGCTGGACGATTGCGCCTCGGTGCTCGCGATAGACACCGGCTCTGAATGGGCGGATGAACGAAGAACTGTCAGCCAAAGAGTTGCTGGCTCGCGTCGGCCGGCATGACCTTGCCGCGCTGAGCGAGCTCTACGACCGGTTCGCGCCCCGTGTCTTCGGGCTGATCACTTACATCCTTGCCTTCCGTGACGAGGCTGAAGAGATCGTTCAGGAAGTGTTCCTGCGTCTGTGGCGCGAAAGCAAGCGCCTTGACCAAGAAAGCAGTAGTGTGGCCGCGTGGCTGATCGTCACGTCGCGCGAGGCGGCGCTGGAACGACTCCGCACCCAACGCAGCCGCAAGCTGCGGCCTGACGCCCCACGCGAAGGTGGGGCTGAAGAGAAGTGGCCTGACGCGAATCCTCGCAGCGCAAAGCCCTTAGTCGCCGCGTCGCTCTCTTCGAGGGCCGTCTCAAAACCGTCCGACCCTAGAACCAGAGCAGGGCGACCCGGTCCTGTTGGCCCCGCGAAAGCTCCGGCGACGGTTCGAGTCCCCCCTGCCTGGCTGCCGCGGACCGGGGAAATTGAGTTGATCGATGAGCGCCTGGGCCTTCTCCATAAGGTGATTGAACAGTTGTCAAAATCCCAACGGCAGGGCTTGGAACTTGCGGTCTTCGGGGGTCTCAGCGAAGAGGGAATCGCTGCGGAACTAGGTGAGCCTTTGGGCAAAGTCCGGACGGGCTTACGGGCTGCCGTTGCCTTCGTGAGGCATCGCCGCCGCGCCATATTGGGAACATGGGCTGCCGACATCTAGAGGAAGTCTACGAGTTGTTCTTGCTGGGCGCGCTCTCGGAGCAGGGCTCGCTGGAGCTCCGCGAGCACCTCGCGCGCGGCTGCCCGCATTGCCTGGCGCGAATCCGCGAAGCCGTGGAAACGGTGTACCTCCTGAGCCTCTTCTCCAAACCTGCTCGCCCCAATCCGCGAGTGAAGGCGGAGTTGCTTCGCCGGCTCCACAAGAAATAAGCTGCCTCCCGCAAGGTGCGTAGTCTCCCCTGCACTTACGCGACGAGGGAAGAGAGTGGGAGTTCCCAGCTGTGACTTCCTCCCCCGTTGTGGAATAAGCGGGCGACTTTAGTTTGTGCGATCCGATGCGTCTTGCGCTCATAGGGCCAATGTGGGGACACACAAGACGCGCGGCAGGTGACGCTTGGTACAATCGACGGCCAAACCAGGTCTGCGACGTGAATTGGGCTTGATTCAGGCCACGGCTCTCGCCATTACCGACATGGTGGGGATCGGCCCGTACATCACGATCCCGCTCTTGCTTGCCACCATGGGCGGTCCCCAGGCGATGCTCGGCTGGCTGGTGGGTGCAGCGCTGGCCTTTTGCGACGGTTTGGTGTGGGCGGAGTTCGGCGCGGCCTTGCCCAAAGCCGGCGGCAGTTACAACTATCTGCGTGAAGCGTTCGGTCCTCACCGTATGGGCCGCTGGCTTTCCTTCCTGATGGTGTGGCAGATCATCTTTTCCGCGCCGCTCTCGGTAGCGAGCGGTAGCATTGGCTTCGCGAATTACCTTCGCTACCTGCTGCCGCAGCTCACCCCTTGGGAAGTGCGCCTCGTCGCCGCAGTATTTCCGTTGTTGCTCGTGGCACTGCTCTATCGCCGCATCGGAGCCATCGGGAATCTCTCCGTGGTGCTCGTCGCGGGTGTGCTCATCGGCTGCCTGTGGATTGTCATCTCCGGCCTTCCGCACCTCAGCGCCTCGCGCCTTTTCGACTTCCCTCCCGGAGCATTTCATCTCAACTGGATTTTCTGGGGAGCGCTCGGCCACGCCACGCTTTACGCACTCTACGATTACTTTGGCTACTATAACGTCTGCTACCTGGCGGAGGAGATTCGCAATCCCGGCCGCGTGATTCCGCGCGCCATTTTGTTTTCGATCCTTACCGTGGCCGCGCTCTACATCTTGATGACCGCCTCGTTCCTTAGCGTCATCCCCTGGCGCGAAGCCATTCAGAGTCGGTTCATCGCGTCGGTCTACGTCGAAGCGCTATTTGGATCCGCGGCGGGGAAGCTCATGACCGTGCTGCTGCTCTGGATTGCGTTCTCCTCCGCCTTCTCCCTGCTCCTTGGGTACTCGCGCATCCCGTACGCTGCCGCCCTTGACGGCAATTTCTTTCCCGTGTTCGCACGGCTGCACCCGAAGGGCGCCTTCCCGCACATTTCGCTTATCACGCTCGGCTTGATTGCCTCCATCTTCAGCTTCGGCCGCTTGAGCGAAGTCATTGGCAGCCTGATCGCCACGCGTGTCCTCATCCAATACCTTCCTCAGACCATCGGCTTTTTCCTGCTGCGTTCCCGCTCGCCCGATTTGCCACGCCCCTTTCGCATGTGGCTCTACCCGCTTCCGGGGATCGTCTCGCTCGGCGGATGGCTCTACGTTCTGGGGACGGCCGCAGCGCGGTCTCTGCTTTTTGCTTTCGGAGTTTTCGCCGTGGGAACTGCCGCGTATCTGGCGCGCGCCCGCGTGCGTGGCGAGTGGCCATTCCAACAGCAGGAGACGGTAGACGGTATACGGTAGACGGGAAAGCCTATAGCGCCTGACCGGCGTTCTGCCGCGCTGGAGGTGATTTCGCGTCCACTGCGCGAACAAGACCGTAAAGCATCTTGCTAACCTTCTCTGCCTGTTCGGTCATCCCCCCATCATTTGTGCCGTATCCGAGATCTCGACAGAGGATGAAGTCGTAGCGTAGTTCCTCGAGCGACGCCTGTGCGATGTTATAAAGATGAACCTTGTCTCGCCGGCCACTACGCTTAAATCTCTCCGCGATATTTGCGGGGACAGACACTGCTGCCCGGCGCATCTGCGAGACTAACCCGTATTTCTCTTCCACGGGGAACGTCTGTGTGTTCTTGTAGACGTCGAGGACCAGTTTGTGTGCAGCCTGCCAGACCTCCAACTGTTCAAATCGCTCGATCGCCCTGGTTTCTCCCTGTGTGCTGTTTACCGTCTACCGTCACCCGTTTTCTTCGATCCGTCGCGTCAGGAGAAACATTCCCTCGTTATGTACGATCTGGATATCGTCACCCTGCGGCTGTGCGGAGAAGCCCGCGCGGTCGCCCGCCATAGAATCCTCCAGCAGGCTGCGGGTTTCCCGGTAACGCTTTGTTCCTGGATCATAGCCGGCGCGCAACATCCAGTGATTGAAGGAGCGCGCACGTCGGCGGAGCGACTGCCGCACAACTTCCAGGCTTGCTTCTTCAAACATGCGCAGAAAAGTTGTCAACCGCAGCGAGAGCGCGTGCGAAGGGTCGCGGAGTTTTTCGATGCGATTGTACAGGTCGTATTTCGGGTCGCTCTCGGGCGCGAGCGGGTCGATCACCAGAAGGCGACCCTCGGGCTTCGCCACGCGGATCATCTCATGCAGCACGATCTGGGGTTTGGGCATGTGGTGGAACGAGCACTGACACGACACCAGATCAAATGCGCCGTCGGGGAAGGGAAGTTGCTCGGCGTCGCCGCACGTAAAGGCGGCGTTGGAAATCTGCTTTTCGGTTTGAAATGCGTGCGCCCTCCGCAGCATTTCAAGTGTCAGGTCGACGCCGCGCGCGAAGTGCACGCGGGGGGCGAGCGCCAGCGCAAACGCTCCGGGCCCGCAGGCGACATCGAGCGCCAAGTCCGTAGCCTGGGGTTTTGCGAACTCGACCTTCTCCGCCAGGACCTCGGGCGTATCCCTCACTGCAACCGTAGAAAAGGCTTCGGCGGTTTTGGTGAACTGCTTTTGGATGGTTTCTTTATGTTTTTTGGACATGAGGTTGTCAGAACCGTAGTCTACAAGATTTTCGTGCCCGCGAGTCAGGAAACACGCTTCGAACATCCCTTGCTGTTGAAGGCCGGTTCCGTTAGGATGTCGCCTCACGCTTTGTCAGTCAAGGCCTAGTCCCGTGCCCGCCTGGTTAGGTTCTTTTCGGAAGCGTTCACGGTCAACCACAGCGCCGTGTGGGCAGAGCGGGTTCAGGACTTCCCTATGCGGTCACGGGACTAGCTGGCAATGACCCGCATTGCCTGTAGTTGAATCTTCGTTTCCCAGGAGTCCTATCATGGTGAGCCGGGCTGCGCGAATACTCGCCACTCATCTGGCATTTCTTCTTGCAACTCTCGTCTGCAGCGCTGCGTCACAAAAGTCCTCCGTCGACGCGGTTCTCGATTCGCTGTTTGCCGTGCAGGGATTCCGCGAGGTCGCGATCTCACCCGACGGCCAGCGCGTCGCATGGGTCGAGGCCTTACCGGAAGCCAATGGAGGGCCGTCCGGCAATTCCGCCATCGTCGTTACCAGTCTGGCATCGCCCGCCGCTGCAGGGCGCCGCATCACGGCGGGCAGCGGCGGCCCGTACGAAGAGCATGACATCGCTTGGGCGCCTGACAGCCGTGAGCTCGCCTTCTTGTCCAATGCGCAAACTCCCGACCAGTTGCAGTTGTACGTTGCGAGTGTCACCGGAGGCTCGGCCCGAAAACTCACCAGCCTGACGGGCTCGCTGGACGCGCCGTGCTGGTCTCCCGATGGCAAGACCCTGGCGCTGCTTTTTACCGAAAACGCGCCGCGCGCACCAGGCCCGCTGGAGCCCATGACGCCTCCTTCCGGGGTGATTGGCGGCAAGGTCTACGAACAGCGCTTGACCACGGTGGATGTGGCCACGGGACGCATTCGCCAGCTCTCACCGGCAGACTTGTACGTCTATGAGTACGACTGGTCACCCGAGGGAAAACAATTCGTCGCGACCGCGGCGCATGGCGCGGGCGACGCCAACTGGTACGTTGCCGAAATCTATGCTATCGATGCTGCTTCTGGCGAGACAAAATCTCTTAACAAGCCGCCTTATCAGATGGCTGTGCCCCGGTGGTCTCCAGACGGCAAGAACGTCGCGTTCATCGGCGGGCTGATGAGCGACGAAGGCTCGATCGGGGGCGACGTTTTTCTTCTTCCCGCCACGGGTGGTGAGGCCCGCAACCTCACTCCCGGCGTTAAAGCCTCTGCAAGCTGGCTCGCTTGGCGACCTGACGGCGACGAAATCCTCATACTCGAGAGCCTTGATGGTGCGAGTGGCATCGCGACGCTGGGCGTTCGGAGCGGCCAGATTACCCCGCTTTGGAGCGGGCCGGAGACGCTCTCCCTCGGCTGGTGGAATTTCGCACTTTCCCTCGCGCGGGACGGCAAGAGCTGCGCGATGCTGCGCGAGTCGTTCTCAGAGCCGCCGGAAATTTGGGCCGGGCCTATCGGGGCGTGGAGGCAAGTTACACACTCCAACCGCGAGGCGCACGCAAGCTGGGGGAAGGTAGAGAGCATCCACTGGTCGAATGACGGCTTCCAGATCCAGGGTTGGCTCACCTATCCCCGCGACTACGATCCCACACGCCGCTATCCCCTGGTTGTGGAAGTCCACGGGGGGCCAGGCGCGATGGCGCGCCCCACTTGGCCGAGCACACTTTTCGACTTTACCGTCCTTTCGCACGAAGCCTATTTTGTTTTGCGCCCGAATCCACGCGGCAGCTTCGGTCAAGGGGAAGCCTTCACCCGGGCCAACGTCAAGGACTTAGGCTACGGGGATTTTCGCGACATCGTTGCGGGGGTCGACTTTGTTGTGAAGAATCTTCCCGTGGACAACGACCGGGTGGGAATCGGCGGGTGGAGTTATGGCGGATTCATGACCATGTGGGCAGTGACGCAAACCCACCGCTTTCATGCCGCCGTTGCCGGGGCGGGCATCGCGAACTGGCAGAGCTATTACGGGGAGAACGATCTCGACCAGTGGATGATTCCTTTTTTCGGCGCGTCTGTTTATGACGACCCGGCGGTCTATGCGAAGAGCTCTCCCCTCAACTTCATCAAGAATGTGAAGACGCCGACGCTCATCCTGGTGGGCGACCGCGACGGTGAGTGCCCGGCTCCGCAATCGTTCGAGTTTTGGCACGCGCTTGAGACGCTGGGCATTGAGAACCGATTCGTGGTCTACCCGAGCGAGGGCCACCTGATCTTCGATTCCGAGCACCGGCGCGACATCATGCGGCGCACCGCCGAGTGGTATGACCGCCATCTGAAGTAGCGATGCTCCACTCGGGTTGAGCCCAGAAAGCGCGCATTACAGAGGTGCCTAAGGGTCAAATTTCCAGTTGACGGGCGCACGGCCGGACTATAGATTTAGCGTCTTTTCAGATGGAATTCGACGATTGACAGGCAGCTGCGAGGGCTCGTTGCGGGCCACACGGCATCGGCCGAAGCAGCCCCCGGGCGCCGCGAGGGGGAGAGACACGATGAAGGTAGGGCTCTTCACGGCCCTGCTCGCCAAGCTCAGCCTGGACGAAGTCTTCAAGAAGATTAAGTCGCTTGGGATCCGAACGGTTGAGCTGGGGACAGGTAATTACGTTGGCGACCCGCACCTCAAGCTCGATTGGCTGAGCCAGCCTTCCAAGATCAAGCAGTTCAAACAAAAGCTCGAGGAACAGGGCATTAACATCAGCGCCTTGAGCTGCCACGGGAACCCTCTGCATCCCAACAAGCAGCTTGCCGAACTCCATGCTGAGACCAACCGGAAGACCATCTCGCTGGCGGAAAAGCTCGGTGTCACCCGCGTCATCGACTTCTCCGGCTGCCCAGGCGATTCGGACGATTCCAAATATCCCAACTGGTCGCCCACACCCTGGCCTCCCGACTACCAGGAAATCTTGAAATGGCAGTGGGAGAAGAAAGTCATTCCCTACTGGACGAAGCGCGCCAAGTTTGCGGAAGACCATGGCGTGCGGATCGCCATCGAAATGCACCCGGGTTTCGTGGTCTATAATCCCGAAACCATGTTGCGACTGCGCCAGGCGGCAGGGCCTGCCATCGGGTGCAACTTCGATCCCAGCCACATGTTCTGGCAAGGGATCGATCCTTGCTGGGCGGTGCGCAGGTTGGGAGAAGCGATATTCCACGTCCACGCCAAGGACACGCGCCTGTACGAGGTCAACATTAAGGTCAACGGTGTCCTCGACGCTAAGCCTTACAGCGATGAGAGAAACCGCTCCTGGATCTTCCGCACCGTGGGCTACGGCCACGACGCGGATTTCTGGTGCGACCTCGTCTCCACGCTGCAAATGGTGGGTTACGATGACGTACTCTCCATCGAGCACGAGGACAGTCTGATGTCCATCGACGAAGGCTTGAGCAAAGCCGCAGCTTTCCTTAACCAAGTCGTCATCAAGGAAAGACTCAAGGAAATGTGGTGGGCGTAGGAAGACCGTCCGGGGTCCGCTGCAACTGACCACGGGCAGCGGACTCGAGCCTTCTTGGGGATGTGGAGGAGATTCAAACATGCCGGAGATTAATGTCGCCCTCATTGGTCACCGTTTCATGGGCAAGGCGCATTCCAACGCCTATCGTCAGGTCCGGAGATTCTTCCCGGGAAAATTGATACCCCGCATGAAAGTTCTCTGCGGGAAAGCCTGCACGGAAGAGCTGGAAGAGACGGCGCGCCTGTATGGGTGGGAGGAGTCCGACTGCGAATGGGAGCGGGTGATCGAACGCGAAGACATCGACGTGGTCGACGTCTCCACGCCCGGGTACCTCCATCATCCCATGGTCATCGCCGCCGCCCAGGCTGGCAAGCACGTCATCTGCGAGAAACCGCTGGCGAACAATCTTGCTCAGGCCAAGGAGATGCTGAAGGCCGTCGAGAAAGCGGGTGTATTGCACATGGTGAATTTCAATTATCGCCGTGTGCCGGCCGTCGCCTACGCCAAGAAGCTGATCGAAGATGGGCGCATCGGCGATGTCTACCACTATCACGGCGCCTATTTGCAGGACTGGATCATGGATCCCGAATTCCCACTCGTCTGGCGTCTTGAAAAGAAATTCGCGGGCAGCGGCGCGTTAGGCGACATCGGTGCGCACGCCGCTGACCTCGCGGAATACTTGAACAGCGAGATCCGGGTTGTGAGTGGCCAGATGACTACCTTCATCAAGGAACGGCCTCTCCCTACAGAAGGCGCGGGTGCCTGGGGCGCGAAAGGCCAGAAGGGCAAAGGCAAAGTCACGGTCGATGATGACGCCAATTTCCTGGCGCGCTTCAAGAATGGCAGCGTGGGAGTTTTCGAGTCGTCGCGATTCGCCGGCGGCCGCCGGAACTTCAACACCTTCCAGGTTTACGGCAGCAAGGGAAGTATCGCCTTCAACCTGGAGCGCATGAACGAACTGGAATTCTACGATCGCACAGAGCCGTCGGAACTGCAGGCCTTCAAAACGATTATCGTGACGGAAACCAACCACCCCTACGTCGGCGCCTGGTGGCCACCCGGACATATCATTGGCTACGAGCACACTTTCGTTCATGCCATACGCGATTTCCTCACGTGTCTCGAGAAGGAGCGCCTGCCGGAACCGAACTTCCGTCAGGGCGTCAGAAATCAAGCCGTGCTCAACGCTGTCGAACGCTCGGCGAAATCGGGGCGGTGGGAAAAAGTGGCTCCATAAGTGATCGGGCGCGGGGGCCACGGTTGCACGAATCTGATCAAGATAGGACTTGCTTATGCCATACATGATGGGAATCGATGTTGGGACCACAGGCACGCGCGCCGTGATTGTTCGCCCGGATGGCCACGTGGCAGGAGCGGCGACCGGCGATCATCAGGCGATCCGGATGTCCAAGCCCGGCTGGGCCGAGCAAGATCCGGGAGATTGGTGGCAAGCGACCCTGGTAGCGATTCGTGCGGCACTCGAACAGGCGAGTTTGAAAGGTTCCGACATCGCCGCCGTGGGCTTTTCCGGGCAGATGCACGGCGTCGTCCTGCTCGACAAAGCCTTCACCGTACTTCGCCCTTCCTTGATTTGGTGCGACCAACGCAGCCAGGCTCAATGTGATTGGATCACCGGCCAGGTGGGTGCGGAGCGGCTCATCCAATATGTTTCCAATCCTGCGCTCACGGGCTTCAGCGCGCCCAAGATCCTCTGGGTTCGCGACAATGAGCCAAAGATCTATGAGCGCGTGGCGCATTTCCTGCTTCCAAAAGATTTCGTCCGATTCCGGTTGACCGGAGAGTTTGCCACCGATGTGTCGGACGCTTCCGGGACCCTCCTTTTCGATGTTACCCACAGGCGTTGGTCGTCCGAGATGCTCGGGGCGCTGGAGATCGATTCCCATATTCTGCCGCGGGCGTACGAGTCACCCGAGGTTACCGGCGAGATCACGCAGGAAGCGGCCGTGTTGACCGGCCTCAATGCCGGGACGCCCGTGGTGGCGGGGGCCGGTGACCAAGCGGCCAGCGCCGTTGGCAATGGCATCGTTCTGCCGGGACTCACCTCCGCCACGCTGGGAACTTCCGGTGTTATCTTTTCTTATACTGCTTCGCCTACACTTGACCCGCGCGGGCGCATTCACACGTTCTGCCACGCCGTTCCAGGAAAGTGGCACGTGATGGGCGTAACCCAGGGTGCAGGGCTTTCGCTCCGCTGGTTTCGCGATCATTTCGGCGCGTCGGAATCCTGGTACGCTCGGCAGACCAACGTGGACCCCTACGAACTGATCATTCGCGAAGCTGAGAGGGTGCCTCCGGGAAGTGAGGGCCTTCTCTGGCTGCCGTATCTTATGGGCGAGCGGACTCCCCACCTGGACGCTCAGGCGCGCGGCTTGTGGTTTGGCTTGACCGCATCGCACACCCGCGGGCATCTGATCCGGTCCATCTTGGAAGGGGTGGCGTTCAGCCTGCGCGACTCCTTGGAGATCTTCAAAGAGCTGGCCATTCCGGTCGAGCAAATCCGCGCGTCGGGTGGTGGCTCGCGGAGTTTCTTGTGGCGCCAAATCCAGGCGGACATTTATGGCAAGGAAGTCGTTACGCTCCGCACCTCGGAGGGGTCGGCCCTCGGCGCTGCCCTGCTGGCCGGCGTGGGGGCTGGGGTTTATGCTTCCGTCGAAGATTCCGCGCGGGACGCCATCCAGGTGAAGGAGCGCATGGCGCCGAAACCGGACCAGGTCGCGGTCTATGACCGCTACTACCAGGTTTATCGCAACCTCTACCCGGCCGTGCAGGAATTTTCGCACACACTGGCAAAGCTAGGGACCGGCGGGTCTTGACCACGTGTGGGGGCCAGGCCCGCCACCCTCCGCCTGGTCTCACGTGCGAGAGGATTTCGCGATGAGAACTCGTGCCGCACTTTGCATCGTAGTCGTGGGGTTTCTGGCACTCCCGACGAGGGGTATTGCTATGGGGAATTATTCTGTGGTCAAGAAAGTTGTGGAGGGGCACACAACCTACCACTTGCTCGATGCGCGCCGCAAAATGGATCTGGGGATCGTCCCCGATATCGGTAACTTTGCGTACGAGTTCAAGGTTAACGGCAAAAACGTCCTCATCACGCCTGAGTCACTGGAAGCTTGCATCGAAAAGCATTGGTTCGGTTGGGGCATACCGTTTCTCGCCCCTTATGCCAACCGTATTGACCACAATTATTACTATTTCCAGGGTAAGAAATACTTGCTGAACGATGGCCTGGGCAACCTCCTCCACGTGCCGCCTGGAAACCTGGTCTTGCACGGTTTGCTGGTCTTCGACCCTCACTGGGAGGTGTTAAAAACCGGAGGGAGTGATGCGGCAGGCGCCTTTATTACCTCGCGCCTGGAGTTCTATAAGTACCCCGATCTTATGGCACAGTTTCCCTTCGCACATGTATATGACGTGACCTATCGGCTTAAGGACGGCAAGCTGGAGTGCACCACGAAGGTTACGAACGTTGGCAAATCCGCGATGCCCGTTCATTTCGGCTACCATCCCTACTTTCGTCCCGACGGCCCCCGCGAAGAATGGACGCTTGGAATCGGTGCTCAAAAGCACTGGATTGCAAACCAACTTCTCATTCCCTCCGGGGACACCGAAGCTACTGACAGCTACCTTCCGGGCGCTGCAAAAAGCTTCACGCTGGGCAAACAATTCATCGACGACAGCTTCTCCAATTTCAAGCGCGACGCGCAAGGATTAGGTCACATCTGGACGAAAGGGAAAACCGAAAGGATTGAAGTGGCGTACGGAAGGGAATTCGATTATGCGATTGTGTATGCGCCGCTCGACAATACGCTAATTTGCATCGAGCCGCAAACCGGGCCGACCAACGCTTTCAATTTGGAACACGAAGGCAAATTCAAGGGCTTGGTCACGCTGGATCCCGGCAAGACGTTTCAGGCGACGTACTGGATCATTCCGACTGGTTTCTGAGTGAAGATCGACCACGTGAGGTTCGCATCATGATACGACCGAGACATTTGCTTGCTGCGGTCGATCTTGTCGCTCTTGTCGTCGGCGTGGCAGCGCTCCAACCGTCGGGCTACTTTGATGGCGCCGGCGTTCTAACATCTTCAATATCGCTATTCTCAGAGAGGTCAGTTATGGCAGCCTCCGCCCCATCATATCCCGCAAAGCTCCAGCAAACTCAATACAGGAAGTGGAACGTTTATAAGCTCAGCAATGGTTTGGTGGCTCTGTACGTCGCCCCTGACATTGGCGGGCGCGCCATCCAGCTTCAGCTTGGCGACCACGAGTACTTTTTCGTGAACAAGGACTTGGAGGGAAAGGTCCTGGCCGAATCGGAGAACAATGTCAAGGCCGGCTGGGCGAATTACGGGGGAGATAAGGTCTGGCCAGGCCCTGAGGGTTGGATGAATGATCAGGAGTGGCCGAGCATTCCCTATTACGTCCTTGACGGCAGTCGTTTCAAGTCGGAAGTGGTTGCTGACACGCCGACGGAGGTCGCGGTCCGCGTAACCAGTCCTGAAGACCCGCGTACCGGTGTGCAGTTCGTTCGCACCTACCGTGTTTACGCGGGCAGCACGTGGATCAAGGTGGATCAGGTGATGCGTAATATCAGCCGGCGGGAGATTCGTTGGGGCATCTGGCACCTGATTCAGAATGACGCCGCGGACGCAAACGATCCTTCCAAGCCCAACCCGGAACTTTACATGTACATCCCGCTGAATCCGCATAGCAAATACCCGCAGGGGTATTACCATCCTTACGGTGACCCGCGCCACCCCAGCTACGAAATCCTCCCCGATGGTCGAATGCTTCGCGTCCATTACCTGTATCGCGTCGCCAAGGCCGCCGCCGATTCCAGCGCAGGCTGGTATGCAGTCGTCAACGGGCAAGAGAATTTCGGCTTGGTGGAATGCTTCAAATACTTTCCCGATCGTGAATATCCCGATGGTGCGTCCGTTGAAACCTGGAATGATGGGCCGGGAACCATTTCCCGCGGGCCGTTCGACCAGACCTTGCCGGACGACCCCAAGAAGACACCTTACTTCCTGGAGTCTGAGGTGTTGAGCCCCTACGCCACACTCCGGCCGGGAGAAGAATATTCCTTTCCGGTTTACTGGGCGCCCACGCGCATCCCGAACCCTGTTGGGGGAGAGCCCACCTCCGCCGGGGTCATCAGCGAGCCGCTTTCGGGAAACCTCGAAGGTGGAAGCGTTACTCTGAAAGGCACGTTTGGAGTCTTTGTGCCGGGCTCACTGCAGGCCGACTTCTACAGCGTGATGGGCGAAGAGGTGGGGCACAAAACGCTGCAGGCCGTCGATCCGCGCGAAGTGATCAGGTTGGACAAATCCATCCCGGCGCCCGCGGATGCCTTCCGCGCCAGCGTGAGCGTGCGTGACGCCGACGGAGAGAATCGCGGCTGGCTCGGCAACGTCATCCTGAGGCCGCGCCAGTAGAGTCGTTCGGGCGCAGGGAGCCCTTGGCCGGGCTGTGGAACTGAGGCTTGCTCGTTCACTGCCGCCAGTCAACACTAGCGCCGTGACCGCCTAAAGAAGTCCCGAACCCGCTCTGCCCACACGGCGCTTTGGTTGACTGCGAACGCTTCGGAAAAGAACCTGACCAGGCGGGCAGGGGACTAGCGCCCCCTCCCGGGCAGCCGCGGCACTTGGCGCTACCAGCGCCCACGCAAGGCGGCACACAGTTCAGACATCAAGGGACGACTAAGATAACCAACCAACAATCACCTGCCTGAAGGGGGCCCGCCGGCGGATCAAGTTCGGTGCTCCCCGATCCGTTGGGCCACGAAGGCCTCGACTTCTTGACGTGTGGGCAGCGAAGGCTGCGCGCCTAGTCTTGTGGCCGCCAGCGCTCCTGCGGCGTTCGCGAGTCGAATGGCATCCTCAATCTTCGCTCCCATTGCGCACTCAACCGTGAAAGCTGCAGTGAAGGCGTCTCCCGCCGCCGTGGGATCAACCACATCGATTTTGTACGGTGGGAAATGCATTGTCCCTCTCGGCGTCACCAGCATAGAACCGTCGCTGCCCAACTTCAGGAGCACGGTCCGCACACCCCTGGCGAGGAGTTTCTCCGCGGCCTCGCGCGCCGACACGCGGCCGGAAACCTCCTCGCCGGTCAAATGCGCGAGCTCCGTTTCGTTGGGAGAGACAACGTCTGCGAGCCGCAGAACTTCCAATGGGCAAGGGCGCGGCGGTCCAGCGTCAAGCACGGTCAGCTTTCCGGCTTTGCGCGCCAGGCTGAAGGCAGTCTCCACCACGTCGATGGGGATTTCCAGGACGCTGACGACCGCATCGGCGTGCTCGATCACTTCCCGTGCCCGCTCGACATCCGCTGGGGTCAAAGCAAGGTTCGCGGCGGGATCCACCGTGATGCAGTTGTTTCCATTGGGGAAGAGCATGATGAAGGCGCAGCCGGTAGCGCGTTCTGAAGAGCGCTTTACCCACGTGGTGTCAATTCCGCTGGACTCCAGGCCACGAATTAGAAAGTCTCCGATCATGTCCTGGCCGACGGCTCCGACAAAGGAAACGTTCGCTCCCATTCTCGCCACCGCCACGGCCTGATTGGCGCCCTTGCCTCCCGGGAAGAACTGAAGGTTTCTCACCAGCAGGCTCTCCCCCTCTTTGGGCAAGCGCTCGGCTCTGACCACGATGTCAAAGTTGCTGCTTCCCACAACCACCACATGGACTTCCTGGGCGCGACGCACGGGACCACCTCCCGGGGGCGAACCCCCGTTCCCTTCAAGCAAAAACGCAGCAGAGCTGTTGGGCCACTCCTGTGCAGGGATTTTTACTATCGGCTTCGAAGGAATTATTCACCGCGGAAGAGTTCTCCTGACTTGTCTCCAAACGGCCATTTTACGACATGCCTTTACATACAAGGGCCTTTGGCGTATTTTAGCACCGCCTAGCTGCACGACGGATGGAGACTGCTGGCAATTTTGACAACGCCCTGTAGCGAGGCATTTTGTATCATCCCAATTTCGGATTCCTGCGCCTTTCGCGTAGCGCGCGGGAGCCCAGTTTTCCTCACTGTTCTGAGGTCGGGTATTATCTGGACGCGTGCAGAATTTTTCGGGAGGGACAGATCATGGCTAAAGTCAAACAGCTCACGGCCTGGGTTGAGAGTAAGCCCGGAGAACTTGGACGCATTGCGGAAGCTCTTGGCAAAGCAAAGGTCAACATCACGGCTATTACCTGCTGGGGCCCCGGGGGCGAGAGCCCGATTCGGTTTCAGGTCAGCAGTCCTGCCAAGGCGAAGAAGATTCTTCAGGACCTTGGTCTGCGCGTCACGGAGGAAGAAGTCCTGCGCCTGACCTTGCCTGATAAACCTGGAGTGTTGGGCGAGGTGGGTGCGCGCCTGGGGGCTGCGAATATCAACGTCGAGTATGCTCACGCCAGCGTCGCGAAGGGTGGCAAGAAGGCGGACCTCGTGTTGTCGGTCTCGGATATGGTGGGAGCCACCAAGGCACTGCGCGGCCTCTAGCGCTGATCTACCGCCAGGGTCGAAACACACAGGTGGTGACGCCTGGATCCGCTCCCTTCTCACGAGAACGGGTAGTGGTTCAGTTCCAGCGCGCGGTCTGCCAGTTGACGCTTCAAACCAATCGAATCTGGCGGTGTCCGTCGCAGGAATCGCCGCAGCAGGGAGAGTTGTGCGCGCAGCGCGTCGCCCTCTGCGATGCGTGCTAGCGCCCGGCGCGCTTCCGCCTCCGCGCGATCCGCCGCCGCGTGGAGGTAAGCGCGGGCCACTGCAATCGCGGCTTCGCTGGCTTCCGGCGGATCTTTCTCCAACTTCTTCTGGCTGCGAAGCAAGGCGCTTTCCATGGCGTACACCGCCATGACCAGGTTGCTGATTATGCCCACCACTTCTTGCTCATGCTCCAGCGCCTGCATATACCGCTGCACGGCGCTTCCCGCCACCAACAACAGTACCTTCTTGACTCCTTCCACCAGCTTCGTCTCTTCGGCTAGCGGCCGATCGTCGAATGTCTCCTCGGGCGGCGCCATCCCCAAGACTTCGTCGGCGAGCTTTTGCGCAGCGGGAAGCAAGGCCAATTGCCCCTTCATCGAGCGCTTCATCAGCATGTCGGTAATCAGCAACCGGTTGATCTCGTTGGTGCCTTCGAAGATTCGATTCACGCGCTGATCACGATAAGTACGCTCAACTTCATAGTCGCTGGAGAATCCGTAGCCGCCGAAAATCTGCACGGCCTCATCGGAAACGAAGTCTAGGGTCTCAGTGCCCATCACTTTCAAAATGGAGCACTCGACCGCGTATTCGTGCAAGGCCTCCAGGATCTGCTTCGGCGCGGCCGGCGTGCCCTGGTCGATTCCCTGGAGCATCAAGTCAATCATTCCGCTCGTCCGGTAGGAAATGCTTTCGAGCGCATAAATTTGCGCCACCATCTCACCGAGTTTTTCCTTGATCATCCCAAAGTCGGCGATCTTGTGGCTGAACGCCTCGCGTTCCTTGGCCCACTTCAGCGCGTCCATCAGCAGGTACTTGCATCCGCCCACGCAGCCCGCGCCCAACTTGAGCCGGCCCACGTTCAAGATGTTGAAGGCAATCAAATGCCCCCTTCCGATTTCCCCCAAGACGTTCTCGACGGGCACCTGGACGCCCTCAAGATTCAGGGGCGTTGTCGAGGATCCGCGAATTCCCATCTTGTGCTCTTCCGCCCCAGGTGAAACTCCCGGAAAGGTGCGCTCCACGATGAAGGCCGTGAATTTTTCTCCGTCCACCTTGGCGAAGACGACGAAAACATCCGCGATGCCGCCGTTGGTGACCCACATCTTTGCTCCGTCCAGGATGTAATGCTTCCCGTCCGGGCTGAGCGTAGCTCGCGTCTTGCAGTTCAGAGCGTCGGACGCAGACGATGCCTCACTCAGGCAATAGGCGCCCACCCACTCTGCGCTTGCCAGTCTGGGCAGGTATTTCGCCTTCTGCTCTTCCGTGCCAAAGAAGGCGACAGGCAGAATGCCGATACCCGCTTGCACGCCGAGCGTCGTGGCCCAGGAACCATCGCGCGCCATTTTTTCGGCGACCAGGATGGAAGAGATCTTGTCCAGTTCCAGGCCGCCAAACCGTTGTGGGACGTCCGTGGCGCAGAGGCCGACCTCCGCGGCCTTCTTGAGAAGCTCGCGCAGAACTCCCGGCTTCCTCGCTTCGATCTCCTTCAGGCGCGGCGAAATTTCCTTATGGACGAATTCTTGCGCCGTCTGCGCGATCAACCGATGCTCTTCCGTGATGTCCTCGGGCGTGAACACTTCCTCGGGCGTGCGCGTTTCAATCAGGAAGCTGCAGCCTCTAATTCGTTTCGTAATGGTTGGAAGGCCATCTGCCATATTCTCTCCCGTGCTTCTGAGCTCGCACACCCTTGTGGCCAGCGGCTGCACAACTCCATAGCCCCTCCCTCAGCGTTCGGCGGGCGGTTCCCAAAGCTCGATGCGATTACCCTCGGGGTCCATGATCCAGGCGAAGCGCCCGTACTCGTAGTCCTCGCGATGTGGGTCTATTTCCACACCTTCTTCCTGCAGTGCCTGCAAGAGCGTGTCGAGGTCGGCAACGCGGAAATTCATCATGAAACTCGCGCGGCTGGGGTTGAAGTATTGGGTGGTTCTAGGAAAGATCCCCCACACCGTCATCCCTTCCTTTTCCTTGTCATCGTGTTGACGCCACCTGAAAGTGACGGTCTCATCCGAGCCGCGCGTCAGACCGAGATGCCTTTCGTACCACGCGTACAACGCTTCCGGATTCTCCGCCTTGAAGAACAACCCACCTAGCCCCGTCACTCTCTCCATGAGAATCCTCCTTGCACGGCGTATGCTCGCGGCTCCAGCCTGCGGCTACGGCACGTTTTCAAAAATCCCCGCCGCACCCATCCCGCCGCCCACGCACATGGTCACCATGCCATAGCGAGCATTTCTCCGTGTCAACTCACCGAGCAAGGTTGCCGTCAGTTTAGTGCCCGTGCAACCTAGCGGATGACCCAAGGCGATAGCGCCACCGTTCACGTTGGTCTTTTCCAAATCGAGTTTCGCGAGTTTAATCACCGCCAGCGCCTGCGTGGCAAAGGCCTCGTTCAGTTCAATCAGGTCCAGATTCGCCAACTCTAGCCCAGCCAGCTTTAACGCCTTGGGAATAGCGTAAACGGGACCCAGACCCATCTCCTCCGGCGGGCAACCGGCCGTCGCAAAGCTTAGGAAGCGCGCCAGCGGCTTGAGACCCAGTGCCTTCGCCTTGTCAAGCGACATCACCAGGGCAGCGGCTGCTCCGTCGCTCATTTGCGAGGCGTTGCCCGCCGTCACCGTTCCATGCGCGTGAAACGCCGGCTTAAGCTTTGCCAACGCTTCCATCGACGTATCGCGTCGCGGCCCTTCGTCCGTGTCGAACAGCACCTTCCGTGTCTGTGGTTTGTTCCGGCCGTTCAAGCCCACCTCGATGACTTCCAACGGCACGATCTCTTCTCGGAATTTCCCCTGGTCGATCGCTGCAATCGCCCGCTCGTGGCTGCGCAGCGAAAACCGATCTTGTTCTTCCCGCGTAATGCGATATTTCGCCGCCAGGTTTTCGGCCGTGAGCCCCATACTTAAATACGAATCGGGGTAATGCTCTATCAGGTAAGGGTTTGGAGAGAAATGGTACCCCCCTATGGGGATCATGCTCATGGTTTCGGTGCCGCCCGCCACGACAACCGCCGCGAAGCCTGCCAGGATGCGCTCGGAAGCGAGAGCAATCGCCTGCAGTCCCGACGAGCAGAAGCGGTTGACCGTCATTGCCGGGCACGTCACGGGAAGGCCCGCACGCAGCGACGCCACGCGGGCCACGTTGTTGCCCTGCTCGGCCTCCGGCATGGCGCAGCCCAGGATGACGTCCTCTACTTCGCTTGGGTCCAGCGCCGGCGCACGCCGCAGGACTTCCCGGATCACCGCCGCTGCCATGTCATCCGGGCGCGTAGAGTGCAAGGCGCCGCGCGGGGCTTTCCCTACCGCTGTCCGCGCAATGGAAACGATCACCGCTTCCTTCATGCTCTCCTCCCGCCCGGCGTCGGCAGGCCCTCTTCTCAGTCGTTCACGAGCACGCCGTCTCGTGATGCTTCCGGATGCGCGGCTGCGCAATTCCCGCCGCAGATTCAGTTCCTCAGGGGCTTGCCCTTTTTCAGCGTGAACTGGATGCGCTCGACGGTCTTCTTCTGCCCGCAAAGGCTGACGAACGCTTCACGCTCCAGGTCCAGCAGGTATTGTTCCGAGACCAGTTGCGGCGATGTAAATTCACCGCCGCCGGAAAGCACTCTGGCGAGTTGCGTCCCCACAGTCACATCGTAATCCGACAGATATTCCCCGCGCCGCATCAGGTGGAGCGCGAGTTTCATCTTCGTGAACGTCGGCTGACCCAGCGCGCGAACATCCTCGCGCGGTTTGCCGGGACGATATCCCAGGCGGAACAGGTCGAGCGCCAGTTGTTTGGCATCCGCGATCTGCCGATCGCGGTTCATACTGATGGAATCCTGTGGTGAAAGATACCGCAGCCTCCGTGCTTCCTCGGCGCTAGTGGAGACCTTGGCCATGCCGATGTTCAGAAATACTTCTTCGACATAGGTGAATGGGTCGGCTTCCGGATCCGAAGGCACAGTCTCAAGGGCACGTAGCAGCATCTCCTTGGTGCCGCCGCCCGCGGGAATCAGTCCCACGCCGGCTTCGACCAAACCCATGTACGATTCCGCCGCAGCTCGCACCCGCGTGGCATGCAGGCAAATCTCCGTTCCCCCACCGAGCGCCAATCCAAAGGGCGCTGCCACCACAGGTTTGGGCGCATACTTCAATGCCATGTTGGCATTCTGAAATGCGCGAACGGCTTGGTGAATGTCGTTCCACTCGCCTTCCTGAATCGCCAGGAGGACAAGCATCAGGTTCGCTCCCACGCAGAAGTTCGGCGCTTGATTGCCAATTACCATTGCGTCGAAGTCTTCGTCGAGGGCCTTCAGCCCCGCCTGCACCATCTGCACTGCGTCGGGGCCGAGGGTGTTCATTTTGGAGTGAAACTCCAGGCACAAAACGCCGTCACCCAGATCGATCAGGCTTGCGCCGGCGTTCTTCTTGAGTTCCTTCTTCCGTGCCTTGAGTGCCGGGAGGAGGATGACACCCGGCCTATCCGCAAGAGGGCGATAGCCAGCGGAAGCTAGGTCATAGTAGCTGGTGATCCCATCCGTCCCAGCGTAGAACGATTTTCCACCTGTAGCCCGCAGACGTTCCACCAGTGGCGGTAGGGGGCGCCCTTGCTTCACCCAATCTTCCACAATCCGCTCGAAACCGATCGCATCCCACAGTTCAAAGATTCCACTCTCCCAGTTGAACCCCCACTTCATCGAGTTGTCGATGGAGACGATATCGTCGGAAATTTCCGGCACGCACATGGCGGCATAATGAAATGTGTCGCAAAGGGTCTGGCGATAGAACTGGCCGGATCGATCTGCCGCTTGAAAGAGTATCTTCACACGCGCACGGAGGTCTTCTGTACTTCGCGCCAGCTCGAGGTTAGGAAAGGTGATGTGTTTCCGCGGGCGATATCCAAATGTGCCGAGGTCGAGCGTCAGGATCTCGCTTTCATCCCCGCCCCGCCCCTTAACCTTCTTGTAAAAGCCCTGGCCCGACTTGTCGCCCAGCAGGTTGCGCCGGATCATCTGATCGATAAAATCGGGGATCTTGAAAAGGTCACGGCGTTCATCCTGCGGCAATGACTCGCTCAGGTTTTTCACCACATGCGCCAGCACGTCCAGGCCGACGATGTCGAGCGTACGAAATGTGGCGGATTTCGGCATGCCCAGGGTGGGACCGGTCAGCGTGTCTATCTCCTCAGTGGTGTAACCACCCTCCTGCATGATGCGGAGAATGTTGAGGGTTGTGAACGTCCCAATGCGATTGGCAATGAAATTCGGCGTGTCCTTGGCGAGCACGATGCCTTTGCCGAGCACCACATCGCCAAAGCGCGAGACCGCTTCCACAACGTGGGGCAGCGTGTCCTGAGTGGGAACAATTTCCAGCAGCCGCAGATATCGTGGGGGATTGAAGAAGTGCGTGCCCAGGAAATGCCGGCGAAACTCTTCGCTGAAACCCTCGCTCAGGGAGGAAATCGAGATGCCGGAAGTGTTCGAACTGATGATGGCCTCTCTGGCGCGAATCGCCTGAACCCTTTCCAGTAGCGCGCGCTTCACGGCGCGATCTTCCGTCACAGCCTCGATGATCCAATCACAGTCCTTGAGCTCGTTGAGGTCGTCCTGAAAGTTTCCGATCGTGATCATGCACGCAGCTTCCGGGACGAAGAAGGCAGCCGGGCGTGATTTCAACGCCGAATCCAGGCCCGCCTGCGCCAGGCGATTACGGACTTGCGGCTCGTGTAGCGCCAGCCTCTTCGCTTGCTTCTCATGTGTTAACTCTTTGGGAACCATGTCCAACAGCAGGCACGGAATGGATGCGTTGGCCAGATGGGCTGCAATGCGAGCTCCCATCGTCCCTGCACCGAGCACGGCTACTTTGCGGATGTTGCGCACGATTTGCCCCCACCAACTTGTCGGGTAGAAGAGGGTGTCATTATCTTGGATGCCCCGAACACGGTCAAGCTTCGACGCCTTGCACGCGTGGGAGACTTACTAGGGTCAGAACCCCTCGCGTTGTGGACCGGAAACATGCGTCGATGCGAAGGTCTCCGTCAGCATGGGCGCGTAAGCGTTAAGGAAGCAGCCGGTGGAGGTCAGGAAGGATGGAAAGAACTCGAGACTGTTAGCTTGTATGTCACTTCCAAACAATCTTCGGAAAGTTCCTGGGAACAATCCTAACCCCTTCCTTAACCGTGATGATCTGATCGATGGGGAGGTTCGTAAGTTTGTCCACAATGCCGCTGGGCCAGGTAATCTCCAGGGATTCGATGGTCTTTCTCTGCCCGACTCCGAAGTGAATGCGCGGGTCCTGGGCGGACATGTAACTCATTCCCCCCTGCGCCTGCCGGTATTCGACAAAGCCCTCGGAGACGAGTTTCAGCGCGGCGCCGCGGCCGTCGCGGTTGGATTTCGTCCCCACCAGCATGATTTCCAGCCAATGGTTGGCATTTCCGCCGTCGTTGCGCAGCAACTGTGGGTAGGCATTGCTATTGGAAATGGCGATGTCCAGGTCGCCATCATTATCGAAGTCCGCCACGGCCGAGCCCCGTCCTGCTGTGGGCTTTAGGAAGTCCGGACCCAACTGCTCGGACACCTTCTCGAACTTGCCCTCACCCAGGTTGCGGAACATGACCTTGGGCTCTTGCCAGGAAACTTCCGTGTGGTACAGGTGGATGTTATCCAGCATGGCGCCATTCGTCTGGAAAATATCCATCCAACCGTCATTGTCGTAATCGATCATCCTGGCGCTTACGCCACTCAGGAAAATGGCCTTGTTGCCCAATCCGGAAGTGAAGGTGACGTCGTCAAAGGTCTCGTCGTGGTTATTGTGATAAAGCCGGTTCAGTTCAAAATCCAAATGGGTGACGTAGATGTCCAGCCACCCGTCGCCGTCGACGTCCGCTGCGTCCGTCCCCATTCCGGCCTCGTATTTCCCATCTTCACTGGCAGCCACGCCCGAGGTGAAAGAGACGTCCCGGAACGTTCCGTCATGGTTATTGAGGAAGAGAAAATTCGGCCAAGTGTCGTTGGCAACCATGATGTCCGGCCAGCCGTCGTTGTTGAAGTCGGCCAGCACCACGCCCAATCCCTTTGCTTCCGGCTTGGCGACGCCCGA
>JBEKAK010000062.1:0-32691 GCA_050018275.1 Terriglobia bacterium | reverse complement strand
AGCGCGGCGGCGGCGGCCGTGATCGTCAAGCCCAAAGGCTCAATACACTGGCGCAACACAAAGCCGCCCGGGTGGGGTGGACTCTTCATCGGCATGGTTCCAGTCTCCTTTCAGTGGTAATCGACATAATCAACATCCAGCACGTCGCGGTCGGCAAAGCGAAAGATCACCCGCCAGTTGGCGCGAACCGTCACCGCCCAAAAGCCCTTGGACTCGCCCTTAAGCGGATGCAGCCGGAACCCCGGCACGTCCATATCCGCAACCGTACCGGCAGCATCCAGCCGCGCGAGTCGTCGTCTTCGTAAAGGCGTTTCAGTCCTTTGTGGGAGATCGACCGGATCATGGCTGCACTGTAACGCGTCACGTAACGCATGTCAATAGGAAGAGACGGCGCGGCGGGACGTAGTTCGGACAATTAGATACCCCTCCTTCACGATTTTTCCTACCGGTAGCCTAAATCCTGTATTGAGGAGTTGACATTACGCCTGCTATTAATGCTAACCTAGGATGCAGCGAGTGGTGTGTTTGTGAGGTCGCACGCTACCGTTCAAGTGAAAACGCCGCTGCTCGTTGCGCCCTATAGGGCCCGCCACCGAAACGCCGATTCGTGAGGTTACGATGTCCCTGGTAAAAAGCCCGCGAGTGACGGAGAAAAAGTTGGCCGCGCATCAGTTGAACGGCCGCAGGTCGCGGGGGGTCCGGCGACGCCCGAGGGCAGGGAGCGCATACGCGCCGCCCACGCGGCAAAGCCTCCGTGTCCTCCCTGGACAGCAGAACCTTAACACGGAGACCGCAGAGCGCTCCGTGCCCTCCGTGTTGAAGGTTTTAAGACACAGAGAGCACGGAGAGGATGGAAGATTCCAACTTTCGGCAAGTCTGGCGGGTCACCAACCTGCTCCTGAAGATTAAACGGCACGCGCGGGAGGAGGAAGCCTTGGAAAAACCCTCGCGATCCTTGAATGTTAATGAAAACACAGCCGGTTAGCTAAGAATCAGGTGAATTGTGATGGCCGTAGCAAAGAACCAAGTACTTGAAAATATGGCAGTTAGAAAACATGCTCATAGGCTAGGCCGGGAAAAGGAAAAAGGATGTTAAAATGAAGGTATAACCTTGAATGTTGCTGAAAATAAACGAGATACAAAATTGACTTGGCGCAAAGTCACTGCGAACCTTGAATGTTGAAGGAAAATAAACCACTTATCGGCGCGAACCTTGAATGTTATTGAAAGGAAAGGCGGTTAGTGCGCTGTTTTCAGCCAAGGGGACACTTTTAATGAAGTAAGAAAGGGGACATTTCTGAAGAGCTTCGACAGGACGCAAAAGAGGGCTTGACTGCTCACGTCGGGAAGTGTAAACGGAATCTCAAGGCAAAGTGAGAATATCGGGTCATTGTGCCATCGGGCCATCGCGCCCTTTAATCGGGAAGAAAAATGGCGCGGTGATTCAATGACCCGATGAATCAATCATGAGGATTGCCCTCTCAGTTTCGGAGAAGGAAAAAACCAGAGGCTCGGAATCACCTTATTACCAGGCCCTCCTGGCGGTGGGCGTGCAGGCGAACGAAATTGAATTGGTTTCGGCTTCTGCCGCGCACCGCGTACGCGCCGAAGATTACGACGGCATTTTGTTTGCCGGAGGGGATGACGTGGATCCGTCCTTTTACGGCGAGGTGAGGCGATACGAGAGCGTTCATGGCGACCGCGCTCGCGACGAATTCGAATTCGGGCTGCTCGATCGCGCCTTGACGCACCGTCTCCCCGTTCTCGGCATTTGCCGCGGTATACAGATGATCAACGTGAGGTTCGGCGGCACGCTCTATCAGGACATGAACCAGGACGTTGCGCCGCACTGTGAACATCGGCAGACCGATGAAGGCAAGACGCGTCAGGAGCCGACACACACCGTTCTGGTGACAGACCCCGAATCGAATCTGGGGGCGATGGTTCAGGGGACTTGCCCCGTCAACAGCCTGCATCACCAGGCTGTCAAGCGCCTGGGGCGCGGGCTGAAGGTGACGGCACGCTCGGAGGACGGCTTTGTCGAAGCCGTGGAATCCGCCGCGGACTATCCCTTCCTCGTGGCTGTACAGTGGCATCCGGAGGAGATGGTTGACCACTCCGCGCAGCAGCGCGGAATCTTCGTGCAGTTTGTAGCCAAGTGCCGGCAACGGAGCAGCGCGACATGCCAGCCACGTATGGGACAGAAGAGATCGAGAAGGTCAAGGCGGCCTGGATTGCCGCCGTGAGGGCCGGAGATGTAGGTCGTCTGCTGGGCCTGGTCACGGATGACGTGGTGGCGATGCATCCTAACGGCAAGACGACGCAGGGAAAGCAGGAACTCGCCGATGACTTCCGCCGGTTCTTTGCGAAATTCCGGATGGACCAGACTGCGACCTCCGAAGAAACCGTCGTGGCCGGCGAATGGGCCTTTGACAGAGCTTGCGTGAGCACGAAAGTGACGCCGATTGCAGGCGGTGAGCCGTCGCAGGTCAACTCGGAGGTCATCGTGATCCTGCGACGCGACGCCGATGGCTTCTGGAAGCTCGCGCGTTCGATAGCGGTCATCCGTTAGCGCGGAAGGACCCTCGGATCTTAATCCCGAAGAACGTTCCGAGCACGTTGGCCATCACGACACGAGGCGCTGAAAAGGGCCGGACGCGACGCCCCCTCCGCCTGGCCGCGCACTTGTTCCTAGCCAAACGCGCCGCTGCGGGCTATGCTTAGGCCTTCGTCCAAAGCCCCAAGGAGCAAGGGACCATGCCGACCAAGATTCAATTCGTGAAAGGCGACATCACGGAAATGACCGTTGACGCGGTTGTCAACCCCGCAAACACAGACCTCGCGTTGGACGCAGGCGTGGCAGGTGTCATTCGACAGAAGGGCGGGGAGCGCATCCAGGAGGCGTGTGAGCGCTTGGCGCCGATCCGCCTTGGCGAGGCGGCAGTTACCACGGGTGGAAACCTGAGGGCTTATTATGTGATCCATGCAGCGAGCATGCGTCCGGGCGAAAAGGCCACCGCGGAATCGATTCGCCTCGCCACCCACGCCAGCCTGATGCGGGCGGAAGAGAAAGCGATCCGCAGCATCGCTTTTCCTGCGATCGGAACGGGTGTGGCGGGCTTCTCGATGGAGGAATGCGCGCCGATCATGCTGAAGGTCGTGCTCGACCACACGAATGTGCGCACCAGCCTGGAGAAAATTCACTTCGTGCTGTTCGACGATGCAGCGCTCAGGGTGTTTGAAGAAACCTACCAGAAGCTGACCGCCCGGCCGACCGCGAAGACCACGTGAAAGAAGTCAGGAGCTAGATACAAATGGTAATTGGTAAATAGTGAATGGGCAGAGGATGTGTTTGCAATTTGTCATTCACTATTCACCATTCCTCGTGCTGGCGCCTGACTCCCGAGTTCTGCTTGAGCGACACACCTCTCGAAGGGCTGCTTCTCGATACCCTGCGGCGCACCGGCGCAATCACCTTTGAGCGCTACATGGCGCTGTGTCTCTATCATCCGGAATTGGGTTACTACACCCAAGGTCGCGAGCGCGCCGGCGCCGAGGGCGACTACTTCACAAGTTCCGACCTGCATCCGGTTTTTGCACGACTGCTGGCGCGCCAGGCCGCCGAGATGTGGGCTTGCATGGGATGCCCGCAGCACTTCACCTGGGTGGAGATGGGTGCGGGGCGCGGGCTCTTCGCGTGCGATTTTCTGAGTTGGGCCAAGCGCGCGCTGCCGGAATTTGCCGCAACCCTCGATTACGTCGCCATCGAGCCGGGCCCGCGCGAGCGCCAGCGCATTCAAGTGCGGCTGGCAAGGTTGGGACTCGAGCGCGAGGTCCGGCTGCTGACGAATCTCGAAGAACTCGCGCCCACCGCGGGGTGTTTTTTCTCGAACGAACTCGTCGACGCTTTTCCGGTCAGCGTGGTCACACGCGCGGGTGGACACCTCAAGGAAATCTACGTCACCGCTGAAGGCGGAGGCTTGCGCGAGGAGCATGGCCCCCTCAGCGACCCGTCCATTGCTGCATACGTCGCTCGGTACGCGAACCAGCTCGAGGAGGACCATCGCGTCGAGGTGAACCGGCCGGCTATGGATTGGATTCGCGCCGTTGCCGCAAAGCTGACGCGAGGTTTTGTGGTCACCGTCGATTACGGCGACACCGCGGAACGTCTCTACACAGCGGAACGCCCACGCGGAACGTTGCTGGCTTATCGAGGTCACACTGCATCGGAGGATTTCTTCGGCACGCCAGGCGAAAGCGATTTGACCGCGCACGTGAACTTCAGCGCGCTGGTCGATGCAGGAAGAGCCGCCGGGCTCGACCTGACGGGGTTCACAACGCAGGAGAGATTCCTGCTGGGGCTCGGCGAGGCCAACGAGTTCGCGGACGTTTACGACCCGGGTCAAACGGAACTCGAGAAGCTGCAGGCCCGGCTGAAGCTGAAGCGGTTGATTTCCCCGGCAGGGATGGGAAACGTCTTCAAGGTGCTGATTCAGCACCGCGGTGTTTCAAAGCCGCAACCTACGGGGTTGAAGTACGCACGCAGCGAGGCCGGCTGAGCATACAGGCAGCTTTCTAATTCCGCCGCTTTAGCTGTGGCTCTTGTTGTTCTTGCTGTGGCGGCGGCTGTGGCTGTGCCTGGGTCTGCGGCTGCTGTTCTTGCTGTTGCTGCTGCGCCGAGTAGGCCTTCTGGACATAGCGGTTGGCCTCGTCGAGCGCTCCCTGGGTGTTGTCGTTGGTCTGCAGCGCGCGTTGATATTCGTTGAGCGCGCGGTCGCGCTGGCCAGTCACGTCGAAGATCTTACCCAATTCCAGATGCGTCCATACCTCGATCCACTTGGGATCCAAATCGCCATCCAGCGCGCGCCGGAATTCCTCCATGGCGGCATTATAATTGCGCAACTTGAAAAACACCTCACCGAGGCGGTAGTGGGCCAGTGAGCTGTTCTTATTGAGGTCCAGCACGGCCTGATATTGCTTGATGGCTTCCAGATATGCCTGCTGTTGGACGAGTTGATCGGCCCGTGCCAGCTCGACCTGATACTTGGTCTTGTCGTCGTACTTCAGGAGGCGGCTGGCCGGGTCGACCAGGACGCGAACGGGCTTGGTGCGCGCCTCGATGGTGAAGTCCGCCGTTGTCCCCACCATCTCGACTCGTTGGTTAACGGGTTTGGAGCCCTGGCATATGACCCGGACCTCGACCGGCATCCGGAAGATATCCAGGTCTTGTTGAATCTTTCCTACCACCTGGTACCCCTTTTGGAGTCTGTAGACAGCCCAGGTCCGTTTAAACTGTGGCACACCGGTCGAGCTGACCCATTGCGCGAAGAAGTACGTCAGCTCCTGCTTGGAGACACTCTCCACCAGCCGCTGAAACTGGTCCGTGGAGAGGGATTTCCACGCGTACTGCTGCGTCATCGCCCGCAGCGTCCTGTGAAACGCTTCGTCCCCCACCACCCAGCGGAGCATGTGGAACACCATAGCTCCCTTCTGGAAGACGATCGACTGGTACTCGGGCGTGAACTCGTGCAGTTGTCCGGCCTGCGCGATGGGCGCCACCTCCTCGTGCGTCAGTGCGCCAACCTCAGTCTCCCTCATCAGATCTTCAAAGGCCGCGTCCCCCGCTGCCTGCTGCACGTACATGGCCTCCGAATAGGTGGCCAAACCTTGGTCGAGAAGCGCATCATTAGGGGAAGCGGGACTGACCAAGCATGGCCACCACAAGTGCGAAATCTCGTGCGCCAACAGCCGGTAATTAACCGGGTGCGTGAACGCGCGTGAGGCGAGTGCGACCACACCCGGTGACGTGTACCCACCCACCGTGCCGTTTTCAATCTCCACGAGCGCCAAGTGGGCACGGGGCAGCGGGCCGAACTCATCGCTGTAAAAATCCAGGATCTTGGCCGCCGTGTCTCCATAACTGGCGGCGAGATTCTCGTGGCCGGGCTTGAGGTAGAGGGCGATATCCACCCCTACGGCTGTGGCAGGTTGCACCGAATAGTGCCCCGCAATCACTGTCCCCGGGAATGAGACCTGGTCAAACACATGGGTATAAGTTACCTTCCCCGCTTCGCGCGCGGGCGCAGAGGCTTTCCCGGAAGCGATCACCGTCTCGTCCGACGGGACGGTGATGTTCATCGTAGCGGCAAAACGATTCACGGCATAACCGCTGACGGGGAACCAGCGGCCCGGGTAGAGAAGATAAGAACCCTCGGCGCCCACATACGCCAGCTTCAGGCCTTCCACCGGGCTGCCGGCGTCGGAAGCGAGCGACCCACCGTAGTTCACGCTGATGGAGGCCAGCTTGCCCTCAGGCAACGGGTTCAACAGCGACAAGGTCAGAGCCTGGCCGTCCTGTTTGAAAGTGATCTCCTGGCCCTTGACATCCAGAACCTTCTCGACGCGTAGATTGCTGTGGAGTTCGAACGTCAGCGTAGTGAGATCGGCCTGGGGGAGGACGTCCACGCGCACCTTCGCACTCAGAATGTGTGTGGAAGGAAACAACTCTGCATTGATGATGTAATTGGTGACTTCGAAACGTGGCGCGGGGCCTTGCGCCCGGCCCGACGCCGCGACCATCGCGAAAACCAGACCCAGAAGCCCGGCTTGCAGCAGCCCCCGGCGATGGAAGCATACAGCACCCGAAGACGCAGGCGGACTCACGGATCTGATTCGAGTCATGCTCGGCTCCTCTTGCGGAATCGTCGCGTTGTGCGCTCCGGGCTGGCGTTGCCCTGCCGGGGCAGCGAACCCTGCCATGCCCTGCTTTTTCTCGCGCCACCTCGCCCGCAACGCAATTCAACGTTGTTGACGCGTGACGGGCGCTCCGTATCCCCGCACTATCCTTGACGTAAAGACCGCCTGATGGGTTTCGCCCTCGCGGCCGCTCGGAGGTACAACAATTCGATTGGATTGTTCGACGGTCTTACACGTTGCATCTCGCGAGGATCAAATTGGGCGGGCCGTCGATGCCTCAACCCTCCATCCGGGTTGTCCCGAACGACTGCAGTAAACGCACCACAGCATCGGCGGCACGTTCAATGGCCCCTCCCGGCCCCAACCGCGGCCTCAGGGCCCGGAACCCCTGGATCATGGCCTCGCGCGCTTCCGAATGTTCCAGCAAATATTCTACCCGCGCCGCGACATTGGCGGCACTGAAATCGTGCTGCATCAGTTCTGGCACAATCTCTTTCTTCGCCAGGATGTTCACCATGCTGTAAAAGGGCACGTTCACCAGGAACTTCCCTACGAGCCAAGTGATCGGTGAGACGCGGTACACAACCACCATGGGGCGCTCGCGCAGGGCCGCTTCGAGCGTCGCTGTCCCGCTGGCCACCACGGCCACGTCCGTATGTTGCAGCGCATCGTAGGTGGCGTGCACGGCAGAGCGGACCGTGGCCCGACCCACGTAACACTCCAGCAGGGTCGTTTCAACCCAGGCCGGGTCGATGGTGGGGGCTACGGCCACGATGAACTGTAACTGGTGATGCAGCGTCAGGCGCGTGGCGGCATCCAGCATCACCGGCAGGTTTGCAGTCACTTCCTGTTTCCGGCTACCTGGCAAAAGCGCCACGGTCGGTACGGAGGCATCCAGGTCCACTTTGGCGAAGAACTGCTCGCGGGTCAGGTGCGGCCGTACCATGTCCACCAGCGGATGCCCGACGTACTCCACCGGCACGCCCGCCCTTCGATAGATCTCTTCCTCAAAATCGAAGATAACGATCATCTTCGCGATGCGCGCTTTCAGCTTCTGGACGCGCCGCTTGCGCCACGCCCATACTTGCGGGCTCACGAAGTAAACCACCGGGACTTTGCGTTTCTTGAGTTGTCTCGCCATTCGCAGGTTGAAGTCAGGAAAATCAATCAGGATGGCAAGTTGCGGTTGGCGGTGGTCCACCTCCTCCAACAACCGATGAAAGGCCCGATAGACGCGCGGAATTCCGGAGATGATTTCGGTGATGCCCGCCAGGGAAAGCTGGTGCGCATCCACAACGGTGTCCGCTCCGGCTTGGCGCAGCGCATCGCCACCACACCCGAAAACTTCCAACCCGGCCAGCCGCGCGCGCAGAGCGCGCGCCAGTCCCGCACCATAGATGTCGCCGGAGCGCTCTCCCGCCACGATCATGATGGCAACTTTGGGCATTTCTCTATGCGGCACGGTCAACGTGCCCGGCTCAAGCATACGCTCCGAGAAGCCCTGCAAGGCAAGGGGACACTCTCGCAGTCCGCGGCGACAATCCCCGAAGCGGTCGCATACGCCGCACAGCGTAGTCGATTAGGAGCGCTCTGGCAAGGACTCCGCCCCGAGGGCGGCTCGAGCCACAGGGAACTCCTGGTCCTTGTACTGAAGCTGATAAAGCTTGAAGTAAATCCCACGCTTCTGAAGCAATTCCTGGTGCGTGCCCACCTCGCGCACGTGGCCCTTGTGCATCACGACAATCTTGCTCGCGTTCTGAATCGTTGAGAGCCGGTGCGCGATCACCAGCGAGGTGCGGTTTTCGATCAGGCGCCGCAATCCTTCGCGCAGCAGATGCTCGGTCTCGGGGTCCACGCTCGAGGTAGCTTCGTCCAGGATCAGAATCCGGGGATTGTGCGCGAGAGCGCGCGCAAAGGAGAGCAGTTGCTTCTGACCCACGGAGAGCGTAGCGCCGCGCTCCTTCACGGGTTCGTCAAATCCTGCCGGCAGACTCTCGATAAACTCCAGCAGGTTGACCTGTCGCGCCGCCGCGCGCACCTGCGCGTCGGTGATCCACTCGCTGCCCAGCCGAATGTTGCTCGCGATGGTTCCCGAAAACAGAAAAGGGTCTTGGAGCACGATGCCAAAATTCTTGCGCAGATCACGCAGGCGCACTTCGCGGATGTCGAGGTTGTCGAAGGCGACCCGACCGTCCTGCACGTCGTAGAAGCGCAGCAGCAGGTTGGTGAGCGTCGTCTTGCCGGCGCCCGTGTGGCCCACCACGGCGACCGTCTCGCCAGGCTCAATCGTGAAGCAGACGTTTTCCAAGACCCTGTGGTTGTCCCTGTAAGCGAACCCTACCTGCTGGAATTCCACCTGCCCGCGCGGATGCTCGAGTAGCTTGGGCTCGGCAGGATCCCCGATCGTCACCGGCGTATCCAGCAGCTTGAAAATGCGCTCCGAGCTCGCCATCGCCGCCTGCAGCAGGTTGTACTTGTCGCTCAGATCCTGGATGGGCCGGAAAAAGCGCTGTGAGTACTGAATAAACGCAATGGCGGTACCTACACTGAGGACGCCGCGCAACGCCATCCCACCACCCATATAGAGAATGATGCCGACGGCGACCGCCCCCAACACTTCCACGGCGGGATAGAAGAGGCCGTAAGCCAGGATGGAATCCTTGTAGGCCTCCATGTGTGCCCTATTGATTTCCTCAAATTCGTCGAAGCTGCGCTCCTCGCGATTGAAGAGTTGCAGCACAGACATGCCGGTAATGTGCTCCTGCAAATACGCGTTGATGCGCGCGATCGCCACGCGAATACGCCGGTACGACTCCCGCACGGCACGCCGAAATGCCCCGGTGATGATTGCGATGACCGGCAAAACCGAGAACGTCAGCAATGCCAGCTTCCAGTTCAGTTCCAGCATCACCACCATGATGCTGAGCAGCGTGAAGAAATCCCCGAAGATGGCTACCACGCCGGAAGCGAACAGGTCGTTCAGCACGTCCACGTCCGTCGTCACGCGGGTCACCAGGCGGCCCACCGGATTCCGGTCGAAAAAGCCCATCTGCAACTGCTGCAAGTGGAGGAAGATCTGCTTGCGCAAGTCGTACATTACCTTCTGCCCCACCATTTGCATGGCGAAGGACTGCGAGAATTCCAGCAAGAAGCCGAGCAACACCGTGGGCAGGAAGAGCACAAAAGCGATCTGCGCGATGCCCACCATCGGATTGCGGCTCAAGAAACGCGCCAGGACGGGCAGAAGGTGCTGGCCGCCGGCAGGGTCAAGGTAACGGTCCACCTCCACCTTCATCAAATACCCTGGGACGGCCTGCAACATTCCGTAGAACAGGATGGCGATCAGCGCGAACAACGTCATCCGCCAGTAGGGACGAAGGTACTGGAGCAACCGCCGCATCAGCCGCGAGTCGTAAGCTTTCCCGAGAATTTCTTCTTCGTGGAAACCGTCAGGCATATAAGCCAGAAGTTAGAAGTCAGGAGTCAGAAGCCAGAAGTCAAAAGCCAGAATTGCCACGTTAGACCGCGAGCATGAACTCATGAGCGTTGCGCCAAACAACCAAATCCTGGAATGTCCTGGCAGGCCTTCGCGGCGCGTCCATTCTGACTTCTGGCTCCTGTCTCCTTACTTCTTGTTGACTCATGCTTCCTTCTCCAGTTCTTCCTCAATCAACTGCTTGTTGTAGAGCTCAGCGTAATAGCCGTTCAGTGCCAGCAATTCCGCGTGCGTGCCGCGCTCCGCGATTTCCCCTTCGTGTAGCACCACAATTTCATCAGCGTTTTGGATTGTCGAGACGCGGTGCGAAATCAGGATCGTCGTGCGGCCTGCCATTACCCCCGCGAGCTGCCGCAAGATGGTTTCTTCCGTGTAGGTGTCCACGCTGGAGAGCGCGTCGTCCAGAATCAGGATGCGCGGGTCGCGAATGACCGCGCGGGAAATGGCCGTGCGCTGCTTCTGCCCGCCGGAGAGCGTCAGCCCGCGCTCGCCCACCATCGTGTCGAACTTCTTCGGGAAGCCGCGAATCTCCGGAAGGATATTGGAAATCTCCGCCGCGCGCTCCACCTGTGCCCCGGTCGCGTCCGGCGTGCCCAGCTTAATGTTCTCGTGGATCGTCTCGCTGAACAGGAAGGTCTCCTGCGGCACAAACCCGATGTGCTCCCGCAGGGTCTGGAGAGGAATCTCGCGGATGGGAACGCCGTCGATTAACAGCGTCCCCGGCGGCGCATCGTACAGGCGAGGAATCAAGCCGACCAGCGTTGATTTCCCCGAGCCCGTCGCGCCCACCACCGCCACGGTTTTGCCGGCGGGAATGCGCAGGTTGATATTCTTCAGAATCGCGTGACCGTTGTAACTGAAGCGCAGATTGCGAAACTCGATCTCGCCACGCAGCGCAGTAACGGGATTCCTCGGCACCGCGCGGTCGTCGATATCGGGCTGAGCCTCGAAAATCGTCATCAGCCGCCCCAGCGATGCCAGCCCGCGCTGCACGAGGTTCGTCACCCAACCCAGCGCGATGATGGGCCAGATCAGATAGGTCAGATACACATTGAACGCCGCAAAAGTGCCCACGGTGATGAGTCCCTGCAGCACGTGCCGCCCGCCCACCACCAGCACCAGCAAGAGCGCCAGCGCAAACATCAAGGCGATGACCGGCCACAGGAAGCTGCTGATCCAGATCAGCCCTTTGTTCTTCTCTACGAAGTCACGGTTCATCACGTCAAACGTGGCCATCTCTGCATCTTCCTGGCAGAACGCGCGAACCACCCGCATGCCCGAGATGTTCTCGCGTACCCGTTCCGTGAGCTCCGAATAAAGCGCCTGGATCTTCTCGAAGCGCTCGTGAATTTGCGCTCCGAAGAACTTGACGGCCGCCGAAACGAACGGCAGCGGCGCCAGCGCCATCAGCGTCATCCGCCAGTCGAGATGGATCATCAGGCTGATGGTGGCGACGCCTACCACCACGGTGTTCGCCGAGTACATGATGCCCGGACCGATCATGTTGCGCACGGCATTCAGGTCGTTCGTAAGCTTTGACATCAGATCGCCCGTGCGGTGCTCGGTGTAATACCTCGCCGACAGGCGCATCAGGTGGCGGAACAAGTCATTGCGCAGATCGTATTCGGCGTCGCGGGAGATGCCGATCAGAATCCAGCGCATCCAAAACTGGAAGACCGCCTTGACGATGGATACAGCCGCGAGCAGGCCCACCACCACCAGCAATCGTCGCAGCGCCACGCTGCGGGCCAGATCGTCAATACCGGTTTTGATAAGCAGGGGAACAAGCACGCCCACTGTCTGGGAGACGAGCAGGCAGACGAATCCCGCGACGTAGCGCCGTTTGTAACGGGCAAGGTACGGCCGGAGTGGGCGGAGGCGTTCGAGCATCCGTAACCTTGAGACGCAAACTCCTTGATCTTGTCCCCAAGATTCAGGAGGGATTAAACATTTAATTATACCGGACAGTCGAAGATACCGGAACCCGGTTATTGACGGGAGAAGCGGCACGGGAGCGAGCGGGTCGCGGGCGGCCGGCGCCGCGCGTCGCACCCTGGCGCCCCCGGCGGCTGGCAGGATTCCCGCGTCCACTCTGAGCAGGGAAGAAACAAAGGAAGGACGGGCTACATCTCGCGGCGGCCCTCGATGGCCTTGAGCATGGTGACTTCGTCCGCGAACTCCAATTCCGAGCCCACGGGAACTCCCATGGCGATGCGGCTCACTTTCACGCCCAGCGGCTTGATGAGTTTGGAAAGATAGACAGCGGTGGCTTCGCCCTCGACGGTGGGACTGGTGGCAACGATGATCTCTTTCACTTTGCCGCTCTTCAGCCGCTCGAGCAGATTCTTCAGCTTGAGTTGATCCGGTCCGATGCCCTGCAGCGGCGAGAGGACTCCGTGCAGCACATGGTACTGCCCGTGGAATTCCCGCGTCTTTTCAACGCCGACGACGTTGTAAGGAGTTTCCACCACGCAGATTACTTCCCCGTCGCGCCGCGGGTCCGTGCAGTACTCGCACGGATCGAGTTCCGTCAGGTTATTGCACACGCTGCACAGACGAATCTTGTCCTTGGCGTCGAGGATGGCCGCGGCCAGGCGCTCCGCGTCTTCGCGCGGCGCGCGTTCCAGATGGAAGGCAATGCGCTGGGCGGATTTCTGCCCGATGCCAGGCAGACGTTTCAACTCGTCGATCAGGCGAGCCAGCGGCTCGGCGTAATCCTTCATTGTCGTGGAAGTTCGAAACTCGCAATTCGCACTCCAGCATGGGTCAATCGGCGAGTTTCGATTTGCGGCTTTCGAGTTTCGATATCTGGGTCAGGTCAAGCCAGGAAGGTTCAGCCCGCCGGCCAGGTTTCCCATCTGACTGGCCAGTTGCTCGTCCACTCTTCGCGAGGCTTCATTGACTGCTGCCAGGATCAAATCCTGCAACATTTCCAGATCCTGCGAAGCAAAGACCTCCGGATCAATCCGCACTTCGTGGAGTTGCTTCTGGCCATTCATCTTGACGGAGACCATGCCTCCGCCCGCCGAGGCTTCCACCACCAGCTCATCCAGTTGCCTCTGCAATTGCTCCTGGAATTGCTGCACTTGCTTCAGCATCTGTTGCATCTGCTGCAGGTTTTTCATTGCTCACTCCCGGCTCAGGTCCTTCACGTCCACCACGATGGCATCGAACTTCTTGCGAAAAGCTTCCACCCCCTGATCGCGCTCGGCGCGTTCGCGGGCGCTGGGACGTTCAGCTCGAGCCACGATTCCCTGCTCCTCAAGTCTAACACAAATCTTTACGGGTTGGCCCAGCACCTGGGCGCACACCCTGCGTAATGTCTCCTGCCGTTCCCTGCTCTTCAGCCATTCTGCGAAGGATGAGTCTTTCTGCGCATAGCGAAACTCCGCCTCGCCGTCTTCGAATCGGCAGCCGGATAGGTGCTCCAGGCAACTACTCAGGAATTTCTCCGATTGATCAAAGAGCATCGTCTTAATGGCAGTGAGGCGCGCGTCTTCACTGGGCTGCGCACCTGCCGCAGCGTTTTCCGGCGCCGCACCGGGCGCGCTAGCTTCAGGCGGAGGCGCTGCGAAGGACTCGTCCGCCGGTGGCCTTTCAGAACTCTCCGCGCGGACCCTGCGCGGCGGTTCCAGAGTGGGACGTGCGGGCGCGGTTGTTGTGGCGCGCGGGGCGCTCGAGGTTTTCCCCGATAGGCCGGAGCCACGGAGCCCGCCCAGCAGCGATTCAATCGATGTCAGCCGCCGCGCGTGCACCAGTTTCATCAGTGCCAGCTCCAGGTGGAAGCGCGGTGCGAGCGCGTAACGCATCTCGCTTTCAGCGCGCAGCAGGATGTTGAAGAAACGGGAAAGGTCTTCCTCACTGAAAAGCCCGGCAAGTTCGCCGAGCTGCCGCCGCTGGTCGCTGGGAACCTGCAGCAGCGGGCTTTCTGCGCCGCAAGTTCGCGTGATCATCAGGTCGCGCACGAAGCGCGTAAGCTCGCCGCAGAAATGCGCAAGCTCGTAACCTTCCGAAGCCAGTTGCCCTACGCGGTCGAGCACCTGACGCGAGTCCGCCGCGTCGACGGCTTTCACGATATCCATCAGCAATTCCGCGGGCACCACACCCAGCACCTGACGCACGCGCTTCTCATCCAGGCGCTCGCCGCATGCGGCGATCACCTGGTCGAGCAGTGAGAGCGCGTCGCGCAGGCTGCCTTCCGCGGCCTGGGCAAGCGTCGAGACCGCGCCTTCATCGGCGGTAATTTTCTCCTCCTCCGCCACCACCCGGAGTCGAGCGCAGATCTCCGCGTAATCCAACAGGCGAAAGGCAAAGTGCTGGCAGCGTGACTGAATCGTGGAGGGCAGCTTGTGCGGCTCGGTGGTCGCCAGGATGAAGAGCGAGCGCGGAGGCGGTTCCTCCAGCGTCTTCAGCAGCGCGTTGAAGGCCTCCGTGGTAAGCATGTGCGCTTCGTCGATGATGAAGATCTTGTAGCGGTCGCGCGCGGGCAGGTAGCGCACCGCCTCGCGCAGCTCACGAATCTCGTCGATGCCGCGGTTCGATGCGGCGTCGATTTCCTGCACGTCCACGGAGTTTCCAGCGGCAATTTCCACGCAGGAGGGACACGTGCCGTCCGGCGTGACCGTTGGCCCCTTGAAGCAGTTGAGCGCCTTAGCGAGGATGCGCGCCGTGGTCGTCTTGCCCACACCGCGCGCGCCCGAGAAGATGTATCCGTGCGCGACGCGATTCGTCTGGATGGCGTTCTTCAGCGTGTCGGTCACCAGGTGTTGGCCCACCACGTCGTCAAAAGCCTGGGGACGATATTTGCGCGCAATGACTTGGTAAGACATGGGAGGAGATTTTGGGATTTTGGATCTTCGATTTTAGGTTTTGGATTGACAGCGTCCGGGGGAGAAGAAAGCCGTCCGCAACCATGGGGCAACGGACTTCGCTAATCCAAAATCGAAAATCGCAAATCCAAAACAGTTTGGGCCAGACTTCGGGTTGATCTGCGGCACACGGAGAGGTTCGTTACCGTTGCTTCCTTCCGGACCTGGCGGGGTTCGCGAACATCCGTCGCACAGAGCCCGAAGTCTGACATGTCTTGTGCACGCACCTTCATGCTGCGTCGAGCAAACTCACCATCATGGTAGCACGTGCCCTCGTTCTCCGTCGACTCTTTTGAAGGATGTTGTGAAAGAACCCGTGGGAGCAGCGCTTTGCATGTCCCGATCCTGGCGGTCGCGATGAGCACACACCCTCTGCGCCTAGCCTGCACCTTCGCGTTCAAGAAGGTCTCACCGCTTGGCGGCGATTCGCCGCGCGTTATGGTTTCGGTTTGGAGGAATTCCCCCAGTTCAGAGTTAGGTGGTCGCTCTCGACTTCGACGTCGAGGGTGGGAATGAAGCCGCCAGGCGGCAGCATCTGAATCGCCTTGCTCAGGTCAGTCGCTCCATCCTTGGTCACGATGTGGATGGAAACGTCGGATGCACCGGCGGGCACCGTGATCGTTCGTGAGAAGGTTCCTTCGTAAGCGCCTTTGATCGCCAGAAAACCACCCTTCTTTTTCCCCTTGAGGCTGCCCTGGAAAAGCGTCTGACCACCGCTCGCAACCGTAAACGTGGCTTCCTTCAGGTCATGTTTGCAGTGAAGTTGAACGACACGGGGAACATTCACGAGCTTGGCAGCCTCAGCTTTGGCGGTTGCTTCTACGCTGGGCGTCGGAGTCACCGGCTTGGGAGGCGGTTCTGCTATAAGTGCCGGTTGGGGCGGAGCAGGCGCGGGCGCGGGCGGCTTCGGTCGTGGCTTGGCCGCCTGCTTCGGCTTGTTTACGACAGGTTTCTCTTCAGGTTCCGCAGGAGGGCTCACCGGTTCCACCGGCATCAAACCGGGGGGGGCCGGAGGAGGCGGGAGCAATGCGATGTGCGGTGGCGGCACCACGGTGCTCATGATCTGGTGATACTTCCAATAACCTAGCGCCGCTGCGGTGACCAGCACGACTGCCACAACCCCCAGAATGATGGGAAAAGCATTTGACTCGGCCTTCGGCGCGACCGGAACTTCAGCTTCAACCTCCTGTACCGGTCGGGGCACGACGGGTTGGGGCGGCTGCATGGCTAGGCGCGGCGGGGGTGGCACCTGTCGTGCTGGCGACACCGGTTGCGACGGCTTCAGCGGCGCCATCGCCGCGAGGATCGGCACGGTCGTCGCAAGGGTCTGATCAACAGTCGGCGGCGCAGTCGGAGTCTGGGAAGCAGGGGCTGGCGCGGGAACGGCAGCCGCCTGCGAGCGCGGCTGGCGCCCGTGCTGAAGATCGTCCAGGTCATTCAGCAGCTCGCGCGCCGAGGAGTATCGCTTGTCGCGGTCCTTTGCCAGACACTTCAGAACCACGTAATCGTGCGCGGGCGTCAGCAAGGGATCGACGCTGCTCGGCAGCGCGGGATTTTCGTACACGATCTTGAACATCACCGCGGCTGTATCGCCCATGAAGGGTTTCTGTCCCGTCAGCATGAGGAAGAGGATGATGCCCAGGGAGAACAAGTCGGCGCGCGCGTCGATTTCGCCGCCCTTCACCTGCTCGGGCGACATGTAGGAAGGCGTCCCCATCACGCCCACGGTCCGCACCACGCCTTCGCGCGCCAGCACTTTGGCGATGCCGAAGTCCGTGATCTTGATGCGCCCGTCCTCGGTCACCAGGATGTTGGCCGGCTTCAAGTCGCGGTGAACCACCTGATTCCGATGCGCGTAATCCAGCCCTTCTGCCACTTGGCGGACGAGGTCGAGGGTTTGTTCCACCGTCTTCACGTGGCCCGAGAGGAGAATGCTTTCCAGCGTCTTGCCCGGGACCAATTCCATCACGATGCAGCTTGATTTGGTCTCCGCGTCCTCAAAGGCGTCGTGGATGGTGACGATGGAGGGATGCGCCAAGCGGCCGGCCGCGCGCACCTCGCGCATGAACATTTCCTGGGGGCTGTGTGTGCCCTCGTCAGCGGAAGAGTCGAAGGAAAGAACCTTCAAGGCTACCTGGCGGCCGATAGTCGGGTCGGCAGCCTTGTAGACGATCCCCATGGCACCGCGGCCCAACTCGCCAATGACGTCGTATCGCCCGATCTTTTTCATGCTTCTTCTTGGGAGTGGAGCAGCAACCTTATCACAGCCGCGGGGGCACGTGCATCCCCCCCCACGGAATCTCCACGGATGCTGCCCAGTCCTATGAATTCTTGCGCCGAATCCCGGCGCCGGGCCGAGTGCAAACCTCCACCTTCCTCCCTGCTCCGGGTGAAAGCACTTCCCCACCCTGCATGAACAAGAAGGCGCCTGCCCTGCATCCGGGCATCCTCCACGGTAAGCACTGGGGTTTCTTTCTGCTGCACAGCCACGATATCACAACTTGAACCACACGTGTAGTAGCGCCGAGTCGCGGTCTTGCGCTCCATCAAGAGCTGCCGGAGCCGGAAGCATCCTGCCCGCGCCCTGCGTTCTTCAGCGCTTCCAATTCCTTTTCGAGTCGCACCTGGCGACGGTGAATCGCCGCGGCATAGACCATAAAGATGATCCAGAGGAACCAGTACGCCAGTACCAGGAATGAGTTGCCCATGCTATGCCCTCCGGGATGAAGCCAGCGATCGCCCGAGGCGGGAGATTTCGCGGCGCAGCGCCTCGAGTCGCAAATGTTGCCGCAACAGGTAAGAAAACAAGCACAGGAACGCGCCCCACGTCACCAGCAGTGTCACCCACATGCGCGGGTCGAGGCCTGAACCCTCGCCTCCCGCGATCACGGGCTGCGGATGTTGCGTCCGCCACCAGCGAATCGCCATGTAATCAATCGGTACATCGACGAAGCCGATAATGCCCACCACGGCGGCCAGCACTGCGGCGCGCCCGGGGTTAATGACGTAGCTCCGCAGCATCAGATAAGCCACAAACAGAAGCCACAAGACGAAGGTAAGCGTCAGGCGCGCGTCCCACGTCCACCAGATGCCCCAAACCGGTTTCGCCCAGAGCGGTCCGGTCACCAGTACGCAGGTGCAGAACACGAAGCCGATTTCCCCCGCGGCGTGCGCAAAGTCGTCCGCAAAACTCGAGCGCCTCCACAAATAACCCACGCTACCGAGAAATATCAGGAAATAAGCCAGCAGTGCGGTCCAGGCCGAGGCCACGTGGATATAAAAGATGCGCTGCACTTCGCCCATGGTGAGCTCCTGCGGCGCGTAAAGAAAAATCATGGTGCCCGCCACGCACAGCCAGACGAGCGTCAGGATGAGGTGCAGAGTGGGAGGGAAGTTTCTTTTCATGGAGATTGTTCCCTGGTCATTATCTTCGTAAAGACGTTCCAGCCGCTTGTGACGAATCGACCGGCTCATCCCGTACCGTAACGCGTCATGAACCTGATGTCAAATGGCCCGACATAAAGGAAGTTCTATTGTTCAAAATGGCGGAGTCTGGTAGGTTGATCGCAATGAAATTGGAATTGACAGAGATTCGAAAACTCACGATCACTGCGCTTTTCAGTGATGACGTGCTATTCGAGCAACTGGTTCTCAAAGGTGGAAATGCCCTAAGCCTGGTTCACGGCATCAGCCCCCGTGATTCGCTCGATCTCGACTTCTCATTGGAAACTGATTTTGAAAACCTCGGAGACATTCTGGCCCGGATGGAACATGCTCTCGCGAGTCGATTTAGGGTCGTCGGGCTCATCCCGTTTGATGCAAAACTCGCACCCAAGCCGCTGGAGCAACGGGAGAATCAGCAACCGCGGTGGGGCGGTTATCAGTTGGAATTCAAGCTGATCGAGGAGACACGCCACCAGTCTCTTAGAGCCGATAGCGACCGCCTCCGCCGAGAAGCGTTTGTGGTCCGCCCGAACCAGCGAAGGGTTTTCAGGGTGGACTTCAGTAAATATGAGTACACCACAGGAAAGGTGCGAGCGGAAATCGACGACTATACGATCTATGTCTACCCGCCCGCGATGCTCGCAATTGAGAAACTCCGCGCCCTTTGCCAACAGATGGAAGACTACGCTCCCACCGGAAGGAATAGGCACCCCAGAGCGCGCGACTTCTTCGATATCTTCATAATCATCAGCAAGACAGGACTTCGGCTTGGGTCTTCAGAGAATCTCGACCTCATGAAGATGATTTTTGCGGCAAAGAAGGTGCCCATCTCCTTGCTTGGTAAGCTTGCCGAGCAACGCGATTATCACCGGGTCGACTGGCCCAACGTTCGCGCCACAGTGGCGGAACCCCTTGAGGAATTCGATTTCTATTTCGACTTCGTCCTCCGAGAGATCGAGCCGCTACATTCCCTTTGGATAAAATAGCCTCCAGCGGGGATCATACGCCACGTCCCCCATATCATGGGCCAGATAGAAGTCGAAGTTCATGGCAAACTCTCTCAAACGTCCATAGAGCTTCTCTGGATAGCCAGCGCGCTCCAGATAAAAGCCGAGAGCTTGGTGGTACGGGTAAACGTAATCTAGCTTCTTGAGGGTGGCGATCAGCGTGGCAATGGAAACACGCTCCTTGGCGCTGCGAAAGGCTTCAAGGACTTGGTACACTCCTCCCGCATAAGTAGGTCGTACCGTGATGTCGATAAGGGTTCGCTCGATACTTGTGACCCGGACCTTTCCGCCGCCGGGAACCTGCATGTTCTGGACCTCTAGGTTTTTTGTGTTCTTTCCACTGAGCAGGATGATTTTGTATTCCTCGTGCCGGAAGGCGAAAGTCGATTCACGCTGCTTGCGATGAAAAGCCCGGTCTAAGCTCTCTTGCGTGAGCCCTCCAGATGGTTTGGGCTTCACGCTCTGTTCGTAGTTCACGTAGAGCACCCGTGGGAGCTGGTCTGTCAGACTATGAACGAAGACGGCGGTCGAATGGCAGAGATAGGCACTCGTGCGAATGGCCGCTGCAACCTCGATCACGGAGGGTTCACCCCAAAGGTAGCGGAAAAACCTCTGGGAGTGGGCTGCCCCTTCAAGGGTGATTCTTCTGATCTTCAGCTCACGTTGGAGATACTCAATGAAGTCTTTTGAGGTGATGTTGGCGAGAATCCACCATTCCTTTCGGTGCTCCTGGAAGAGGTGTACAAGATCCTGATGGCTGAATACTCGTCGGTCTTCATTGTCAAGTGCGGTGCGAATTCCCTCTTCAGCTTCTCTAACGCGATTGGCTCGTGCAATTCGGTTGTAATCAACCATAGGAGAGGAGATCCTCGCGTTTTCTAGTGAATAGACATTGGTATATATACCAATGTCTACTTCACAAGTCAAGCCAGTTAGCTGAAAGACCAATTTCTGGGAACGAGTTAGTAGGTACATAGCATCCTGTGCGCGTAGGTATATATACCTACGCGCAAACTGCTCACTATTGGGCTCGTTCGTGGACCACAAGCGCGACGGGAAAGCGCTTCTGCTCGGCGGCGGATGGAAAACCTCTTCCCTGTTTCCCCGGCAATGCATGGGACTATTCCTCCAAGACGTACTCAAACAACAGATACGACAACACCACGAAAATCACGCTGAATCCTGCCGCGAGCTTGATCCAGCCTGCATAGTCGCCGACGGGGTCGCCCTTGAGGGCCCCAGTCGAGGCCTCCACTCCCGCGATGAACACCGGCACGGCGACCGGGAATTGCAGCACGGGGAGCATCACCTCGCGCATGCGCGTGTTGGCCGCAACTGCCCCGAACGTCGTGCCCACGGCGACGTAGCCCAGCGTGCAGAAAAACGTGATCAGCGTGAACCACCCGATTGCCGGGACGAAAGAAAAGTTATACCAGAGGCTCGCGGCGAAAACCACGATGACTTCGGCAACGCCGAGAAAAAACAAGTTCGCGAGCATTTTGCCAAGATAGATGGCTCCTGCATCGACCGGCGCTAGCCGCATGCCTTCCAGCCCCGCGTTTTCGCGCTCTGCCGCGAACGAACGGTTGAAGCCCAGCACCCCCGCAAAGGCAAACGCAATCCACAGCAGACCGGGCAGCAGACGCACCGTCTCCTCGCGCGCCGGCTCGAAAGCAAAGTTGAACAGGAACACTACCAGGATGCCGAAGATGCACATGGAGGCGAGCGTCTCGCGGTGACGCCACTCGACGCGCAAATCCTTCACGAAAATAGCCCAGACGACCCGGAGAGTTTGCATGTGACCAACAGAAGTCAGGAGTCAGAAGGCAGAAGACAGCAAGTCAGAATCTCCTCGCTTTGGCTCCTGTCCCTCTCAAACATTTTTCCTCTAAGTGCGAGCGCCGACCCCTACGGCCAAATCCTTTGCCGAATTCTCTGCTGCGAGGCCTTGCAGCCTTCTTCTGACTTCTAACTCCTGACTTCTGTCTCCTGTCTCCTGTCTCCTGTCTTCCGTTTCCTGCCTTCTGCCTACCGATTCCCTCCCTCGCGCCCAATTCGCAAGGCCGGGAGCGGAGCCATGCCGACCGGGCCGTCGTAGCGAATCCTTCCGTCTTCGAGCGCCACCAGCCGCCGTGCGATCGCCGCGCCCTGCTCGAAATCGTGCGTGGAGAAAACCACTGCCTTGCCCTGTTCCTGCAATCGCCGCATCAGCCCCTGCAAGGATTCGGTCGAGGCTGCATCGAGTCCCGTGAAGGGCTCATCCAGCAACAGAAACAGCGGATCGTGTAGAAACGCTCGCGCCAGAGAAACGCGCTGCTGATATCCCCGCGAAAGTTCGCGCACCGGCGTCTTGGCCCGCTCGCGCAGATGGAAAAGGTCGAGCACGGTGGCAATCCGCTGCTGCAAGTTCGCCAGCCCAAACAGCTTCCCGACGAATTCCAGGTTTTCACGCGCGTTCAGCTCACCGTACAGAAAGGTGGCGTGGGAGATGAATCCGATAGCCGCTTTCGCGGCTGCGGGGTTTTGGTGCACGTCGCCGTCGTCGTACAGAACTTTGCCTTCGCTCGGCCGCGCCAACGTGGCAAGCAGGCGCAGCAGCGTGGTCTTGCCCGCGCCGTTCGGTCCATAGAGCAGCACGCAGTCGCCCGGCTCAATGCGCAGGCTCACGTCCGTCAAAGCTTGAAGGTCGCCGAATTGCTTGGAAACGTCGCTCAGTTCGAGTGCGGGCTTAGCGCGGGGTGTGTCGGATGGCATAGGACTCGAGCAGCGCGGGTGGAGCTTTCTTCAGCGTTGCCACCAATCGCGCTTTCAGTTCCAGGCGCTCTTTCCAGTAGGGCTTCTCCGCAATTTTTCCGGACGCGAAGAGCTCGTCCAAGTCTGCCAGGGAATTAAACAACGCCTCCACCTCGGCTTCAAGCTCCTTTTGAATCTGGTCGGCGCTCTGCCGGGTTTTCAACTTGGGCCACTCCTTGGCAACACGCACGCCCAGCCCCCACAGCAGGACCAGCAGGAAGCAGGCGAGCAGCGGCCCGCCCAGCCGCGTCATGGAGTTAGGAAGGCTCTTCACCTCCCCGTCGGCCTGGCGGACTGGGGATTCGCCTGCAGCCGCTTCACCGCTGACGCTGGCGGCGAGGACAGTGTTGGCCTTCAGGTTTTCCGCAGAATATTTCCTGCTCCCAGTCTCCTGGTCGGTGCCGGTGGGCTCGAACAGCGCGGAGTCCACGGAAAGGCTTGGCGGCCAGACGAGCAGCTCCGCACGATTGATGGGATAGGCAACGGAATCCGTCAGCTCCAGCCGGTTCGAAGCGTAGTCCGCATCGTAAGCCACCATCATCACAGTCAGCCCTGGCTTGATTGGAGACTGAAGATAGAAATCTCCAAGCGCTTTGCCGGGATTTACGGGTTGCGGCAACGGCATGTTCATTAAGCCGGCAACTGCCGCCGTAGGCTCGCCGGCGGTTCTGGAAAGCCGAAAGCGGAACGTACCGTCAGGGTTCACGTAGCTACGCGGCGGGTCGGCAGAGTTGCGAATGGCGAACATTTCCTGCACGCGAACCTTGCCGCCCTCGGCGCGCACGATCACACGCGCGGACTGAATCCGCAGCGGCGGCTCGGCGCGCGTGGCGTCGTAAACGGTGATATCGATCCGGGCCGTGCCGTCTGCTCCGAACTTGACCGGCGCGTGATAATTCACCTCCTGGTAAGTCGCCTGTAGTAAGTAGAAAGAAGCGGAGTCGAGGTCGTTTGATAAGAAAAGGAAATGGCCGCTGGCGTCGGTGACGGCGCTCGCGACTTGCTGCATCCCCCCGCGCGGCATCAGGAGCTGGAGAGTCTGGCCCGCGACCGGTTTTCCCGTCGTGCCATTTAGCACCTGCCCCTGAATTCCACCCCCGGCGGCAAGCGCAGGATAACCCTCCCCCAGCAGTAGGAGAGCCGCTGCGGCAAGGGTGCGGAGTTTAGAATGAGATACGTTCACTGTCGCTCGACCTGAAGACCTTTACTGTAGCGCTGACCTTTAGGTCAGCAAGTTAAGAGGTAAGCGGTAATGCCGACCTCCCGACGATGTCGGGACCGGTTCCGGTGGGCGTTACAAAGCGCCTGCGCCGCTGTTCGACCTGCCTCAGCCCTTTTTTCGGGGAGCGGTTATTCGCGCTCCGCACTCGCCGCAGAACTTCACCGGTAAGGGATTTTCATAACCGCAGGCCGGGCAAGAGTACTCCTCTTTGATCTGCACCTTGCGCTGCGCGCGCCGAGCGGCGATTTCGCGCTCGATTACTGCGTCGTTCTCCTTGAGCTGCTCGGCTTCCTGCGTTGCCGCCATCAGTGCCGTGGCCTCGCCGAGGTAGTTCGCGCGCAACGCCTCGTAATCTTCGCGCGCGATCTTGCCGGACTGAAATTCAAATTCCAGGTCCTGCAAGTTGTCGTAGACCACCAGTCGCCGGCGCTTCAGATCGCCGAGCACCGTCACATCCACGGGCAGTGACCCGCCCGCGGTTTCCGCGCTCAGCAACGGGAGAGCGATGTAGATGGCCATCCCCACTGCAACCAGAACTGCAATACCCAGTGGCATAATAATGTCAAAACCTAGCCGCGTGACGAGTGTGTTTACGCGAATTCCTTTACCAATACCGAATGCCTAAATTGCTGTCACGGAATAACCCTTTCTTCTCCGATTGCGGGACCCCCTCACCCCCGGCCCCTCTCCCCCAAGGGGGCGAGGGGGAGAGGTGATATGGATTTTGCCGCCCTCTCCCCCCTGGGGGAGAGGGTGCCTGCCCTGAGGGCAGGCGGGTGAGGGGGTCGCTCAGCAGACGATGTGCTGAATACTTCGTGACGGAGCCTAATCTCGAACCCCCAGTCCCGTCGATTTCATTTCCTCTTCCACCGCCGCGAGTACTTTCGGATCAGCGGAGACGGAGGTTGCCGGCGGCACAACGGCGGGTTTGCGCCGCCAACGCCGTACGATCACCACGACCCCGGTCAGCCCCAGCAGCAAGCCGATGCCGGGAAGAATCCAAACGGCCAGATTAAATCCCCGGGCGGGAGGAGCCGTCAGCACCTGAACGCCGTAGCGCAAAGTCAGATCCTGCAAAATCGCTGTTTCGTCTTTGCCTTCCGCAATTCCCTTCTGAATGTAAGCTTCCATCTCGGCTTGGGTGCTGCAATCGATGTGCGGGCATTTGGTCAGCGGCGCGTTGCAGCCGCAGATGCACATCACTTGGTTCACGATCGATTCCAGGGTTGGCTTGCGCGGACTGTCTCCGCGTGCCACCGACGCGGTGGCGAGAACGCCGATTAAAAGACCTGTGGCCAGTCTAGAACCCATCGCTCGCCTGTGCCGTCAATTCCTGCGCTTGCCGCAACTCCGCCATCTCGCGCTCGACGCGGCTGGGAACGAGCGCCAGCAGCGTCCCCAACAGCACCACCACGCCGCCGATCCACACCCACATCACCAGGGGATTGACAAAAACTTGGATGATCGCCTTGCCTGTGTCGGGATCCATCCCGGCCAAGACCACATACAAATCTTCCGCGAGCGTGGGGTGAATGGCCACGTAGCTCGTGGGTTGCTGGCTGGCCTTGTAGAAACGTTTCTCGGGATGCATCGAGGCGAATGCCTGGCCACCCTTCGTCACCGTAAGGAGCGCGCGCGTGTATTCGTAGTTGGGGTCGTCGCCCGTGGTGAGGCCGTCACAGCGCAGTAGATAGTCCTTCACCCGCAGCAGGTCGCCCTGCTGCATCAATCCTTTCGTTTCCACCTTGAAGGCCTGGCCCGCAAAGCCGACGAAGAGCAGCACGATCCCCAGGTGGACAACGTATCCGCCATAGCGGCGCGTGTTGCGCATCGTCAAGTTGTAGATCGCCAGGGCGAAGTTCTCGCGCGCAGTTTTCATGCGCGTCCGCGCGCCCTTCCAAAATTCTCCCAGAATGCAAACACCGACGAAGACGGAGAGAAAGAGCGTCATCCAGGCGTAAAAATCGCGGACGCCGTTCACCAGCAACGCCCCGCCGGCCACCAGCGCCACAATCAGTGGCAGGGTGAAGTTACGCCTCAGACTTTGGAACGACGTCTTTCGCCACGCCAGCAGCGGGCCCGCGCCCGTGAGCAACAGGAGCAGCAAACCCATGGGAATCGCGACCTTATTGAAGAAGGGCGCACCCACCGTCACCATCACATTCTGCACGGCCTTCGAGATCACCGGAAACAGCGTTCCCCAGAACACCGCGAAGACCAACGCCAGCAAAATCCAGTTGTTGAAGAGAAAACCGCTCTCGCGTGAGACCATCGAATCGAGCTTATTCTCGCTTTTCAGGTGGTCGAGGCGCAGGAAGAGCAGCGTGAGCGAAAAGAAAAGAATGATGGAAAGAAACACGGCGAAGAACGGGCCGATGTTTGACTGCGCAAAGGCGTGCACGGAAGAAACGATCCCGCTCCGCGTCAGGAACGTGCCGAAAATGCTCAAGAAGAACGTCAGGATGACCAGCACGACGTTCCAAACCTTCAGCATGCCGCGCTTTTCCTGGATCATCACCGAATGCAGGAAGGCCGTCCCCGAGAGCCACGGCAGCACCGACGCGTTCTCCACCGGGTCCCAGCCCCAGTAGCCGCCCCAGCCGAGCACGGCGTAGGCCCAGTTGCCGCCCAGCAGGATGCCGCAGCCGAGCAACATCCACGGGACCATCGTCCAACGCCGCGTGGTGCGAATCCAGTTGTCGCCCAATTGCCGGGTGATGAGCGCCGCCATAGCGAAGGCGAACGGCACAACCATGCCGACGTAACCCAAGTAAAGCATGGGCGGATGAATCACCATCGGGTGGTACTGCAGGAGAGGATTCAGTCCGTTGCCATCCGGCGTGGTGAAGGGTTGCGTGCCCGCGCTCGTCACGAGCGAGAGTTCCTGAAAGGGGTTCGCCACAAAAAAGACGAGCAGAGAAAAGAATGTGCCCGTGCCCATCAGCACGGATACGACGTAGGGCATCAGTTGGCCGTTCTTCCTGCGGTTCTGCCAAACTACCAGGGCGCTGTAGATGGAGAGCAGCCACGTCCAGAACAGCAGCGAACCTTCCTGCCCGGCCCAGAGCGCGGCGACCTTGTAATAGGTGAGCAAATCACGGTTCGAGTGCTGGGCGACGTAGGCGTTGTGGAAGTCGTCGGTCAGGATCATGTATTCGAGAGCCACCACCGCCAGCGTGATCATTACGAAGAAAGCCAGCGTGGCACGCTCGGCGCTCCGGGCGGCGCGCAGACTCCGAAGCTTGCCTCCCACGGCTCCGGCAACCAAGGCAAAGGCCGCGAACGCCAGCGCGGCGATCAAACCGACGCTACCCACTTCGTTCATAGAAACTCCGAGAAAGGCCGCTCTGGTTGGGACGAAGGCCGCTGATAAAATTCGGTGCTAAGCCCTGGGGCTTATGGTGAGCTGCCGAGCGCGGCGACGGGGCTCTTGTTTGCTCCCTGGGACCCCGGCGCGGCCTGATACTTGGAAGCGCACTTGGCCTGGATTTTCTCGGCGCGGAACTCGCCGCTAGCCAGATAATCCCCGTCAATAATCGCTTGCGCGCCGTCCTTGAAAGTGTCCGGCAGGGTGTCGGTTCCCACGTAGGTCACCGGAATGGAATTTGCATCCTGGGCGAGCCGGAAGGTGAATCTTCCGCCCCGGCGCTCAATCGACCCCTGCGCAACCAAGCCCCCGACCCGCACGTGGCGCCGCGCCGCTTGCCCCTGGGTGAGCTCGTTCACCGTCACATAGTAGGTCTTGCTTTCCTGGAACCCGGAAATGGCTTCCCAGGCCACGACAGCGAGAATAATGCCGATGCCGATCCCAAACTTCCACTTTTTGTTTTGCATGAAAGTGGTGCTCGCCCGCAATCGAGGATGTTTCTTTCCGCAACCCTGTGCTGGTTCTTCCCAGCAACCCCACACAAAATTTTGCACCTGCCGCAGTCTTTAGTCAATGAGAAACCGGCAGCGGAAATTGATCCCGCTCAAGTGGCGTCGGGGCGGGATGGCGCCTCGCGCGGACTGGCGGAGCCTGCCCTGGATGCTCCGTTTCACCGTCGACAACGAAGCATGGTAATCTGCTCGCGGGTCATCCCCCGCAGTCTTCCGAGGCCGTAATCGGTGGCGATGATCCCCGCTGCAGTCCTGCCGCACAAGGAGCGAACCATGCACGCCAAACTCTGGTCTGACATGTTTGTGTTGGGGCTACCGATTCTGGAAAAAATCCTGCGGCCGCTGATCGTTTATGGATTCCTGATCGTCGCGCTGCGACTGGCCGGCAAACGCGAACTCGCGCAACTGAATCCTTTCGACCTAGTCGTACTGCTGACACTTTCGAATACCGTGCAGAACGCCATCATCGGTGACGACAACACGGTGACAGGCGGCCTGATCGGCGCCGCCACGCTTCTGGTCGTGAACTACTTTGTCGTGCGCAGTCTCTACGGGCACCATAAACTTGAGCGCATCATGGAAGGCGATGAAGACGTGCTGATCGAAAAGGGGAGAGTCCTCAAGCGGCGTTTGAAGAAGGAACTGATCACTCTGCCGGAGCTGGAGGCCGCGGCGCACAGGCAGGGCTTTGCATCGCTCGCGGACGTCGAGCGCGCCGTCCTCGAGCCGGGTGGAACGCTGTCTTTCATCACCAAACAACCGCCTCCGGACGAGGCGCGTCACCGCGAGGTCCTCGAGCGGCTGGAACGCCTCGCGCAGGAACTGGCTCAACTGCGCGCCAAGCCTTCTCCTTCGGAATCGTAGAAGAGCCCCGGGTGCCGGGCAACCAAAGGAATCGCTCGTACCAGGGGTCGCCGCGCAGGCGTTAACTAATCGGCCGCATCCTCGGCTCCCCGGACAATGAAAAGGCTCAGAGGACGGCTGCACACACAGGGTTAAGTACTGCAATGTTTAGATAAGCTGGTCCAAGACCACCGCCTCAAAGCCTAGCACCCGCTCGAAGACCGGATCATTCGTATCCCTCCTCCCCCTCTTACTCCAACACGGCAACCTCATATGGGGAATACCACGTACCCTTCCAAACCCAAGTGCGAGGGGATTTGCCATTTCCAAACGCGTCGTTTATTCTGGTCAGAACTCCTTGAGGCTTGGCAGGTTCTGTGTGGGGGTATTTCGTTTCCGAACAGGTTGATCTATGCGGAAACAAAGCGTGGTGAGGAAGTACCTGTTACTGACCACGGTCATTGCGTGCCTGGGCTTTGCGGCCAGCCGCCCGGCGCTCGCCCAGCCGGGGCAATGGAGTGACGGAGACGCCCGTCGGCACGCCGTGCCCGGTCTCGACCTGATGATGAACGGCGACCTCAACGCCGCCATCGAAGTCTTCCAGCAGATTCAACGGAACGACCCGCAGTCGCCGCTGGGCTATGTGCTGGAAGCCAACGCGACCTGGTGGAGGATCTACTATGAGTCGGCCAACCTGATCGATCCCGACGTCTTCGACGTCGCCAACCTGGAAGCCACGGCCTACGACTCACACTGCAACGACCTCATTAACGTTTCGATTCGCAAAGCGGAAGCCCGCATCCGCGCCCGCGAAGACCTTGCGCGCAGCTATCTCTACGAGGGATTTGCCTATGCCTTGCGCGCCCGGTTGGAGGGGCTGCACGACCGTGACCTGCCCACTGCCCGCGCTGGGAAAAAGATGCGCGCGCTTCTCCTCCGGGCGCTCGCGCTCGACCCCAGCCTTACGGACGCCTATCTGGGCGTGGGCATCTACAACTACTTCGTCGACACGCTCTCAACCATCGTTAAGATTCTGAGCATATTTATCGGCCTCCCGGGCGGCAGCCGCACGGAAGGCCTTCGCCAGCTCCAGCTCTGCGCCGAAAAGGGCGAGCTCGCGCGCGCCGAAGCCAAGTTCTACCTCGGCAAGGACTTCTCGCGCGCCAGCGAAAAGCAGTACGAAAAATCGCTGCGCCTCTTCCGAGAGTTGCAGCAGGAATATCCGCGCAACCCGCTCTGGCCGATGCTCGTCGGCAGTTTGAATTTTCGCCTGGGAAGACCCCAGCAGGGCGAAGCCCTCTACCGCGAGGTCTATCAGCAAACGGCGGGGAAGACTCCCGATGTGGACGTGGCCGTCCACCACGCGGCGGGCCAGGCCCTGGAGCGCCTGCACCCCGACCAGAAATTCCCCTGAAGAAATTGAGTCGCGGAATCAGTGAATCACTGAATTATTGAGTCAGTGGGTCTTTGAGAAGTCAACACTGCAATACATCGCTATGGGTTATGCGGGACATGGACTTGTAAGCTCACTGATTCACTGATTCAGTGACTCCGTGGCTCAGTGATCCAGTGGCTCACTGATTCAGTTTCTGTGTCTGCTCATGCGCGTGGTAGGAACTGCGGACGAGCGGCCCCGATTCGACGTGGCGAATCCCCGTGCGCTCGCCTTCCCGTTTGAGAGCGGCAAACTCTTCCGGTGAGTAGAAGCGCGCCACGGGCAATTGCTCGCCCGAGGGCCGCAGGTACTGGCCGATGGTCACGATATCGACGCCCACGGCGGCCAAGTCCGCCAGCACCGCGCAAACTTCCGCAAAGGTTTCGCCCAGGCCGACCATCAGCCCGGACTTGGTGGGAATGGCAGGAGTAATCTCGCGCGAGCGACGCAACAGGCGCAGAGAGCGCTCGTAGCGCGAGCCCCGCCTCGCCACGGGATACAGGCGCGGCACGGTCTCGGTGTTGTGATTCAGCACGTCGGGCCGGGCACGCAACACGATTTCGAGCGCCGCGTCGGAGCCGCGAAAGTCGGGAATCAGCACTTCCACCTGGCAGGCAGGAATTCGCCGCCGCAGCGCTTCGAGGGTGCGGGCGAAGATCATGGCGCCCCCGCCTTCGAGATCATCGCGATCCACCGAGGTCACCACCACGTATTTCAGTCCCATGCCCGCCGCAGCCTCGGCCACACGCTCGGGCTCGGCCCAGTCCACTTCGCCCCCCGGCTTGCCTTTCGGCACCGCGCAAAAGCCGCAGCGGCGCGTGCAGAGCTCTCCCAGAACCATGAACGTCGCCGTGCGATGCTGCCAGCACTCGCCCATGTTCGGGCAGCGCGCACTCTCGCACACCGTGTGCAGCGAGAGTCCACGCAGCAGCCGCTTCAGGTCAAAATAGTTGTCGCCACCCGGAATGCGCACCTTCAGCCACTCCGGCCGGCGCGTCGCCCGGGGCGGCAAACCGATTCGTACAAGCTCGCCCATAGATGAATTCATTCTATCCCGGCTGCCCGGGTGACACAACCGCAGCCGCGAAAGGGCGATCTATGGATTGCCCCCATGGGTGAACAACAAACCCGCGGCACCTGCTGCCGGAGCCGCGCCACCCCGCTTACGCCCACTTCTTGCCCAGCGCGTCCAGGCTGGCCTTTGCCAGGTCGGCGGGGGTCATCACGACATGAAACTCGCAATCGGCGTTGAACGTGAGGAACCACGGCTCGGAAAATGCCGGAACCTTTGAGGGATCATCCAGATTGATGATCATCATCGCCGAGCGGTGGCCCTGGTATTCGGTGAAGTAGACCGCCTCCGGCTTCAGCTCGTCGAGGATGCGCTTCATTTTCTCTCCCACGGTGCCGTTCTTCACGGCGGCATTAAAAGGCTCGTGGGGAAGTTTGGCGTGCAGCAGCATTCGCATGTCTGCCTCCTTCAAGGCGTGAGTTGGTTGTCTGACTACTCGTTGGTGCTGATTTAGGTTTAAGCCCGAGAGGTAAGCATACCACAAAATGGCGAACGGGGAGGGTCGCGAACCGCGCGTAGAGTCATGCTGCGGGCAATAGGAACACACCCTAATACCCCTACGCTAGGTGCGATCTTGTTCGACATACTCCCGGAGCGGGAAGCGCAGAGCTGGTCTTCGACTCTGCGGCTCTAACCCTTGGGGACGGAAAAGCCGCCCCGATAAATCGGGGCGCTACCAGCTCATGCATTGCCCCCGTGTTGGATTCCCGCCCTTCGGCAAGCTTTGCGCGGGAATGACCCTTGTATGGAAGCCGGAGAGCGCAAGAGCAAGAAGGTCGGTTGGGAATGTCAGGTCTGGGGCAGAGATTCCAAGGGCTGTTATCCCCGCAGGCGACTCCACTCTTTCGTCATTCCCGCGCAAACGGGAGTCCAGTGGGCGAACAACAAACGCACGGCACCCGCTGCTGCGCTCACGCCTCGGCGCGCGGCGAGGAACCTCCGACACCGGAGACTCTCTATCTCGCGAACCTCCACGGAAAGTATTCCAATCCCACTCGCTGCTGCTGAAGTCCGCCCACAGCCATCCCCCGCTGCTCGGATCGATTCTTTTCGGCACACATGAGGAACATTTAATTCAAGTTGGTGGAAGCTTTGCCGATAAGTGAGCCGGAACGGCGTGTGCCCGAGCGTGCGGGCCCGGGGTGAAGGGTACAGGTGAAGTTTCCCAAGGACCGCGCCGAGGGAATCGATCTGGCTAAGGAGCACCTCGATGCAGGAGAAATTGTTCAAGGCGACAACAATTGTCATCCCTGATGTGGCCAGTCGGCTGGTTTTGGAGGACGCATTTAACCATTGGTCGGAGGAGACCAAGCCCGCGAGCATCCTCCACGTTCACTACTATCACGACATGGAAGCCCACGTCAGGGGCTATCAAGTGGTCTACGAAGAACCCTGGATGCCTTACTTGCACCCTGAAACCCCGAAGGAGGTGGAGACAGCGTACTTGGTGGTTTAACCGTGGTCGAGTCCCGGCTGTGACCCTCGCTCTGTCCCCCGCCGTGGGCACCGGCAGGCTCCCGGCGGGGTGGCATGCGAGACACAGCCGGCCATGACGCTGTCCGGGCACGCCTGACCGTCGTGCACGCGGCTGGTGCTTCGGTAAGTAAGCTGCACGTCATGGCGAGGGCGGCGGACCCCAAGGGTCCGCCGCGCGTGTGCTTTCTCACTCTGCCCAACGAAGGCCTCGTGGGAATCCATCCGCCGAAACGCTCCGAACTTCCCCGAGGTGGATGAACACCGCCCCTCGAAATCTGCACCTAACGGGTGGGACGCGACCCACAAGCGCCAATCACGCCGCGTGCCCTCGTCATTCACCCTCCATCGCTTGCCGGTCGCAGTGTTACAATCTCCTCAGAGGGGACGTGGGCATGTCTCAACGACCTGACTCGTACGCCCGCTGGTCGCTCGAAATGCGCCGCAAGGAGTTTTTCCACCC
>JBEKAK010000061.1:0-33467 GCA_050018275.1 Terriglobia bacterium | reverse complement strand
TTCTTCCAGATGGGGGTTTGAATATTGCCCGGCTCCACGATCGAGACGTGAATCTTCCAGGGACGAAGTTCCACGCGCAGCGCGTCGGTCAGCGCCTCGAGCGCGAACTTGGAAGCGGCATAGGCGCCGCTAAACGGGCCGGCGATGAGCCCGCTTACCGAACCGATGTTCACAATGCGGCCGCGCGCCTTGCGTAGGTGGGGAAGGAAAGCCTGCGTGACGGCGACCTGCCCGACGACGTTGACTTCCAACTGCCGGCGGAGCGCGTCGAGGGGCAGAAACTCCAGCATACCGGCGACGACGATGCCGGCGTTGTTGACGAGCCCTGCCAATCCCTCGCCGCGCAGGGCCTCCGTCACATTGCGGGCGGCCTGCTCAACTTCTGTTTCGTCACTGACGTCCAGGCGGATCGGAACCAGCCGCGCAGACGCGCGATGTCGCAAGGCTTCGGCGTCGGCGGCTTTCCGAATGCCCGCGAAAACGCGGAATCCCAGCTTGTCGAGGTGCAAGGCGCAGGCCTCGCCGATCCCTGTGGATGCCCCCGTAATGACCACAGCGCCTTTGTCTGCCATCGGCTCTCCTTTTTGCGTAGCGGTATAATACCAGCGGAGGCGTGCCATGCGCTTCGGAGAATTCGCCTTTGGCTCCCTCAATATTGACGGCACCGCTTTTGACTATGACGTGGTCATTGATCGCGGTGTCATTCGCAAACGGAAAAAGAAACCCTCCAAGAAGTACCGCGCCGACTTCGCCCACACGCCGCTTTCGGTGGAGGAAGACATACCCTGGAAGTGCCGACGACTGGTCGTGGGAACTGGCGTGAACGGCGCTTTGCCGGTGATGAACGAGGTCAAGCGGGAAGCCGTGCGCCGCAAGGTTGCGCTGCTGATCCTGCCCACGGCGAAGGCTATCGAACTTCTGAAGGACAGCCCCGAAGAGACCAACGCCGTTCTTCATGTGACTTGCTGAATCTCTTCTTGAGGCTCGGGAAAATCTACGCACGGTCTCGCGGGGGCGGCGGCGAACCCCAGGCGACTCACTCCAAGGCCGCAACCAGCAAGGAGGCCTTGCGCGCCAGGTTGAGGGCGCGCTGCAGATCGCCGCTCTCGAGCGCGCGCGTGGACTGCCCGAAGAAGGTGCGCGCGTCCTCCAGCGTTTTGCGCTCGCTGGGGGAAAGGCGGGCTTCGTTCAGGCGGGCCAGGCGCTGGCGAACATCTTCCTGCAACCGCTGAATCTGTTGCCGCAGGGCGGCTTCCTGCGCGGTGCTTTCGCGCGGTCCGAGGGCGGGGACCGCCTCGGGCGGCGGTTCGGGAGTTTCCGGAGTGGAGGCGTCCGCCGGCGCGGTGGGAGTGTCGGGGCGCGCAGGGCGCCGTCGCCGATGCTGAGGTTTGGACTCTTCAGGGGTCTGCGGCGGCGGAGCCTCCTCGGGTTCGGGCGGTGGCGCAGGCTCCTCGATCACCAGAACCTGTGGATGGGTGACGGGCGTCGTCGCAGCGGCTTGCGGAGCCGGAGCCGGGACGTAAACGATCCGCGAGGGACCCTGCCGCTTGGGACAGCCGCCGATCCAAAGCACCAGGGCGCAGAGCGAAGATAGAGGTCCGCGGCGCAGCATGCTGTGAATTGTACCATTGCTCGGCGATCAAGACAGAACCGTTGTGCGCCGGCACGGGACGGACCCAGCTTTCTGCAGTCGCCTGGAAATTTCCCGGCCGCGCTAATTGAAAAAACCGAGCTTTCCCCTCCATTTACAGTATTGACGGTATTGGGCCCGGTTCGGGATAATTCACGCGTTCGGGGCATAAGATCAACACTCAGGGCTACAGCTAATTTGCAGTTCCTTGCGTCGGGTCTAGGGTCCTTCTGATCTCACGGAGTTTGCCAACAAGGAGGACCTTGACCTATGAGCACAAGGTGGAGGTATGTGTGCGCCAGCGCGATGGTGATACTGCTGTCACCCGTGGCGCTTTGCGCGCAGGAGACAACGGCCAGTCTACGCGGCACCGTGTTGGACCCCAGCGGCGCGCGTGTGCCATCAGCCACGGTCAGTGCGATCCAGGCAGAAACCGAATTCACGCGCAGTGTCGCGAGCGATGCGGAGGGCAATTACCTGCTGGTGCTGCTGCCGGTCGGGCACTATCGGCTGGAGGTCACGGCGCCGGGATTTCGCAAGTACGTGCAGGAAGGTATCAGCCTGAGCGTTAATCAGGTGGCGCTGGTGCCTGTGCACCTCCAAGTCGGCTTGCCGGAGCAGACCGTGCAGGTCAAAGCAGATGCCGCCTTGCTGGCGACCACGAACGACTTGGGCGAGACAGTACACGGCCGCGAGATTGTCGATCTCCCGCTCAACGGTCGCAACTTTTCGCAGCTTGGCCTTTTGCTACCCGGGGCTGCGCCTCTCACCCAGGGTTTACAGCGGGCCGGCGGTTCGCTGCGCGGCGGCCAGTGTTATGCCGTGAACGGCATGCGGCCGGAGTCCAACCAATTCCTGGTGGACGGCGCCGAGAACTACAACTCCATAAATGCCGGCTTCGTTCTGAAGCCGCCGCCTGACGCCATCGCGGAATTCCGGATCTTGACCAACACGGCATCCGCCGAGTTCGGCCACAACGCCGGTTCCAACACCAACATCGTCACCCGCTCAGGTTCGAACCAGGTCCACGGGGACGTTTACGACTTCCTGCGCAACGACGCCCTGGACGCCCGCAATTTCTTCTCGTCCAGCGTTGAGCCCCTGAAGCACAACCAGTTCGGCGGCACGCTGGGCGGTCCGATCCGGCGCGACAAGACTTTTGTCTTTGGTTACTACGAGGGCTTTCGCAACCGGCAGGGCGAAACCCAATTGACGACCGTTCCCACCGCGGCCGAGCGGCAGGGTGACTTCTCCGCCTTGTGCTCCAGTTACAGTCCGGAGGGCTTTTGTACCGATCCGAAGGGTACCCAGTTGGTCAACGTGTTCGCTCCGGTCCCGCAGCCTTACCCGTTCAACCAGATTCCCCCCGACCAGATCAGCGCGATCTCGCAAAACCTCCTGGCGTTCTACCCGCTGCCCAATGCGCTCAACTACAGCCCGAACGCTTTCGTCACCACGCAGGAATTGCGGAACAGTTCGGACCAGTTCGGCATCCGTCTCGATCACTACCTCTCCACCCGCGACACACTTTCCTTCCACTATCTTTCTAACGACGGTTCGCAGTTGGACCCGCTTTCCATCGCGGGAGCGAACGTGCCCGGCTTCCCGGTGGGAGAGGATTTTCGCGCCCAGAACGCCGCCCTGGAGGAAACGCACTCGTTCTCACCGGCAGTCGTGAACGTGGTTCGCTTTTCCTTCCTGCGAAACAAGTTTCTCTTTGGCGAAGCGGCAAACCATACGCCTATTTCTTCGCTGGGATTCCAGTACTCCCCCACGCTGGCGACCCAGGCTGGTCCTCCCTTTATTGAAGTCGGCGGCTATGCTTCGATCGGCAATCCCATTACCGGGCCGGCAGACGACTATCAGAACACATATTCCTTGACGGACTCGCTGGCCTGGGTTCGCGGCAAACATGAACTCAAGTTTGGCGGCGAGTTGCAGCGCGACCAACTGAATACGCTGCTGGGCATCGCCTCGAATGGTTTCTTCGTCTTTGCGCCGGTTCCCATCGTTGGCAACGCCTTCGCTGACTTTTTGATTGGGCAGCCGGTGGTCTTTTTGCAGGGCGGGGGCCAGCTCCCGCGGGGTTTGCGCGCCAGCAATTACAACCTCTACGTTCAGGACAGCTACAAGCCCACTTCGCGCCTGACGCTGAATATCGGGTTACGTTACGAGCTGGCGCAGCCCTACAGCGAAATCCATAACCAAGCGGCGTTGTTCGTGCCGAACGCGCAATCGCGCGTCATTGCGAGCGCGCCGCCGGGCCTGCTTTATCCCGGTGACTCGGGCGTGGGGGCCGGCCTGATTCCGAGGGAATACCGCGCCTTTGCTCCGCGGGTGGGCTTCGCTTGGGATCCGACCGGGAGCGGCCGGTGGGCGGTACGGAGCGCTTACGGCATTTTCTATGACCCTTATTACAACGGTGAGGGTGGCCCACTACAGGCGCCGGAAAGCGCGCCGCCTTGGTTCAAGACGATCCAGGAGACGTTCCCCTCCAGTTTAGCCAATCCGCTGCCGGCGGGAATCGATCCGTTTGCGCCCACTTTTGCCGGCGCACAATCGCTGACCCTGCTCACGCTCGATCCGCACGTGCGATTGCCTTACGCGCAGGACTGGAACTTTACGGTGGAGCACGCCTTCGGCCAGACGTGGTTGCTGGACGTCGGCTACGTCGGCACCAAAGGCACAAAGCTGCCGCGCTTCATCGAAAGCAACCCGGCCACGCTCTGCTCCACCTTACCGGTAAGCGAACAGGCTTCCTGTATCAGCGGCGAACAGCAGAACGTCAATCTCTTCCGCCCCTATTCGGGCTGCACCCCGGCGAATCCCGACAATTGCCTCTACGGGTCGATCGGCCTGATCTCCGGCACCGCCAACTCCAATTACCATGCGCTCGAAGCCAGCCTGCGGAAGCGCTTCGGGCATGGCTTGGCGTTCTTGGCATCCTATACGTTTTCGAAAACGCTCGACGACGTCTCGAGCTTCAACATGAGCGGCTCTTCCCCCCAACTTGTCGCCGGCGAAAACGACCTCGCGCAAAATCCTTGGGATTTGGCCGCGGAGTACGGTCGCTCACTCTTCGATGCCCGGCAGCGCTTGGTCTTCAGCTATCAGTGGCAGCTTCCGTTCTGGAAGAGCTCGCAGAATTGGTATCAGTATGCCCTCGGCAACTGGCAGTTGAACGGCATCTTTTCGACCGCGACGGGCACGCCCTTCACGGTTTATGACTCCAGCAACCCCTCTCTCCAGGGTCAAGCGCCGGAGATCTCGGGGTTTGTCGGAGACCGTCCGAACCTGGTGGGGAATCCCAACAACGGGCCCAGGACCGCGAGTGCATGGTTCAACACCCAGGCGTTCCAGCGCGTCACGCAACTGGGTACCTTCGGCGACGCGGGCCGGAATATCGTACAGGCCGCCGGGCTCGCCCAATGGGACTTCGCCGTCTCCAAGAATTTCCGCTTGACGGAGTCCAAGACCCTGCAGTTCCGGGGGGAATTTTTCAACGTCCTGAACCGGGTGAACTTCGGCTTGCCGAACGACGACATCAGCTCGCCCACCTTCGGCCAGATTCAGACGGCGCTGCCCCCGCGCCAGATTCAATTCGCGCTGAAGTTCCTGTTCTGAGGATCCCCGGTTCTTCCTAACTGGATGTCTAAGGAGGTAAGGCGATGAATCGTCGAAGAACCTTGGTCTTGGGAGTCACGCTGGCCTTGCTCATGGCGGCTGGCACGTACGGGGCATGGGCTGAGAGCCAGCCGGCGACCATCAAAGGTTACGTCCTAGACTCCGCATGCGCGTTTACCAAGAACCTGAAGAAACCGGTGAGTGCGGAGTGCGCGGTGACCTGCGCGAAGGCAGGATCGCCGCTGGTGATCCTGGCGGACGACGGCGCGATTTACTGGCCGATCTCCGACACCACCCCCGCTCGCGGTCAGAACGAGCGGCTGATGGAGTTTGCGGGCAAGACGGTGTCGGTCACGGGCAAAGTCTATCAACGAGGTGGCTCTTATGCGGTCGTCATCGCGACCATCGAAGCCTTGCAGTGAGACGGACGGGCCTCGGGGCTGGGACGCACCGAACTCACGAAGGAGAAACGCGAAATGGATCCCATCTTCCTGAAAGACGTTGAGGCGGAGGCGAAAGCCGGCCCGGCAGGCGCGCAATTCGCGGCCATGGAGCACGCCGGAATTCCCGTGCCGCAGATTCTCTATCTTTTCGCGTTCAAGCCGCGCATGACCGATCACCTCTCGCGCTTCACGCAGGAATTGATGCGCGGCCCGTCGCCGCTTTCGCCCGGCCAGCGCGAACTGATCGCGGCGTTCACCTCGAGCCGCAATCAGTGCCCGTTTTGAATCGGTTCGCACGCTGCGGTCGCGGCGGAATTGCTGGGCGATGCGGAGAAGGTTGCGGCGGTCCTGAACGATTACCGCACGGCGCCGATCTCAGAAGCTGAGAAGGCGCTCTTCAAATTCATCGAGAAGGTGAATCGCCAGTCCAACACCATCGGCCGGGCGGATATCGCGGAAGTGAAAGCCGCGGGCTGGCCGGACGAAGCGATCTACGACGCCATCAGCGTCTGCGCGCTATTCAATTTCTACAATCGCTGGATTGACGCGACCGGCGTGCAGGACATGCCGGCGCTGGGCTACCAGATGTCAGGACACGGGCTGGCGACGGAGGGGTACACGCAACCGGAAGAAAAAAGCGCGGCGGCGGGTGGCGGAAGAAGAAGCTGAGGATCTACTGCCGCCGGCCCGAGGCGGAAGAAGCTCGGCAGAGAGCTTCGAGTGAGGGGGCGCGCGAGGCAATGAAACGCACGCCGTAGTTCTGCAGATAGACCTGGCCGGGCATTCCCGCGACGCTCAGCAGAATGAAGAGCAGACCGGTGAGCAGGAGCAAGGCGACGACGCCCAGAAGCATCGTTACAGGATTCCAGACCCAGGCGAATCCCACCACGCGCAGTGCCAGGATAACGAGTGCGGCGGCGATGATGGCTCCCGACGACAGACCCATCAGGACCGGAAAGAGAAAGAACAACACGGCGACGCTGATGCCTATTGACACCACAAACCGCAACGCGACGTAGAAGACAAACGTGCCCATGTCGCGGCGCGCCACCTTCCAGACTTTTCCCCACGCAGCCGGGAACGAGATTCGCTCCGCGTAAATCAGCGGTACCACCAGGTCGTCTGTCAGGGTGATGACTACCGCGGCCAGCAAGCCAACCAGGACCACCATCGCTAGAGCCGTCACGAGCAGCAGCGAGGCCAGCCACGAGGGGCGGCTTTCCGCGCGGGCAGAACTGAGGTGGGGAAACGACAGCAGCGCGACGGCAGAAGCCATTAGCAACAATGTGCTCAGCACTCCCAGCAGCCAGAAAAAGTAGGCGCGACCGAAGGGCTGGAGATTTCTCCAGGCGGGGCCGAGCGCTACGTCCTGCTTGATGACGGCATCCACCAGCACAAAACGCAGCACACAGCGCGCGTAAACCAGGGCCAGCACCAGCCCCAGAATGAGGGTGACGGCCAGAACGATCAGGCTGAGGTGCTCAGCGATGATGAGGCGCAGACGGAGAAGAATCTGCGCAGGGTTAACGTCAAAAGGGAGGGTGCTGAAGCCCCACTGGAATGCCGCCGTGGATGTGCCGCCACCCAGAAACATGCACACCACACTCAGCATAATCCAGCGCCGGCCGTTGAAGGGACGAAGAAGCAGGCGCAGCGTCTCCCTCCAGGCAGCGGAGAGCGATTCTATGGGAGACAACACACCCGCGCCGGGCCGGCGAGGAGGCACGAAACGGAGGGGTGGAGAAAACTGACCGGCAACGTTCAATTTCTCACCTCTCCGACAGAAATCGTCCCCGCGCCGAACGGCCTGAAAAGTTGCACAGCCTCACGAAACCGCTGCGCAGGGGCACGACGCGCGGCCTGCGAAGGCGTTCCCACGAGCCGTTCAGGCGATGGAGTCTTTTCCCCGGCTTCGCGAAGCCGCCGGATTGATCCGGCGCGCCGCGCTACGCCGCCTTGACTTGCTCCTGAAAGACTTGCCGCCATTCCTCGCGCTTGGCGAGGACGTACGCCTTTGCTTCCTGGGCGGATTTGAAGACCCGTTTGCCCTTGATGACATTGCAGGGTTGGCAGGCGGTCACCAGGTTGTCCAGGGTCCGCGAGCCGCCTTTGGCGTGCGGATGAATGTGATCGATGGTCAGGATCAGCCAATTCTCGAATCTGTGCAGCCCGTCCAGACCACAGTAATAGCATTTGAAATGATCCCGCTTGAAAATCTTCATCGCGTCTTCGCGACTCAGGTGCGGAGTGGGGCCGGCGAAGAATTTCTTCAGTCGCTTGAAGGCCATGGCTCCTCCTTCAGAGGCAGGCGTCGAGCTCCGAGACAGCCTCGCAGGGTGTCGTTGCCAGGACGGGAAGAACCACCGTCAAGCCACCACCGCACGCGGTGGCAGCGGGCGATAAGAGGGTCCGCCCCCGGGGCCTTCCCAAGTGCCCGCAGCGTGCGCCTATCTTAGCGCGCTTCAGAGGGAATTGGTAGCAAGCCCGGCCATTCTGGATTTGCGATTTTAGATTTTGGATTGGTGAGGCGGGCGGGGAGCGTGGGACAGCGTAGAGGACAGTAAGCAGTAAGCAGCGAGCGCCTTGTCCGAGTCCCGCCGGAGTCGGGATAGGCAGAAGGCGGGGCGCTGATCGAGTCCGTCCGCTGCCTGCTTTCCCGAACGTGCGTTCTCAGGAGTCAGCACGCGCGAACATTGTCGACAAAGTGCTGGAAGTATGGGCAGCGCGCAGCTATCCGCTCAATACTCGCAGCTCTGGCAATCTCTTGATAGACCTTGCGGTCAACGGGCAGGCGCGCCTTTGACAGGACTTTTTGAAGTAGTTCCTCTGCGTTCCTATGAGATTCGAGCGGGATTGTAACCTCTGAAACCAACCCCTGCTTCCCGCGATTGTGAGCGACTTGATTGATCGCGTTCTCGTCGGCCAATAGCCAAGTTTCGATTTCGCATTTGGTCGCATAAAAGTGAACCGGGAAGCTGGGAACAAACCGAGATTGCGCCAGAATCTGCCCCATCTTTGCTTCCCAGACGACTGGGTCACTGCAATCGGAGTCCCTGATGACGAGGGCTTTGTCCACTGAGATTTCTGCGTGCCATTCAAAGTGCTTCAGCCACCCGACAAACTGCTTCATGAGCCTGACGTCATTCCCGCAACGCTCCGCAAGGATGGTGTCGACATCGTTTCGGATTTTTCGGATCAATTCCGGGTAAGCCGCTCCGTCGCGTTCGCCCTCGACGACAATCCCAATGTTCATTTTTCTTCGCCGAGCGCGCCAGTGAACATAAGGTCGCCGAGACCGAGCTCTTTGTCCTCGACCAATTTTCTAAGGTGTTCTTTGTCTGCGGGGCGGTACGCTCTTGTCTGGCCATCCTTCTTTTCAACCCAGATGACCTCATCAAGCGACATCTGGTCTACTAGGTAAGGCGATTGAGTCGTAATTATGATTTGGGTCAGGCGTGTCTTTGAGTCAAGAACCTCTTGCTGCACCTGTCGAAGCAACGCGACCAGCGTCTCCAGTAGCTTCGGGTGCAAATGGTTCTCCGGCTCTTCAATACAAAACAGAGTTCCGCTGAGCTCGGCCGGAACGTAGATCAGCGACAAGAGTGCTGCGAGCACCACCAATCCATCGGACGCTTGCCATACTGTGGTGGGCCGCCTTAATCCATTCTCGGAGAACTCTAGTTGTACCGTTCCATGTCGCGTGGGAATGGTTTTCATCTGGATTATGTCGGGAAACAAGTCGCATAACACTTCGTTTATTCGTCCGAACGCTTCGGGAGAGTGGGTCTGTATCCACATTAGCCAAGCGGAGAGATTATCCCCGCCCGGCGCAAGCAGTTGCCCGGATACTATTTGGCTTGGCTGCTTCATGAGGGGCGGGACTAGGTGATAAAACCGCCAGTTCCTGACCCATTCTTGCAGCTTGTAGCCGTCCCAATCTGGCCTCGCATGCTGGAGGGCTGATACTCCAGATGAGGGGATACCCCCTAAATCCTTTCCATCGGCGTTTGCGAGGCGGTGTGAGCCCCCTTCCTGGCGAAGGAGGTTGATTTCCTTTCCGCCGCGCAGGAGTTTTAGTGATTCGTTTTGAACAGCCACGAAATTGCCAGCCCCTACAATGAGCTGAAGCTCGTATCTGTAACTAGTACCGGGCTCCTCGTCATCGACACCTTCGAGAACGATGTCAATTAGCTTGTCTTCGCCGCCTTTCCAAAGCACTTCACTCGGTCCGCCTCTCTGGGTGAGGGCGTACCATATGCCTTGCGTGTTTGCTTCCGGAAAGAAGACCTGGAAGAGGAATCTAAGAACGTCAAGGATGTTGCTCTTTCCCGCCATGTTGGGCCCTACGAGAACGTTAAGGGGGCCCAGGGGAAGGTCGATTTCCCGCAAGCTCTTGAAATTCCGAACTCGCAATCGTGTAATCATGATTCTCTGGTACATATTACGCTTGTTTGGCCCGTCCGCGCTAGTGGTCACCTGTGCCGTGGAATTCAGCTTGACGGTCGGTCGGCCACCGCAGATGACAGTAAGCAGAAGGCGGAACGCGGAAAGCGCAGAGCGAAGGCAGAAGAAGGCGAGTCAGGGGCCATGTGTTGCGGCGACCAGACCCCTCACCGGTCATCGGCCATTTTGGATTTGCGATTGCCCGCTACGGTTCTGATTCGGGCCTGCTCTTTCGCGACCATGTGTCCAGCTCCAATCCAAAATCCAAAATCAAATCGGCAACGGCGGGCAGCATCATTCGCGCGGTGGGACTCCGCGTTGCTGGTTGAGGCGGGCGGCGCAATGCGCCTCGACGTGCTTGCGCACCGGCTCGGGCATGCGATGGTCGAGGCAGATGTCGCGCAGGTCGGTGACGGCCATCTCGAGGAGGAAGGCGAGCACCCGCGCGAAGGGCGTAAGCGGGTTGCGGATGAGGGCGAGGCGCAAATCGTAGTGGTGCGACCAGCGCTCGTGCTCCGCCACCAGTTCCACGACGGCGGGCGGAAGGTTTTCGCGGGCGAGGACCTTGAGCAAATGGCCTTCGGTCAGGTAAGGGTTGTCGAGGGCGGCGCGAATCAGTTCCGGGTCGGTGCTGATCAGGAGGCCCGCGGCGAGGCGTCCGGTGCCGCGCCGGGCCAGGGAGATTTTTTCCCCGCGCGGCATGCCGTCGAGCCTCTTGAGGACAGTCTCTTCGGCGACCATCTTGACGTCAGCGGGGACGCCGGGGGTCTCCGCGACCCGCACGAGGTCGAAGAGGTAAAGGAACTTCAGGATAGGCAGGGAGACAAGGCGTGGGGTTTTGGGATGCCGTACCAGGGCGAGCTGGACGGTGTAGTGGCGCCGGGCCTCCTGGCGATTGGCGAGCTCGCGAACGACCTCGTGCGGCAGATCCCGGCGTTCGAGCAGGCGGAGCAGGTCGCGCTCCTGAAGATGAGGATTGCGCGTTAGGGCGATCAGAACTTCCTTCGCGGTCTCTTTGAAAAAGCCCTCGATCTCGGCGCGCGAGGAGGCCGCGGCGGCTAGCTCGGCGCGCTGCTCGAGACTTTGACGAGGGGAAACGTCCGCCATCTCGGGGCGATTTTAGAAGGATCGGGCACCGGTGCGCAAGGGAGAGCGCCAGTTGCGCGCCCCGCCGCAGGGGTGGCTCGTGCCTGATGGTGATGCGCGGAAGTCGCCAGGGCAGATACGGGACTCGCCCCCCCACGCAGGCTTGGCCAAGTAATTAGAGCTTAGCCACGCCTGGGGGCTTTCGCATCTAAGCGAGGGGGAGGAGACGAAAAGGGGTAGACTGGCCGGTGCAGTGAGATTTTGCTTGAAAAGTCCCTCAAGACTTGATATTTGGAATACGTCATCCGTAGGATTGGAAGTCATCCAACTAGCGGTTTGTGCGCGGGGGGCCCCGTTTGGGTCCCTGGCAAGATCGATAATAGGTGCGCCCAGGTGACCTACGAATCACAATTCCAGAATCGAGGTAGCTGTGCGATGACGAAAACGACTGCGCTTTGGACTCTCACCTTGCTGGTCAGTCTTTCGGCCGGTGCCGCTGCAGCCGAGGTCGCGAGCCGCTCCGCCCGGTCCGTGGGGCTGACCCCCGTGACCCATATGCAGGCGCCTCCCCAGGCGGCCAAGCAGCCGCAATGGAAAAGTCGGGAAGAGTATGACGCCTTCAACGCCATGATGACGGAAAAGGATCTGAACAAGAAGATTTCGCTTGCGGAGGCGTTCCTCCAAAAGTATTCGAGCTCCGATTTCAAGTCGGGTGCCTACCTGACCGAGATGCAGGCCTATTTCCAGCTTGGCAAGAGCGACCAAGCCATCGAGGCCGGAAAGAAGGTGCTGGAAGCCGACCCCGACAACCTGGACGCGCTGGCTTTCTTGAGCTACGTCTTCCCGTTTGTTTTCAAGGCGGACGACCCTGATGCTACCTCCAAGCTCTCCCGTGCTGACAGCGATGCGCATCACGGGTTGGACGTGCTTCAGAAGCTTCAGAAGCCTGCCAACGTCACCGATGAGCAGTTCAGCCAGTACGTGAAGCCAAAACGCGCGGTGTTCAACGGCGCTGTCGGCTTCGTGGCCCTGCAGCGGAAAGATTATGCGAACGCGATTACCGCCTTCCGAGCGGCGGTAGACGACAATCCCACCGACGTCTACACGTTCTATCGGCTGGGATTGGCGTATATGTATTCAGCCCCGCCGGATTACGACCATGCGATCTGGTATATTGCGCGCGCCGTGGCCTTGGCCCAGGCTGCCAAGAATCCCGCCGGCGATGACATCGATAAGTTCCTGAAGCGCGCTTACATCAATTACCACGGCAACGATCAGGGACTCGCCGACGTCGTGACGCAGGCGGCCAGCGCGGTGAATCCTCCTGAGGGGTTCAAGGTAGCGCCCATGCAGGTTCCCGCCAAGACCGGCAATGCCAATATCGATGCTTTCAACGAGATGACTTTCCCCTTGAAGCTGGGCGGCGAGAAGGCTCAGAAAAACTGGGATGCCCTGAAGGGCCAGCCCCTCGGATTGGGCGGCTTCGTGGATAGCGTGGAGAAAGGTCCCGACGCCAATACCTACTTGGTGCGCATTGACATCCTCGATCAGTCGAAAGCTCAGGCTGGCACATACGATGTTGAGCTGAAAGATACCACTCAACCGAACGTGAAGAACCTGAGCCCGGGCGACCCGGTGCGCTTCAAGGGTACAATCACCGCTTACACGGCGACTCCGAGCCTGGTGCTGACGATTGAGGGGACGATTGACCCCGACGCGATTCCCGACCAGCCAAAGGTCAAACCCAAGCCGAAGCCACCGGTGCACCACCCGACGCATAAACCGGCGACGAATAACTGACCGGCAGGTAACGGCTCGAAGCACAAAGGCGCTTTCCTAACTGGGCAGGGCGCCGGGTCAAGCCCGGTGACCCTGCCTGGACTTTCCCGCCGCCACCCCACTAAAGGCATTGCCTATCACTTGACATCTTTAATTGGTTATTAATTAGATTCTCTCTAAGCGAAAAGATCAAGGAGAAACCCCCGGGACCTGTTGCGCGCAATTCTGTGGGAAAACAGCCAGGCCCGATCGTGACCCTTCAGGTGAGGCAAGCCGACGCAACCAGGATTGTTTCCGAGGGGTCTTGGGGCAGTGCTGATCTTCCCGGCAGGACGAGAGTTGCAGTCAGCGGGAGGTGCGCCGGCGACGCTTCGGCCGGTGGTCAAGCTCGAGGTCCCCCACCTTCCGGCTTAGCGTATTGCGATGAATGCCCAGAGCCTTGGCCGTCTTGGAATGATTGCCGTTATTCTTTTCAAGCATACGCTTGATGAACCGCTTCTCAAACTCCGAGACCGCCTCGGTGAAGAGAATGCCCCGGTCAATCATCTGGTTAAGCAGGGATTCAAGTTGATCTTTCACGGCAGCGCTCCGGTCAGGCAGAATTCGTTTCGCCCGTGGCTCAGTCTTTTGTCGCTCGCTTCTCGTGCTGAATGAGCGACTCGCGGAATTTTTGGAAACCCAGTCGGAACTGCGCTTTCAGGTTCCCCGGCATGACAAACGCAATGACGCGCGTCCCGGTGGTCACATAGGGCACCAGGGCTGATTGACGCACAGAGTCCGGCTTGATGGCGAAAGCTACCATGGCCATGAGCAGGATGGCGTCCACGAGCACGCCGCGCACGAGACCGAAGATTCCTCCCAGGAAGCGATCGAACCATTGGATTCCCGCGGTCTCGATTAGCTTGCGCGCCAGCATACCGACGATCGCACCGACAAGCAGCGTTCCGAGGAACAGAACCAGGAATCCCAGGCCGAGGGCGATTTCATGCGACTTGGTCAGGTCCTCGAACCATAGCGCGGCGCGGGGATATCCGATCGCCGCCACGACGAGCCCGACCACCACGGACGCCAGCGATATCAGCTCCTGGACAAATCCCTTCCTCATGGCGGTCACAGCCGAAGCCACGATAATCGCAGCAAGAATCCAATCCAGCCAGTTCCACGTGGCCATAATGCGCTCGTAAACAGCGGCAGACCTACCTCAGTTGAGGGAATGTCCCGTTAGTAACTGATAGGCTTCGCGGTACTTCTCACTGGTTCTCTCCACCAGCTCGGGAGGAAGGGGAGGCGGCGGAGGTTGCTTATTCCAGTGGAGCGACTCCAAGTAATCGCGCACGAATTGTTTGTCGAACGAAGGCTGGGGTTTGCCCGGCACGTATCCCTGCTGTGGCCAAAATCGTGAGGAGTCAGGGGTGAGCACCTCATCGATCAAGATGATCCGGTCGCCTTCGAGTCCCCACTCAAACTTCGTGTCGGCAATCAGAATACCCCGGCCCTCGGCGTATTCCCGCCCTTTGCTGTAAAGCCCCAAACTCAACTCGCACAGTTTTTCGGCGGCCTTTCTCCCGATTCGCGAGACCATATCCTCCCAGGTGATGTTCTCGTCGTGGCCGGTCTGTGCCTTCGTGGCAGGCGTAAAAACGGGGCTTTCCAGTCGCGAAGCCTCGCGCAGGCCCCAGGGAAGCCTGATGCCGCACACGCTTCCCGTTGCCTGATATTCTTTCAACCCTGACCCCGCCAAATACCCGCGCACCACACACTCAATCGGGAAGGGCTGTGCCCTCTCAACGAGCATTGAGCGGCCTTCGAGCTGGTCCGTGAAGGCGTGCAGTTCGCGCGGATAGTCGGTCACCCGGGCCGTGATGAAATGGTGGGGAATCCAATCTCTGATGAAATCGAACCAGAAACAGGAAAGCTGCGTCAGCACGCGACCCTTGTCCGGAATGCCCTCGCGCATCACGACGTCGAAGGCAGAGAGGCGGTCCGTGGCGACGACCAGTAGCTTGTCACCGAGCTCGTAGACGTCCCGGACCTTGCCCCTTGAGAAGAGCTTGATCCCCGGCAGATGCGTCTCAAGAAGAACTGAGTGTCCCGTGGATTGCATGGGTGTTGGATCAGAGCAACCGACATTCTAAAACAACCGGAAAGGTTGTCAACGGAAAAAGCGTCCGCCGAATTTGCGCACTGACAACTAACGGCAGGGTGAGAGCAGGCTAGCCGCGCAACATGAAATGCGGATGGGACGGGGCGCTGCATCGCACTGCAAGAAAGAAGCCGACGATCCCCGCAGGCGATTCAGGCGGGCACCGCGACGGGCTCGCGGGCGAACGCGTCAAAGCGCACGGAGACGAGCTTGGAAACGCCGGGCTCTTCCATGGTGACGCCGTACATCACTTGCGCGATTTCCATGGTGCGTTTGTTGTGGGTGATGAGGATGAACTGCGTGTGGCGGCTCATCTGTTGGATCATGTGGGTGAAACGATCGATGTTCGACTCGTCGAGCGGAGCATCAACTTCGTCGAGGATGCAGAAGGGGCTGGGGGTGTAACGGAAGATGGCGATGAGCAGGGCGAGGGCGACCAGAGCCTTCTCGCCGCCCGAAAGGAGCAGCACGTTCTGCAGACGCTTTCCGGGCGGCTGCGCAACGATGTCGATACCGCTGTCGGCGTCGCTCTCGTCCGCCAGCCGCATCTCGCCGATGCCACCGCCGAACAGGACCCGGAAGGATTCCGCGAAGTTGGCGTTGATGGCTTTGAACGCCTCCAGGAACTGCTGCCGAGAGACCTGATCGATTTCCCGGATAGCCTGCGTAGTGTCCTCGATGGAAGCGAGCAGATCCTGGCGTTGAGTGTCGAGGAAGGTCAGTCGCTCTTCGGCATCCTGCAGTTCTTCCAATGCCATCATGTTGACGGGCCCCAGATTCTCGATGCGCGTCTTTAGCTGCCGCATTTCTTCTTCCGCAATTTGCAGCGCCTCGCCTGCCAGAACGGATTCGGTCGTCAATTCCGCGAGGAGTGTGGCGGGATCGGCGTTCAACTCATCGCGACACTGCTGCGAATGATGCGCGTAGTCGGATTCCGCGCGCGCTAGCGCCACCTCGGCTTCGGAGCGCTTTTCGCGCCGGGCGTCGAGCTCCGCACGCGCCGCGTCCACCTGGGGGCCGAGCGTATCGCGCTGAACTTTGAGCGCCCGGGATTCCTCCTCGAGGCTGTGCAGCTCGATTCGCGCCGCCTCCAGCTCGACCTGGAGTTGTTCCCAGCGGAGTCGGTGGGTCTCGCTCTCCTGCGCCAGGCGCTCGCGTTCTTGCCGCCAGATTTCCGTCTGCTGGGCCAAGCGTGCGATGCGGTTGCGCAAATCATCCGCGGCGGCCTGGAGCCGCGCGGCTTCCGATTCCGCCGCGCGCGTTCTCTCCTCCAAGGCTCGAGTCGCGGACTGCGCGTCGGCGATTTCCTGCGCCAGCCGGTCCAATTCCGTGCGCAGCTCACGCGCTCGCTTAGTGGCCAGCGTGATCGCCTCTTCGCGCTGAGTTTTCGCCTGCCCGGCAGTTTCCAGTTCCGCGCGCAAGTTCGCCTGCCGTTCCTCCACACTGGCACGTTCACGCTGCAGCACTGCGGCTTCGGAGCGGAGCGTCTCGACCTGCTGGCGGGCGCGGTCGCAGGCCTCGCGCGTTTGGCGAAGCTTCTCATCGGCGACGACGGCTTTCTTCTCCGCCTCAAGCCTGCTGCTTGCCAGGCTCTTCAGTTGCGCGTCCAGGCGCTTTGCCCTCTCTTCGGCTTCCGCCAGAGCGGCCTCGCTGGCTTTGATCTGCGCTGCCAGTTCGGACGTTCGCCGCTCCAGCTCGCGGAAGTCCCGCCGCAAGGCCAGCGGCCCGGCGCTCGACCCCTTACCCCCGGAAACCAGCCGATGGTGATAGTGCGCGCCGGTCGCGGTCAGGAAGTGGCAGCCAGGATAGGCGCTCGCCAGGCGTTCGGCGGCGGCATCATCTTCCACCAAGTAGGCATTCGCCAGGGCCGGCAACGCGACATCGCCGTTCAAGCCCAACTTGGCCTCGAAGTGCACCAGCTCTCGGACGGCAGCCACGATGCCCCGCTCGTTCGGCAACGGCGAGTCGCCGCTGCCGCTCGCGTGCCCACCCGAGGGCAAATGCGTCACGAAGAAGGTCGAGCGCCCCGTGCCTTCGCTCTGGAGCAAAGCGATTCCGGAGCGCGCCTGCGCGTGTTGCTCGACGACCACGCACTCGAGTTCCTGCTTGAGGAACTCCTCCACCACTTCTTCGTAACCCGGCGAAACTTCCACAAAATCCGCCAGCAGTCCCAGAGGCCGGAACTGATGCCCGTTCGTCGGGATCTCGCCGGAGAGCAGGCGGCGCACGCTCTCCGTGCTGTACGCGTGACGCGCCAGGGATTCCTCCAGCGCTTCCTTGCGCGCCTTGCTGCCGGAATACTCCTGCCGCAGGGCTTCGACTTGCGAGCGCCGGGAGATTTCCTCGCTTCGCGCCTGCTCGAGGTCCTGGGTGGTTTGCGAAACGGATTGCGCGAGCTCAACGAGCGCGGTGGCATCGCGCTGATGCTCGGAGATGTAAGCGTCGAGTTCCGCGGCGAGCCGAAGATGCTCGGCCTCGACGCGGGACTTCTCCGTCTCGGTGCGAGCCGCCTGGCGCTCGATCGACAGTCCCGCCTCTTCCGCTTGCACGAGCTGATTGCGAAGCTCTGCCGCATGGCTGACGGCTACGAGCACTGACTGGCGGCAGGATTCGACGTCCTGCTCGGCGACGCTGAGCTGGAAGTTCAGATCCTCCTGACGCAGCAAGATCTGTGCCAGGGTGTCTTTCGCTGCGGCCCACTCCTGCTGCAGTTGCTCCACCTGCTGAGTGCGCTCCGTGGCTTGCTGCTCGACAGACGCGAGCTGAGCCTGAAGGGCTGAACTCTCGTTCCCCGCTTCCTCCGTGCGCGCTTCCAGGTTCGCGGCCTGCTGTTTTACTTGCTCGAGGCGCGAGAGCAATCGTTCGCGTTCCAGGTCGCCCTGCGACAACCGCTCGCGGCACTGGGTGAGCTGGTTCTCGAGTTCCTCATACCGCTCGGTGGCGGTTTTCTGCTCATGTTCCAGCGCCTCGAGTTCGTGAGCCGCAGCCTGGCAGGCTTCCTGCACCTGGGCGAGTTCTGCGCGTAGCCGCTGGAACCCAGCCTCCAGCGCCTTCAGGCGGGAAGTCAGGACGATCTTCAACCGGCCGCGCAGTTCCTCATGAAGTTCCCGGTAGCGCCGCGCCTTCGAAGCCTGGCGCTTCAGCGAGTTCACCTGCTTGGTGACTTCTTCCAGGATGTCGGCGATGCGCGCAAGGTTCTGTCGGGACGACTCGAGCTTCGCCTCGGCCAACCGCTTGCGCGTTTTGAATTTCGACACACCCGCGGCTTCCTCCAGGATCAGACGGCGGTCGGAGGGTTTCGAGCTGAGGATTTGCCCGATACGTCCTTGTTCGATGATGGCGTAGGACTCGGGACCCAGTCCGGTCCCCATGAACAAATCTTGAATATCGCGCAAGCGGCAGAGATCGCCGTTGATCAGGTATTCGCTCTCCCCCGACCGGAAAAGCCGCCGCGTGACGGTGATTTCACCGGCGCGGTGGCGAAACTTCCGCGCCGGCGCTCCCGTGCCGTTGCCGTTCCCATTTCCATCGCCCGAGGCGTCAGGCTCGATGCCGGCGGGTTCCGCGGGGGAGGTTTCACTCTCGTCGGCAGGCTCCTCTTCTTCCGTCAACCCTGTCTCGCTATATTCCGGATCGACGAGCGTCATGCTCACTTCCGCCATGCCGGTGGGAGGGCGCGTGCCGGTGCCATTAAAGATCACATCGGCCATGCGCTCGCCGCGCAGCAGGCGCGCGCTCTGTTCGCCGAGCACCCAGGTGATGGCGTCCGAGAGATTGGACTTCCCGCACCCGTTCGGTCCGACAATCGTCGCGATGCCGTCGGCGAATGCCAGGCGCGTTCGGTCCGCGAAGGACTTGAAGCCGAGCAGTTCGAGTTTCTTCAGCTTATACAAATTGCACCCTTCTTGCCCAAGCCGCCCAAGGCCCAATCATCCGCTCTGGCGCATGCAATAAGTTTGATGCGAGGACCCCCCACAAGTTCGATGAATAATTAGCATACCGCGTCGGCCTTGTAAAGGGAAAACCACAAGATCGCGGGGTATAAGAGGTTTTTAACCCCTACATCTGGTGGGGGCGAACTCGATGGAGGGTAAGCTATTGGTTCCACGAGGGCGACTCGAAGAGGTTTGACCGTTCCGCCCTGCGGGCTGAGGGTGCCGCATTCCTCGGCCGTGGGCTCTGCCCGCATGCCCCCATGGTGTCATTCCCGCGAAAGCGGGAATCCAGCGCCCACCCGCTTTTCGGGGCGTATCTGACTGGCCACGCGCCGCGCCAAGTAGTTCGGCCCTCGTGGTACAATGCGCGTAACCTGCCAGAGCGGCCCCTGCTTTCGGGAGGTGCAAATGAGATTCCCGCCGCTTGTGATTCTCTTGTTGATCGCGGTAGTTCTTGCCCTGCCCGCGCGGGCGCAGCAGAAGCCTTTGACCCAGGATCAAGTGCAAGGCTTGGTGCGGGAGGGACTCGGCGATGAGACCGGAGCCAAGGCCATCGAGCAGCGCGGGATTGATTTCGCCCCGGCGGAAGATTTTCTCCAAAGCCTCAAGGCCGCAGGTGCGAGCGAGGCATTTCTTAAGGCTCTGCGCGCGGCCAAGCACCCCCAGCCGACAGGCGCAGCACCGAAGAAGCCGCTGAACCAAGTACAGGTCTTCGCCTTGCTGGTGGGCGAAGTGCCGAGCCACCGAGTCACCATGCTGGTCCAGGAACGCGGCATCGATTTTGAGCCCACGGATGACTACCTCCAGGAAGTCCGCTTGGCTGGTGGCGAAGACGAACTAATTACCGCGCTCCAGAGCGCCAAGGTGACGAAGCCCGTGACCGTTGATGCGGCGGCGCAGGCGCGGCAAGCCAAGGTGCGGCAACACGTGGCGCGAGGGGCGGAACTCGCGAAGAAAGGGCAGTATGCAGAGGCTGAACAGGAATATCGGGCGGCGTTGCTATTTGACTCTCAAAATGCCGACCTATATGTGAGCCTGGCCGATATCCTGTTTTGGCAGAACAAGTGGGATGAAGCCGAGTCCGCAGGACGCGAGGCGCTACGCTTGAATCCGAATGACGACACGGCGCACATCGAACTCGGCCTCGCGCTCGGACACAAGGGCGACTGGGACGGCGAGATAGCGGAAGAACGCGAGGCGCTCCGCCTCAACCCGAATAGTGACAGGGCACACAACATCCTCGGTCTCGCGCTCCAAGACAAGGGCGATCTTGACGGGGCGATCGCGGAATACCGCGAGGCGCTACGCTTGAACCCCAATGATTACTCGGCGCACGCCAACCTCGGCTTCGCGCTCGGACACAAGGGCGATCTTGACGGGGCGATTGCAGAGTTCCGTGAGGTGCTGCGCCTGTATCCGACCGTTGTTCAGTCGTATGTCAACCTCGGCGTGGCGCTCCAAGACAAGGGCGATCTTGACGGGGCGATCGCGGAATACCGCGAGGCGCTGCGCCTAAATCCCAATTATGCCGAGGCGCACGCCAACCTCGGCTTCGCGCTCGGAAGCAAGGGCGATGCAGACGGCGAGATCGCGGAGTACCGTCAGGCACTGCGACTGAACCCCAATAATGACGTGGCGCACTACAACCTCGGCAGGGCGCTTGCGAACAAGGGCGACTTGGATGGGGCGATCGCGGAAGAACGCGAAGCGCTGCGCTTGAACCCCAATAATGACCTGGCGCACTACGTCCTCGGCAGGGCGCTCGAAAAGAAGGGTGACTGGGATGGCGCAATCCCGGAATATCGCGAAGCGCTGCGCTTGAACCCCAATAATGACCTGGCGCACTACAACCTCGGCTGCGCGCTCGGAAGCAAGGGGGACTGGGATGGAGAGATCGCGGAAGAACGCGAAGCGCTGCGCCTGAACCCGAAGAGCGAGGGTGCGCACCTCAACCTTGGCCTCGCGCTCGGACAGAAGGGTGACTGGGATGGAATGATCACTGAAGAGCGCGAAGCGCTGCGCTTGAACCCCAATAATGACCTGGCGCACGCCGGCCTCGGGGTCGCACTGGAGGTGAAAGGCGACCGGCGGGGCGCTCTGGAGGAATTCCGTGCGGCCTACATGCTCAACCCCAAGAACGCGAAATATAAGTATAATTACGACCGCCTGTTGCGGCAGGTGAATCCATGACGAGCGGGGAGTGCATCAGACCTGGTTTCTTAGGTCCGCGGCTTTTCGTTGTGGGGATTGTTCCTGGTAAGAGCCGCGGACCTCTCCACGCGGTCCGCGCTCGCTCAAACTCTCCCCTTGTTCTTGGTAGTGGGTGAAAAGAGCGTTGCTAAGGTTTTACGATCAATCGCCACAGGGAGACTACCCAGTGCGGTATATCACGTAGAAAGCTTCCAATGAAGGCACCAAGGACACCACCGAAGAAACCGAGCCTCGCAATTCTCCATTCATGTCGTTCTCGCCTTCTTTGTTCCTGGAGTTCAAAATGTTGGGCGGGCGTATATCCACCCTCATGCTGCAAGAATTCTGGGCATCCTTCCCTTGGGCGGTCAATCACTTCGAAAACTCCGTCCAGCGAGTTGCTGGGGTAAGTCAGCTCATACTCTGTCCAACGACTCCTGGCGCAACGAGTTAGTTCAGGGTTGGCGGGCATAACTGCTGAGACCCCTCGCGTCCCAAGCATGATGCGTTCTGCCTCCGAGAGTTCGCGCCCTTCAATCGTAAGGAAACCACAATCCAAGCAAGTTAGCTTACGGCGGCGCAGGAATGCAAACCTATGTTTGGGTGGTTTGAGCGGCATGGGACACTACCCATAAATAGAAAATCCAGCCTGCCTAGGCTGGGCTCTCCGAACTTTGGGTTCGGCGTGGTGGCCGATGTCAATGTTAGGGGTGAGAACCGCGCATGTCAATACATCTCCAAGTAGAAGTCAAAAAACCTAATCTGGAGCCACGGTGTCGTCGCGGCGACCCCTCGTGACCATGGGCATTTCCTTCGATGACGAACCCAGAGTCAATTCCAAAGGCGAAGTGACCGTGGCTAGCTCTGGGTTACAGGACCTCACGCGCCGTTCGAACTGTAATCTCTGCGCTTGGACCTTCCCATCTTGCGCAACTCGATCACCAAGTAGGGGTAGGGCTCCCGACTTCGCCGGGACAGGTTGCCCTACCCTTCTTGGTTCGGCGGCAATGTACACGAAGGGGACGGCAAGCCGTCCCCCTACTGCGGAAGGCCTTTCGGACATCGGGGTCCAAGAGAACGGAATTTGTACCCGCGTGGTAGCGCAGCCCGGCCTTCGGCCGCAACCAAACATGACGGGGGTCCTGTAGGGCCGCTGCTACGTTTGCTTGCGGGCGGCACGCGGTTCGGACAGTTAGACGCCCTCCCTAAAAGATTTTTCCTACCGGTAGCCATAAGCATATTAACCCTGTTGACAAACCCCGGCGCATGGCCCTAGTCTAGAACAGTGGGCAATGGGGCCGAACGCGGTTCGCGACTTGTCCCGATCTCATCGGGAACCGCCCCTCTTCGTCCAACGTGGTCATTCCCGCGAATCCAGACAGCGGCGGCAGTGGACCCCCGCCTGCGCGGGGTGGCCGAAGGGGGTTCGCGCATCCCGATCAACGCCGCCGGGGCACGTAGATTCCCGCTTTCGCGGGAAAGACTTGGCGAACCTTCGCGGGCGCGCGGGCGGCAAGCATGTGGTGGTTGCTAATTTATTGATGAAAATCAAACAGGCCACCCGCACCCAAAGAGATGTCAAAAATGAAGGTTGCTCCCAATATCTTATTGAAAATAAAGGGAGAGAATATACAAACTGTCATAATGCCAATATCTTAATCAAGATAAAGAGCTTATCTTTTAGGCCAATATGTTGATGAAAATGCAAGAGATAGGATGAGTTCAGAGCCCCGGAACCGCTAAAAGGCCCACCGTCTCTACGCCATGCCAATATCTTACAGAAAATAAATAACTTGCAGAATGTCAGGCCCAATGAGGCCATTATGTTGATGAAAAAGCGGAGGATAGACGGGTTCCTACTCGACCGGGCCTTTCTCTTCGAACGGGCAGCGGTGCGACCCGCATTAGAAAGTCAAGCATCACGCCTTGATGCCTGCCAGCGTGGGCGTAGGATTCACCGCTGCGGCTTCCAGCGGAGCACCGGCTTGCGGGCGGCGGCGACTTCATCGAGGCGGGTGACGCGTGTCGTGTAGGGCGCCTTGAGAACGAATTGCGGATCTTCCTCGACCTCCTGCGCAATCGACTGAAGCGCGTCGATAAAGGCGTCCAACTCTTCCTTGCTGGCGCTCTCGGTGGGCTCGATCATCAGTGCGCCCGGCACGATCAGAGGAAACGCCGTCGTGTAGGGATGGAATCCGTAATCGATCAGGCGCTTGGCGAGATCGCCGGTGCGCACGCCTTTCGCGGCCTGGCGCCGATCCGAGAAAACACACTCGTGCATGCAGGGCTGGTCATACGGGAGGTCGTAGGAGTCCCGTAAACGGCTGCGCACATAGTTCGCGTTCAGAACGGCGTCTTGGGTGGTCTGCCGCAGTCCTTCCGGTCCCTTGGCCAGGATGTAGGCGAGGGCTCGAACCGCCATCCCGAAATTCCCATAAAAGGCACGGACGCGCCCGATGCTCCGGGGGCGGTCGTAGTTTAGGCGGAATTTCCCTTCCGGCGATTCCTCCACGACGGGGGAGGGAAGGTACAGCTCCAGAATTCTCTTCACGGCCACCGGACCCGAGCCCGGACCGCCACCACCGTGCGGCGTCGAGAAGGTCTTGTGCAGGTTCAGGTGCATCACGTCGACGCCGAAATCCCCCAGCCGCGCCACACCCACGAGCGCATTCAGGTTGGCGCCGTCCATGTAGACGAGGCCGCCCTGGGCATGAACGATCTCCGCAATCCTGTGGATATCCGATTCGAAAATCCCCAGAGTGTTGGGATTGGTCAGCATCAATCCTGCCACGTCGGCATCCATCGCGCGGTCGAGGTCGGCAAGGTCAACGCAACCGCGCTCATTCGACTTGAGGTTGCGGACCTCGTAGCCAGTAGTGGCCACGCTGGCCGGGTTCGTGCCATGCGCGGAGTCGGGAATCAGGATGTACTTGCGGGGATTGCCGCGCTCGGTGAGGCAGGCGCGGATCATCAGGATGCCGGTCAGCTCTCCCTGGGCGCCGGCGGCGGGTTGCAGCGAGATGGCATCCATCCCGGTAATTTCCAGGAGACAGCGAGCGGTCTCGTGCAGAACCCGCAAACAGCCTTGGGCCAATTCTTCCGGGGTGTAGGGATGGTCGGTCGCCAGGCCTTCCAGCCGCGCCACCACTTCATTGATGCGCGGGTTATATTTCATCGTGCAGGAACCCAGCGGGTAAAGCCCTGTGTCCACGCCATAGTTCCACGTGGAAAGCCGCGTGAAGTGGCGGATGACCTCGAGTTCGGAAACCTCCGGGAAGCCGTCGATTTCGGCGCGCACGAAATCCGCGCCCAGCAGGTCGGCGGGAGACACGGCGGGGACGTCAAGGGGCGCGAACTCGACGCCGACCTTGCCGGGAGAGCTCCGTTCGAAGATCAGCGCTTCATTGCGGGTGACGTGGGGTCGAGCTTCGCGAATTCGATTCTCCATGGTGATCTGGTCTTGCGGCCGGCCCAGCGATGGCGCTCAGTTGAGGCTCTTGTGTTTTCGCACCGACTTGCGGCGTGCCGGCGTGGCGTCTGGCTTCGATGTCTGAGCGGCGAGCCGGGGGTTGGTGGCAAATTGACGACACGCTTCCACCACGCGGTCAATTGCAGCCTTGCTCACCGTTTCGGTAAAGCACATCAAGAGATGGTTCTTCAGTCCCGGATAGAGCTTTTCCAGATGCAGGCCGCCGATGATCTTTTCCCGCCGCATCTCCTCCAGCAGGTGGTCGGTATCGCCCGGAACCCGGATGACGAACTCATTGAAGCGCGCGCCGCTAAAGGGCACTTCAACTCCCGGGACTCCCCGGAGCTGCTCGGCGGCGTAATGAGCCTTCGCGAGGTTCTGCTCGGCGAGCAGTTTCAATCCCGCCTTGCCCAGCAGGCTGAGGTAGATGGTTGCCGCGAGCGCGCAGAGCGATTGATTCGTGCAGATATTCGATGTGGCCTTTTCTCGCCGAATGTGTTGCTCGCGTGTGGCGAGGGTCAGCACGAAGCCGCGCCGGCCTTCGGTGTCAACTGTCTGGCCGACCAGACGCCCCGGAATCTGACGAAGGAGTTTTTCCTGGGTGGTCAGGAAGCCCACGTAGGGCCCGCCAAAAGACACGGGAACGCCGAAGGACTGAGCCTCGCCGCACACAATATCGGCGTCGCTGGGCGGCTTCACGATGGCCAGAGAGAGCGGTTCTGTGACGACGACGATCAGCAGTGCATGGTGGCGGTGGGCAAGTTGGGCGATCTCGTAGCCTCGTTCCAGAGTCCCGAAGAAATTCGGGGACTGGATCACCACCGCGGCCGTCTCGGAGTCCACAACGGATTCGAGTTGGGTCAAGTCAATTCGGCCGGAGGCAGCGTAGGGGACCTCCGTGAGCTTTACGTCCTGGTGCCGCACGAACGTGTGAAGAACTTGGCGATATTCCGGGTGAAGCGTTCGGGCCAGCACCACGCGATGACGGCGAGTGACGCGTAAGGCCATCAGGACGGCTTCCGTGGTTGCGGTTGAGCCGTCGTAGAGTGAAGCGTTGCTGACTTCCTGGCCCGTAAGCTGCGCCATCAGCGTCTGGAACTCGAACATCGCCTGCAAGGTCCCCTGAGCGATTTCAGCCTGGTAAGGTGTGTATGCTGTGAAGAACTCGCTGCGGGAGAGCAGGGCATCGACGACCACCGGGCGATAGTGCGAATAGGCTCCTGCGCCCAGCAGGGAAACGTGCTCGCGGCTGCTCTCGCTTGCCGCCTGCCGGAAGAACTCCAGGATTTCGGCCTCGGAGAGGGGCCCGGGAAGATTCAGCTTTCCGCGGAACCTCAGCTCAGCGGGGATCTGCGCGAAAAGTTCATCGATAGAGGTATTTCCTGTGGCCCGGAGCATGGCTTGCCGGTCGGCAGGAGAGTTCGGCAAGTAGCGCATCAAAGGGCCTTTTTCTGCTGGATGTACGCCTCGTATTCATCCGCAGTCATCAGCTTGTCGATCTCACCGCGATCGGCGAGCCGAACTCGGATCAACCAGGCGTCGCCGTGAGGATCGGCGTTGAGCAACTCCGGGTCGTTCTGGAGCTTGCTGTTGACGGCGGTTATCTCGCCGCTTACCGGGGAGTAGATTTCGGAAACCGCTTTGACCGACTCGACGGTCCCGAAGGACTCTGAAGCTGTCACGTGATCGCCGGGCTTGGGGAGTTCCACGAAGACGACGTCGCCCAGCTCCTTCTGGGCGTAATCGGTGATACCGATCGTTCCCACGGACTCGTCCACCCGGATCCACTCGTGCTCTTTGCTGTAAAGGAATTCTGGAGGGTACATGGGGAACTGTTCTCCCTTGTGTTTAGGCCGTCCCCGCTGCGTGGTCCTAGGCGCCACTCCGGCGAGGGCAGCAAGCTGAAGGAAACTCGGGTCGAACTTCCTTTTCCTACTTCGGACGTTTATAGAAAGGTAGTGAGACAATCCGCGCGGGCGCGAGTCTCCCGCGGATGGCAATATGAATTTCACGGCCCACCTCGGCACCAGAAGGCGGCACGTATGCCAAACCTATGTTCTTCTTGAGAAAGGGTGCGGGCGAGCCGCTGGTGACTTTCCCGACGGCCTTGCCCTCAATGCAAACGCCGTATCCATCGCGCGCGATCGCTCGGTCCATCATTTCAAACCCGATGAGTTTCTTCCGCACTCCCTGGTCGCGCTGCTTGAGCAGGACGTCCCGGCCCAGGAAATCGCCCTTCGCGAGTTTCGCGATCCAGCCGAGGTTGGCCTCGAGAAGCGTGGTTTCCTCGTCGAGCTCGTGTCCGTAGAGTGCGAATCCCGCTTCCAACCGCAGTGTGTTGCGCGCGCCGAGGCCTGCCGGAATCAGCCCTTCAGCCTCGCCCGCTTCCAGCAGAGCGGTCCACACCTGCGCTGAGGGATCAGGCGGGAAATAGAACTCGAAGCCGTCCTCGCCCGTGTAGCCCGTGCGCGCCAGAATTCCCTCGACGCCGCAACAACGCGCAGCGCGGAACCAGTAATACTTCAAGTCCGCCGGGTGAGGCTCTGTGACTTTCGCCAGGATCTCCACGGCGCGTGGGCCCTGCAGGGCAAGCTGAGAGTAGTGCGCGGAAACGTTGCGCACCTCGGCGCCAAAGGAATTGTGCTGAACGATCCAATCGAAGTCTCTGTCGGTATTGGCAGCGTTTACGCAGAGAAAGTAGTGGTCCGGGGCGAATCGGTGAACCACGCAATCATCGACGGCGCTTCCGTTGGGAAGCATCAGCGCGCTGTATTGGGCCTGATGGTCCTGCAGGCGCGCGACGTCGTTGGAGGTGACGTATTGGAGAAGCCCAAATGCCCCCGGTCCGCGAACTTCAATCTCCCCCATGTGGCTCACGTCAAAGATCCCGGCGGCCGTGCGCACGGCGAGGTGTTCGCGGGTAATGCCGGAATACTCGACCGGCAAGTCCCAGCCGCAGAAGTCCACCATCCTGGCGCCGGCTGCCCGATGGACAGCATTCAGCGCCGTGCGCTTCAGCGCCACTCCTGACGGCGCGATCAAGTTGATTCCGCCACTCAAGATATGCTACCCATGCAAAGCAGCCAAGCTAGCACAGACCCTGCGAAGGGGTCAAGACAAGCGGGGGCCCGCGCTCTTTCCTTGTTTTGACCGGCGCGGTGTGCTACGGTCATGGTGTGAGCGAAGCGCGGGGACCCGGCAGGGGGCCGCGGCTTCACGTGGTTAACTGAATAGGAAAGTCGAGCTCAGGCAGCGCGCTTCGGCCTCGGCAGCATGTACAAGAATGGAAGTCCGATTTCCAAGTGACGAACGTCCTCCCGCCTGGAAGATTGCTCTCCTTCAGTATGTCATCGCGGCAAGCTTCCTCGGCTTGCTGATTGGGTACTGGCGACTGCAAATCGGGCAGCGCCAGCAGTATATGGACCAGGCCGAGCGCAACCGCATCCGCAACCTGCCCGTGATCGCGCCGCGCGGCCGCATTCTGGACCGCGAAGGCCGCGTGTTGGCTGACAACTTCCCGGCCTTCAGCGTGCTGCTGATGCGCGAGTCGTCGGCAACCCTGGCGCCGGAGCGCGTGGGGGGCATCGCGCGCGGTCTGCAACTCGACCCCGTCGAACTCCAACACCTCATGGAGCGCACCGCGAAGCTGCCGCGTTTCCAGCCTGTGCTGCTGAAGCAAGCCGCCACGCTTGAGGACATTGCCTTCGTCGAGTCCCACCGCCTGGAGTACCCGGAACTCGATCTGATCCAAGTCCAGCAACGGCTCTATCCCAAGCACGAGGTGGCCGCCGCCCTGCTGGGGTACGTGGGCGAGGTTACGGAGGAAATGATTGCCAAGCCCGGCTCATCCTACAAGCCTGGCGACGTGGTGGGCAAGTTCGGCATCGAGGGCGAGTACAACCAGATTCTCTCTGGCCGCGACGGCATGCGGCGCGTGGTGGTGAACAGCCGCGGGCAGGAAATGGGCTCGCTCACGACCATCAACGCCCTGCCGGGAAACGATCTGCGCCTCACCCTCGACCAGGACCTGCAGATGGCAGCGGAGGCTTCACTCGGCGATCGTGCGGGCGCAGTGGTGGCGATCAACCCACGCACGGGTGAAGTCCTGGCCATGGTCAGCCACCCGTCGTTCGACCCCAACAGCTTTGCCACGCGCATCGACCCGAAAGAATGGAACCGGCTCACCAATGACCCGCTGAAACCGCTCATGAACAAGGCCATCCAAGCGCAGCTCGCACCGGGTTCGGTGTTCAAGGTCGTCACGGCCGCCGCAGCACTTGAGACAGGCGTCATTAAGCCCGATTTTACCCTGCACTGCGCGGGCGAGGTCACCATCTACGGCCACCTCTACCACGATTGGGTGTGGGAGAAACACCGGGGCCACGGCACAGTAGACTTGCACCGCGCCATCAGTCAATCGTGTGACGTGTACTTCTACACTTTGGGGAAGCTGCTGGGAATCGAGAAGCTTGACTACTTCGCCACCCGCCTGGGCCTTGGCGTGCCGACAGGTGTCGACCTGCCCGGGGAGGCGTCGGGGCTGATTCCGTCACCCGCCTGGGTGCAAAGGGCCTTCAAGCGTAAATGGTGGGCGGGCGAGACGATTTCGGTGGCCACTGGCCAAGGCGCCGTCTCCGTCACCCCCCTACAGTTGGCTTACCTGATTGGGGGGATCGCCACGGGCGGGGCCTTCCACCGGCCCCATTTGGCGTTCAGTGACCAGTTGCGGGCACTGGGCGTCGATCCACCAGACAAACCCGCCCGCGACTTCCCCCTCAGCGACGAAACCGTGGCGGCGCTGAAGTGGGGCATGTGGGGCGTGGTGAACGAAGGCGGCGGGACAGGCACCGCCGCGCGCTGCCCGGGAATCGAGATCGCCGGCAAGACCGGCACCGCACAGGTGGTCAGCACAGCATTGCAGCAGTTAGCAAAGAAAGCCGAATTCAACAACAATGCCTGGTTTGTAGGGTATTCACCGCCAGACAAGCCGGAAATCGTCGTCGCGGCACTGGTGATACGAGGTGAGCACTCCACGGTCGCAGTCCCCATTGCGCGCGACGTCATCAAGGCCTATTTTGACAAGAAGCTTGGCCCCAAACCTCCCGCAAACCAGATGGAGACCCAGGTGCGGGTGCTCAGCCAGTTACGACCGAACCCCTCGCTGCAGCAGCCAACCCCCGCGGCGGGGCGGTAAGAGAGGATCAAGAATTGCGTAAGCTCTTCCGATTGAACGACGTTGACTGGTTCCTATTGGGGCTTGCGCTGCTGATCGCCGCCATTGGTGTCGTGGAGATCTATAGCACCACCATCCACTCACCCCTGGCGGGTCAGTACAAGAAGCAAATCTATTGGATCATTCTAAGCTGCGTCTTGGCCTTAGCCGCAAGCCGACTCAACTATCGGCTGGTTTTGGAGCAAACGCCCTGGCTTTACATGGCTTCCGTCGTGGCTCTGGCGGGGCTTTTGATTGCCGGCCACTCGATTGCCGGCACGCGCCGGTGGCTGCAACTGGGCGGCATGAGTTTCCAAGTGTCAGAAATCGCTAAGTTGATTATAATACTAGTGGTGGCTGCCTACTTCGCCGACCGGCGGACGAAGGCCGTTACCTGGGGGGACTTGGTAAAGCTTGGAATTCTGGCCGGAGTACCGGCAGGCTTAGTGGCTCTGGAGCCCGACTTGGGCACAGCATTGACATTCCTTCCGATCATCATCGCGGGTGTTCTCTTCGCCGGAATCCGCTGGCAGCATATCGTGGTACTTTGCCTGGTCGGAATCCTCGCCTTGCCAGTGGGCTGGAACTTCCTTAGACCCTACCAACGCGAGAGGCTGATGACTTTCCTGCACCCCTCACAGAACACCCAAGGCTCCAGCTACCAAGTGACCCAAACCAAGATTGCCATCGGCTCAGGTGGTTTTTGGGGAAAGGGCATGGGCAACGGAACCCAAAGCCGGCTGGGCTTTATTCCTGTATCGCACGCAGATTCCATTTTCGCCGCTTTCGCCGAAGAACAGGGATTCATCGGTACCCTGTTTGTCCTGCTGCTATATTTTGCGCTGCTCCTGCGTTTGCTCGATGGAGCACAAATGGCGGCAGACCGTGCCGGAGCATTCCTGCTGGTGGGCCTGGCTTCCGTCTTGTTCTTCCAGGTTGTCATCAACACCGGGATGCTGATCGGGGTGTTCCCGATTACCGGTATCCCCTTGCCGCTCATGAGTCAGGGGGGCTCGTCCTTGCTCTTCACGTTCCTGGGCCTGGGGCTGGCGATGAGCGTGAGGGCGAGACGATTTGTAAACTGAACGCAGCCCTAAGCCGCTGGGCAGGGAATAGCGCTTCCTTGTCGGGTGGCACAGATTACGTAAGCGATTCGTCGGCCGCTTTGTGCCGCGGATCGGGGACCGGGTGGGTCCGAAGGATTTCGCGCCCGAGGGCGCGGCCTTAAAACCACCTGAGATCGATTTCATCCGGTCGAGGTCTTCGTAGTCCGTCGCTTCGCGACGGCCGGCCGGTTCAGGAACGCTGCAGGTTGATCCCCGCTTGGACGGGTTGATTCCCCAGCGTTGCGGAAAAAGGAGTTTCCATGCCCAAGGAGATGTACATTTCCTCGTCTCCTCACGAGACGAAGGTCGCCGTGTTGGAAGACGACCAACTGGTCGAAGTCCATTTTGAACGGGACACCGATGTCGGCCTGGTGGGCGGCATTTATAAGGGCCGCGTCAGCCGTGTGCTTCCCGGCATGCAGTCCGCGTTTGTGGACATCGGCCTCGAGCGTGACGCCTTCCTCTATGTTTCCGACTTCTTTTACGAGGACCAGGAAGAGTACGACAAGGTCTTCGAGGAAGCCGAAGCGCGCGCCTCCAAGTTCACATCGCAGGAGGGCGCAGCCACCCAGGCGGAGCCGGCGAGCGCGCCCGCCGTAATGGAAGCTGCGCCAGTCGCCGCCGTTGAAGCCGCCGCGGCGCCCGTCGCGCCCCCGGCCGATGAGGCGCCTGCCGCAGCTACCGCACCCCCTGCACCTCCCGCCGCCGCGGAGGAATCCCGCGGGCGACGTGACTTTGATCAGCGGCGCGGCCGCCGCCGGCACCATCGGGGGCGGTCGGGCTTCGGCGACAATCGTCACGCCGACCGCAAGTTCACCTCGCGCCAGGAAACTCCCGAGCCGCCGCACTCCTTCGAGATTCTGCCCGGCGAGTCCTTGGCCAAGTACCGTCATGCTGCCCCTCCAGCGCCCGGGGGAATTGAAACCCAGGTGCCGGAAGGCGCGCCACCGGAGGAATTCGCCGCAGGAGTCGGCGAGCCCCTGAAAGGCGAGGGCTCTTTAGCCGAGACCGTCAAATCGTACGGGGAAGCGCCAGCCGCGGCTCTGGCCGAGCCCGTCCCAGGAGCCCTCGCGGAGGGCGAACCGGCTGGCGGAGCCGAACCTTTGCCGGAGCCGCTCTCTGCCCCTGCCACCGCGCAGGTGTTCGAGCCCACCGTAGGGTTCGCTCCCGGCGTGGTCGATTCCCTGATTGCTCCGCCGCCCGCGCAAAGCGCCCGCGTCGAGGTACCGGAAGAGGCCGCTTCAGCAGGGGTCGCGTACCCTGAAATGCGCCAGGAGGAGCCCTCCCCGCTGGCGCAGGCCCCGTTGGAGCCCACCGTCCATGTGTTGGAGCCCATCGTCCCGCTGGAGCCTACTGTCCATGTGCTGGAGCCGCAGCATGCCGCGGAATTTGCTCCGCCTTATTCCCCGGTTGGGGAGAGAGAGCAGGCGGAAACGGCTGAGGTGGCTTACGAGCAAGCCACGCCCGAGGCCGAAGCCGAGCCGTACGCTGCTGAGCTCGGTGCGGTCGAGGGTGAGGCAGGGCAGTACGAGGTTCCGGAAGGCGCCGAGGAAATGGCAGAAGCCGTCGCCGAGGGCGAAGTGCCCGTGGAGGCTGCGCCCGGCGCCGAGACTGAAGGGCAGCCTGTCGCCCAGGAAGCCGCGCCCGGCGCGCCCGCCACGGGCGAAGCTCCTGGCGGCCCGGGTGACCGTACCTACACCCTGCGTGAGCCCCATCAGCGCCCGCGCTTTGCCCCGCGCCGCCGTCGCGGGCGTCGTGGCACGGGCGGCCCGCGCCGCAACGAGACCCGCCGTGAGCCTTCGCGTCCGGGCAACCATCAGCCCGTGCAGATTTCCGAAGTGCTCAAGGAAGGCCAGGAAATCCTGGTCCAGATCGCCAAGGAGCCGCTGGGTACCAAGGGCGCCCGCATCACTTCGCACGTCGCCCTCCCGGGACGCTACCTTGTCTACATGCCCACCATCGTCCACATCGGCGTCTCGCGCAAGATCGCGTCGGAAGAGGAGCGCCTGCGACTGCGCAACATCATCCTGGAGAACCGGGGCTCGCTCACGGGCGGCTTCATCGTGCGCACCGCCGGACAAGGCCGCCCCGAAGAAGAGTTCAAGGCTGACCTGAGGTTCCTGTCCACGCTCTGGAACGAGATCCGGACCAAGGCGGACCGCCTGAAGGCGCCGGCGCTCATCCACCGCGATCTCGACCTGGTGCAGCGACTGCTGCGCGACCTGCTGACGCCGGATTTCAAGTGCGTGCGTGTAGACAGCGAAATCGACTACGAGCGCGTGCTCGATTTCGTGAACCGCTGCCAGCCCGCGCTGATCGGCAAAGTCAAGCTCTACACCCGCGACACGCCGCTGTTCGAAGAGTTTGGTATTCAATCGGAACTGGAGAAGGCTCTCAAGCCCAAGGT
>JBEKAK010000060.1:0-33726 GCA_050018275.1 Terriglobia bacterium | reverse complement strand
GGATCGTGCGGCGACCGTCTTGGCAACCCTGGGAAGGTAGCTCGATTCAATCCATCGCGCGTTCTTTATGAAATACCCGGTGCACGAGGCAAAAGGCGATTATTCGACCGGCGCAGAAACCTTCGGTCCAGGGGAGTCTCCCTCTTTCACTTTGCCGTGGACCTCTAGTATTTGTCTGCCCGTCAGCCGGCCGTGGTTGATCTATTTGGCCGAGGTGCCAGTATGTTAAAAGGTCTTTGCAGAAAGGCGCTTGGCAAAGCGCTTTGGGTGTACCATGCCAATACCGGGGCCTGCAACGGATGCGATATTGAAGTCATCAATGTCCTCACTCCTTATTATGATGCTGAGCGTTTCGGGATCAAGCTCGTGGGGTCTCCTCGGCACGCCGATGTCCTCCTGGTTTGCGGCCCTGTCACCCGACAAGTAGCGCCGGCGCTCAGGAGATTAGCGGAAGCTGTTCCAAATCCGAAGCTCACATTCGCGATCGGTTCCTGTGCGACGGGAGGAGGTTGCTGGTTTGACAGTTACAACGTGTTGGGAGGTGCAGATAAGGTAGTTCCGGTGGATTTTTACATCCCGGGTTGCCCTCCACGACCCGAAGCCATCCTTTACGGAGTGGCGCTTGCATTGGGTTTGGTCCCGAAGAAAGTAGCCGAGGAAAGGCTGAATCAAGAGACGCTCGAGGAGTTGGCCCACGGAAAATCAATCCTCACAGGGAAGTGATTCGACGAAAAACCTCGTTGATGGGGTTCGTCAACATAAAGGTGCTGTCATTGCACCCCATTGAGGTTTGTCAGGACACGGTCAAGGAGCAAGTGTGCTGCTCCGGCCGGGGCGGTTAGGTGCCAAAGCGGTGAGGAACAATTTCGGAGAAAGGCAACGCCGAGAAGAAACGGGTTACGCAAGCTCTGTTGCGGGGATCTTCTCGGCGTTTTTCCTCTCTCCACGGATCGAACCGGTATCTCAGGTGAACTCAGGCTTTCAAAAGACCGTAACCGGGATTATTCTTATCGCAGAGGAGTATTGGCATGGAAACCCTTCATCGCATTCTAATAGAGCATCCGTTTTTCGCGGACCTCCCAACACGTCACTTCGAACTCGTGGTTGGATGTGCCTCCAACGTCCGCTTTCAGGGTGGTGAGTTCATTTTCCACGAGGGTGAAGAGGCTGGAAAATTCTATCTCATCCGCGAGGGGAAAGTGGCGCTCTCGATAAGCTCTGAACGCCGTGGCCCTCTCAACATCCTCACCCTTGGTGAAGGCGATATTCTGGGCTGGTCGTGGCTGTTTCCTCCTTATCGATGGAAGTTTTCTGCGAAAACCATCGAGCCCACGCGTGCTTTTGCAATGGACGGTCATTGCCTTCGCGACAAAGCTGAACAGGACCACGATCTCGGTTACGAACTTCTGAGGCGATTCGCGCGTATTGTCGAAACCCGGCTCGAGACGATGCGGTTACAACTTGTGAACGTCTACCAGGACAAATAAGTGTCATCGCCCATCTAACTCGGGTTTCCCGGCATGGGGTGAGATGGGCTGCGCGAGAGGCGCTCGTTGCACTTTGAGTGGGCAGAAGCCGTTGAGGCGGCGCTGATTGCGCTTCGCCAAGACCCGGTTTGGTTGGTTTGGTCGAAAAACGGCAAGTAGTCTGGGGGTGTTACTGTCCAGCGTAGTCCTGCGCCCGTTCTCTGCGTCCGGTCGTGTGCCTAGTGAAAGTCGCGTTCGAGTTGAGATCGTTGGTTTTGTCGCTCCCACTGATAGACCCCCTCCTTTTCCATTCGTAACCTAATCTCTCCTTCTGTTTGCCTTCTTCTGTTCCCAGTTCCAAAGCCGCCTGCAACCTTAGGCGGAGATCGTCGCCTTGGGCCACCCGGTCATAGTCCTTCGACGGTCTCACTAACCCGGATTTCTCACCACGGCGGGGAAAGGCGGGCTTCCCGATGAAGAACAGCGGGACAAGTTTCACCCTGCCGTTACACGATCTTCCTTACTGTTTTCACGTCTCGCGCCGCGCGCAGCTTGGGGGAACGATCTGCGCGCGGCGCGAGACGAACAGAGAGTTCCAAGCCGCCCGTTCGGCAGGCTTGAAACTTCGTCCTTCCGACCGCCGGACGAAAGACAGCGCAACGTGGTGGGAAATTCGGGCTAGTACCACAGTACTGTTGCGCTCGTTGTGGTTATCTCGTATTCCTATTTGCGAAACGGTCGGGCGGCGCAAGTAAACGCATTGCAGGGAGCTAGCCGTACGGCAGTCGCTGGGATGGATTCATCTATCCACCGTTTTGGGGAAGCCCCGTGCCGGCGGCGGGCTGACGCGGATGAAAGAGAGGCACTCTGAGCAAGCTATTGGGCATAGCACTGGCAGTGCCATGGACAGCGTTGCTCGCTCTGGCGTTGCGGTACCTCCGTCGAAGGTACAGCCCCGATGGTAAGGGGATTGAAACGGGAGAGCTTCGCACCCGTTAGCACGAGGAGGAATACGGCAACCGAAAGAAGTTCGTGGTCAAGCAGCACGTCTGCGAAGTGGCCCTGCAATCCATCCCAAAACTCGAACGCCCCGAGCGGCAGGATGAGCCTGCCCCGGATATCGGGCCTACCGACGATCCCGCATGATTCTTACGCCGGGCCTCGGTCTTCGGCCCGGGGGGCGACCGGCGAGGGTAGCTCCCCGCGCAGGCGGTACGCTTCCCTGCCCCACGTGACCGGCGCTCAGCGACACGAGGCGCAGACACAAGCCCGGCGCCTGCTTTACCTTTAGCTTTTCGCAGCTCCAGGCCTGGAGGACCAAAATAGAGTGGCCCAGGGTCTCGGTTGACTCGTTCGCCATCAACCCCGATCCCGAAGTCGGATAGCTTCCACTGCGACTGTCCCTCTTCCCACCGGTGGGTTGGACTCAACTTCGGGATCGGGGTAAAGATCGGCGGATCTTCGGCCGTGCGCGAGCCCGAGCCTGCTTGCCGGCAGGCGGGCCCTAGGTACGCCAGCCCCTTACCCCGCCGACCGGAAGCGCTGCTTCCCCGCACCCCTCTCCCCGTCGCGCGGCCCGCCGCCCGAGGGGCGGGGGGTGAGCCCTGTTATATCTGCGAGTCATGGACTCCTCAATATAAAGGTTACACGAACTGCCTTTGGAATTATGGTAGCGAGGCAGCCAGCCGCTGGATTAAATTGGTTGGTCGGAGGCGTCTTCTGATGAAGGCCTGCTTGCTCTACTCCCCCGCGAAGGTCGAATCCAATCCGCTGCAACTTGTAGATGCGCCGGACCCTGTGCCAACTGGAGAGGAAATCTTGGTGCGGGTGGCCGATTGTGGGGTCTGCCGAACTGACTTGCACGTCGTGGAAGGTGAGCTTCCACCGCGCAAGTCTCCCGTCATCCCCGGGCACCAGGTTGTAGGTAGGGTCGAGAGGGTGGGTTCAGAAGTCAGCCGATTGCACGTCGGCGACCGCGTGGGGATACCCTGGCTGCACCATACCTGTGGGGTCTGCGAGTATTGTCGCGCCGGCAAGGAAAACCTCTGCGACAACGCGACCTTCACGGGCTACGTCGTCGACGGAGGATTTGCAGAGTACGCGCTCGCTCCGGAGAAATTTGTGTACCGAATTCCCGAGCAGGTCTCCGACGAGCAAGCGGCGCCGCTCCTGTGTGCGGGAATTATCGGCTTCCGCTCGCTCCGCCTCTCAGGAATTCAGCCCGGTGGCAAGCTGGGTTTCTACGGCTTCGGGGCAGCAGCGCACGTGGCGATCCAGGTCGCGCGCTACTGGAAGGTCGACGTCTACGCCATGACTCGAGATGAGCGTCACCAACGACTAGCACGTGAGCTGGGCGCGGTGTGGGCGGGCGGAACGGTCGCCGACCCGCCGGAAAAGCTTGATGCCGCCATCATCTTTGCGCCGGCCGGCGAGATCGTCCCTGCAGCGTTGCGGGCGCTAAAGAGAGGCGGGACCGTGACCCTGGCCGGCATCCACATGTCGACCATCCCACCGCTCGATTACAACCTGCTCTACCATGAACGGGTCCTGCGCAGCGTGGCCAATAACACTCGTCAGGACGGGGAGGATTTCCTCCGACTTGCCGGCGAGATTCCCGTCCGGACGGAGGTCGAGGTCTTCCCGCTTCGTGATGCCAATCGCGCGCTGAACCAACTGAAAAACGACGCAATCCGCGGCGCCGCCGTGCTGCAGATTCACAAATGATCGAACCGTCCCCGCCCGCGACCTCCTCTCTGTCGCGAACGTAGTACTCGTTTCACCCAGCCGCAGGCGCACACTCCCACAAGCGCGGTTACCGTAAAGAAACGCTGTGCCAGAACTCGACAGCGCCTACAAAGAACCGCTGTCAGTATCTGACTGGAAGTCATTTCAAAACCCTGTACAACGGGCTGAATTTGCAGTAGTTATTTTGATCGGATGGGGATTATGGAAGTGAGCAGCGCCAGGGGGAGGGCGGATGGCGCGATACGGTCGGCTGCTGACCGACGCCCAGTGGGCCTGGATCCAGCCCTTACTCCCGAAACGACCCCAGCGTCTGCGCGGTGGGCGGCCTCGGGCCGACAACCGCAAAGTGCTGGAAGGCATTTTGTGGATTCTGCGCGCCGCCAGCTTGCTGACGGTGAGATAATGCCGAGGGTTAAAACCCTGATCGTGGCGCTGAATCGGCGCCAGAGGGTTCTACCCTGCACACATGCCCAAGGGCGGTATGTGCGTGCCACCCGCGAGACTTTGATTGGAGGTCAACATGAAGAACTGGACACGTCGGGACCTGTTGAAGACGAGCCTGCTGGCGCCGGCCCTAGTAACAGCGGCTCACGAAGCTGTGGGCAACGGAAAGGCTCAGGTCGGTACACCGGGCGCGGCTGCGGCGACGGGTACGCCGCCCGCAGGGGCAACGCCTGCGTCGCCGGGGTCGGGCGCCGGACGGGAACAGCTCCTGCTGGATTTCGGCTGGCGCTTCCATTTCGGACACGCCGATGACCCAGGCAAGGACTTCGGATTCGGAGGCGGAAGGTCCGGCAACTTCCAGAAGACGGGGAATTTCCTTCCCGCCAGCGGCTTGGCGTTCGACGACAGCGACTGGCAACCGTTAGACCTGCCTCACGATTGGGCAGTCGAGCTACCCTTCGAAAACGATCCGGCGCTCTCCAGCAAGGGATTCTACCCGTTGGGACGGACGTATCCGGCCACCAGCGTCGGCTGGTATCGCCGCGTCTTGGAGCTTCCCGCCTCCGACGCGGGCAAGCGAATCTCGATCGAGTTCGATGGCGCCTATCGGGAGACGATGGTGGTCTTCAATGGCTTCTACATTGGCCGGCACAGCGGCGGGTACGACCCGTTCAGCTTCGACGTCACCGATTTTGCGACCGCGGGCGGCCGGAACGTCCTGCTGGTGCGCGTGGATGCCACCCTGAGTGACGGCTGGTTTTACGAGGGAGCCGGCATCTACCGGCACGTCTGGTTGGTGAAAACAAGTCCAGTGCATGTGAAGCAGTGGGGCACCTTTGTACGCACCCAGGTGCGACCGGGCGAAGCTACCGTTTTGATCCGAACGGAGGTGGACAACCGCGGCAAGGGTGCACAGACTCCGCGCGTCATCTCGACCCTCCTCGATCCGTCCGGCAAGGTGGTCGGGAAAGCGGCCACCGCCCCGGTATTCATCCCAGGATGGGGAGATCACACCTACGAGCAACAGGTTGTGGTGAACCGGCCCGCCCTGTGGTCCCTTGAGGAGCGGAACCTCTACAAGCTGGTGACCGAGGTTGAAGCGGGCGGCCAGGTAGGCGATCGCTACGAGACCCCTTTTGGCGTTCGCACCGCGAGGTTCGACGCGGAGAAGGGCTTCTTTCTGAACGGCAAGTTCGTCAACGTAAAGGGAACCTGTAACCACCAGGACCACGCGGGGCTGGGCGCGGCGTTGCCGGACGCAGTGCAGTATTACCGTGTCCGGAAACTCCAGGAGATGGGCTGTAACGCCTACCGCACGTCGCACAACCCTCCGACGCCGGAGCTGCTCGATGCCTGCGACGAACTGGGTATGCTGGTGTTCGATGAGACCCGCATGATGTCCTCGAATCCCGAAGGCCTGAGCCAGTTCGCGAACCTGGTGCGACGCGATCGCAACCATCCGAGCGTCTTTATGTGGTCGATGGGCAACGAAGAAAGCCAGGCGAACACGGAAACAGGGTTGCATATTCTGACCTCGATGAAAAGGATTGCGACCCTGCACGATGGCTCGCGGCCGGTGTCGCTCGCACCGATCCGGGCGATTGGGGTCGGCGGCCTGGCCGTCGGCGACGTCATGGGCTACAACTACATGGATCCTGCCGCCGAGGCCTACCATAAAACCCATCCGAAGATTCCCGTCATCGGCACGGAGACCGTCAGTGCCGTCGGCACGCGCGGCATCTACGTCACGGATCCCGCCAAAGGCTACGTCGGGTCGTACGACCCCTACACGACCACCGGCCGCGCTTCGGCGGAGGGCTGGTGGAGTTTCTGCGCCGCGCGGCCCTGGCTGGCGGGAGGCTTCGTGTGGACGGGGTTCGACTACCGCGGGGAACCCTCACCGTACGAGTGGCCCAACATCAGCTCGCAGTACGGGATTATCGATACCTGTGGCTTCCCGAAAGATGCTTTCTACTACTACCGATCCTGGTGGACTTCAAAGCCGGTGCTGCACGTCTTCCCGCATTGGAATTGGCCGGGCATGGAGGGACAAGAGATCGCGGTTTGGGTCTACTCGAACCTGGACAAGGTGGAGCTGTTCCTGAACGGCCAGAGCCTCGGCGCGAAGGAAATGAAGAAGGATTCGCACCTGGCGTGGACCGTCAAGTATGCTCCCGGCACGATAGAGGCGCGGGGCTACAAAGACGGCAAACAGGTGATGACGGCAAAGCGCGAAACCACGGGGCCGGCAACAACACTGGTGATGAATGCGGACCGCAAAGAGGTCTCCGCCGATGGCGAAGACGTTGCGATGTTCGCCGTCGAAGTTCACGATGCACAAGGCCGCGTCGTGCCCATAGCCGACAACGAAGTGACGTTCGAGGTCTCCGGGGAGGGGAAACTGATCGGCGTCGGCAACGGCGACCCGACCAGCCACGAATCCGACAAGGGCGCCTCTCGAAAGGCCTTCTCGGGACTTTGCATGGCCATTGTCCAGTCTACAAAGGCAGCCGGGAACATTAAGGTGGAGGCGACTGCCCCCGGACTCGCCCCGGCTAGCGTCACGATTACGGCGAAAGCCGCACCGCTCCGTCCTCAAGTGGCAGTTTGGGAACGAGAGGCGCCGGTGGGCTCGGGCGTCACGGGTCTGTGGAGGCCGGTACCGAGAACCGAGAACGCTGGCGGCCTGCTAGCCCTGCTCCTCGGCAGCAGCGACATGGTGTTTACGCTTAAGCAGGAAGGGAACAGTCTCACTGGAAGTGTGGAGGGTGTGGGGGGTGGATTATTTGGCGGCAGCGACATGCCCCTTGCGATCGAGGAAGGCAAGGTAGACGGCAGCAACATCGCTTTCAAGGTCGGAAACACCACGTTTTCGGGAACGGTGAACGCGGACCAGATCGAGCTCCAGCGGACCGGAGGTTTCGGCTTCCCCCCACCCAGCACTCCCGCGGCGCCTGCGGGGGAGCGACCGGCGATAGGGCCCCCGCCGGACGGTTCAGATCCATCGAGATCACCTGAATTCCGGCAACGCCTGACGCACGGCCTGGGCCCGCTCGTGCTCCATAGGGTGAAATGGTAGGGGCTGGCTGTTGGAGTGGCGGGCCGAAGCCGGCAAGCCGATCGCGGCCCTTTGCCGCGGTGCAATTGCTGACTACAGCGGAAGTCGTGAAGGGCAGGTCTATTTCAGCCTATCCCGCCTGCGCTCCCGAGGTGGAGCACGCCGGCGCAAAGTCCGTGCCAGCCGGATGGGCTGAAGCTCATGTGGACGGCAACTTGGCAACCAGGTCGGCTGGGACCGCGCAGCCCACCTGGCTCGCCGAGTCCCCGAGGTGATCGAGCGTCTATCTGCCGCCACCTTGCGGGTCAGCACCCAAATCGGCAAGGACGAAGTGAACCAACTCTCCAGTAGGTGGAGGTGAATTATGCGTCTTCGGAGCGTAGCGAAGCTGCTTTCCCTCATCATTGTATCCGTGGGACTCATCACGGTGTTTATCTTTCTAACCCGGGCGCAGTCCCCGGGGCAGAAGGAAAAGCCCAAAGCGCCTTGGATGGACAAGAGTGTGTCACCCGACAAGCGGGCTGACCTGGTCATCGGGCAGATGACGCTCGATGAAAAAATCTCGCTTCTGCACGGAGGCGGTTGGACGGCGATCTTGGGAGGTCCTGAGACTCTGCCGGCGAGATCGCTAGGCGGGGCGGGCTTCATCCCCGGCATTCCGCGCCTGGGCATTCCCGACCTGCAACTGTCCGACGCCGCGGTGGGCGTCGCACGCGGTGCAGTCTTTGGTCGTTACGCGACGGCTTTGCCTTCAGGCGTTTCCGAGGCGTCGAGTTGGGACCTTCAGGTCGCGCACGACTATGGAGCGCTGATTGGGAGCGAGCTGCGCGATCTGGGCTTCAACATGTCATTGGGGGGCGGCATCAACCTCACACGTGAGCCCCGCAACGGCCGCATCTTCGAGTACAAGGGTGAAGATCCCATCTTGGCTGGGAAAATGCTGGGCGCGGAAATGAAGGCTGAGCAGGAACAGGGAGTGATTGGCGACATCAAGCATTACGCCTTGAACGACCAGGAGAGCGGCCGCACGTTCGTGAATGTCAAGGTCAGTGTACGAGCCATGCGTGAAAGCGATCTGCTGGCGTTTGAAATCGGGGTCAAGGAGTCAGGCGTGGGAGCTGTGATGTGCTCCTACAATCTTGTCAATGGCGATTATGCCTGTGAGAACAAGTATCTGCTGACGGATGCGCTGAAGAAGGACTTTGGTTTCCAGGGCTTTGTGGTGTCAGATTGGGGCGCCACGCACAGCACCGCGAAAGCGGCCCTGGCCGGGCTGGACATGGAGATGCCCGGCGACGAACATTTCAGCGATGCGCTCAAGAAGGTGGTGGAAAGCGGCGAAGTTCCTATCTCTCGTCTCGACGACATGCTGCACCGCATCCTGCGAACGGAATTCGCTGTGGGGCTGTTCGACAATCCGCCCGATCGAAAGGCGCCGGATATCTTTGCGGGCTTTAGAGTGGCCCAGCGCGTCGCCGAGCAGGGCTCCGTTCTTTTGAAAAACGCGATTGGCCAGCTACCGCTGCAAGCGTCAAGCATAAAAACCATCGCTGTCATCGGTTCGCATGCAGACATTGCCGTCCTTTCGGGAGGCGGGTCGGCTCAGGTTGATCCACCCGGCGGAAACGCGGTGCCGACGCCATCCGGCCCGGCCCCTTTCTTTGGAGGGGTGGTGTGGTTCCCCTCCTCTCCGCTCAAGGCGATCCGCGCCAAGGCGCTGAACGCCAAAGTGGAGTACAACGCGGGAACCGATCCTATCTCGGCTGCCGGTTTGGCCAAAGGGTCTGATGTCGCCATCGTATTTGTCAACCAGCCGGCCAGCGAAGGAGGGGACCTGCCAAACCTTTCGCTACCTGACAATCAGGACCAACTCGTGAGTGCGGTCGCCGCGGCGAATCCACACACGATCGTCGTCCTGGAGACGGGCGGTCCGGTGACCATGCCCTGGATTGACAGCGTAAGCGCGGTGTTGGAGGCTTGGTACCCCGGGATCAAGGGAGCGGACGCGATTGCCAACATCCTCTTCGGCGATGTGAACCCCTCAGGAAAGCTGCCTCTGACTTTTGCAAAATCGGAAGCGGACCTGCCCCATCCCATGCTTACGAAGCAGCCGCCGCCCGGCCCCGGCGACATGAGGCCCTTTTTCCCCGATGCGCCTTCCAAGGAGAACTCGAGACGCTTCGACATCGATTATGACGAAGGCCTCAAGGTCGGCTACAAGTGGTACGACGCCGAGGGCAAAGAACCGCTGTTCGCATTCGGCTACGGGCTTTCCTACACCACCTATGCTTACTCCGCCCTGAAGGTTACTCAAGGACAGGCACCGATAGTGACTTTCACGGTGAAGAACACGGGGGCTCGATCTGGCGCGGAGGTCGCCCAGGTGTATGCTACGCTGCCACAAGCTGCCAGCGAGCCGTTCAAGCGCCTGATTGCGTGGGAGAAGGTACCACTGGCTCCCGGCGAAGCCAAAACGGTGACGGTGACGTTAGATCCTCACTACCTGTCGATCTACAATGGGGATAGGAGCGCGTGGGAACTCGTCCCCGGCGATTACACGGTGCTAGTGGGTGCATCGTCTCGGGAGACACCGCTTGTGGGCACGTTCCACATCGGGGGAGGCCGCTAGTCCGAGATCGCAAGCCGGGGCACGACGGTTCTGCCAGGGCGCGTTTGCTCTGTGCCGCACGGGCTGGCGGCGAGCACGAGCCGTGCTTGGTTCCGCGCTGAGGGCCACGAGGAGGCCGGTGTCCTACGTATGCTTGGCGACGTAGAGCAGCAGGCCGAAGACCACGATGGGGATCAGCGCCAGGATGATATAGAACAGAATTCGCCGCAAAAGGGGTGAACGCCGCTCTTTCCAGTTGCGGAGTTCCGGACGGTCGCCGACCCCGACCTCATCCTGGTGCTCCAGATCCCACGCAAATTCCTTGGCGCTCGCGTACCGTTTGGAAGGATCACGTTCCAGGGCCCGGTAAATAATTTCCTGAAGTTGCAGGGTGATCGATGGGTCGATTTCGCGCGGTGGAACGGGGTTGTTGAGCAGACGGTCGTTCATGATGGCGAACGGATTCGGCCCCTGGAACGGCACCTTGCCGGTCAACATTTCGTAGAGCATTGCGCCCAGCGCGTAAAGGTCGCTGCGCGCGTCGCCCCGTTTTCCCTTCACCTGTTCCGGCGAAATGTAGTCGGGCGTGCCCATGGTATTGCTGAGCTTCGTGAAGGTGATGCGCCGGGAGCCGGCATTGGCGGCGATGCCGAAGTCGATCAGCTTGATGTTGTCGTCGGCGTCGATCAGGATGTTCTCGGGCTTCAGATCGCGGTGTACGACACCGTGGCTGTGAATGTATCCCAGAGCGTTGAGGATGCTCCGGGCGATCTTCACAGCGCGCTCGGGAGGGAACTTGCGCTGTTCGTTCAGAACTTGGCGCAGCAGCCGCCCTTCCACCCACTCCATCACCATGTAGATCCGGCTGCGGTCTTCATCAACAAACACCTTCATGACGCCGGGGTGGTCCAACTTCTTGCCGATATCCTGTTCGCGATGGAATCGTTCAAAGAAGACGGGGTCACACTCCATTTCGGGGTGCGGGACCTTGATGGCCACCGGACGCCCGGTGCGGGTGTCCGTCCCCCGGAAAATGGAGGCCATGCCGCTGCGTGCGACCAGCTTTTCGATCTGATAGTGATCGAGTTGATCACCGGGGTGGATGGGAGTCATTGGCTCAACGGGTGCGCAGCGAAACGCCCAGCAGCGGCAGGCCCGACACTATCGCAGTTTGTAGGGTCGCCCTCGGTACATCCCAACGCGTTCGACGTTCCGCACGCGGATCACTTGAACGCTGATATTATCGCTGCCATCCCGTTCATTGGCAAGCGCCACCAACTGTTGCGCCGCCTCCCGCAGGTCGCGATGCTGGGTCGCGATGCGAGCCATCTCCGCCGCTCCCACGGCGCCGTGCAACCCATCGCAGCACAGCAACAACACGTCCCCCGGAACCACTTGCGTCTCGGTGAAATCGATGTTCACAAAAAGGTCGTTCCCCAGCGAGCGGACCAGCAAGTGGCGGTTCGGGGATTGGGACGCCTCGGTGGGGGAAATCAGACCCAGGCGCACGTGCTCATTCGCCACCGTGTGATCGCGGGTGAGCAAGGTGGCGCGGCCTCGCCGGATCAGGTAGCAGCGCGAATCACCTACATGCGCGACGACCGCGCGGTCGTGACGGAGCGCGCACGCCACCACCGTCGTGGCCATGCGAGCGCCACCCGGCGCGGCAGCTCTGCCCGCCTCATAAACACGCAGGTTCGCCTGCTGCGCCAGTCGCGGCAAAAGCGTCGTGTGCGGATCTCCTGCGCGGGCTTCTCGGAAGCCCGCCAGCATGCATTCCACCGCGGTGCGCGAAGCAACTTCACCGCGCTCGTTTCCGCCCACACCGTCGGCCAGCACGAAGAACCAGCCGTGGGAGCGCGCCTGCGCCGGATTGGCCGGCGCCACGTGTCCGTGAAAGTCCTCGTTCTGTTCACGAACTTTCCCTACGTCGGAAAAGGCGCCGAAATCCACGTCCAGCATGGAATCCTGAGTTGTGCGCTCCCCTTGATAAGGGGATGCCTGCCCGATCGGGGCAGGCGTCGGAACGTTCTCAATCATAACACCCGTTGAAATGGGCAAGGCGGGCTTTCGCCCGCCTCACTCCACCGAGAATTTCCCCGCGGCCTAAGCAGCTTCCACCCGCTTTTCGACCAGGGTGGTTCGTCCTGAGCCCTTGCTCGAGCGGACGAAGTAGATGCCCCCGAAGATGGCCCAGACCAACGCGACTCCCAAGGCCAGCAGAGGCTCCATTTTGGTACCGTAGCCCATGAACGGGCCGATCAGGTAGAAGGCCATGCAGGCCAGGTTCGCCACGAAACCGAAGATGGGGACCAGCAGGTGTCTCACCACTTTAAACTTGGGGTGGTTGTGGTAGGCCACCATGCAGATCACACAGCTCAGGCCGTAAAGGAGGAAGGTGCCGAAATTCGACGCGAGCGTCATGGTCAGCAGGCTGTTGGGGAGCGCCGCCATCCTGTCGTGCGTGAAATAACCGAAGCTCGAGAAGAACCCGTGGGGCAAGGCCTGTATGGCCGCGTCGGCGGGAGCGCCGGCGTCGCCAAACATCAAGACCACGGAGAGACAACCTACCACCGCGGAAATGATCGCCAAGGTCCAGATGGCGCGGTGCGGAGAGAGGTTCTTGGAGTGCAGAAGTCCAAAGTGTTCCGGAACTTCTTCATCCTTTCCCATGGCGTATGTCACACGGGCGCCGGTGTTGATGCAGGAAAGCGTGGTGCCGATCAGCGCCAGGAACACGGTGAAGGCCTCGACCAGCATGAACGCGCGGCCATGCCCTTGGCCGAATAGCGCATCGCCCACCACGACCATCATGTCGCCGATGGGCGCCGCTGAGCCCACCGCGTTTTGCATGGTATAGCCGCTATTGAGGAAGTAGTTCGCGGCGAAATACTCGAACAAATAGCAGAAACAGCCTTGCACCAGCAGCGAGACGATGACCGCAATCGGGACGTCGCGCTTGGCGTTCTTGGCTTCACCTCCCAAGGAGGTCACCGATTCAAATCCCACCAGGATCAGGATGGCCACTGTAGCCTGAATGAAGGCCCATCCTATGTTGTGCAGCCCCACGACGGAGGAGGCCTTTTCGTGCGACAGGAAATTGCCGCTCGCATCCTTGGCGGGATAGGAAATCAGGTAAGGTACGGGCTTTCCGGCGGCATCCAACTTCGGTTGCGGAACACCGCTGGCGTCGCGGACAATCGTCTCCGTCTCCTGCCCGTTGACGACGCTCTTGGTGGTGGCAAATTCATAGGTATAGGCTTCACCCGAAGTCGAATCAAATTGGAAGGCCTGGCTGCCAGGGGGATGATTCATGCGATAGCCGAGCGCCATCACCGAGAACACCACCAAGGCGGTGATTTGAATGACGTTGATGGCAACATTCACCGCGGTGGATCCCGTGACCCCGCGATGGGCGATGTAAGCGACGGCAAAGGAAAAGATCACGGCCGCGAGCATCATAAACATCGGTCCGGGATTCGAAGCGTTCATGACGCTCGGCCACAGCGTCCCCACCAAGTAACCGCAAAGGACTCCCATCACGGCAACCATCACCCCTGGGTAGATCCAGTAATAAAGGTGCGAGCCCCAGCCGACGATGAACTTGGAAAGCCGCGCATAGCGCCACGCTTTGTCGTGGTTCAGGAACGATTGTTCCGCGAAGTAGTAGGAACTCCCCGTCCCGGGGTACAGCTTTGCCATTTCCGCATAACAGACAGCCGTCGCCAAGCAAAGCAGCAAGGCGATGAAAATCCCGATCCACATCGAAGGCGCCGTGACTCCGGTGGTGGCCTGGATGAAAAACGTCAGCCACAGAAACGCTCCCGGCGCGATCAGCGCCATGGCATTCATCGTCAACCCCGTCAGACCCACTGTACGTTTCATTTCAACCGCGGTGTTCTCCGCCATTCACATCCTCCTTATGCAAGTTACTGGCAAGGGTTGGCTGTCCTGGACATCGAGCTGTAGAGGAGCCCTTCCTACAAGAATGACCTTCCGCCGCGAACTCCCTCTCCTTACTCCAGCGCTGAGAACCACGTGGACTCTCATCCACGGGAGCGGAAAGTCCTCATTTGTTTGTCGTCGCCTTGCCCTTAGTGACCAGCACATTCAACTTACGCAATCGAGCTGAGGAGGTCAAAGTAATTGATTTTGTCGCGGGGATAAAAATAGTTTGGCCAAACAGGAATTTTCGTGACCATAAGGAAATCCTTACATCTCTGCTCTGCCGCTCAAAATGCGGCGATGGCGAAGGTGAGGTTACAGGCGCGGCAAGTCAGTCATCCTAAGCTCGATAACGCACCTACGCTAGGAATGAGGATCCCTCGGTCAAGAAAACACCGGAGTCCAAGACTGAAGCGCTTTTTAACAGCACTCGCCGTTATATTTTGGTTACAATAAAAAAAATCGATTGGACGGCTCTAAGACCGGACACTACGCTTGGCGGTTGGCCAACAGTCGGTGCGTCGAGCCTGGAGGGGGTTGAAGAATGAAAGTGGCCGGACTCCTCATGATGCCGGCGGGCTGGTTCATTGTCCTGGCCGCCTTGGTCTTGCTTAAGGCCTACCTGATGCAGAATCTATTCATGTCGGCCGGCGTCGGCGTGGAGGTGCTGGGACTCATTCTTTTCGCCCTTTCTCATGTGCCGTCCAAAGGGGGGAAGGAGTGAGCCCGCAGCCGTTTCCGGCAATGCCCGAAATTTCCTCGGCATTCTGCGTCGTTTTCATCCTTCTTCTACCGCTAGCCGTTGCCGGTCTTGCCCTTATTAATACGGGCCTCAGCCGTTCGCGCAGTGCGGCGCACTCCATGATGGCAAGCCTCTGCGTGATCGGCGTCGCGGCTACCACCTGCTTTGTCATGGGATTTGCCTGGCAGGGCTATCCCGGCCTGCCCGCCCACACTCTCAACGTGTTTGGAAAAGAGTGGAGCTGGCTTGGCGCCGGGCGCTTCTTTCTGCGCGGGGTCCCCCTGGATGGCTCGCCCGCCTCTCTCGCGGCTCTCCTACAGTTATTCAGCGTCGGCTTGGCGGCCCTCATTCCCCTGGGCGCAGGATCGGAGCGATGGCGTCTGCGTGCATGTTGCCTTTCGACGGCGCTCCTCGCCGGCATCACTTACCCGGTGTTCGCCCATTGGGTCTGGGGAGGAGGCTGGCTGGCGCAGCTTGGCACGAACTACGGCCTTGGACAAGGGTTTCTGGACGCGGGCGGCAGCGCCACAATTCAATCCGTCGGTGGACTGACAGCACTCAGCATCGTGTGGTTGCTGGGTCCACGCCGGGGGAAGTACAACCCTGAAGGCATGCCCGCCGCCCTGCCGGGCCACAACACGGTATTGGTGCTTTTCGGGTGTGTTCTCGCTCTGGTGGGGTGGATGGGGCTGAATTCCGCAGGTTCACTCTTATTCGTGGGTGCACCACTTGGGCGAACTGTGTTGGTGGCGGTCAACACTCTGCTATCAGCCGCAGGCGCCGGACTCGCTGCTGCTGCGATCACACGCTACCGGTTCGGAAAACCTGATGCCTCGCTCAGCGCCAATGGTTGGGTTAGTGGATTGGTGGCGTCCAGCGCGGCGTGCGCTTTCCTCTCCCCGGCGGTCGCACTTCTGGTTGGGCTCGTGGCGGGTGCACTGGTGACCTACACAGTCGCTTGGTTTGAAGTGCGTTTGGGGTTAGACGACCCTGCGGGAGCCGTTTCCGTCCATGCTCTGGGCGGTATCTGGGGAATCCTGGCGCTTGGTCTTTTCGCTCGCACGCCGGCGGTCGCGGCAATCACGACAGCGGGATATCCCGCGGTGATGCGAGGCAGGCAGATGCTCGCCCAAGTCGTTGGGGTCGCAACGCTCCTGGGTTTTGTCCTGCCTCTCACGTACTCTCTGAACTGGCTACTCAATCATTTTTCCCCTCAACGCATTCCTCCTGAAGACGAACGCCACGGGGCCGACCTCCACGAACTCGGCGCCGGCGCCTATCCAGAATTCATGACTCACACCGATGAGCTCTCGCCGTGGTAGGTCGTCTCGCCAGGGGGACTTCAGGGAACCTCCGCGATCCCCTTGGGCGCTCGAAACCGAGCAGTTGAGTCGGATTGCGTTGCGGGAGCTCGAGTGACAACCGCAGGGAACATAGGCGGAAAGGACCGGCACGCGAGCAGCTCGGCCCCCGGTCAAGTGGCTGCAAGGCTTCTTGAGCGAGTTCGCTTCACGCACAAATCCATCTCCAGAGGTCGGCGCCGGTTCTTGTCTGAAAGTGGAAGCAGGGGGAAGCTCCACTTCCAACCGGCGCCGAATCTCCAGACCCGACGCATGGGCGTTCTATTCTTTCCAGTCAAACGTATAAATCAACCCTAACGCAAGCGTGGGTTGATAATCGGTAAATGTGGAAGCCTTTGCGAAGATCGGTTGGTTAGAATTGTCATAGCGGAATTCCAACCGCGTGATGAAATTCTTGTGCAAGGTCTTCTCAAAGGTTTCCGTTACCTCATTGATGTGTGCGGGAGCTGTCCCCAGGGTAAACCCACTGTGATCGTCGTAGTACTCATAGCGGGTGGAGAGCGCAACGCTGTCCGTGAATGCATAGCGCAGGTAGCCCGCCACGCCCGACCACCACACGGGATTCAGGAAGCCCACCGGCATGTCGCCTCGCCCGTAGTCATAGTTCGCAGCCAGCGACAGTTTCGAGGTGGGGTTGTAGGTTGCAACGGTGTCTGTCAATTGCCGGAAGTGCCTGTTGGTGTTGGCCATTTCCGGGCCGATCATATAGTTCTGCACAAGGGAGAACTTTTTGTTAGGTGTCAATGTCAGCGTGAGGCACCCGGTTTTCCCCGTGTTGTTGTCAACGACGTTGTTCCAGCCGTTGACGAGGTCTGCGTTTATTGAAACTTTGTCGTTAAAGGTGTACTTGGTTCGCACCCCGAAATGATAGAAGGGAATCGCGTAGGTGAAGAGCAGGCCGCGGGAGTAGTTCCAGTTATCCTTGCTTTCGATAACCTCTTCGCCCATGGGCGTCACGAACTTGCCTACGTCGATCTGCAAACCTTTGCCGACGGGGGCGAGGTACGAGAGATAACCTTCCTTCAAGTACTGCGCAAACCCCACGCCTCCTGGGTCGGCCGCGTTGACCACGTTCATCGCATTGCCGTAACCGAACGAGAGGTGATAACCCAGCCGGCTCCCTTTCGCGTCCGGCGCTTTGTCGAAGATCAGTTCAATCATGTTCAGCGAGAACTGATTCTCCGGCCCATCAAAAGCGCGGAAACTCGTGGTGCGACTGGCGGGATGGTTGACGTCGTAGCCATAATTGGCATCGACAAAACCCGTCACGCTGGTACTGCTCAGCAAGCTGGTGATCGGGTTGGGGCTGCTGTTGGCGGCCGGCGCCGCCGGTGTGGTCACAACGCTTGGTGCAACTGTCGCAGGTGCCGCGGGCGCCGCAGCGGGAGCTGCAGGGGCCGCCGGAGCGGCGGGCGCCACGGCTGCTGGCGCGACCGCACCCTGTCCCTTCAGCGCGGCGATCTCCGCCTTCAGCGCCTCGAGTTCCTTTTCGAGGTCCTCAACCCGGCGGGAGAGCTCAGCCGGTGGTGTCGCGGTCTGATCACTTGGTGAGGTTTGCGCCCTAAGAGCCGGAGAAACTAAGCATGCCAGACACAATCCCAGCAGCAACTGCTTTAACGGACGAACAAGTCTCATGGATTTGCATATCTCCTTCTTCCCCCACCAGAGCCGGGTCAGAGTCTCGCTCAGCGAGATTTCCTGGTCTCCGCATCACGTAATGTGAGCGTACCGTTGACTCGGACAAACCGTCAAAGTAATAGATTTTCTGTCTCGAATAAAAATCGCTTGGCCAAATCTAGTTTTTCGCAGCGATAAAAAGGGTTTTGGATTGACCACCTTTGAGAGGAAGTAGGGTCCGGGAACAAGAAGTCAAGCTCCCGAGGTGCGGTCGACAAGAAAGGAGGAGGAAAAGCCGAACAACTGAAGCGCCGCAGTCGACGCTCCTAGCAGTATGAGAGTCCTCCCACGGGTCCCCTGCCCCCGACTCTTCAATAGAGCCTACGGGTGTCCAGGCGGCTGTGGACTATCACGAGTGATTTGTGGTTCTCCGGGCGGGCACTAGCGCTGACCTTTTGGTCAGCAGGAAATACCCGAAGGTTGGCGCTACTCCACGCCAGCGGGGTGGAGCCCGCCGCGCGCCCCGCGTCGTGTCATCCCGACACAGAACCTCGGGGCGGGAATGACGGGGGAATGGGTTCGCGTGGCCCGCCATTGAGGTCGGCGGGCCGGACCGCGGGCCCTGCGCTGCAAGGGTCGCCACGGCAGATCCGCACTCCCCGCTACGGCCGTGGCGCCGCCTGCTGCGCAGGACCTATTGTACCGGGGTTTGTTCGGCGAGATTGTGCCGTTCTAGCTATTTGGGGCAAAAGGTTTCGGCCCACGAACTAGGTCCGTTCCAACTCCCTGCTCCTTAGACCGATGGTTTTTCGGGATGAATTGGAACCGACCTGGGAACTCCCCGGTTGCCCCCGACGATCGTGGATTGGCTCATGAAGTTGGAACAGCGCGAGGTGCGCGGCCGGCGCTTCCCGGAGCCTTCGGTTCCGGGAAGCACCTGACCCTACGATGAGATCGAAGGAGAATCGACCGGAGACAAAGACGTCCAGCAGTTTGCGGAAGGATACCTTTCGCCTGTCATTCCGATCCCGCCATGCGGGAGAAGAACCTGCAGTTCGCATTTCGCGCCAAATAACTGCAGATCCTTCGTCACCCAATGGGCGGGCCTCCTCAGGATGACTGACCGGCGGGCTCAGGGTGACAGCGACGGTCCTTCGTCGGTCGCCTCGGCCGCCAGCCCGCCACTCTATGGTGGGCCGAAGGTCCGCCGATCTTGATGGCGGGCCGACGGTCCACCGATCCTAATGGCGGACGCCCTCCTCAGGATGACAGTCCCGAACGGTTTTCCAGCACCCTGCTAGGCGCTGGGGGTTTTCTCGAAGCTGCCGATGGCCCGGGCCTCGTCGTCGTGGACGTCGAAGACCGTATAGAGTTTGGTAATCTGCAGTAGATCGTGAACTTTCTTCGTCAGGTGCAGGAGTTTCAAAGCTCCGCCCTGCTTGGCGACACCCGTGAAGGCGCTCACCAGCTCACCGATCCCCGAACTGTCGATGTAGGTGACGTCGGCAAGGTTCAACAAAATCCACTTGTTGCCTTTGCTCAACTGGTCGCGGACCAATTCCCGCAACTGCGTGCACCCTTCTCCCAGGGTGATCCTGCCGCTGACATCGACGACCGTTACCGAATCAACCTGTCGAATTGTGACTTTCATGCTCACGGTCGCTTCCTCCTTGTTTAGGCTGATTTTCGGAACTCAGGCGTTTCACCAAGGTCACCTCCGTCCCCTTGCCGTTGATGTGTTCCACGCGGAACTCGTCCATGAAGCTGCGAATCAGAAAGATCCCTCGCCCGGACACGTTCAGCAGGTTCTCATCCGCCAACGGATCGGGAATGTACTTGGGATCGAAGCCGTTGCCCTGGTCCCGGATGCGAATTTCCAGCCGGTCGCGATGGATTTGAAACCGCAACCAGACGCTCTTGCTGGAATCATTCTTGTTGCCGTGCCAAATGGCGTTGATCATCGACTCGTGCACGGCCATCTCAATCCGATGCTGCTCCTCCTCGTTGAATCCTGCGGCGCCTGCCACCCTGCGAGAGATTTCCTCCGCCACCTCGACGTTCTTGAGGTCACTCTCCAGAGTCACTTCCACCACGCTGCTCTCAGGAGTCATAGGATACGGGAGGGCTGCTCGTCCCGTTTTGAAATTACCCCAGGGGTGCGTGAAAGTCAACGGAAGCGTGAACTTTCTCCCCGTCTCCTTTCCTCATATCTCAATGACCATGTCTCCCAGGCGCGTCGGATAATGGTTCAGGATTTCGCCCCGGTCCTTCCTCACCATCACGGTATCGGAGTGCCGAAACTCGCCGAAATCCGGATCATAGACTCCCGGCTCGCAACTGAAGGTCATACCCTCGCGCAGCACGGTCTTGTCGCCCTCGGCGATCCAGGGCGACTCGTGGCCTTCCAGACCGATGCCGTGCCCGGTCCGGTGGCGAAAAACCGCAAAGCCTTCGCGCGCCCGAACGAACCCGCCGACCCGGTCACTCCCAGCCCCGCAGCGCCGCCCAATGTGCGCAGGAATTCTCGCCGCTCGGTCAAATTTCTCTCCGGAGTTCTCTCCTGACTGGAGCCTGATCCTGGCCGTACCGGAAGGCGTTCTCCACGACGTCGGACGCGCCCCCCGCCCCACCCAGAGCGGCGTAGAGAATAATCGAACCCCCTCACGGCGTCAACAATTCAGGCAACTCAAGCGCCTCCCCCTTCCGGCTGGCAGGTCATCAAACCCGCAAAACCGAAGCCTGACTCCGGTACAATGGGGACCCGCCGACCAACCGGCAGCGACTACCCCGGCCTCTCGCCGCCTCTTGCTGCCGACCGACATCTGAGAGGAGCCCGAAGCTGCATGTTCATACTGAAGAAAATTGTCTCCCGCTTCTTATTCCCTCTGCCCTTGTCTCTGGAGATCCTGTTGGTGGGACTGTACCTGCTCTGGTTCACCCGCAAGCAGCGGGCCGGAAAGGCGCTGGTCAGCCTCGGAACTCTGCTGCTTGCCGGGCTGGGCTACTTTTTCACTGCGAATATGCTCGTTCGCCCGCTGGAGCGTCGTTTCCCGCCTTTCGTCGTGGCCTCGTGCGCGGAGGTCTCCACGCCCGCCCCGCACCTTATCGTGGTTCTGGGAGGAGGGGCGAACAACGATCCGGGGGTCCCCATCACCAGCCGCCTTTCCTCCGACCTGATGGTCCGCCTCGCGGAGGGTCTGCGCCTGCACCTTGAATTTCCCGGCAGCAAGCTCATCCTTTCGGGAGACGCCGAGATGGCCGAGCGCATGTCTCAGGTGGCCCAAGCACTCGGCGTGGGTCCGCAGGACATTCTTCTGGCGGCCGGATCGCGCGACACCGAAGAAGAAACCCGCCGAATCGCTCCGCTAGTAGGCCAGTCACCTTTCATTCTGATCACCTCCGCCGCGCACATGTCGCGCGCCATGGGTCTATTCAGAAAACTGGGCATGGCGCCGCTGGCCGCTCCCACGGACTACCGTGCCCCGCAGCAGGCGCTCGAGCCCGACGACCTCTTTCCCAACGCCTACGAGCTCTTCAAGTCGCAAACCGCCGTCTATGAGTACCTGGGCTTGGCCTGGGCGGAACTGCGGGGAAAGATTTGAATGGCGAAGAGGGGCGGTAGTCGAGGGTCAAGAGGTGAAAGCCCGTCCCTCCGGCTGCAATTTCTCGCCCCGGCCCTCATCGCACCCGAATTTGATGAGGTGTTCACGCATCATTGTCTCGACGATCGTGGGGCATGTGCTCGTTGGGTCTCAAGCCTTTCAGCTCCCTTGCCGATACCAATGTGGCCCGCACGGCTGGAGGCTGGGCGTTCGGTATTGGGCCCCGGACCCAGGCACCCGCCGTGGCAACTTCACTCGCCCATGCAACCCGCTTGCGTCTTTACACTTCTATAACCCTGTGGGATAATGGTTTAGTTTAAGACTCGGCGGGGCAAAAGGAAACCATGACAATGCACGTCAGAAGGATCGGGGCTGCTTTCAGTCTCTTTTTATTCTTGGGGGGAAGCTTGTGGGCGGCGCAGCAGCCCGCACCCGCGGAGCCGGGAAAGGCTCCGGCGCAGGTACTGAACGCTTCTCCGACCACACCGGACCACGCCAAGGCCTACTATCACTTCATGCTGGCGCGGCGTTATAAGGAGCTGGCGGGAGTCTACAATCGCTCCGACTACCTTGAGCGCGCCGTTTCCGAATACAAGCAGGCCATTGCCGCCGACCCTGACTCGCTCTTCCTGCGCGTCGAGCTAGCCGAGCTTTACTGGCGCGCGGGCCGCGTGGGTGACGCCATCCGCGAAGCAGAGGCCGTACTGAAAGCTGACCCCGACTATCCCGACGCCCACCGTCTGCTCGCTCGCATATACTTCCACATGCTCGACACTACCCAGCCGGACCGGAACGCCACCAAGCAAAGCCTGGGCAAGGCCATCGAGCACCTGGAAGTCCTGGTCGGGCTGACCCCGAACGACACCGATTCCTGGCTGCTGCTGGGCCGACTCTACCGCGCGAGCAACCAGCCCGCCAAGGCGGAAGAGGCTCTCCGCAAAGTCTTGAAAACTGATCCGGAGTCCAAGGTGGGGCTCGCTAACTTGGCGGAACTCTATTTCCAGCAGGGCGACTACAGCCACGCCGCCGAGGCGCTCACGAAGATTCCCGAGAGCGATATGGATTCCCAGCTCCTCGGCACGCTGGCTTATGCTTACAGCCAGACCCGCGATTTCGACAAGGCCGTCGCAACCTATGAGAAAGCGCTGGCGCAGGACCCCGACAACACGGAACTCCGCCGCGCTTACGCCGACGCGCTCTTCAGCAACGGCAAGAACGCCGCGGCACGTGTGGAACTGCAGAAGATTCTGAAGTCCGACCCTGACGATGACGCCAGTTACATGCGCCTGGCGCAGATCGACCGCCAGGAAGGCCGCTTCGACGACGCTCGCCAGGAACTGGACAAGGCCAAGGCCTTGAAGCCGGACAACCCGGAGATCCCTTTCGAGCAGGCACTCCTCGAAGAAACGGTTGGCAACGACGAAAAGGCCCTTCAAATCCTGCAAGGGCTGGTGAAGCAGTCGGAACGGCGGGAAGGGCAGTACACCCCGGCGGAAGCCAACAACCGGGCGCTTTTCCTTGAGCGGCTGGGCCTGGTTTGCCGCGGCCAGGAGAAGTTTGCCCAGGCCCTGGGCGCCTTCAAGCAGATCCTGGCGCTCGGCAAGTCGCAAGGTCCGCGTGCGGAGTTTCTGATCGTCGAAACCCTGCGCATGGATCGCCAACCTGACAAAGCCCTGGCCGAAGCCGAGGCGGCCATCCAGACCTATCCGCAAGACCGCCCGCTGAAGATTCTGCACGCCACCCTGCTCGGAGAAAGGGGCCACGTGGACGAGGCCGTCGAGCAACTCCAGGCCTTGCTCACCAAAGGCCGCACCGATCGCGAGATCTACATTTCCATTGCCCAGGTTTACTCGCAGGCCAAGCGCTACGGCGACGCCGAGTCGGCGGTGCGCAAGTCGCTCGACATGACTCCGAATACGGATGACCAGGAATACGCGCTCTATATTCTAGGCTCCATTTACGAGCGGCAGAAGAGATACGACCTGGCGGAGGAAACGTTTAAGAAAGTGCTTTCGGTGAATCCGCTGAACTCCTCCGCAGCGAATTACCTCGGCTATATGCTGGCGGACCGCGGCGTCCGTTTGGAAGAGTCGGTCAACTACATTAAGAAGGCGGTGGAGCTCGAACCCAATAACGGCGCCTACCTCGACAGCCTGGGCTGGGCCTACTTCAAGATGAATCGCTACGCGCTGGCGGTGCCGCACCTGGAAAAGGCCGCCCGCCTCATTCAAAACGATCCGACCATACACGAGCACCTGGGCAATCTCTATCTGCGCATGGGCAAGCCCGCTATGGCGCAGGAAGAGTGGGAGCGCGCGCTGAAGGAATGGCCCCAGGCCGTTTCGAGCGACTTCGACGCCGAGCAGGCCGCGAAGCTCCAGAAGCAGCTCGACGAATTGAAGGTCCACTTGGCGAGCGAAAAGTCCGCGCAGAAATGAGCGCGCGAAGGCTCGGCTGCTTTCCGGCGGCGCGCGTTGCGCCGCACCGCTTCTTTCTGAGGTAAGATTAGCCTGCCTGATCCCGCTCCGCGGGTGCATGCGGAGCCATCTTGAGAAAACGTCGGGCTGGTGGCGAGTGACCTCCAGCCGGCGGCGCGCCTACCTTGAAAAAAACGCTGCGCCTTCACGCTTTCGCCAAGATCAACGCGGGCCTGAACATCCTCGGCCGGCGGCCTGACGGCTATCACGAAATCCGCACCATTTACCAGACCATCGCGCTGCACGACCGCCTGGAAATCAGCCTGGCGACATCGCCAAATCCCCTTGTCATCGAATGCGCCAACCCCGCGGTTCCTCCGGGTCGCGGCAATTTGGTCTACCGTGCCTGTGAGTTGTGGCGGCGCGCCCGCAGCTGGCACGACGGCATTCGGGTTCGAATCGAAAAGGTGATTCCGCTCGGCAGCGGGCTGGGCGGCGCCAGCGCCGATGCGGCGGCGACGCTCCTGGGTCTCGAGCGCCTGACGGGTGAAAGGCTCGATTTTGCTGCGCGGCACAAGCTCGCCGCCACGCTCGGTTCCGACGTTCCCCTGTTTCTTCTCGGAGGCCGGGTGCTCGGCTGCGGCCGCGGTGAGGAGGTTTATCCTCTCAGCGATCTCCCGTTGCGTGCTTGCCTCGTGGTGTTCCCGGGTTTCTCCGTTTCTACCGCGGAAGCCTATCGCCAAGCGGGTTCGCGGTTGACAGAGCAGCCTCGGAGCGCGTACATTGGTAGTTTCGGTGCGTGGCCACAACTCCCCCTGATGAGTTGGGGATCGGCCGAAAACGACTTCGAACCGGTCGTTTTCGCGAGGTGGCCTGAGCTGGCGCGTGTGAAACGTCGGCTCATCCGGGCCGGGGCCGAAGTTGCCTCCTTGACGGGCAGCGGGTCTGCTGTGTACGCCCTCTTTTCTTCGGCCCGTCAAATGGTCCGCGCCTCGAAACTCATCCCCAAAGGGTGGCTCTGCTACCGGACGCGCACGCTGACGCGCGCCGGCTACCACCGGAGATTATTTGCCGATTGAGTCATCGGGTCATTGAGTCATTGTAGGGTTGGCTCGATGCGCTACAGGCGGAGCGGTTTATCAATCACTCAATCACCCGATCACCCAATACTTCCTGGGAGGTCGTCCAGTGGTAGGACACATGCCTTTGGAGCATGGAACCCTGGTTCGAATCCAGGCCTCCCAGCCAGGTTTAGTCCCGAGCTGTTGAGCACACGCGTGAGGATGCGACGATGACCAACAGGGTTCGGCACACGCTGAAAGTCTTTTCGGGAAATGCTCATCCGGCGTTGGCGCGGGAAATCTGTGCAAGCCTCGGGGTGCCGCTGGGGGAGGCACGGGTGGGACGCTTCCCGGATGGGGAGGTGCGGCTGCAGATCCTCGAAAACGTGCGCGGCACCGATGTCTTCGTCATTCAGCCCACCTGCCGCCCGGTGAATGACAACTTGGTGGAGCTGCTGGTCATGCTCGACGCCTTGAGCCGAGCTTCCGCCTATCGCATCACCGCCGTGATGCCCTATTACGCCTACGCCCGCCAGGACCGCAAGGACCGCCCGCGGGTGCCCATTTCCTCGAAGTTGGTGGCGGACCTGCTCACCTCTGCAGGCGCGGATCGCGTGCTGGCGCTCGAGCTGCACGCCGGGCAGATCCAAGGATTCTTCGACATTCCCGTGGATCACCTTTACGCGACGCCGGTCACCGTGGGTTATTTCCGGCGGCTGAAACTGAAGAATCTGGTGGTGGTTTCCCCCGACACGGGTGGGGTGGAGCGCGCCCGGGCATTTGCCAAGAAGATGAAAGTTCCGCTGGCGATCATCGACAAGCGCCGCGAGGACGTGGACGTGGTAGAGATGTTCAATGTCATCGGCGACGTCAAAGACAAGACGTGCTTGATTGTCGATGACTTGATCGGTACCGCCGGGACGCTGGTCCAGAGCGCCCAGGCCTTGAAGGAAAAGGGCGCGGATAAAGTCTATGCCTGCTGCACGCATGGGGTTTTCGCCGATGGCGCCATCAAGAAGATCTGCGCGGCGCCTCTGGAGCAAGTCGTGGCGACGAATTCCATCCCCCTCACGCCGGAGGCGGAGCAGTGCGGCAGGATCAAAGTTCTGAGTGTGGGCAAGTTGCTTGCGGATGCCATTCGTTCCATCCATGAAGAGACTTCCGTCAGCAAGCTCTTCATCTGAGGAAGAAAGGGCGCGGCCCGCACGCCGAGGAGTAGAAAGCCATGAGTCAAGCATTCACGGTTGAAGCAGAGCCCCGCGAGGATTTCGGGAAGAACGCCGCGCGGCGCATGCGGCGCACGGGACGCATTCCCGGCGTCGTCTATGGTGGAGGCGGCCCGGTGATTCCGCTCACCGTGGACCCGGACGGGATCCGCCGGATTCTCCACTCGGAGTCCGGCCACAACGCCATCTTCACGCTGGAGATTCGCGGCAAGGCGCCGGCGCGCGTGATGATCCGCGACTGGCAGTCCGAGCCGGTTCGCGGCGACCTGCTGCACGTGGATCTGGTGCGCATCGCCCTCGACGCCAAGTTGAAGCTGAAAGTCCCCATCCACGTCACTGGTGAGCCCGAGGGCGTGAAGGTCCAGGGCGGAATCTTCGAGTTCGTCCTGCGCGAAATCGAGGTCGAGTGCCTCCCGGACAACATCCCGGAGGCCATCACCGTGGACGTGACGCCCCTCACCATCGGCCGTAACTTGCGCGTCGCGGACCTGCCTGTGGGGCCGAAGGTGAAGGTGCTCACGGACGCCAATCGCGTGGTGGCGCATGTGGTGGCCTTGAGGGCGGAAGAAGAGGAGAAGCCCGCCGAGGTCGCGGAGGCGGCTCCGGCCGAACCCGAGGTCATCCGCAAGGGCAAGGCGGAAGAAGAAGGCGCCGAGGAAAAAGCCGGCGAAGAGAAGAAAGAAAAAGGCAAGGAGAAGGAGTAATACCTGGCCGCTGCGGGTTTCGAGTGAAGCTGATCGTCGGTTTGGGGAACCCCGGCTACGAGTACCACCGGACGCCCCACAACTTGGGGTTCATGGCGATCGACCGCTTGGCCGACACGTGCGGCGTGGAACTGGCGCGCCGCGAAGCGCAGGCGCTGACGGTTTCCACCGAGCTGGCAGGCGTACGCGTGGTGCTCGCCAAGCCGCAGACTTACATGAACCTGAGTGGCCTGGCGGTGGAGCGATTGCTCCGCAACTACGAGCTGGCGCCGCGTGACCTGCTGGTGCTGGTCGATGAGATCGAACTCCCGCTGGGCATGCTGCGCATCCGCCCGCGGGGTAGCGCCGGCGGGCACAACGGTTTGAAGTCCATCATCGGCGCCCTGGAAGCCGATGATTTCACACGGCTGCGAATGGGCGTGCGGCCGGACCGCCCGATGGAGGATTACGTTTCCTACCTCCTCGGGCCGTTTCGCCCGGCGGATTTGGACTTGGTGGCGGAGATGCTCGACCAGGCCAGCGAGGCCGTCCGCGTGATTCTTTCGGAAGGCGTGCAAACGGCGATGAACCGCTTCAACCGAAGGGTTCCATCCCCAAAGTCGTGAGGTCCCATGCGTATTTACGAGATGATTTTCATTGTCCGGCCCGATGTGGCCGACGAAGAAGTCCAAAAGCTCATCACGCAAATGGAAGGCGTGGTCGCTTCGGCAGGCGGCAAAGTGGAGAAGGTCGAAAAGATGGGCCGCCGCCGGCTGGCTTACCGCGTCCACAGGCAGCGCGAGGGCTTCTACGTGCTCTTCCATGTGCAAGGCACCGGAGACACGGTCAAGGAATTTGAGCGTCGCCTCAAGGTGACCGACACGGTGATCAAGTACCTCACCGTATGCACAGACGAGATTCTGAAGCGCGCAGAGAAATTCAAGGCTCTGCGGGCCAAGCAGGAAGCCAAGCGCCGCCGGAGCAAGCCCGCTTCGGCGCCCCCGGCCCCCCCAGCCCCCGCGGAGACCGCGCCGGCATAAAGGAGTAAATGACGATGGCTGTTCCCAGGGAAAACGCGCCCCCCGCCGAGCGTCCGCCCCGGCGGGAAGGATCCGGCGGCGGCAGGAGGCAATACTTCCGCCGGCGCAAGGTCTGCAAGTTCTGCGAAGAAAAAATCGATGTGATCGATTACAAGGACGTGCGGCTGGTGAGCGAGTTCATCGCGGAACGCGGCAAGATCCTGCCGCGCCGCCTGACCGGCACCTGCTCCACGCACCAACGCGCGCTGTCGGAAGCCATCAAGCGCGCCCGGAATATCGCGCTGCTGCCCTTCGCGGCGGGAATCTAAACGCCAGCGGCGCGCTGCCACAGCCGGGCCGGGTTCCGGGAAGGTCCGTGCCGGGCCGCCCCCGCTCGCCGGCGTGCCATTTCGATTCAGGGAGTTTACGTATGGACGTTATCCTTCTGGAAAATATTGATAAAATTGGAACGCGCGGCCAAGTCGTGAAAGTGGCCGATGGCTACGGGCGCAACTACCTGCTGCCCAAGAAACTGGCGGTCGCGGCCACACCGCAGAACCGCAAGTGGGTGGAGCAGCAGCGCGTCCGCTTCCTCAAGCTCGAAGCCAAGGAGAAAGCCGACGCCGCCGATCTCGGCACGTTGCTCGAGGGCGTTAGCGTCACCGTGATCCGCAAGGCGGGCGAGAAAGGCAACCTCTTCGGCTCCGTCACCTCGTTGGACATCGCGGAAAAGCTCTTGGCCCAGGGCTACCACATCGACAAGCGCAAGATCCATCTCCCCACGCCCATCAAGGTGCTGGGCGAGTACGGCGTCCCGGTTAAACTCCACCGCGAAGTGACGGCGAGCGTCAAGGTCCTCGTCGAGCCTGACGCAGAATCCAAGGCTAAGATCCAGGCTGCCGCGGAAGCTAGGGCCAAGGCCGCAGCCGAAGCGCCGCCAGCCCCGGCCAAGGAAACTCCGGCCGCCCCAGCAGAGCCTCCCGCCGCCGAAGCCCCGCCGGAAAAGGAATAGCCGCGCCCGCTCTGCTTCGCCCACGGCGTCGGCGGGGCGGGACACGGCGTTGAGCCCCGGTACGGCGTCGCCACGTCACAACCATTCCACCTTCGATCAGAACCCCCTAACCCCGGCCCCTCTCACCCAGGGGGCAGAGGGGAGAGTTGTTCGCGTTTACTGCCCTCGCCCCCTTGGGGGAGAGGGCGTCCCAATGCATCGGGACGGGTGAGGGGGTCGCTTCCCAGCCGAATTGGAGGGTCATCTCGTAATGCCTTCCAACCATCTGCCATTTTGGCCCCCTCCGACTCCAGTAGGAAATATCCACAGGCAGGGCTGACTTCTCCACAGGTATTCGAACTTTTGCACAGTAATTCCGCAGCGGGAATTCACCTTTCACTGTACACTCTACGCTAGATGCGCGACACTACATAAGGGTTTCGCCATTCGTCAACCCAAGATGTGGCCCAGCCACGCCGGTTTGCAACATCAGGTTGCGGTCTGGCGGACTTCGGACTTGACGGACGGAGGTGATTGTGCTCCACTACATGGCTAGGCAAGGGACCAGCAAAACTTCGCTTGCTGTGTGACACTCTCCGGTGGTCGGTAGGAAACTAACGGCAACCCTGTGTTGTAGTATGGTTAGAGTTTCGAGGATTATGGGAGTGGCCGCACCTTCCCACCTCTAGCTGGAACTAGAGGGTCCGGACGATTTACCGGACAGAAAGGAGGTGAGGCCTATGAAAGCCAAGCAGAACAAGTCGGCAAGATACGTCCTGATTTTCAGGGCGTACATCACCGACCGAAACGGAAGGCGGAGACCACCGCCTCCCGGCTGTAAAGCTTGGCCCCTCAAAGTGAGGGTGAAGTAACATAGCAAACCCCACGCGGCCACTCCCACCAGTTTGGCGGAGGGTTATCCCTAATGGGTAGGGGAGCCGATTGAGAATCGGTTGTGTCTGAGCAGGCACTTGCGGGTTCAAGCCCCGCACCCTCCGCCAAAGTCTAAAATCTCTCGGACACCTTTTGCGAGGAAACTCTCCAGCCCCGGTATCAAGCCTCTCTACCTTGGCTGTGAAAAAGACCAAGCTCAGGGGAACACCCATCCCAACAGGCAGGATCGATAGGCGGCGCGGGTTCCCCTCCAGGAGCCAGGACTCAGGATAACACAATTTCAATTTTTCAATATGTTAAATTGATCAGTTTTCCCTAACCCCTAAGCTGTTGATTCCTTTGAGAGAACTCTAAGACCACCTGACGAATTCCCCATTACGCTACCGCCAATCGCCGCCCGCCTGACTCCGCAGGAGATTTACACAGAGCTAGCCACTCTTTCCACAGGTTTTCTGGTTTTCCCACAGGAATTCCGAAGCTTGAATCATTATATAGCTTGAGCGAAAATAGCGATGAGCCGAAAATACACCGATGCCGACCGCTACCGCCAGCGACCGAACTGTTCCTCACAATCTCGAAGCGGAACGCGCCCTACTGGGCTCGATCCTGCTCGATAACGGCGCCCTCAACTCCGCCCTTGAAATCCTGGGTAGAGACGATTTCTTCTCCGAAGCACATCGGCTCACGTTCGAAAAGATGGTCGAGCTTTCCGAGAAGAACCGCACCATCGACCTGGTGACGCTCTCCGAAGAACTTTCCAAAGAAAGCTTGCTCGAAAAATCGGGCGGTGCGGCTTATCTCGCGGCGCTTACGGACGGCGTTCCCATCGGCACGACGGCGGCGATGGGGGAATACTGCCGCATCGTCAAAGAGAAATCGACAGTCCGCCGCTTGATCAATGCCTCGAACAACGTCATCGCGCGTTGCCTGGAAGGCACGGACGACCCCGAGACTCTGATCGACCTGGCGCAGAGCCAGGTCTTCGACATCGCCGAGCAGCGCGTGTCCTCGGGGTTCGCGAACATCCGCGAGATCGTCAAGACCAGCTTCGGCAAAATCGATGTCTTGTTCGACCGCGGCCAGCGGGTCACGGGCGTCGAGACGGGTTTCGTGGACCTCGATAACATGACCTCCGGGCTGCAGGCCGGCGAGCTGGTTGTCATCGCGGGGCGCCCTTCCCTGGGCAAGACCGCGCTGGCGCTCAACATCGCAGCCCACGCGGCCATCGAGAGCTGCAAAATCGTGGGAGTTTTCTCCCTGGAAATGAGCAAGGAATCCCTGGTCATCCGCCTGCTTTGCTCAGAGGCGCGAATCGACAGCCACAAGTTGCGCACCGGCTTCTCCAACCGCGATGACTGGACTCGGATGACCGCCGCCCTGGGTAGGCTGTCGGAGGCCCCGCTTTACATCGAGGACACGCCGGCGCTGAGCATCATGCAGATTCGCGCCAAGGCCCGGCGGCTGAAAGCGGAGAAAGGACTCGATCTGCTCATTGTGGATTATCTTCAACTGGTTTCGGGCCAGGGCCGTTTCGAGAATCGCACACAGGAAGTCAGTTACATTTCCCGCAGCCTGAAGAGCATCGCCAAGGAACTGAAGGTTCCCGTCCTGGCGCTCTCGCAGTTGAGCCGGGCGCCGGAGCAACGGCCCGGCCAGCGTCCGCAACTCTCCGACCTGCGTGAGTCTGGGTCCATCGAGCAGGACGCCGACGTGGTCATTTTCATCTTCCGGGAACGGAAAGCTGCCGAAGCACAGGAGGGCGAAGAAGAGTTCGCACACGGCGGCATGGAAACCCGGCTGATTATCGGCAAGCAACGCAACGGGCCGACGGGAGAAGTCCCGGTCGTCTTCTTGAAGCCTTATGCGAAGTTTGAAAACAAGGCTCCGGACGAAAGTGAGTCTTACGCCTGAGTAGGGTAGCGCCCGCGGCGGACGCTATCTGCTCTGAAAGGGCGGGGCGTCGCACTGCGGGATTAGCATGACACCCTTGGGACTTTTTTCAGCAGACTGCTGAACCAAGTGGTTTCCCCATCTGGATAATATAAATCTCGTGAATCCTCCGACTGACAAACTCCTGCGTCCGACCTGGGTGGAGATTTCGCTGTCCAAACTGCGCCGCAATGTCCAGCGCATCCGGGAGCTGGCCGGCGCGCGCAAAGTGATGGCCGTGATCAAGGCCGATGCCTACGGCCACGGCGCCGTGCCGGTGGCCAAGTGTCTCGCCGAGTGCGGTGTGGACTGGTTCGGCGTGGCGACCGTTGAGGAGGCCCTGGAGTTGCGCGCCGCAGGAATCCACCAGCCGGTGCTGCTGCTGGGCGGGCTCTACATGAGCGACCCGGCCCACCTGATCGAGTACCGGTTGACGCCCTCAATTTCCTCCACCATGCGGCTCGATACTTATGCCGAATGCGCGCGCCGCTATGGCCGGCCGATCGAGTTCCACTTGAAGGTGGATTCGGGACTGGGACGGCTGGGCCTGCCGCTCGACCGCGTTGAGGCGTTCGTCGAACACTACCGCGAGCTTGAGGGGCTGCAACTGAAAGGGCTCTTCACCCACCTGGCGTCGGCAGAAGACCTGGTGGCCTCGCAGACGGACGAGCAGGCGCAGCACTTCGCAACCGCGCTCGAGCAACTGCGCCGGTTGCAGGTTGAGCCGGAGTGGGTTCACGTCTCGAACAGCGCGGCCCTGTTGGCCGGCCGGAACTTCCCGGAAAACCTAGTGCGCGTCGGCGCGTTACTTTACGGTTGCTGTATGCCGCTGGTCGTGCCGCCCGGCCAGGAGCTCCCCAAAGTTCCCGAATTCGAACCCATCCTCACATTCAAGTCCCGCATCGTTTATATGAAAGACGTTCCCAGCGGCACGCCGCTGGGCTATAGCGCGGCGTTCTACACGTGCCGGCCTTCGCGCATCGCCACGGTGCCCGTCGGTTACGCGGATGGCCTGAGCCACGCGCTCTCCAACCGCGGCTACGCCATCGTGCGCGGACGGCGCGCGCGCATCATCGGCAGCATTAGCATGGACCTGTCGCTCTTGGACGTCACCGACATTTCCGGAACGAACATCGGTGATGAAGTCATCTTGATGGGCCAGTCGGACCGCTGCTCGATCACCGCAGTCGAAATCGCCCAACTGCTGGATACCGTCCCCTACGAAGTCCTCTGCTCCATCGGCAAACGCGTGCCGCGGATCTACGTGGAATGATCCCCGCACTACACACCGCGGAATCCGAGCCCTGAAAAGGCGGGTCTGCGCCGGCCGCGGGCCACCCTCTGCCGCACAGCGAGAGGGCTGTTGATTCGAGGTGCGTGGGGCGGCGCACAAAGTGGACAAACCGCCGGTTATGTTTACCCCGATCCCATCGAGGTTCGATTACCACAGCCCACCGATGAGCCCCACACCATCCGGGACGGGGCGACTAGAGGGATACTCGCAGTGGAGGCCATCCGACTTCGGGATCGGCGTTCAGGAAGCGGCTCTCACCCTGCCGGCGCCGGCGCAGGGGGCGGCACGAGTGCAGGTGGTCCCTCCGCGGAGGGAGGAGGCGGGGCTCCAGGCGGTGGCGGAAAGACCACTGCGCCGAGGGTCGAATATCGGGCCCCGAAGAAGTGGAGCACGTAAGACTGGAAAAACACCATGGGGGGCGTACTCATGAGCGCAATCAGATAGAGAATGCCTGTAAGGATGATGCCGCCCAAGATAACCACGATACTGATGGTCGTGAGGTTCCAGGCAAGACCGACGGCCTTGCCGACGAAGAAGAGGACGACGCCCGCGATGACCAGTGGAATCGCCACGGCGACCAGGGCCAGCAGCGTAATGATGCCGAAAATGATGGCGCTGCCCATG
>JBEKAK010000059.1:0-34768 GCA_050018275.1 Terriglobia bacterium | reverse complement strand
TTCTTCGGGACCAAACCCAATGCAAGCGCCACTCCGTAAAGGATGGCTTCGGGTCGTGGAGGGCAACCCGGGATGTAAAAATCCACCGGAACTACCTTATCTGCACCTCCCAACACGTTGTAGCTGTCGAACCAGCAACCTCCTCCCGTCGCACAGGAACCGATCGCGAATGTGAGCTTCGGATTTGGAACAGCTTCCGCTAATCTCCTGAGCGCCGGCGCAACTTGTCGGGTGACAGGGCCGCAAACTAGGAGGACATCTGCGTGCCGAGGAGACCCCACGAGCTTGATCCCGAAACGCTCAGCATCATAATAAGGAGTGAGGACATTGATGACTTCAATATCGCATCCGTTACAGGCCCCGGTATTGGCATGGTACACCCAAAGCGCTTTGCCAAGCGCCTTTCTGCAAAGACCTTTTAACATACTGGCACCTCGGCCAAACAGATCAACCACGGCCGGCTGACGGGCAAACAAATACTAGAGGTCCACGGCAAAGTGAAAGAGGGAGACTCCCCCGGACCTAAGGTTTCTGCGCCGGTCGGATAATTGTCTTTTGCCTCGTGCACCGGGTATTTCATAAAGAACGCACGATGGACTGAATCGAGCTACCTTCCCAGGGTTGCCAAAACGGTCGCCGCACGATCCAGCAGCGGGTATGGCAATTGGGGGTAGATTCCAAGCAATCCGCATATTACCGCCAAAACCACCATGGGGACCCACATGCGCGCTGGTACTTCCCTCACACTTAACGTGGGGGTGCTGCTCGAGTGCCGGTCTCCCCAAAAAACTCTGTACCCCGCGCGGACCATAACGGCGATGGTCAATATACTCGTCAGGATGGCGATGACTGCCGCCCACCACAGCCCGGCTCTTGCCAGGGCCAAGTATATGGTCATCTTACTCCAGAATCCATTTAGCGGCGGGAAGCCCGCTATGGCCAATGCCCCTAGAAAGAAACAGGCGCTCGTGATCGGCATTTGATTCCTCAGTCCGCCGAGCTCGGTTATTCGCCGAGCGCCGGTGGCATAGATCACCGCACCCACGCACATGAACAACAATGATTTGTAGAGTGCGTGGTTCAGCAAGTGAAAAAGGCCGCCATAGCATCCCAGGTAGGTCCCGAGCCCGATTCCCACCAGTACATAGCCCATCTGGCTTACGGATGAATAAGCCAGCAACCGCTTGAGGTCATTTTGGGTCAAAGCCAAGATGATGCCGAGCAGCATGGTGAAAGCACCCAGCGCCACGATGAAGATCGTGACCTGAGGCCAAGTTGGATAGAATATGCTCACGGTGCGAGCCATGGCATAAAGCGCCATTTTTATCATCACGCCCGACAACAACACGCTAACCGGTGTCGGCGCTTCTGCGTGCGCATCAGGGAGCCAGGGATGAAATGGCGCAATCCCTGCCTTGGTCCCGAATCCGATCACTAGGAACGCGATCGTAATCGCCGCAGTGCCGCTCGGCATGTATTGAACCACGCTCCGGATGTCACTTATGAGCAGGGCGCTTGCTCCGCCCAGTTTGTTCGTGGCCGCTGCACCGGCATAAAGCAATACGCAGCCGAACAGAGCGAAAGTAATCCCTATGGTGAGCAGCATCAGGTACTTGTAACCAGCTTCCAGTGCGCGGCGATCCCAATAAAAGGCGACGAGGAGGCCCGAGGTGAGTGTGGTCGCTTCAATTGCGACGTAGAGCATGATCACGTTGTTGGTAACACACCCCCACAACATGGTCCCGAGAAACCACATCAAAAGGCCATAAAATGTGCGCATGCGGCGCGCCGCAGGGTGCTCAGCGGTGCGCTCAGCAAGGTATCGGAGGGAGTAAACGGATGCGAGCAGTCCGATACCTCCGATAATGACTACCATCAAGGCACTCAAGGCATCGACGCGGAGCTCATTGCTCCAGGTCGTAAGCACCACTCCCTCCAGGGTCCGGTAGGCCATCCAAGCGCCCACCCCGGTGACAAGTGCGGCTGTCAAAACGGACAGTCCTTGTTGAAAAGTGCGACCCAGGCGCGTTGCTGAGAACACTATGGCGCCCGCCAAAATCGGCAAGAGGAACACAAGCGCGGGTAGGACTGATGTCTCCGTCAGCACCGTCCCAGCCATATGCACATCCCCCGCACTAACCGTTTGACCGCATTTACCACCTTAATTCCCTCAACCTAAACGTATCCGTGGATCCGAACGCCTGCCGTACTCCCCCGATCACGTACAGGAGGAGGAAAACGGTCACGACAACTTCCGTTGCCATGCCGAAGAGCGCGGTTTCCGGCAACCCGGGAGCCAAGCTCACCAGACTCAGGTGTACCCCGTTCTCGAGCAGGCAGAGCCCGATCACAGTTTTGATTGCATCCCGACGTGTCAGCACGGCATAGAGGCCAAGTGCAAAAACCGTGGACGCTACAGCCAAATTCGTTCTGAACACCTCGAGTTGCCCCAACTCGGTGGGTGCCAGAAGTGCGACGCGGCCGTGGGTGAGCCGGTAGAAGCTGAGCATCAGTAAGGCGGCGATTATGGCGGACGGGCCAAAGCCAATCACCGGCTTCAATTCCCGGTCATCCGCACCCCGGATCGACCGGAAAAGGAACCAGGGCGTAAGGATTGCTTTAGTAACCAGAGCGGTGGCAGCCCACCAGTACAGCGCCCTGTTGACAGGAGCAAAGCTCAGAAGCAGACCCACAATCAGGAGTGCCTGACAGAGGTAGGCGACAATCGAGAATTTGAGCCTCCGCATCTCAACCGCGGCCACCGACGTAATCACCATGGCCAAGCTCAGGGTCTCGATCAAACCAGCGTGCATTGCTCCCGGGTTCATGGCGAAACCTCGGCTACGAGAACAGGGGGCATAGAAGTCGGCAAGCGCAGACGTCGATGAATCACGGTTGAGTGCATTTTCCTGTCCCCCTGATCGGCGCCCCTGGGATTGATGAAGCCCCTCGGCGGATCAGTAGACTGGTACACGTGCTTCACGCTCTCCCTCCCTTCAAACCATCCCGGAAACCGGTTTTCATCATCCGGTCAAGCACCGTTGGGGGTGGAAAGCACCTGCCGCACCTTTGGCAGGGCCCCATGAAAACCTCCAATCGCATATACAGGTCCTGGGGAGTGTCCGTGGCGGTTTCGAATTGTTGGCTGAGGCGGATCGCTTTTTCGGGGCAAACTTCCTCGCACTTGCCACAATACGTGCACCTGCTCCAGTAGAATTCGAGCAGCCTCTGGTGCTGTTCCTGGTCAGACACCACAATCACGCCGGCCGGGCAGACGTTTGCGCAGCCACCGCATCCGAAGCACAGATCGGCATCCACCGTGACCTTGCCACGGAACCCGGGCTTTGGCTCGTGGGGGGTAAACGGGTATCCGAGGGTCACGCACCCTGCTTTCAGGCAAATCAGCGCTTCTCGCAGCTTGCTCAGGAACACCTAAGCCTCCTGCTACTTCCCAATCACCGCAAATGCCAGGGCCGCCAGGGACGAAACCGCGACCCGCATGAAATAACCCATGGCCTGGTCGATGCGGAGTCGCGGATTGACGACATCAATAACCGCCACAAGCGTAAGGACCACGAGCACTTTCACCATCGTTATGGCCAGATCAAGCAGAGGAAATCCAAAGCGAGGCCAAGGAAAGAACACCTCAATCAGCAAGAAAGCGAGGACGAGCTGCTTCGTCCAGATGGCCCAGCGGAAAAGCGCAAGTCTCGGACCGCTTTGCTCCACCAGCGAGCCCCCCATGATTTCCTGGTCAGCCTCGGCAATGTCAAATGGCAATTTGCCCGCCATTCCCTGCAGGGCGAGGAAGAATGCCACCCCCCCTATTGCCATACTGATGCTCGGTCCGTTCTGCACCTGCCAGTTGATAATGCCGCCCAGTGCCAACGTCCTTGCCTTGAACGCACCCACGGAGAGAGCAATTGCCAGGATGGGTTCGACAGATAAAAGCATCATCATTTCGCGCGAGCTCCCGATGGAAGCATAAGGGCTGGCGCTGGCAAACCCTGTCAGCATGATCAGTACACCGCTCATGGCCGCGACATAGAGCACCACGATCATATCGCCGGCGAAGGCGAGTGGTGCGGCAGTTCCCATCGGGATCAGCGTCGCGAGAAGCAGCAGCGAACCTAGCGTGAGAGCCGGCAGGCTCGCATACACGACTCCGCCCGTGCTCCGGAGGTCCTCCTTGCCCATGAGCTTCAAGAGATCCCAATAGGGCTGCGTGATCGGGGGCCCAAGGCGAGAGTGGATCCGCGCTCGGAGCTTGCGCATGATGCCTTCGCAAAGCGGCGATAAGAACAGAGCCAGCACCACGTTCAGCAAGCACGGCAGGAATACCGTAACAAGCGGAGCCGTCATGGTGCACCTCTGCGCGGGGCCTTCCCTCTGGACATTTCACGGAGGTCAGCGCGGGAATAAATCCGGACTTCATTTGTCCTTGTATCGACCGTCTCGAGGCGCTCCGTACATGAGAAGCAGGGGTCGAGACTCCCAAGGGTAATGGGTACGTCCGCTATGGTTCCATTTAAGATCATAGCCGGCAGAGCCTGGAGGTTCGGATAGGTTGGGGCCCGCACTCTCCAACGGTACGGCCGGTTATCACCACCCGTCAGCACAAAATGGACTGCCTCGCCCCTCGGTGCTTCTACCACTGACACCCCTACTCGCCCTGGCGGAATTTCCTCCTTGATCTCCGCGCAAATCGGACCCTCGGGAATTGCCGAAAGCGCCTCGCGTACCAGCCGAATTGACTCCAGCAACTCCCCAACTCGCACGAGCACGCGCGCCCATGTATCACCCGCATCTTGCGTGACAATCTGAGGGGGCACTTCGTCGTACGCCGCATAGGGGTGATCGACCCGCGCATCGATGGCCACCCCGGAAGCTCTCGCAGGCGGGCCCACGGTACAGATCTTCTTTGCCCATTCGTTCGTCAATACACCAACTCCCTTGGTCCTTGCGTGCAACGTGGTGTCCCCAACAACCGCATCGCGGACTGCTATGGCCTCCTTTTCCACCTCTGCCAGTGTCTCCAGGAGCTTGGGCTTGATTTGATTGGGGAGATCGCGCCGGAGCCCGCCGACCGTATTCATTCCGTACGTCTTGCGGTTTCCAGAGATCTCTTCACAAAGCCACATCACCGGCTCACGAATCCGCCAAGTCTGCATGAGGACCGTGTCGAAACCGATGATGTGCCCTGCAATGCCCAACCAGAGCAGATGCGAATGGATGCGTTCCAGCTCCAGCATGATCATTCGGATGTATCGGGCCCTACGCGGCGCCTCGATGCCGGCCGCCTTCTCCACGGCCTGACAATAACATGTCGAATGAATGAATCCGCATATCCCGCATATTCTCTCGGCCAAATGCGGGATCTCGTTGTAGGTCAAAACGCTGTCACCCAGCTTTTCAATTCCCCGGTGGTTGTAGAATAGGCGAGTATCGCATCCCACGATCGTCTCGCCTTCGACGAACAAGCGCCAATAGGCAGGTTCCTCCAAAACAGGGAAAAACGGCCCCATGGGTAACACACTCGCGCCGGCGGGGGGTTCCCGGAGTTGGGGGCGCACGTTTTCAGCAGATGGAGGCTGGTAGTTGTAAGGGAAATCTCTGCGGAGTGGATAGACGCCTTCCGGCCAGTCGTCTGCCAGGAGCAGGCGGCGCGGATCCGGATGCCCCTCTGGATGCACTCCAATGGCATCGTGGTATTCACGCTCTGCCCAATTTGCCCCCGGGACGACGCCCGTGATCGATCCAATCCGCGGGTCTTTTTCGGACACGGCAGATTCAAGCAGAACGTAGAGATGCTCGTGGTCCAGCGAAAATAGATGCAGGATGGCGAAGTCGCCTGTGACGGGTCTTTTATCAGTCCCCACCGAAATCATGAAGCGCGCCCGCAAATCGTTGACCAGCCCATCCACCACGGCTGGCATCGCCCTCTTGTCGATCGCGAAACAAAGGGTGTCAGCGTGAGGTTGCGTCGCTGATAGGAGCGCGCCCTCGCTGCGTGCGACGACTGTTTCCTTAACCGCCGTGATGGTCGTCTGATCTATGACATCCATGGTCATCTCCTCAGCCATTCACCCACAGCAGGATTCCAGTCACAATGATGGCGCCAATCACTATCCACAGAAGATAGATTTGAGGGGTTCCAACGTGGGTTCTGCTGACTCGGTCTGCGGCCCTGTCAATAACTTTGACGGCCGGCGCATACAACCATTGGTCAAAATCAAGCGCGCGGCGAAGTAGCGCTGGGAATTTCGGCACATACACCTTTCCAGTTGGATAGACTCCCTGGAAGGCGTGTTTGAATGGCAGGAAGAAGCTGCTGGCGGGGTAGCGGACCGCATCCGAAGCGTGTTCTTCGCCGCAGTACCAGACCGGCACTGCCCTCACATGAGCTCCGCCCATACGCTGGATGCCATAGGAGATCAAGGCCAGGATCGCCAAGGCTGCCAAAATGGCGAGGGGGGACCAGAATCCGACCGGCGATCCATCGCTGAGCGACAGGCCGCCCCATAACCTACTCGCGTCCACGCCCGATGCCGGGATGGCAGTAACACTCTCAATGGCATGACCGACGAGACGCAACACGGGCTGTGGGAAGATGCCAAGCAGTATGCAGAGGGCGGCAAGCACCACCTGGGGCACGATCATTGATATCGGCGCTTCCTCTATGCTGACGTTCTCGTCAGCCTTGCCGAGAAAAACTGATCCGAGTACCTTCAGGAAGGAAGCGAGCGTAACGAGCGAAATAAAAAGGGCTACAAGACCCAGCACCAGGAATAACGGGAATCGCATTCCTGCCAACAAGCAGCCGGCAACGATGAGCCACTTGCTAGCGAACCCGTTGAAGGGCGGCACCCCCGCGATGCTCAAGGAGGCGATTGCCGTCGTGCCGGTGGTGTACGGCATAAAACCAGCGAGGCCGCCCAGCTTATCCATGTCGCGCTTGCCCGTCCGGAAAAGCACCGATCCTGCTCCGAGAAACAAGCACGACTTGAAGCAGGCGTGGTTTACAGCATGGAAAATCGCACCCGCGAGAGCAATCGAGGCCAGCGCCGGGTACATATGCAGGCAGTAGGCGCCCGTACCGAGCCCCAGGCAGATGTAACCGATTTGCCCGATGGTGTGGAAGGCCATAAGCCGCTTAGTATCGATCTGTCGCAGTGCGGTTAATGTCCCAGCGAAAAGCGACCCTGTGCCTGCTAGGGCCAGAATGATCCCCCAGATGCTCAGCGATGGTGACGCGACCAGAAAGGAGAAGAAGAGGCGAATCAGCCCGTATATTCCAAGTTTGACCAGTGCACCCGAGAGTATGGCGCTCATACCGGAAGGTGCGACAGGGTGTGCATCGGGAAGCCAATCTCCCATGGGCAGGATACCTGCTTTGGTGGCAAACCCCAAAAAGAAGAGGAAGATGATGGAGTGAGCCAGGAACGGTCGGGTGTTTAGCAACTCGGACAGAGTTTGCCTGATAGCCTCGAAAGAAAATGAGCCTGACGTCCTCCAAAGCAACAGTGCAGCGGCCACCATGCACAGCGTTGCGCTGTGGGTTATGATGAAATACTTCAGGCCCGCCCGCTGGCTCGCAGCGTTCTCACTCTCAAACGTCACCAGGAAGTATGACGTCAGCGTCATGGACTCCCAGAAGATGAGGAAAAACAAGAAATCGGTGGTCACGAGAACTCCGACCATGCTGGCCACGCAGAGGAGAAGAATCGGGAAGAACTTCGCGACTTTGTCGCGCACGTAGTGTTCCATATACCGGATGGAGTACAGGGTGCTCAGCAGTGCAATCAGTGCAACGATGGCCAGGAAGATCGCGCTCAAGGGATCGACCCGCAGCGCAAGGCGGGAGCCCAGTAGTGGCAACGAAAGGACCGTATGCTCGTACGATGGCCCCGTGAGGGCTCCCGCCACAGCCAGCCCAATGCTCACGGAGAAAACGCAGACGACAGCGAAACTAACCCAACCACATAGCTTCCGTCGGCGCGCCAGGAGCAGGCTTACGAGTGACCCAACGATTAGGATCACGATGCTGGTTTCGACTTGGCGAACCACATTGATCATTCTATTTCCCCATCAACTGCACTAAGGGCATGCCAACAAACGGGACTGCCACGCAGCCGATCATCAGGATTATCAAGGTGGCGCTCATTGCCCAAGGTGGGTCGCTTTGGACTTGGGCCGCCAACGAGACCGGGCCCAGAAAGATTCTTTGTGCGACGTAGAGCATCCAACCGAAGGAAACCAGAGTCTCGCCAAGGATGAGAATGAGGATGGTCGGCCCTATTGCACCATGAAGACGCACGGCTCCCGAAAGGATCATGAACTTGCTCCAGAAGCAGGCCAGCGGTGGCACCCCGGTGACACTCAGGAGCCCGATGAAAAAGGCCGCAGCGGTAAGTGGCATGCTTCTTCCTAGGCCGCGCAGTGCCGATATGCTGCGAGTCCCGGTCATATAGGCGATGGCACCCGCACAAAAGAATAGAGTCGCCTTGCTGTAAGCGTGGCAGATTATGTGCAAGACAGCGCCACGGAAACCTAGCGTTGAGCCAAGACCTCCTATAGCAATGCCTAGGAGTATATAGCCTAGATGTGCGATAGTCGAGTAGGCGAGTAGCCGCTTCAGGTCATCCTGAACGAAATATAAGGAGAGAGCGACGAAAATCGTGAGCAGCGCCATGCCGGCCATGAGCAAGGAAATCTTCCGGGGAATTCCCCACCCGCTGCTCACCGTCCTGGCCATCAGGTAGACGCCGGCTTTGACCATCGCTGCTGCGTGGAGGTAAGCACTGATCGGAGTCGGAGCTTCCATGGCATCCGGCAGCCACGTTTGGAGGGGGACCTGCGCCGCCTTCGCCCAGGCTGCAATCATGAGAAAGAGGAAAACCCATGATCGCAAACCTTCCGGCAGCATTCCGAGAGCTGAAAACTCAAAGGAGCTTGTACGAACGAAAAGAATAAGGATGGCCAGTAGCAGGAAGGCACTGCCAACTTCGGTCATCAAGAGGGCCTTGAATCCGGCCCGCAGGCTTCGCTCGTTCTGGTGAAACGATATGAGCGCCCACGAACACAACGTAGTCAGTTCCCAGAAGAGGAAGAGCTGAAGGAAATTGGGCGAGATCACCACCCCCACCATGCTGGTGATGAACAACAGGAGCCAGAAATAGTACCGACCGTAATGCTCGCGACTTACTGGGTGCTCTCGGTTCTTGTCGGTAAGGTAGGAGGTCGAATAGAGGACTGTGAGCAACCCGATCGGCACCGCGACCAGCAGCATCAAAGAAGCCAAGGGATCGACAAAAATCCCCAGGATGGGCGCATCGACGATGCCGTGCAACCATGGAATATACCCCAACATTTTGGTGTATGAGGCGCCGTAGGTGGATAATGTAAGCGACACAGCCAAGCCGGTTGCAATGGCGACAATGAGTGTGGCCGCGGGGCGAGCACTTCTCTTCAGAGCCACACACAAAAGGGCTCCGGCCGCGGGCAGGATCAGCATGAGGACTGCAACCAAGGTAATCAAGCGGCTGCCTTTCTTCTCAATGGGTCGGCGAATTCGCCATCAGCAGACATCCGCGGCCTTTCGAGAACACTGTTCAACACGTCGACGATGCCTGCGACGCTCGCAGATACCTCTCCGCTCATGGGTTCCAGGAAAGCGGTTTGACGCGGCTGAATAGCAATCAGAAACACGCGGGCATGGGTCTCGTGCTCGAGATAGTTCATCAGCAGGCTGATGGGCACCCGGTGTGTGCTCGGCCAGTAGACAGCTATTTGATCCTTGTCCAAAAGCGCAACGGAACCAGGTGCGGACTTCAGATCAACAGAGTCAATCAGCACGACGGCGTCGGGCCGCTGATTCACCACTTGGGTTAAGTAGTCTTCTGGAACATCTTGGGCGTCGATCACGCGCACACCGGGTGCATCGTGGATCTGCCGGGCCACGAGGCTCCCGGCGTCGTCGTCGCCACGGCATGGATTACCAATGCCCATGACTACCACCTTGCCTTGAATCCCCGTGGCAAGCTGTTCGTGTAGATTCATACTGCCGGCTCTTGTGGAAATGAAGGTTGACCCCAGATCTGTTCCTTACGCGCACGCACTCCTGTTCCCCAATAACTTGGCCCTGTATTCGCGATAGGGAACAGGCCGGGGGATGAGTGCATCAGACTCTCTCTACTCTACCAACTCCCGGATCTGGCTATAGTTGAAAACCGGCCCGTCGCGGCATACATAGCGATGGCCAATGGCGCAGTGATTGCATTTCCCAATACCACACTGCATCATGCGTTCCAAGGTGGATATGACTGCCTCTTCTTTGAACCCGCGCGCGAGAAGATCTCGGACAACGAACCTGATCATGATCGGCGGACCACAAACATAGGCCAGAGTAGACTCCGGGTGAAGGGTGACCTTCTGGAACAGAACTGGGACTACCCCCACGTTTCCAGTCCAACCGGGCGCAGCCCAGTCTACCGTAATGAGGAGTTCCACATCTGAGCGTTCTTCCCACTCTTTGAGTTCATGCTTGTAAACCAAGTCAGATGGGGTCCGAGCCCCGTAAAGGATGGTCACTTTGCCGAAACGGTCGCGCTCGTCAAGGACGTTCCAAATCAAGCTGCGCAGCGGTGCCAGGCCAATGCCGCCGGCCACAAAAAGCAAGTCCCAGCCGCGGGCCGCTTCCGCGTCAAATCCGTTGCCGAATGGACCGCGTAGGCCCACCTCGCCGCCAATCCCAAGCCTGTGCAACGCATCGGTCAACTGCCCGGTGCGTCGGACCGTGGTTTCTAATGCGTCGGGCCGAGTCGGGCTTGAGGCGATGCAAAACGGGGCCTCTCCGTAGCCGAACACGGACAACTCCAGGAATTGCCCAGGAAGGAAATGGAAATCCTCCCCACCCTTCAAATCGCGGAAGCTCCATGCAAACGTCTTGGTGTCGGGCGTCTCGTCCCAGGCATTTACGAGCGTTGCAATATCTGGAAGGAATACATCATTCATGCCATTTCCCCTTCCTGATTGCAGCTACAACCGCAGGCATGTCCGTGGTGCCTAAACACACCTTGATGCATCGCCCGCAGCCAACGCACCCGACCATACTGTCGCGCGTGTAGTACTGCGCACTCACTTTATGGAAGAAACGGCGCTTCATCCGCTCCTTTCGATGCTCGCGGGGGTTATGTCCCGAAGCTTCAAGCGTGAAGGCAGCATACTGGCAGGAATCCCACATACGGCAGCGAATCCACGTTCCATCACGGCCGAGATCCTTCACGCTGAAGCAGTAACAGGTGGGGCAAACCAGGTTGCACCCGCCGCATTCCAGGCACCAGTCGCTCATCTTGTCCCACAGCGAGTCTTGCACACGCCCGGTCGAAATGCGCCTCATGGCGGAGGCAAAATGGCAGGTCTCTTGCCCAAAACGGTTTCTCGCCGCTGTCTCAAGTTTTTTTCGCTGTAACAGTTCACCTTCTGTAGCTTTCCGGAAGAGATCCGCCGCTTCGGATACCGCCGCTTCACCCTTTTCGCTGCCAACCTCCACGAGGTAGTTCTTACCCAGATCCGTCAACTGAATGTCATAACCGTCGCTTAAAAAGGGGCCCGAGTCAGTACATACACAGAAACCGGGTGGGCAGGGAGTGTTGCAGGCCAGGCTGATGACCGTGAGGCGATTGGCACGGCGAAGGTACGAAGCATCCGCCGGTTCCATCTCGTGCATTCGAGTCAGGAAGGCAATTCCTTTGACATCACAACTGCGTACGTTGAAGAGGATGCGGCGGGCATCATCGTAAATCGGTTCAACCTCGTGGCGTTGGCCGTTGCGCTTGATCCTGGCAAGGGGGTCGGTTTGAGGCAGCACGAATTGTTTTGGTGGGTGAAGCGGATTCCCGAAGTCCCACACCACCTGGGCTGGGGAACTGATGGTTGAGAAGACGACATCACCGCCAGGGCCACGAACCGGAGCGATGACCTCCCCGCCCTCGAGTAGCTTCTCAAGCCATTTCTTCATGCTTGGTCTTTGTATCGCGAAGACCATCAACGACCTCTTATGCCTGTTCTACTTTTACGGCCGTTACACTGTCTGTGCCCAACACGTTGGCGACATGATCGCGGAACGCGTAAGGTACAAGCAGCACGCCGGGCGCGAGATCCGTCCTTACCCGAATGGGAACTACCGCATCCCCATGGACGGAGGTCAACTTTACCTGCCGTCCCACGAGAACGCCGAGGCCGTCGGCATCTTGCTTGCAGATTTCAACAAAACCATTCGGAAAGAGCTTTCGCTGCGACTGAGAGTCGCGACTTAAGGTCGGCGAAAACGAAACGAGTGGGTCGCGACCCCAGTCAAAAGCTCCATCACGTACAAGCACATGCGGACGCTCGGCAGACGTCAGCGCTGCCACTGCCGTGGCACAGAGCTTGAACTTCCCCCTGTCAGAATCCTTAACCAATCGCCCACCCCATCCGTCGTCCGACGCCCGCTGCTCCGTCCGAGCGTAGCGTGGTGCCGCTTGTCCGATCTCGCGCAGGACATCCGTAGCTGAAGCGTATGAAACATTGACGTCGAACCTCGCACAAAGCTCAGCAAGCACCTGCCATCCAGTTCTTGCTTCCCCATGCGGATCGGTTGCCACACGAAGTCTTTGGACTCTGCCTTCCATGTTGGTGAGTGTTCCTTCAGTCTCAGCAGAGCTGGCAATCGGCAGGACCGCATGGGCGATTCTCACGGTGGGGGTCACAAAGGCATCCAATACCACCAGAAACTCGATTTTCCCCAGAGCAGCCATTGCCCGTTGTCCCATGGGGAGCACCGAAGGGGGATCGTCGGCCAAGACAATCAATCCGCTCACGGATTGCAGTATGTCTTCTGCCTCCAATCCGCGAGTCGAGGGCAGCTTCTTTCCCCAAAGGTCCTGCAATCGCTGCTGAGCTCGCCCGTCGCAGAGGGGTTGGTTACCGGGCAGGCGATCCGGTGCGATTCCCATATCGCAGGCCCCTCGTACGTTGCTCCGCGCAAGAAGCGGCAAGAGTCCGGAACCCGGCCTGTCCAGATGTCCCGTGATGGCGGCCAGCGTGGCGAGGGCAGCGGCGTCATTTCGAGTCTGATCGCCATGCCCACTCGTCGGGGCCATCAAGAACGTCGCCCGTTTGGCGTGCGCGATCCACTCCGCTGCCTGGCGCATCTCTTCGGTGATCTTGACAGTCTCTATGTCTCCCCGCAGTGCGTCATATCCTTCGCAATCGACCGCTACGGATGTTCGATCTTTCAACCCGAGATGGAGGACAGCGGCCAGAAGACCATTGATCACTTCACCTTTATTTCCAGGGGTTGCCTGCAGGTGGAGGGATGACAGGCGCGCCATCTGCGTCCTGATGTAGCCTGTGGTTATAAGGTGGGCTCCTCGTTCCACCGCTTTCATCACAGAAAAAGCAGCCCGCGGATGCGTCTGGGCCAGATCACCCTCAATCAGCAAGATCGTTTGGCTTGCTTCGATGTCATCCAGACTGATTGAAGGGGCGTATTCGCCGCATACGTCCTCAAGACCTGCAAATAACGGGCGACAGATGGAATGGAAGCAAAAATCGACGTTGTTGGTCTGGAATCCAGCCCGAGCAAGCTTGCCAGCCAGAAAGTTCTCCTCATTGCTTGCCCGAGGAGAACCAAGTACCCCTATAGACTTGCCGGCCGCGATCAAATCCTTGATGCGCCCTGTAACGTAGTCAAGCGCCTCGACCCACGAAGCAGACTGCAGCTTCCCGTTCCGGTTGACCAGCGGTTGGCACACCCGGTCCCCCCACAAGGCAGCCTCATGCGCGCCCCAACCCCTGGCGCAAAGCCTTCCCAAAGACACCGGATGGGTTTCGCTCGGCGCCACGCCAACCAGTTCCCCTTTATTTGCCAGCAAGTAAAACCCGCAGCCGCAAGCGCAAAAAGGACACGTGGTTGGGACGGTTAACACGTCAGGCCCCCTCCCCAAAGTAAGGGTTTTGGGGCTGGCACTGGCTCAGAAGGCAGTCGATAGCTCTCGGGCGTTCGGGGAGTGGCACGCTCAGTATAGCGCCGCAGCGCGCCTCCTCTCGGGCCTGCTCTACGGGTAGGTTTTCAGGGATTACTCTAGGTGCCGACCGAAACGCCGCGGCCGCATGAAGGGGGAAGTCGGGAGTATCGCCCACGGTCTGAAAGACCCTGGGGCATTCCACCGCTGACATGGTGATAGCACCCCCGCCCAGGAGATGGTATCTGGCGAAGGCACGGCAACACTGTTACCAAAGCGTCGGCTAGGAGCAATGGACATAGCTCAGGAAAGGAACTAGTTGTCCAAGCTCCCTCACCGTTTTCGCCGAGGATTTCAACTGTCGCTGCTGACTGCTGTGAATAAGGGGCTTGGTTGAGTGAAAACCCCCAACCCCAAGAAGGGTAACACGCTAAGCTGGCGCTGTTTTGCAGAGGAGATCTCGAAACGGTCGCCCCATCCCGCAACTCTGCGGCAATCCCCACGTCCGACGACTTGTCGAAGAGCCTCAAGCGGAGGGGCTCCCTGGGACCGCCAACGTGCCCTCAGGGGAAATCGGCTCGATGACGCCGCCGTAAGGACTGCGCACTCTTCGACTTCAGTTGATGGCCTCCGCCGCCGTGCCTTCGCTCCGAGCGAACTCGCTGGTCGTTTCGCGGCGAGCTGACCAGCCTGCAAGGAATTGGAAACTCACCTCAACCTTGATCGAGAAAAAAGAGACAGATCAGGGCTCAGGGACTATCCTGGCACGTGAAATAACCCCAGAGAGCAGGTCACACTCCGGAGCTGGTTGTTATCTGGACGCGCTTCTATCCGGTCTCGACAAAGTGTGCTGAAAGTGCCTCGACGCGGTTGTCGATAATCTGGGCAAATCGTTTCATGAATTCGTAGCCAAGGTCGTGGTCTTCTTCACATCTTTGACGAAGGCTCCTTCCGTCCAAGGAGATGGCCCGTGTAACATCGAGCGATTGGGCAGTCAATTTCCAGCGGTAGGGTGGAAAGAGCCACGACCATCCGATGATGTCGCCTTCTCCGAGGGTCAGGAGAGTTAAGGGTTCGGTGCGATAGGACACAAGCTGCAATGCCACCTTGCCCGTTCGAATGAGATAAAAACGCTGAGCTGGTTCACCCTCGTGAAAGATCACCTGTTGGGGTTCGAAGCGCACGACGGTTGCGCTTTCGACGATGATCCGGAGATGGTGCTCCTTCATGCTTCGAAAGAACGGGTGTTCGTCCAGAATCTTCTCTAAGGTTTCAATCTCCATGGTTCTCCTCCTGCTCAAACTGTTGCGTCGATTTGAGCTGAGTCACCAAGCTGCAGGGTTGATTCACTCCCCTCCTGTTTGTGGACCGCGCTTTGAGGATAGAGCTTGTAGGCCGCGACGTTTCCTGGCGCGGTTTCCACTCCGCGGGGGCATTCCATAACCCTTGCCACCAGGTCTTCCCATCCTGCCCCCGGCAAACCTACGCCAATCCGCTCCACCTGCCCGGCCAGGAGTTGGAGGGGTTTCCATTGGCAAGTGAGTCGGTATCCGCGGGGCATTCTCTGCACCTCACGCGTAAACGGGCGGGTTCACCACTAGAAGTGATGGCAGGATAACACTCTCTGGGACGACTGAAAAGTGATTAGTGGCCGGCTGGCTTCTGCCGCCTTTCAGCGAGCCGGGCCGCGAACGCGAAAAACACCGACAGGGGTTTACTGAACGCTACCGCCCGCATCAGGCCTCATCCCCACCCTGCACCATTGGCTCAAGATGCGACCCACGGGTTCCGCTTGGCTCTTCCCAAGTGCCGTAGGAACGCCGTTCCGTGACCGCAGCCTCAGGCGGCGACACCTGTGGCCGGTGTGCGCACGCCTGGGGATTCCATGCTTCGGCGAGCATTGGCTCTGTCACACCTTCAGCACATACAACGGGAATGCCGGCGTCGCAGTGCCGGTCCTGCAATGACTTCTCGGACATGCGAGCCCCGAGACGGCCTTGATCTATACACACCACTCGGAAGAGGTGAAACGCCAGGCCATCGAGGACTTGGCGCGCTTGTTGTTCCCAAATGTTCCCTCGGAAGAAAAATTGGTTACGAAGGGGAGAGCGCCAATCCCATGAGGCAGTGAGGGTTGGGATGGTACGCCCGGGGTGATTCGAACACCCGACCCCTTGCTTCGTAGGCAAGTCAAAACCATGTATCTTGTTGGTTCACTTAGCTTTTTCTTCGGTCTAGGAGCAGGGTTTTACGGGGTATTCCGGCGTTATTGTTCCCAAGTTGTTCCCACATTTTTGCACCTGAGCTAAACTCGAGGTGGTTCTGCGAAGCCGCGATTCGCTGTCCTAAGCCCGTCGTGCGCATGGCGTGTCACGCACCGGGCAGCACATGACCCGATTCATGCATGTCGTTCGAACTCTCGCCATCGTGATGCCATCGTCTCTTCTAATCTAATGCCCTCCGCAGAACTCGTAGACTCATAATCTTTAGGCAGTGGGTTCGGGTCTCACCGCCGCTACCATTGTATGTTCAATAATTTCCAACGATTCAGCGGTTCGCCTTTGCGCAGAGGTGTGGGGACTTTTGTGATGCAAATCTGCGGGTTTATGGGCCCCAGTTGGTTCGCTGCTTTCTCCTTGCCGCCGTCCCGTTCGCCAAGTGCCATGCATACTCGGGTGCCGTTCATCAACACAGTGGCGACATTAGTCAAAACCAACGCCATCTCGCGCGCCAAAGTAACGCTCGCGTACGTTTAGCGAAGACAACACTGCGACCGGCGTTTGTAAGGAGGTGACATTCATGGAGGCGGTGGGACTTGCAGGATGGATGGTTGAGTGTCAGATGCCGGATCTCCGGAAGCGGGATTTCCCCGGGAGGAATCGACAACTAACGGCCCTCTTACGCTCGTACTTTTCTCAGGCTCCCTGCGCTCCGGTTGATTTGCAGGGAAGTGAGAGGCGACGGCTTTCTCCATTTCGCGAGCGGTTGCGACGTGCTCAGGATAATTGACCACGTGGAGATCAAACGAGAAGCACTCACTGGCACCCGAGGCAGCCCGCAAACGATCTGCGATCCGGTCCGAAACGCTGTAGGCCTCTGCTGCGGATACGCCGGGCAGCAGGATTCCGAACACACCGGCCCGGAACTGATAAATCGAGTCTTCCGGGCGCAACGTGTGGATAAGCGCTTTGGCCGCGTCGCCAAAGGACGTGGCGATCTCCCTCGCATCAAGAAGTCCGCGTGAAGACTTCAATTGCACTGCCAGTAACGAGAGGGATTGTTGCGTGTTGGACGCACGGCGAAACTCCATGCTCAACCGATCCTGAAAATGGCTGATCCCGGGCAACGATTCCAACAACGCAGCGCTAGCCCCGTGGCGAATCTGCATCATACGGTTCTGCTCCTCGACAACCTGCCTCCGGAGCTTGTGGATCGTCAGTTGTCGGTCCAAGAAGTAGCCGACAAAAAGGACGGACAATGCGCAGAAGCCGAAGAACGTTTTACGCAAGGTTGGGCCACTCACGATAAGGGGGTCCGAAAAGGCTGTCGGATACATCAGCAATGCCATACCCGTGGACAATATCATAATGACCGTGAGAGCCAGCAACCACAGGTGCAGTTCGCGGCGGTCCAGCGTCGTCGGATCAATTCGGTCGAAAACTCGCATAACTCATCTCCTCATGCGGCATAGCCCACCCGCTTCAGGAGCGCCACCATCAGTTCCACGTCCTGGCGATTGTCCTCGAGAATCAGCGCCCGCAGGGACCGCGCGGAGGGAAGCGGCTTGTCGGCTTTCGTTTTCTTCATCGTTCCCGCGCACTATCTTTGCTGAAAGGCGCTCGCCGGCGGGGGCTCGTTCACGGTTCCCTCCTTCATGAGCGAGGCTTCCAGTTTTCCCATCCGCTCCTCGATGCTGGCGAGGGTTCCATGATCTTCTTCCCGGCGAAATATCGGGTTGTTCACCCACCAATCCATCCCCATTTCCTTGGCTTTATCGACCGAGCAGATGACCAGGCGGATCTGGATAGTTAGCAGCTCGATGTCGACCAATTTCACTCTGATATCGCCGGCGATGACGATCCCTTTGTCCAAAACACGCTCCAGCACATCGGCCAACGTTGAACTTTCCACCCCGTGTGCCAGGCTGCGTTGCTGCGCCATGATATCTCCTTCTACAAAAGCTTTCCGAGCGGGCCGAGATCCAAGTTGAGGTCCTCTTCCTCCAGGCCAAATTCCTTTCGGAGCCGATCAATCTCCTGGGTTTGCCTCATCAGCGTCAGTCCGAGCCTTTCAATCTGCGGGTCGCTTAGGGAGCCAGCCTCGATGCGGCGGATGGCCTGGCGCTCCAGTAATTCGTGAAGGAGCTTGACCAGAGTCAGCACCAGTTGTCCGAGGCCGTTCTTGGCATTGTTCGCATCGAGGTTCAAGCGGGCGGTTCGCCCCCGCCGACCGTCGGAAGGCCGAGGAGGGGGGACAACCTTCATCACCCGGACGAAGTCACTCAGGGCCCCAGACTCGACCCGCGCCAGCTCCGGTGAATCCATTCGCCTTCTCCTTTCCAAGGCTCACTCATGCCTGCGCCCAATTCCACCGGCGCTCGGCAAAGGCTTTGGCGCGCCGTCTCCATGGACGTGAGCACGATTTGCAGTCCGAGGTAAACGAGGTCGACATCGGCGACCGAGATTGTTACATCCCCGGTCACCACAGCCCCCTTGTTCAGTACCCGATCAAGGACCTCGCACAGCGAGGCTCGTTCGCTGTCGGCCAGGACTAATTCTGAAGCTGGGGCCTGCGGGTTTCCCGTGTTGCCTTCAATTGCCATAAGACGCTCGATTCCACGCCGGCGCCCTGGTAAAGGGTCTTACCCAGTTCTCCCAGCCGGCGAAGGCCTCGTATCTCCCCACCTCGATAAACCACGGTTAAGTCCTTACCCGGAAGACTCTGCTGAAACTTATTGCGCACCAGAGACTCCCTGCGATAGAGGGCGGAACACAAGTCGCAATCACTGAGGGGCGTGACGAGGTTGAGAAAGAGACCGGGCACACTGATGTGTAAGCGCTCGCAGGCGGCCACTAAATCCCGCGTTTCCTCAAAGGCCATATCGGTGGGAATGCTGACGGCATAAAGCGCGGCCGTGGCCGGATTGCTCAACAATTGTTTCCACCGCTTGAGATTCTTGGATACCGTCACCAGTTCCTGAGAAAACTTCGTGAGGCGAAAGATTTGTTGGTATTTCAGGAAGAGGTCGAAGAAGACCTTCAGCCACTGGTCGATGACTTCCGGGAGTTCCAGCAGCCGAATCAGGTGACCGGTTGATGCTGAATCGAGTACCAGGAAGTCGTAGCGGCCCGAGGCGAGCAGCGCCGTGACCCGCGTCAGGCCCATCACCTCGTCCAAGCCGGGAGGGGAGAGATCCAGAATTCTCTCGATTACTTCGCGGTCAAACGTTAGGTCAAACTGGCTCGACATCGATTGTAGGAATTTCTCGATGTCCCCGGCATACTGCTTCTTCAAGGCCTCAAATTCCGCCTGTGAGTCGATTTCCATCGCCGAGAGGCCGGACACGACGACCCTTGGCCGGGAGTCGATCGGCACCTCGAGGCAAGCTGACAACGAGTGCGCAGGCCCCGTCGAGAACAGAAGGACATTCCTCCCTGAAGTGTTCTGCGCCAGTTGCAGGGCCGTGGCGCAGGCCAGAGTGGTCTTTCCCACGCCGCCCTTGCCCGCAAAAATCCGCAGGGTAGCCTCGGGCGGAGGCCATGGACCGGCTGCCTCTACCCTAAGCGCCTGGACTGCCGGCGGTTCACGCTCCGCGGCAGGGGCTTGGGTGATTTGCCCGACCCCATCCCAGAACGACTTGAGAGCTTTCCGCCCACGTACCTCCTCGGAGTAAAGCGGGACAGTCCAAAGTGCAAACCTGGACAAATGGGTTTGGCTGAAAAGATTCCGCAGTTCCCGGATCTGGCGGAGGGATTCATCCCGACATACCACGCAGGGATTATCCGGATAGAGCCTGTTGATCACGATATCCTTCACCGGCAGCTTGAGACGGTCCACTTCCTTCACGATCGTGACGGTCTCGCGGATACTCATCGCTTCGGCAAGCATCACCGGAACAAACCGGCAACGCGCCGAATCCCGGAGCAGCTCTTCCATCCGTTTCACTGAGGCCGACATCTCCTCGAGGAAGGTATCGAGCTCGTCGCGATAGTGGGTGCGGGTGAAGGCCCACTTCATGTAGTGGTGCTTCGCCAGCAGGGTCTCCAGCATGTCCAGCCATTTGCGGAGGAATTCCGGCATGGCAAGCAAGCGTAGCGTATGACCACTGGGGGCGGTGTCTACGACAATGCAATCGTAGCTGCGATTTTCCACCCACGCGGAGATCTCCAGAAAGGCCATGAGTTCATCCAAGCCCGGCAAAGAGAGGTCCAGGAAGCGGCTGATCTCGTCGTCATCGAGGAAGGTTCCGCGCGAGGCGATTTCCCGGAGTTTGTCGTGGTGTGTCTTCTTGAAGGTGGTGAGGTATTCCCGGGCATTCAGCTCAAATACCTTCAAATTGTCGGGGGGGAGCAAGTCCGCCAGGCTATCGGCGAGCGAGTGCGCCGGGTCAGTGGAAACCAGGAGAAAAGATAATTGGGTTGAGCGCTTGGCCAATTGTAACGCCGTGGCGGTGGCACAGGTCGTCTTGCCGACCCCGCCTTTCCCGCCGAAGATAAGCAGTTGCAGGCCTCGGTAGTCTAAAAACGATGGAGATGCCATATTCTCCGGGCATCGAATGCGGCCCCTATGCGACCCTTCTCATTTCACTATGTTCCTGCTCTTGCGCTCCGCCATCCTCCTCTTTAAGGTCCCGGTCACGCTCTTGTATTCTGTCCAGCCGTTCAAGTAATGTCCCTTCCCCCGCGGCAAACTCTTCCTCCGAGATCTTTCCAGTCTCCAACATCATGTAGAGCTGACTCAATTCGGCGGTGACGGATTCGGACTCGTTGGCAAGTTCCTCCTGGGCGGCGTTCTGAACCTGACGGGCGATCCAGACCAGACCGGTGATCGGAAGCTTTAAAAGGTCGTCCACGAGCACCATGGCATCCTCCCGCCGGGCCGGTCTTAGAGCCGGAGGTCGATCTCGACAAAGTTATGGGGGGCCCACGGCCCGTTGTAGTCGAAGGCAAAGTTGTTATCAAATTGCTTCGCGGCCTCGAAGACGCCGGCTTCGAATTGCGGCGTCGCCGCGCGCTCCACGAGACAGGCCAGATTCAGCACCTCGCGTTCGTTGCGGCTTTTATTCCGCTCGATCTCGGCGCAGAGAGGGGCCAGAATGCCTTCCACTTTCTCGGCGTAAGCGTCCCGGTCCTCGTTGAGAAGACGGTCGAACATCCTCCCGACTTCGATCTTCTGTTCCTGCGTGGGTTCGCGTTGGACCCCCAGCAATCGGTCCCGAACCAGCCTGAGTTCCGGATGGGTATTCACGAAATATTCGAAGATGTTGGGCACGTCCCAGGTGACCCGCAGACCCATTTCAACTTTGCCCACGACGCGATTGAGTTGCACCAGGAAAGCATGCTGGTTACGGGAAAGCATTTTTCGAACGGCCTGCGGGTTCTCCGCGAGGATCCCGAAGGCCATAGGCAACGGCGTGGTCTCCGTCATGATCTTTTTGAGGACTTGCTGATGGGCGGAAAGACGGGAACGTTCCGGGCGGATCTTATCGCTAGACAGGTTGCTGACGACGGCGGCCACTCGTCCCACGGGGATACAGTACACATCACGTCCATCGATGCCAACCTCACCGTATGAGCGGTCTTGAGCGTTGCCTATGACCGCGTAAATGTAAGTTCTGCCTCCGCCCCCAACTCGGGTCGGCAGGCATTTCTCAGTCGCTTTCGCGATTGATGTTTGGCCCGTACTCACGGTTGTTTCTCCTCCGGAGAACAGCCGGTGTAATAAAGAATGATCTCCACCAACATCGCCGTGCGGAACATGGCGTTTTCTGGTTCGGTAGTGAGAACTTGCACGGCAATGTCGTCCGCGGTGTTACCCGCGAAGTGGAGTTCCAGGATACGAGTGAGCAAGGTGTCGCAGGGTCGAGCATGGACATCGCTAATGAACTCGAGTTGATGGCGGTCCCCTCGACCTACTCCCTTCTCGGAGCTTTCTCCACCAAGCGCCACTTTGCCCCCTTCATAGACCTGATCTCTCAGCGGATACATCGACCGTTTCATGGTTATTCTTGAGTCAGTCCGACGAGGTCCCGGACCCCCTGGTCTCTCAGGCAACCTCTTTCGCTCGGTTGCGACCGCGCTCGAGGACCCTGGCGGCCGAGGGATGCATTACGGCGTTCTCTTGCTGGACCGCTTTGATGTAGCCCTGTTCCGTGCGGATCTCAAGAATTGCCTCGCATGCGAAGCATTTCACCGGGCCATCATAGTCGTCGTAAGCCTCGTCCAGATCTAATTTGAACCCGCAGCCCAAACAGTTGATTTTCATTTCTCCTCCTCAAGGTCCAGAGAGAACGATGTGCGGAAGGAACCCACCTCCAGGCACCTTTCCCCGAGGTGAGCCCGCCCAATTGACCGGCGCGGGCTCCTTTGCCTTAGTACCTGATCCTGAACGCGTTGGCAGTCCGCGCCGGAGCGGGCCTTAGGTCGGCCCCCGGGGAATCGACGCGTCTGCCCTTGCTTCGTTCGGCCAGTCGCTGGAAAAGGGCCGCCTCTTCGGCCTCGATTTCACGGAGGCGGGCATCAAGCTCGGCCACCCGCTGGCTCGCGGTTCTTCTTTCGGCAGCGCGCCGCGCCTTTTCAATTTCCAGGCACGCGATTTGTATGTGCGCCCTGTGGGGAACAAAGAGGCGGTCCAATCGGCCCGCCAACGTACGAATGGTCCTCAGACCCCTAAGAGGTACAGGCATAAGTGCGTCCCTTTCACGCCGGAGCACTCCGGTGGTGATTCTTCCGCCGCTTCGCATGGTTGCCGTTCCCAGGGTTCCCGCAGATTCTCCCGATCGCCTCTTCCACCTTCTCCAACATAAGTGACTGGCCGTCGTGAGTAACTTTCGCCGTGTCCGTCTTGAGAACGTCGCAGCATACCCACCAAAAGGTGGAATCCCCTATCTGGGCGCGCCCGTTGCGGTGGGAAAGGATCTTGGCGATGGCGATACAAGCCCGAATTGTGGGGCGGTGGTTGTTCACACCCACCCCGCGGAGGTCCCTGACAATATCCACGATCCTTTCGGCATCCTCGGTGGGAATGCCTGACTTCGCCTTCGTGATTTGAATCTCCGTTTCGCGATCGAAATGTCCGAGGTCGATGGTAATCATCCTGTCCACCAGCGCGTCCTGCGTCTTGTGGACGCCGGCATATTCCTCAGGGTTCGACGTCAGGATGGCCCGAAAGTTCTCGTGTACATGCACGTACCCCTCACCGGACCGGCGCAGGCTAGGCAGATTGAGAATCCTCTTTTCCAGGATGCTGAGGAGCACATTGTTGGCTTCGGGCCGGGAACGGTTGAACTCATCGTAAATGAGGGTGTGTCCGTTGAGGCAGGCGGTGGTGAGCTGATGGTCCTCCCAAAGCGTGCTCAAGCTTTCTTCGGTCTTCACCACGGAGTGGATATAATTATCAATGAGCTTGGACTTGCGGTAGCCGGAATTCTTGCCAATCAGGTCGGAACTGCCAAATTCGTCGTCGCCATGGATGAGGACAACCGGCCGGCCGATCTGCGCGGCCACGTGCAAGGCGAGGGTGGTCTTTCCCGTGCCTGCCGGCCCTGCGAAGTGGACCGCGTATCCGACATCCAGGTAGCTCAGCGCCCTGTCTGCCAGCGCCTTGATCTGCGGGGTCAAGACGAACTCATCGCTGGGCTCAGGCACAATACTGTGTCCTTGGGGTTCGACTGCTTCGCTGGCCACCAGGACATCCTTCGCCTCGTCACCATTCATCGTGTTTTTTCCTCTCTCCAAGCATCTTGAGCTCGTCGGAGCTTAACCCGCATCCCGGCAGTCGGGGACTTAATGCTATCGCTCCTTGCGTACCGGCGCGGGCTTGCGACCTGTCACACCCCGCCTTCCTTTCGGGTTGGCAGCGGCTACCTGCCTTGTCTGTTTTTCGCATTTCCCCCCAGCCCGGCGCGCTGGGGTACCCGAGGCCAGCCAAGCTTGGCGAATGCCACAGAGATCCGTGCTAACGCCACTCAGAATGTCGGCGACGGCGCTTTTGAGGTCCGCGATGGAACCCAAACGATCGGCTTTCGTCGCCTTGGCGACGGCACTGAGGGCTTCGGAAGTGTTGGCGAGCATACTTGACACGTCAGCCCGTCGGTCTTTGGTCTCGCGCACCAGATCATGGATCAGTCCCTGGCGCGAGCTCCGTAGCCCCAGGATTTCGTTCCGCAATCGAGTCAGGTCGTCGGTCAGCATACCCATGTTGTTCTCCTTAAGATTCCTTAATCTCGTCATCCTCACCGCCACCCATTCGGTCAGCTACCTTCCGTCGAGTGCGGGGGCGGGGTCAAAGGGGATGGTTCAATTCCAACTCCCGGAGGCTTCCTCACCAGGCCGCTACGCGGCCACGCCAGACCAAGCTTGCCGGGCGCCAGCAATATCCGCCCGCACTCCCCGCAACTGCCCGCGGACGGTTCGCTTCAGGTTTTTCAAGAAGGCAAGACGCTCCGCTTTCGTCCTCTCGGCCACTCGAGCCTGTGTGTCCGCAAGATCCGCACACATTTCAAAAACATCGATCTTGCGCTCCCTGTCGCCATCTGCGAGTTCTTTTCGGAACGCTCGACGGCTTCCGCGCAGCGCTTGGATGTCCTCGCTCAGTCGAGTCATGTCTTCCAACAATCTACCCATGGTTCCCCTCCCTTTGATCTTCTGGTCCCTTCATCTCACCGCTCACTGCCAAACGGAGGGCCATACCACGGCCCCCCAATCGGCAGAGATCGGTCTCCCAGCGAGCATTAAGCAGGAGCCGCAGCATTGGCTGTCAGACCAATAGCTTCGGCATACTTCAGGTAGGTCTCGACCGAAGCGATCACCACGCGGGCTTCGACGGATAACAGCTCGATCCCGACCAGCGACACCTTGGCCCAGGCGTCGATCACGATTCCCTTGTCGAGAATCCGATCAACTACTTCCGCCAGGCTCGAGGAGTCAGTCGACTTTGCGACCTTTGCCATGGCCGTTCTCCTTCCGGGTAAAGAGTTACCCAAGTTTGATTAGAGCAAGCCTCGCGTACTAGAGACCAGCCCCGCCAACCTTATAAGCAGGAGGGATGCCACGCGAGTTTAGTATCGGTGGGTTTCCCGAAGGCCTTGATTCGAAAGAGAAAGGCGCCATCGCGGGGAGAATTGTTGCACCTGGAACAGGTCATTAAGGAATTCACTCCATACAATACAGGCGCTAGTTGCAGGTATGTCACCCCCAAAGGTGACGTCGAGAGGGCCAGGACGTTTTCGGTGTTCGTGCGGGGCGGGACTCAGCGCTCGAATCGGCCATCGCAAATCGAACTCAGCTGCTTCTCGCTTCGATTCTCGTCCGATCTCGAAAGTGGCAATGTGAGTAGAGTTCCCCCAGCGGGCGGAGAGGATCTCAACCCTCGCTCAGTGAGGGCAGGTTTTCTCCCCCTTGCGACTCCCTGGAGCGAGACCCGCTGTCGGAAAGTGGGGTGGCGTTCGCGTATCCTCGTCGCACTGGGGTCGCGAGTTTCCGGGACGTCCGACTACCTTTCGAGGGAATCAACAAAGTTGTACGGTGGCCAGGGGCCGCTCAAGAGCAGCTTGACGGACTCCTTGGGGTGGAGGTGACGAGCGGCTCGGCGAAAGGATTCGACAGAAGCCCGAGGCACGAGGAAATAAAGGGACAGGAGACGGCTCCGGTTCAAATCAGGGAATTCCACCTTGCGGCGAACGTAGATCCCGGCCAGGGAACCCAAGATCTCCTCCACCAACAAGCGCTCGTGCAGGGCTGCCCGGTCCAGGCCCAGATAACGTTCTCGCATTGCTACAAGGTAAGCAGCTCCGGAATTAACAAGGAGGGGAAAGGATTTTGCAGGGACAGGCCGTGCATCGCTCTCCGTTCCCGCTCCGGAACTGTCGATGAGAACATGGATACCCATCTCCCCCAGGCCTTCGATTTCGTCGAGAAGTGCGCCGTACTCATCGCGGTGTCTTTCCAGCAACCCAAGGGCTTCAGATGCCTCCGCAAGCTGACATCCATACCGCACGGGGATTACGGTCAGGTCGCGATACAAATGTTCGACGACCGCTTCGTAGGCGAGAATCTGTGAGATGTCGGGAAGCAGGTCTGGTTCCGCAAGCTCAGAAAGTCCAGCGCTCAAACCATTCTGAGCCAGCACGAATACCGGTTTCCCTCCGACGCCCGCAGGTATTCCAGGGCTTGGTTGCGCCGGGCTGCGAAAGATGCAGTAAAGCAGGTAACTCAAGGGGCCGTTCCCATCGATAGAGGAGGAACAAAGCGATAGGGGGGCCAGGGTCCTGACAGTTCGAAGACCAGCCCCCTGATTGCATGGTACTCGTTCAGCTGATCGATTCGCAGGCGAAATGCCGCGGTCGCGCCTCTCGGCAGCAGAAAGGCCCAATTCAGCACAACCCCCGTTCCGCTTTCTGGGGGCTCGCGAGGCACAACCTGGCATTCGCGAAAATCCGAAGCCTGCTTCATCAGGTCGCTCGCCACTTGCCGGCAGGTTTCGTTTAGCCAGAGGCTCAATTCTTTCTCCGCAGCCGATCGGATCTGCTGTTCCTGGAAGTAACGGGTTCCCGGAGGCAGCGCGGCAAGCTGCCTCTGTTGCGCCGCCAGGCTTGCGGACACCAAGGCCTGTGCGGCTTGCTTTCTCTCGAGCAGGCCCTTGATTGACCATTCCTCTTGATCGGCCACCCGCTCGAGAAACTGCGAAATGGTCTTGTGATGTGTAGCGAGAAATTCCACCAGGCTTTCCTGCGATGAGAAAAGGGTTCCGAAGCGGGCGGGCAGCACGGGAGAATGACGCATCACCTGCTCGACCACTGCCGCGTGGCGGAAGGCGCGTGGCCCCACCCAAGCCAACTCTTGCATTCGCCGCTCCGCTGCGGCTCCGCAGAAATCTTCCAGGCGCACCTCACTCACGACGGCACAGAGGTCCGGCGAGGACCGAAATACCCAAAGCGGAAGGTGACCATCCACCCCGGCCCCCTCGATCTGCCCGACGAGGTGCGAGCGGGCAAAACAGAACAAATAGAGCGCTGTTTCCATCTACTGCTCACCAAACCCTTTGAGCGTCTGCTGCAAACTGTCTCCGAGCGCCGCCTCGAGGTCGCTGGCCTCGAGAGTCACCCGTGCCTGGTCGCCGGGCGCTTCTTTGCCCGCCTGAACGGCTCGCCGGACGGCGCGGCGGGCGGCGCGGGCACAAACCGAACTGATATCGGCGCCGCCAAACCCGTCGGTGCGGGCGGCCAGTTCCTTGACGCTGATCCCCTGGCCGAGAGGTTTGTTTTGCAGATGGATAGCGAAAATCTCGCTGCGCCCGCGCTCGTCGGGGAGCGGAATTTCCACTACCTCGTCAAACCGGCCCGGCCTGAGAGCCGCGGGATCCAGCAGGTCTGACCGGTTGGTCGCGCCGAGGATCAGAACCCCTTTCAGCTCTTCCACCCCATCCAGTTCCGCAAGGAACTGGCTCAAGACGCGCTCGGCCACGTGCGAATCGGACGATCCGGCGCTCCGGTTGGGCACAAGGGCGTCAATTTCATCGAAGAAAACGATGCAAGGGGCGGCTTGGCGCGCCTTGCGAAACACCTCGCGCACGGCTTTCTCCGATTCCCCCACGTACTTGGAAAGCAATTCCGGCCCTTTGACGGAGATGAAGTTTACCTTGGTTTCGCTGGCCACGGCCTTGGCGAGCAGGGTCTTGCCACAGCCGGGAGGGCCCGAGAGCAGGATTCCCTTCGGCGGCCGGATCCCCGCCTTCGTAAACAGATCAGGGTACTGGAGCGGCCACTCGACGGCTTCGACCAGGCGCTGTTTGACGTCGGCCAGACCCCCGACGTCCTCCCAGTGCACGTCGGGAACTTCCACAAACACCTCGCGCAACGCCGAAGGCTCAATATCCCGAAGGGCCTCGAGGAAATCGTCCATTTCCACCTCGAGCTTGGCCAGTTGGTCATAAGGAATCTGCGCCAAGCCGAAGTCCACCTCCGGCATGATGCGCCGCAGGCAGATCATCGCGCCTTCCCGGCAAAGGGCTTCCAGGTCGGCCCCCACAAACCCGTGCGTGATCTCCGCCAGGTGATCCAGATCTACTTTTTCTGAAAGCGGCATGCCGTGGCTATGAATCTCAAGGATTTGCAGCCGTCCGTTGCGGTCGGGAATGGGAATAGCAATCTCCCGGTCGAACCGCCCCGGCCGCCGCAAGGCCGGATCGAGCATATTGGGCAGGTTGGTCGCGGCAATCACGATGACCTTCCGCCGCTTGGCGAGCCCGTCCATCAACGCCAACAACTGAGCCACGACCCGCTTCTCGACCTCGCCCACGACTTGCTCTCGTCGGGGGGCAATGGCGTCGATCTCATCCAGGAAGATGATGCTCGGGGCCTTGCGACTGCCCTCGTCGAAGATCTTCCGCAGATGGGCTTCACTCTCCCCGTAAAACTTGTGGATGATCTCGGGCCCACTGACGGCATAGAAGTTCGCCTGGGTCTCATGGGCAATTGCCCGGGCAATAAGCGTTTTCCCGCAGCCGGGTGGTCCGTGCAACAGCACACCCTTCGGCGCATCAATCCCCAGGCGCTCGAAGACCTCGGGGTAGCGCAAGGGAAGCTCGATCATTTCGCGGATGCGCTGGAGTTGAGGCTTCAGTCCGCCGATGTCTTCGTAGGAAATCGCCCGGGCGCCCACTCCCTCGGGTTGGGTCCCTTTGGAGATCACGAGCTGGGTTGTCGGGTGAATGAGCGCGGGACCCTTGGGTACGGTGCTTTCCACCTTGAAATCCGCCCAGCGGGCGCCAAAAAGGATGGCCCGGATGCGGTTTTCGGCCAAGACAGGCAGGCCATCAAGCCGGCTGCCGATGTAGTCCAAATCGCGCTCGGAAGGGGTGACGTTGGTAGGGGCCAGCACCACCCGCTCGGCGGGCGGGCACGCCACCTTGCGCACGCGAACGAATTCATCAAGCCCTGTCCCGGCATTCTCACGGGTGAGCCCGTCCAGTTGAATCCGGTCCTGACCGCGCATCTCCTTGTAAGCCGGCATCGCCTTGCAGACCGTCCTGCCCTTGCCCACCACTTCCACGATGTCGCCGACATCGATCTGCAAGCGCGCGAGGTCCTCCGGCCCCAAGCGGGCGTAAGCCCGGCTCACGTCCTTGCTGAGGGCCTCGCTGACTTTGAGTTTGAGAAACTTCTCTCCGGCTTCCATGCGGACTCCTTCGCAGGGCGCTACTTAGGGCATCTAATCTCCAAGACCCCGTTGTTGCACAAGACCTGCATCTTTTCCTTGGAGACGCTGCGGGGCAAGAGAACCTCCTTGCGGTACTTCTTGTCCCTTTTCTCGGCGGAGATCGTCAGCACATCATCTTCGAGGTCGATGCGCACGTCGTCCTTGCCGATGCCGGGCAACTCGGCCAAAACCAGCAGGTGGTCGTCTTCCTCAAAAACATCGACCATGGGTTCACGGACCTCCTGAACCTCGGTCTGCCCGGACTTGGCGTCGCGGCGAATATTCCCGAAGGGCTCGATGCGCGGCCCCTCTTCTCCCAGCCCGACCTTAACCGTGAATCCGTAGATCCCTCGGACCTCCTTCCCCGCTCCGTGAATTTCCCCTGTCTTGGAGAGCTCCTGCCGGGTTTCGGCCAGTTCGCCGAGCTTTTCCACCAAGTCTCCCAAACCCTTGAGCATGCCTCCGAGGCCTGTTTCTATTCCGCCGCGTGAAGTTCGGTCTCTTCTTTTTTCCGCCATAAGGCACCTTATTCCTTTCAGTCCTGCAAAATACCGTATTGCCTGATTTTTGAATGGATCGTCTTGTAATCGATGTGAAGCAAGCGAGCAGCTTTCGCCTTATTCCCGCCCGTTTCCCGCAGCACTTGCGCTAGGATTTCCATCTCGATGGCGACGATCTTGCGATGCTTGATCTCTTTGAAGGTCAGGTCGCCCCGGAGCGCCTCCTGGGTTTGCTTATCGTCTTCCGCGCACGCCACGGCGGGTTTAGGGGATACGCTATCGATCCCCAAGTGCTGCTCGGTGATCAGCTCGTCGGCCAGAAGCACGCCGCGGCGGATCATGGACCGGAGCTGCCTCACGTTTCCCGGCCAGTCATGGGCGAGCAAGGCGTCCACCGCAGATTGCGTAAAGCCCTTCACGTTCTTCTGCAACTCGAGATTGGTGAGATCCAGGAACCGCTTGGCCAGATACAGGGTATCCTCCTGGCGCTCGCGCAAAGGCGGAACCCAGATGGTGAATTCGTTCAGCCGAAAATACACGTCGCGGCGAAGAGCATCCGATTCGCCCAAACGCTGCAGGTTGTGGTTACTGGCCGCCAGAACTCGGACATCCGCACTGATGGGTAGCGTGCCACCGATGCGGTAGATTGTTTTCTCTTGAAGCACGCGCAGCAATTTGGCCTGGGAGCCCAAAGGCATGTTCGAGATTTCGTCCAGGAAGAGGGTCCCGCCGCAAGCCATTTCGAATTTGCCGATCTTCTGTTTGTCCGCGCCGGTGTAAGCTCCCTTTTCGTGTCCGAACAGCTCGCTCTCCAAGAGCGTCTCAGGGATGGCCCCACAATCCACCGCCATGAAAGGAGCCTCGCATCGAGGGCTGAAATGGTGGATGGCGTGCGCCACAAGCTCTTTTCCCGATCCGGTTTCCCCCAGAATCAAGACGCTGAAGTTGGTTTTGGCGACCCGGGTTACATCGGAAATCAGCCGGCTCACGGCATCGCTGGGTCCCATGGTTTCTCGCAGCGAAAACTCGTCCGGGATCTGGGAGGACAGATGTCGGAGCTTGCGCTTGAGCGCGCGTTCGTTGAGCGCGCGGAAGACCACGCGGAGCACCTCGTGGTGTTTGAGAGGTTTCGCAAGGTAATCGTGGGCGCCCGCCCTCATGGCCGCCACCGCGCCGCGAATTTCCGGGTAGCCCGTGACCAGAATAACGGGGAGGTCCTCGTCCAGGGCTTTGGCTCCTTTCATGATCTGCATCCCGTCCATATCGGGCGGCTTGAGATCTACGATCAGGACGTCTGGGTGTTCCGAGCGGACCCTCTCCAAGGCTGCTTCCCCAGTGTGGGCCACCACGGGGATTAGCCCCTCACGCTCAATGTACTCGGAAAGGACGCCGCAAATCTCTTCTTTATTGTCCACAATGAGAATCTTGCTGGCCACGGGTGTCATGGTTCTTTCTCTCCACGATTCAAGGGTTGATGAATCGGGTAGACGACCTGAATATCCTTATCGAGCCAGGGGCCCACGGAGTGAAGCATCCCCAGGAAAATTAGGCCCGTTTCCCCAGTCCGAAGCGTTCCGTTGACCCGACAGGCCATGTATTGATCGCGCCGTTTGAGCAAGGAATCCCTCAAGGCTTTCCGGCGCGCTTCCCCCCGGGTGGCGACCTGGGGCGTCCCTAAAGCGAAAGCCTCCTTGACGAGTTGATACTCCTCCACGAGGAGCTCGGAAGATTCCGTGCCCATGATCGTGGCACCCTTCTCCTTTACGCGAAGAAGCAGCCGATGGTTCCGGCTGCCGGCTTTGGCGAGCTCCGCAACAATCTCCACCTCGCGACCACAAACCGGCAACCCATCCTGATAAATTCGAACCCGCCCGTAGGGAAGGACCAGGCTCTCGATGGCCTGTTCGATCTCGGACCACAATTTGTCGACTAGGTTGACGTTGCGCTCCCAGCCTTTTCGACCCAGCCTCTTGACTTTCAAACGCTGGATGGGCTCGCTCAGCGCTCCCATATCGGCCTCGGTATGGATGATGGGAATGTAGATGAGAGTCCTTTCACCAGATTCGGGATCTTTGGCTCCGGCAGCGCCCTCCCTGGTTTGTCCGCCCACGATACGTATTGTATTGGCTCTATGGGGCTGAAGACATGAAATATGGTGGAGCCTCCAGTCTTGAGAAAGTTTTCCGCACAGCAACTTGCAGACCGCTGGTTGGTCATCAACGAACAAAACGGACGGCGTTGGCACAGGTTCCTTCGTGAGCAATCCCCCTTCTCCATATCGGCCCCCTGGAGGCAAAGATTTAGCCCTTTTGTGAAGTCAATCACCGCAAATAGCAGGCGTAGATTTTGTCATTTTGTGGTCCGCAATAATCTCGGCTCTGGGGAAATCAAGCGACAACCCCGGGTGGCCGAAAGCCCTTGTCCGCCGTAATGAGACAATCTCGGAGGACCGCGCTTAGTGTCCTTATTGCCCAGCGAATCGATTCTTCGGGAGATTTGTTCCCATCCATTTGTCGCTTGAGGGCCGTTCGGTTTAAGTGACGCTGCAGTTCGATGAAAATAAAGGGGAAATAGACAGCGGGATGGACAGCAAGAGTCCTCTGACCCCTTGCTCTTTGGCAACAGCTCGAAAACTTGCGAAGGGTAGGTTAACCAACTGAATTAATTGAGGTTGATGGTACGCCCGGGGTGATTCGAACACCCGACCCCTTGCTTCGTAGGCAAGTGCTCTATCCAGCTGAGCTACGGGCGCACGCCACGTGGTTTGCAGCGGGAAGCCGAAGCCTCCCGCTCACGGTATAGTCTTGCACGGGCGCCGCCCCCTGTCAATCCTGTGCCGGAGGTTGTCGACCTGCGCCCGCTGGTATGATAGATTGTCATACTATGGCAACCATGAAGGTCGCCGTCACACTGGAAAGAGAGACGCTGCGCGAAATTGACCGCTGGGTCCAGGAGGGCCGCTTCCCCAACCGGAGCCGAGCCGTCCAGTCGGCGCTGGCTGAGATGCTGGCTCGACGCAGGCGGCATCGCCTGGCCGAGGAGCTGGCCAAACTCGACTTCCGGCAGGAACGAGCGCTAGCGGAAGAGAACTTCTGAGGTGAACCCGCGTGGCCCGGGTATTGAGAGGGCAAATATACTGGGCCGACCTCGCCCCTTCTCTTGGGCATGAGCAGGTGGGGAAGCGACCGGTCCTGGTCATCAGCCACGATCTGTTTAACGAACGGTCCGGTACGGTCATCGCCCTCGCCATCACCAGCCAACCCCAGCGCGTGGGCTTGCCCTTGGCGCTGAAGTTAGAGAGCGCGAAGCTCCCCAAGCCTTCCTGGGTCAAGATCTCCCAGGTTCGGACGCTCTCTACCGAACGCCTGGGCAAACGCCTGGGGCGCCTCAGCGCGGAAGAGCTTGACCAAGTGATCGAGGGATTGTTCGAACTCGTGGCCTGAAGAGCCCCCCGCCAACGGCTATAATGGCTATTCACCCTCCGGCTCCCTGCCCAGGACGACATCGCCAGGGCTGCCCATCGAGGCTGCATGTTCAAAACCATCGAATGGACCGAGGAAGGCGTGCGCATGATTGACCAGACGCGCCTGCCTGCGGAAGAGATTTACCGCACTTACACCGACTACCGAGAGGTCGCGGAGGCCATCCGCTCCATGGTGATTCGCGGTGCGCCGGCGATCGGCGTGGCGGCGGCGATGGGCGTGGCGCTTGGCATCAAACATTCGGCGGCAAAGAACGCAGCCGAGCTGCGTGCTGATTTCGACAAAATCGCCGAGACCCTTTCCAAAACCCGGCCCACTGCCGTGAATCTCTTCTGGGCCGTCGAGCGCATGCGCACCGTGTTTGAGAATTCCATGTCCTGCCGCCCTGCGGCCGCGCCGGGATTCGATGCGGTGCGCAGGACGCTGGAGGGAGAAGCCCAGCGGATCCTCGCCGAAGACATTGCCATCAACCGAGCAATGGGGCGCCACGGCGCGGAGCTGATGCCGGAGGCTGGGACCGTCCTTACGCACTGCAACGCCGGGGCGCTGGCGACAGCCGGTTACGGTACGGCGCTCGGCGTAATTCGAGCTGCAGTGGCGGCCGGGAAGAAGCTGCAAGTTTTTGCCGATGAGACCCGGCCGTTCCTGCAGGGTGCGCGGCTGACGGCCTGGGAACTTGCCCAAGACCACATCCCGGTTACGATCATCACCGACAACATGGCAGGGCACTTCATGAAGCAGGGAGAGATTCGCGCGGTGATCGTAGGCGCCGACCGCATTGCCTCGAACGGCGACACCGCCAACAAAATCGGAACCTACAGCGTCGCCGTGCTGGCTCACGAGAACGCCATTCCGTTTTACGTCGCCGCGCCGCTTTCGACCATCGACCTGAGCCTGGCTTCGGGCGAGCAAATCCCCATCGAAGAGCGTTCCGCCAAGGAGGTTACGCACCTCGCGGGCGTGGCCATTGCGCCCGCGCAGGTCTCTGCGCGGCATCCGGCTTTCGACGTGACGCCGCACCGCTACATCACCGCCATCATCACGGAGCGCGGCGTGGCACGCGCGCCGTACACGGAGAGCTTACGCGCGCTGTTCGCTGAGTGATCGTTCCGGTCCGACCGCTGCGACGCCAGACGATCCTTCGGCGATTCCCCGCAGAATTTCTGGAATTTCGTAGACCGCGCGGTTCCTGATGGCCGCCGTGCGGGCGCGAAAGCGCGCGAGGATTGCGGGCTCAAGCAGCAACTTGACCGCGCTGGGAATTTCGTGCGGCCCGCGTACTACCAGCCCCACCTGCTTTTCGAGAACCCAATCCGCGTTATAGCGTTCCTGCGGGAGCGTCCAGGCGTTACGCTCGACGATGA
>JBEKAK010000058.1:0-35131 GCA_050018275.1 Terriglobia bacterium | reverse complement strand
CAAGGAAGTCTCGGCGCGCTTGAAGATCTTCGGAAAGGGCGGAGGATACGTCTTCAACACGACGCATAACGTGCAGGCGGGCGTCCCGATTGAGAACGTCCTGGCGATGTACGAGACGGTGCGCAACAACGGGCGGTATGGAGTGTGACCACCGCGCTGCCGCACGCGCGTCGGAGGTACTCAAGCCCGCGACGACTGACGGGCAGCTAGCCACCCGCTAACCGAGCTGATAACGCGCTCGCAGGATATGTGCCATGCAAGGCAAGGCGCGCGTTGAAAATCGAACCTTCGAACCTGCCTACCTCCACCTGCATCGCAGCGGCGAACTCCTGCGTCGCGTCGAGCGTGCCTTGGAGCTCCTTCGAAGCTGCCGAGCCTGCCCGCGTCATTGCCGCGTCAACCGGCTCGATGACAAGTTCGCGGTCTGCCGAACGGGTCGCTACGCCACGGTCTCAAGTTATTCTCCTCATCACGGGGAGGAAGACTGCCTGCGCGGCTGGCGAGGGTCGGGAACCATTTTCCTTTCCGGCTGCAATTTGCGGTGCGTATTCTGCCAGAACTTCGAGATTAGCTGGCGAGTGCAAGGCTCGCCGGCCCCGCCTCGCAGACTCGCGGCAATGATGCTGGAACTTCAGGCATGCGGCTGTCACAACATCAACTTCGTGACTCCCGAACACGTTGTCCCGCAAATTATTGAAGCCCTGCCTTTGGCGATCGAAGGGGGATTGCGGCTGCCCATCGTCTATAACACCAGCGGCTACGATTCGATGGAAAGTCTGGAACTGCTCGAGGGCGTCGTGGATATTTACATGCCCGACTTCAAGTATTGGGACTCCGAGATGGCGCGCAAGTATTCCCGCGCTCCCGATTATCCGCAGGTGGCGCACCGCGTCCTCAAGGAGATGCACCGACAGGTCGGAGACCTCGTGATTGACGAAGACGGCGTGGCGAAACGCGGACTGCTAATTCGCCACTTGGTGATGCCCGGGGACATCGCGGGAACAGGGGAGATTATGCGTTGGATCGCCCAGGAGCTTTCGCCGACGACTTATGTCAATCTCATGGCGCAATACTATCCGGCGGGAAAAGTGACGCGCTCAGAATTCCCGGAGATTAACCGCCGCGTGACTCGGGTCGAATACGAGCGCGCCCTGGACGAGGCTTGGCGAGCGGGCCTCGAGCGCCTGGATTCCCGCCGGCACTCGCTTCCTGGGATTCTCTGATGCGAGTCCGCCAGCGGGGTGAGGGCGTTCCATCGCCCCATGCCACTCAAGGTCAGCAATTACTCCACTCGAAATAGCATTCCCGCACCCGGGGCGAGCCAGTTATCCTGCCCTTCGCCAGATTCATCTCCCGTGTAGGAAGAGATGCGGAGCAGTTTTCTCCCCTCCTGTTTCAGGCGAATGCTAAACAGGAAAGACTGACGCAGGTCCTTATTCACCAGCATGAGATAGGGGCGGCCCTGCGCGTCTTCGAACTCGCCGAGGAGGAAGCGGGGCTCGGTGGGGTGTCGCAAAGAGGGCGCTGCAACCTGGATCTTCTGCACCAGGCGGCTTTCCGAGAGCGGGTGACCGTCAAGGGGTGCGTCTGCCCAGTGGTAAACACCTGTGCTGTGGAGCCGGATCAGCGTCGGCGCCAGGGCATGGATCTGGTAGTTGATGCGACGCAGCATATCCCAGGTCGGCGTGCGGTTTCCGAACTGATCGATGGGACCCAGGCGCTGGTTCCCGTCCGAGCCGGTGAAATAAGTGAAGTACTCAATGCCCCGTCCACCGTAGGCCAGGGTGCTGTAGACCTGGAGGTTGAAGGTGGCGTCAGAAGCTTCCATGTAGTTGTAATGGGCCGTGGCGAGGATGCAGTTCCAAAATGGAATCTTGGCTTCCAGGCTCACACGGCGCACCAACTCGAGATTGGTGTAAAACACATCCCGCATCTCACCTTCCACCAGGGCGTAGTCGTCGTAACTGATGAAGGGGGGACGGACGGTCTCCACAAATTGCCGCAGATAGGTTTCGTAGTCGTCAGTGCCCGTGTAAGCGCGGCCTCCGTAGACCGCAAAAAGGTTGACGTAAGGCCACGTACCGGGCAGGGTTCCTACCAATATGCTTGCCACGCGCCCCAGCCCCGGCAACAAAGACACGTGCGGTTCATCTCGAAGGTAGAAGCCAAGAACGGCGGGATTGCCCGCGACCTCGTGCACGGCGGCAGCAATATTCTTTCGCAGGTCTGGGTCCGGCGGCAGCTTCTTCCAATCGTACCCGCTCACCCGATCGTCACTGACGAAGCACGCCAGACCCGCGGCCCGCACGCGTTCCACATCCTGCGGTGCACAGAATCCGGAGACGTTGAGGCCGGCCTCCTTCATCAGCCGCAACTGCTCCGGGTCGGAAGGCGAGCTGTCCCACGCCATCACGGCAAAATCGCGCGGGCTGGCAAGGCGGGGAGGTGCGACCGCCGACGCACTCGCCATCATTCCCAGCACCACCAGCAGCAACGACCCGCGAACTGCATTCCTCGCCAACATGCTTCTCTCTCTTTCCATGGCGTGGCCGCGTACAACTCCGGCTTGGACTACCGTGTCAGCATAGCAGTTTGCTGAGTAAGCCTCCAGGGATGCCGTCCTGATCCCTTCAGATTGTAGGGGCGAGGGGTCCCTCCGAGTTGCTCGGGACGGTGAGCGACGTCGAACCGCGCTCGCCCCTCGTGGGCTCCCGCTCAGAGCGGGACCGTTCGGCCCTGCACGTGCCGCGCCCATCTCCCCAAACTTCGAATGCAGCGATTCTCTTGCGAGTCTGAAGGGACTGTCAAGGGAATCGCTCGAACCTGGGGAGTGTCGGTGCAACACCCCTGGGCATGCCGGCTGCCCTCTGCAGGGCAAGCGCGATTCCCGTCCTTCGGCAAGCTCAGGGCAAGCTTTCGCGGGGACCTGTCCCGATGCTTTGTATCGGGATGACCGTCCTCTGACGGGGCTGATGGAGCCGCGACCCGGCGCGGGATGGTATAATTTCTTGCCACGCATGGGGCGGGCACAAAGTGTTCGAAACCTTGGGATCGAATTGCCCCTCGTCGTGTCCCGGTCGCTTCGATCATGAAAACGCTCCAGGAGTACATCACGCTCGCGGCGCAGAATCACGGCCACATGTGTCCGGGACAGGTTTTGGGAATTCGCATGGCGATGTTCGGACTCAACGCGCTGGGCTTTGACGATCCGGTCAAATACCTCAAGCGCCTGTTGACCTTTGTTGAAATCGACCGCTGCGCGACGGACGCCGTCAGCCTGGTCACGGGTTGCCGGCTGGGGAAACGATCGCTCAGGTTCTGCGATTTCGGAAAGGTGGCAGCGACCTTTGTGGATCTTGAAACCGGGCGCGCGGTCCGGATCGTGGCCCGGGACGATTCACGCGAGAGGGCCAAGTCCCTGTTTCCTGCCCTTTCCGACCCTTACGAGGCGCAACTGCAGGCTTACAGGGTGATGGGCGATGAGGAATTGTTCACCTTGCGGCGGGTGCGCGTGACGCTGAGTCCAGCGGACCTTCCCGGAAGGCCGCGATCTCGCGTGAACTGCGAAAGCTGCGGTGAGGGAATCAACGACGGGCGCGAACGCCGCATCGATAGACGGGTTTTGTGCCGGCCGTGTGCCGGGGAAGGCTATTACCAAGAGATTCACGACGCCTGAGTCGCGGCTCATCCCTTTCAAGGATCTGGCATTCGACGGAGACCGATGACCGAGGAAGCTTTAAGTTCCCCCGCAGGCCCGCCCGAGTACAGAGTAGCTCCGCGGCGCTACTGGCCCGTCGCCACGCTCGCCATCCTGGCGGTCAATGGCCTGCTTTTCGTTTTGGAGACCCTCGCCGGGGGATCGAAAAATCCCGGCGTTCTGCTCGACTTCGGCGCCTCTTACGGTCCCTACCTGCGTCGAGGCGAGTACTGGCGGCTGGTGATGCCGATGTTCCTTCACATCGGCTGGCTTCACTTATTGGTTAACAGCTACGCTCTCTATATCCTGGGGCCTATCCTGGAACACGTGTATGGTTACGGCCGCTATGCCGCGATTTACGTTGCCACGGGGATCGGCAGCGCGCTCCTCTCCATGACCATTTCGAATAACATCGCCGCCGGGGCATCCGGAGCCATCTTCGGTGTTGCCGGCGCGATGCTCGTCACCGGTTACCTTCACCGGGACGTGATTCCACTCCGCTGGGGCAGGGCCTTCGGCCGAGGAATGATTCCCTTTATCGTCGTGAATCTGGCCTTCGGATTCTCGGTGCGCGGCATAGACAACTGGGGACATCTGGGCGGGCTGGCGAGCGGCGTCCTGCTGGCTCTGGCTATTGCGCCGCCCGGACACAATCTTTTGCCAGGAGAAATTGCTGAGCCCCCTTCACAAGCCATCGTTGCCCTCCCCCTGGCTGTAGTGCTCTTGGCCATGGCGGCGACAGTGGACCATTACCGGACTTCCCAGGCCGTGAGCCGTTTGCTGGCGGAAGGCGCTCGCTTCGAAGCGGCCCAGCAATACGATCGCGCGCTCCAGAGTTTCCAGGAAGCGGCGCGCAGAGCTCCGCGCGATGAGCGGCCTCACCAGCAACTGGGCGCGCTTTACCTCGCGCAGAGGAAGTACGACCAGGCCATTGAGGAGTTCGAGGCAGCCGGGCGTCTGAGTCCGGGCGACCCCCAGTCCCGCCTCGGACTTGGCATGGCTTATCGCTTGAAGGGAGACCTTACGAAAGCGCAGCAGATCTTCGAAGCGGTGCTTGGCAAAAATCCGCAGACCGCCGAGGGTCAGCGCCTGCTGGCGGATCTTTACGCGGATCAGAAACTCTATGGCGACGCCATCGCCCACTACAGGGAAGCCTTGCGCCTTGAGCCCAATATGGCAGAAGCTCACAACAACCTGGCGTGGCTCTATGCCACGAGCGAAGATCTCAAGTTTCGCGACCCACAGGCCGCGCTGGCCCACGCCCAGCGCGCGGTGGACTTGACACAATGGAAAGAAGCCGGATTCATCGATACTCTGGCGGAAGCGCAATTTGCCAAGGGAAACTATCGAGACGCGGTCGTTATCCAGAACAAGGCGTTGGCGCTCGAGCCCGACAACCGCGAATTCCAGGAGCACATGTCTCGTTACCGCAAGGCCGCCGGAATCTGAGTGCGACCCAGAATCCCTCGCCGAGAAACCTTCCGAATGAGCAAGCCAGCATCGTCGCCGATTCGCATCGGGATCTCGTCCTGCCTGCTGGGTGAGCAGGTCCGCTACGACGGGGGACACCAGCGGGATGCTTACCTCGTTGACACGCTGGGCCACTATGTCGAGTGGGTGCCCGTCTGCCCGGAGGTTGAGATGGGCCTGGGCACGCCGCGCGATACTCTGCGGCTGGTGCGCATCGGAGAAGCAATCCGCATGCTCATGCCGAAGACCGGCGCCGATCACAGTGAAGGCATGCGCAGCTTTTCCAGCCGGCGAGTGCGCGCCCTGGCTGACCAGGATTTGTGCGGTTACATTCTGAAAAAGGGCTCGCCGAGTTGCGGAATGGAGCGCGTGCGGGTTTTCGATGCCCATGGCGTGCCGACCAAGTCCGGCCGCGGCCTTTTCGCAGAAGCGCTCCTCGAACGCTTCCCCAATCTTCCGGTCGAGGAAGAAGGCCGGCTCGCGGATCCGCGCCTGCGGGAGAACTTCATCGAGCGCGTCTTTGCCTATCACCGGTTGCGCTTATTGTTTGCGGGGAAGTGGAAGCGAGGGGATTTGGTGGGGTTCCACACCGCACACAAACTCCTGCTGATGGCTCACTCTCCGAAAATGTGCGAGAACCTGGGGCGCTTGGTGGCGAGTGCCCAGGCCGTGCCCCGCTCGACGTTTACTGCGCGGTATGAAGCGGAGTTCATGAGCGCGCTGCGCGTGATCGCCACCCCCAAGCGGCACGCCAACGTGCTGCAGCATATGGCAGGTTACTTTCGCAGGCAGCTCGACGACGGTTCACGCCGCGAATTGCTTTTGCTGATCGAAGATTATCGGAAGGGTCTGATTCCGTTGGTCGTTCCCCTCACGCTCATCCGCCACTACGTTCGGAGATTTCAGATCCCTTACCTGCAGGGACAAGTCTACTTGGAGCCGGACCCCAAGGAGCTCATGCTCAGGAATCACGTGTAACCAACGTCATCATGCGGCGAGCGAGCACGCCGCGTGAAGTGAGAAGATTCCGGCCGGAGCAGAGAGGGCGTTCGACTTCCCGCGGCGCTGCGCCCATGTACTCGGGAATTAGCCCTCTCCTCGCTGGAGAGGGCTGGCTGTTTCTTGGTCGGATGGGTGTGTTTTCCGGGCGTTGCCCCGCCTATTGCCTGGTGCAGGGCACAGAAACCGTCTTCCTATAAGGGCGCGATCTCAGCGCAGCGGCACGCGGCGACACTCCACAGCGCCTCGCGCCTACCTGGGCGGTTTCAAGCTGCGCACGCGCGCAGCGCCAACCGCATCACCCGCGGCCTCGAGCGCTCGCGCTTCAGCGTCATAGGCCTGGAAATAGTCGGGAGCCACTTCGCGCGCCGCGTGGAACTGTTCTACCGCCTGCGCCGGCTTGCCGAGTTTCATCCAACAAGTTCCGAGAAAGAACCGCGCGACCACGTCCTGCGGGTTCACGCGTACCGCCTGCTGGAAATATCCGGCGGCCCGCGTGTAGTCGCCGCGCGGGAAATAGACCGAGCCAAGCACATCGTAGGCCGCGCTGTAGCGTGGCGTGAGCTCGACCGCCTTCTGGAAATAGGCCACAGCTTCGTCGGTGCGCCCGCGCGTGGAAGCGATCTGGCCGAGCCCGATCAGGCAGTCGTAGGTGACGGAAGGCAGCTCGACAAAACTGGTGTGGTTGAGCTGGAGCGCCGTCTCATACTCCTGTGTCGCGTCAGCTAGATTGCCGTCACGATACTGCAGGTCGAGCGCGCGGTGGACGTGCACGAGCGCCGCTTGCGGAGCAACGCGGTAGGAATAGCTCCACAGGGTGTCGTTGTCCCGCCAGCGCGGGACGGCGCGCAAATCCTGGACGGCAAAGAGGACGAGAGCGAGACCCAGGGCAGGAACCAGCACGCGAGCCGGGCGCAGGTTCGGCGCACTCGCAGGGAGGGTGCGCAGAATGAAATGCCCGGCCGCCAGGCAGAGTCCCATGGAAGGCACATAGGAGAAGCGCTCCGCCAGGAGCGGGGAGCTGAGCTGCCGCACGTCGAGACAAGGAAGCAGTGTTACCGGCCACCACAGTATCAGGAAACGCAAGACGGGGTCGCGCTTGCGCATGGTCACAGCCAGCGCGAGCACCAGCAGTGTAATCCACGGCCAAGGCGAATGCAGGCTCGCGGGCAGCTCGAAGGTATGGAAATCGTTCAGACCCGTGGGCCAGAAGAAGAGCTTGGCATGCTCCCCCAGCAGCCCCGCACCCGCGGCCGCAACACGCGGCGTAACTTTCCAGAGATGCGCAGCGTGCGATACGTGTCCCAAGACGATGATGCGGAGCTCCAGATAGGCGGCAGCAAGCGCCGCGTAAGGAAGCCAGCGGAGTCCTCTGCGCAGCCAGCTTTCCTGCTCCGCCAGGACGAACCAGTACACCCAAAGCAGCAGCGGAAAACTGATGGCCATTTCCTTGAAGAGAAGTGCGACGAAAAAGACCAATGCCGCGAGAGCGTGCCACGGCCAGCGCGGCTCAGGAGTTTTCTCCGCGCGAAGAAAGAGCACGAAGGCCAGCACGTAAAAAAGGCCGCAGCCGACGTCGGGAACACCGGCGATCCAGCAGACCGGCTCAACGTGCAAGGGGTGCAGCGCCCAAAGTAGCGCGCCCGCGAATGCGGCCAAGTGATTCCGAAAAAGCTCGCGGCCCAGTCGGTAAACCAGCAGCACGGCGAGCACGTAAAAAACCAATTGATAGAAATGAAACGCTGCCGGGTCAGGCCCCGCGATTTGCCAGACAAGCCAATGGGAAAAGATGTGCAAGGGCCGGTAGAAATTCGTTTCCGCCGCCGCTCCCTGGAACGACCAGACCGACCCGGTAAAGATGTGCCTCCACAGATGCGGATTGCGCACGAAGGGATTTTCCAGAATCTGCCTACCGTCGTCGTAGACAAACCCGTTGGCGAGCATGCCGCGGAAAACCGCGACGACCGCAAGCACGAGCAGCCAGTTAGCCACCGCGCGATGGTTTTTGAGCAATTCGTTGCAACGGCTCAACAACGGGTCGGCCTCACAGAAGAGATAGGCAACGCCGAGGCAGTGTGCTGCCGCGACTAGTCCCGGGGCCGCCTAACCAAGTCCCGAGTGCATTCCGCCGACGCGACGCCTAGGTTGACTGCGGACGCTTCCGTAACGCGCCTAACTAGGCGGGCACGGGACTAGCGCTTCGCGACCAAAGCGCGGACGCGCGCTGCCTCAGCCGCGTCGCCGGCCGCTTCGAGCGCCTGAGCCTCGGCTTCATAAGCTTCAATATAGGTCGGATCGACCTGGCGAGCCGCGCGAAATTGCGCGGCGGCCTGGCGCGGCTCGCCGAGCTTCAGCGCGCAGGTGCCAAGAAAAAATCGCGACTCCACATCCTGTGGGTTTAGCCGGACGGCCACGGTGAAATACTCCGCCGCTTTCTTATAGTCACCGCGCGGAAAGTAGGTGGCGCCCAGGGATTTGTATGCCGGGCTGTGATGGGGCGCCAGGCGAACCGCGTCCTCATAATAGTTAATGGCCTGGGCGGTGCGGCCCCGCATCAGCGCGATCTGCCCCAAACCCAGGTAGCATTCGTAGGTGACGCCGGCGAGCGGCCGCACGCTCGCCGCGTTCAGGCGGAGAGCGGTTCGGTACTCCTCGGCAGCCCCGTCGAGGTTGCCGTCGCGGGTCCGGAGGAGGGTCGCCTGGAAAAGGCGTACGAGTGCGGCGTTGGGGGAGGCGTGCAGCGAGTAAGTCCACAAAGCTTCGTTATTGCGCCATGTGGGCACCAGCCGCACGTCCTGGACTCCGTAGGCAATCGAGCCGAGCGCCAGCAGGCCGGCGAGCCCGGGAGCAAGCTTCGCCGGCGGGAGAAGTTGCGGCAGCCTCGCGAGGCACAGGTATGCCAGCGCCAGCGAGAGTCCCACGGACGGCAAGTAAGAGAATCGGTCGGCAACCGGGAAGCTCACCATGCGAACGTCCAGGCAGGGCAACAGAGTCACCACCCACCAGAAAACCAGGAAGCCCAGAATCGGCTCGCGCCGGCGGGCGAGCAGCGCGATGGCAAGCACCAGGAGCGCGAGCCACGGCCAGAGGGAATGCAGGCTCGGGGTGAGTTCGAAGACGCGGAAAGCGCTCAAGTGCACAGGCCAGAAAAAGAGTTTCGCATGCTGTCCCAGAAGTCCAAACGCGGCCGCGAACATCTGCCGCGTGATCTTCAAGGCTTCTGGCCCCTGCGAGAAGCCACCCAGAATGCTGATGCGAATCGTCAGGTAGACCGCAACCGCCGCTGCAAAAGGCAGCCAGCGAATCGCCTTGTGTTTCCACGTTGAATCGCCCGGCAGGAAGAACCAATAAACCAGAACGACCAGAGGAAAACTCAGCGCCGACTCCTTGAAGAAGAGCGCTGGGAAGTACGCGAGAGCCGCGAGCGCGTAATGCCTGTGGCGAGCGTCTGCGGCGCGCTCGGCGCGAAGAAAGAGCAGGAACCCCAATAGGCTGAAGCAGGCCGCGCCGGCGTCCGGCAAGGCTGAGACCCACGCCACCGTTTCCACGCGTTGCGGGTGCAGACCCCAGAGCAACGCGCCGGCAAACGCCGCGAGGTCGTTGCCAAGCAATTCTCGCCCCAGCCGATAGACCAGCCATACGCTCACGGCGCACAGGAGCAGTTGGAAGAGGTGAAACAGCGCAGGGTTGGGTCCGCCGGCGCGATATAAGAGCCAGTACGTCAGGAACTGCAGCGGCCGGTAGAAATTATCGTGCTCGCCGGCGCCGCGAAACGACCAGACGGAGCCGAGAAATATCCTGCGCCAGAAACTCGGGTTGCTGACGAAGGGATTTTCGAGGACCTGGGGAATATCGTCGAAGACGAACTGGCCCGCGAGTGTTCCCGCAAAGACCAGGAACGTGAGCAGGCAGAGAAGCGCCCCAGCCCACCGCGAGTGATTCGCCAGCCAAGAGTTCGACCGCTCGAGCAAGCGCAACCTCTGTCCTGGAACAGACCCACCCGGGACCCGCCGGGATCACGCCAAGATGCCCAGCGGATAATCGGAATCTTTCCAGGGAGGATTATAACCGCCGTTTCGTGACGGGAGAACTACCGAAAGCTCGCCTGCTACGGCCGAGTGGGTTTTGTGCCCGTGACGAGCAGGGCGCCTTCAGCCTTGAAGCGGCGCATCTGTTCGGCGTCGCGGAACCAGCGGCCGGTGTAAACCTCAGGACTGGGAGAGCGGTCAGGAATGCGGCGATGGCTCACTTGGCGGAAACCGGCAGCGCCGAAGCGTTCCTGCCATTCTGCGGCCGAGAGCAGATACGTGGGGATGGAGTACAGGGCCCCCCACTGGTGGCAGTAAGGATTGTCGCGGTAGTAGTTGATCAAAATCCACGCAGAGCCGCCCGGGCGCAACACGCGAAAGACTTCGCGGATGCCGCGCGCCGGGTCGGGCCAGTAATAGGCGGACTCGACGGAGAGGACCTTGGTGAAGGAGTCCTCCTGCGCCGGGATTTCTTCCGCGGTTCCGTGCAGGAATTTGACGTTGGGGATGCCTGCGCACGCGAGTTGCGCGCGGCGGATCATCTCATCAGACACATCGATGCCGACGATCCGGCCGCCCGGCACACTCGCGGCGAGCCGTCGGACCAGCCAGCCGCTCCCGCAGCCCACGTCGAGGACGCAATCGGCCGGTTGCAGGTCCATGAGCGCGAGCGTGGGCTCGACGATAGGAAGATGATGCTCCTCCATCCCTTCGCCGCGGCCCTCCTCGGCCCAGCGGTTGAATTCCTCCTGAAGCTGCAGTTCTGGCGCTCGGTCCGGCATGGTCATGTCCATGATAGTGTCGCACAAGATTGTAGCCCGGCGCGTCGCCTTTTTGCTCGACCGAAAATCAACTATCCGCACCTGCGGCGTCACTTGTAGGAGATGATCACCGACTCCGGCATGGGCGGCTGCCGGAAGTGCTCGCTACGCGAGAAGCCCGCGTTGCGGAACATCCGCTCGATTTCCGCGAAGGTGTAAGCGTCGCCCCGCGGGGTCGTGCCCAGCATGATCATGCTGAAGGTCGCAGCTTCGGGGGGCGTGACGCGGTCGTCGTTGGGCACAAACTCCAGCGTCACCGCGCGGCCGCCCGGGACGAGGGCGGCGTGAACCCTGCGCAAGAGCCTCTCGCAAGTGGGCGGATCGAAATGGTGCAGGAAGTTCGTAAGCAAGACCAGGTTGTAGTCATTGCCCAGTTCGGCTTCGAAGGCGCTTCCGGCGATGGTGGCGTAGCGGCATTCGACACCAGACTTCCGAGCGTTTTCCTTGGCCACTTCCAGGACGTTTGGCCAGTCGAGCGCCACGATTTCGGCTTGGGGGTTGTGCCGAGCGATATTGATGCCGAACAGACCGTGGCCGGCGGCGATATCCAGCACCCGGCATTTCTCGCTTTTACCAGCGCCCACCAATTGGGCGATGGCCTCCGCCGGCTGCATCATCAGGGGCGCCATGGAGCGCGCGAATTCCACCCACAGAGTGTTCTCGGCACCCAGCGTCCCCTCTTCGCTCATCACCGTGCCGCCTTTGCGGACTGCGTCGGCCAGGTGATCATAGGCCCTCACCATGTCCGGTGCGTCCAGGAACCGCGCGGCGTTGCCCATGTAGGCGGGCGAGCCGCGGTCGAGAAACATGGCCGCGTCCGGAGCCAGGCCGTAATGAGTCTGGTTCTTCGTGAGGAAGCCCAGCACAGTCAGGTAATCACAGAGGATTCGAATGCCGCGCTCCGCAGCGGCGGCACGTCGTGCGATTTGCTCGACCGTGGTTTGTCGATCACCGATGGCGGTGAAGACGTCAAGGTCAATGGCGGCCTTCAAAGCTGCGGTTTGCTGGAAGGCGTTGAACGTCTGGAAGATCCGCGAGGGATTTGGCATCGTTTGGGAAGGTGTAGCCGTTCTGGCTGTTTCCACCTGCGGACTCCTAACGACCTCTCGTGCTGTTGTTTGGCTCATCGAATATCCTCCTTGGATATAGAGTGACGAACTTATGACCGCCACCAGTCTCGGCAGTGCCGGCCAACATACAGATATCGCCGCGGACAAAAATCAATCGCAGAAAAGGCCGGTTCCAGCCGTCCTCGCCAGAGCCAGACACCTCTACGCGCGAGGCGCAACCCGACCCGCGATGAAATTCAATTTGCGATCAAGCCCTGATCAACTGCCGCTCGGAGGGGCCGCAGGGCGTCCGAACGGCAAAACTCACTGCTGCACTTTGGTCAACAACTCTACGAACTTCTCCTCGCCCGGGTCTAAACCGCGGTCCCCTTTGCATATCAACCCGTTCACTGCGCGGCTACGGCGCCACGGGCTTCAGTGGTCCTGCGTTCTGAATCACAACCTTGGGATCAACCGCCGGCGCCGGAACCGGCAAGCCACGCTCGCGCAGGAGGTTGACGTGCTCCTCCATACCCCAACGAGCCTTGTAAAGGCAATCCTCGATGGAGTTGCCGACCCCGGTAAAACCCTCTAGGTCAGGAGAATAAAACCCGAAGAAATTGGGGTCCCCGGTCGCTTCGATCATCAGAGAGTATTTCAAGTCAATCATCGTTCCTCGTGGCCTACAATCCCGGCGGCCTTCATTATAGCGTGACAGGTACCGGCCGGTACCTCTTTCGAGCCATGGAAGTCAATGCGAATCAAGCGGGACACTCCAGGTTTTGTGTAATACCGGATTGAGCCCTTTTCCCTCACGAGCCTGAATCCCTCGCGCTCCAGCACCCGTACTAGCTCACTGAACTTCATCCCGCGGACTCACGTCGGCAAGTGTAACACTCCCAACCACCATGTACAGGGGTGCGTTCTCGAAGAATTTTCGGGGCCCCAAACGTCTCCAGGGCAAGTGGTGAAACCTGGAGATCAGATCCGCCATTTTTTCTTGCTTGTATTCAAAATACGTGGAAACCGCCAGGCCTTGTGCAGCGCCTCCCTTTTGGACGAGGCTAAGGAGTCTGTTCAGTTGGTCGGGCCAAGTCTGCATCTTGTTTGCATCAGCCCCTCGGACAAAGCACTTGAGCTCGAAGACTGAAAGCCCCCGTTCACCCTCGCAGGCTAAGTCCGCTTTTTGTCGACTGTCGGGGTAATCATAGCCGAATCGGACGGAACCCAATCCCTTCGTAAGTAACATATGGGCTAATTCGACCTGGAACCATGCTTCGAATGCCGATCTCACGGAACAAGCAACCAAACCCGAAGGACGGGACGCGACGTGCCTCAAGAACTCCTCACCGACCAAGTCGGATTCCAACATGTGTCAGCCTTGCACCTTAGTCAACAGCTCGACGAATTTCTGTTCTCGCTCTTTCTGGTTAAGGCCCAGGTGCTTTTCCATGACCTGCGTAGTGTTCATGGAGCAGAACTTGGGGCCGCACATGGAGCAGAACGCGGCTTCCTTGTAGTACTCGTCCTGCAGAGTTTCGTCGTGCATGGAACGCGCCGTTTCAGGATCGAGCGAGAGCTGGAACTGCCGGTTCCAATCGAAGAGGAAGCGCGCGTAGCTGAGCGCGTCGTCGCGGTCGCGGGCGCCGGGGCGGTGCCGGGCCACGTCCGCAGCGTGGGCGGCGATCTTGTAAGCGATGATGCCCTGGCGGACGTCGTCTTTGTTGGGCAGCCCCAGATGCTCCTTGGGAGTGACGTAGCAGAGCATGGCTGCGCCGTGCCAGCCGATCATGGCCGCGCCGATCGCCGAGGTGATGTGGTCGTAGCCGGGAGCGATGTCGGTGACGAGCGGACCGAGCGTGTAGAAGGGCGCTTCGTGGCAAAGCTCCACTTCCTTGTCGACCTGGAGCTTGATCTGGTCCAGGGGAATGTGGCCGGGACCTTCGACCATCACCTGCACGTCGTATTCCCAGGCTTTCTGGGTGAGCTCGCCGAGGGTCTTCAGTTCCGCGAACTGCGCCTCGTCGCTGGCGTCGGCCAGGCAGCCGGGCCGCAGCCCGTCGCCCAGCGAAAAGGAGACGTCGTATTTCTGGAAGATCTTGCAGATGTCCTCAAAGTGCGTGTAGAGGAAATTCTGCTGGTTGTTCTCCACGCACCACTGCGCCAGGATGGCGCCGCCGCGGCTGACGATGCCGGTGATGCGCTGGCGTGTGAGCGGAATGTGCTCGCGCAGCACGCCGGCGTGAATGGTCATGTAATCGACGCCTTGCGCCGCCTGTTCTTCGATCACTTCCAGCATGATTTCAGGGGTGAGGTCGCGCACGCGCGCCACGCGCGCCAGGCCTTCATAGATGGGCACGGTGCCGACGGGGACGGGACTCGCGCGCAGAATCGCTTCGCGAATGTCGTGAATGTTGCCGCCGGTGGAAAGATCCATCACCGTGTCCGCGCCGTAGTGCACCGAGGTGTGCAGTTTCTCGAGTTCCTGGTCGGTGTTCGAGGCGCTGGCGGAGTTGCCGATGTTGGCGTTGATCTTGCACTTCGCGGCGACACCAATCGCCATGGGCTCGAGTTCAACGTGGCGAAGGTTGGCGGGAATAATCATCCGCCCGCGCGCCACTTCGTCCCGCACGGTTTCGGCGGGCAGGCTCTCGCGCTTCGCCACGTACTCCATTTCTTCGGTGATGATACCCTGGCGAGCGTAATGCATCTGCGTCACGATGGGACCGGTGCGCTTGCGGACCCACTCGGCGCGAATTGGGGACAACATAGGACGACCTCGCTTTCTGATGGACTGACCCTGAAAATTCAGTGTACAACCGCCCAGCAGCTTCCGCAAGTTGCGGTCGCGGGATGGTACCGTGCAACAACCCATGTGAATTGTACGGGTACGGCTTGCCGTACCCGATTTCATTGTTGAACCCAACAAAGGCAGGGCAACCTGTCCCGGCGAAGTCGGGAGCCCAACCCTTACAACCACCGGCCATCGCGGTCGCCCGCGCGGCGCGGGATGCCGGCAAGTCCGATTTCAGAACTCCGGTGGAGTCCATCGGACTCCAGAAACCGGAGATGCCGGCGCTCCAAACGCTGCCCGATGTCGTCCCGGCGGATCAGGCGGGCGCTGGGACGAGCAACTCCCGCAGGGCTGCCGGCGTTTGGACGGGCGGGTGACACGTCGAGCCCTCACAGACCAGCGCCACGGGCGCGCCGTCAAAGGGCAGGTCCGGCAGGGTGGCCGCGAGGCCGGCTGGAAGTTCGCGGTCCTGCACGACGCCGGGCTCGAAGGCGAAGACGTGCTTGCCGGCGCGCCGCGCCTGGTAAGCTGCGCGGAGGAGGTCTGAGGTGCGCTCGTCGTCGGCGCGGCCGACCACTACGACGTCCACCGGCGCGCGCAGGTGATGGATGAGCGCCAGGCCGTAAGTGGCCGCGAAGAGGCCGTACTGGACCGCCTTGGGCGCGAAGAGCGCGAGCGTCGCCTCCGCCTTCTCACTGAAATCTTCGCGGTCTGCGAGCGCGTCGAGGCGATCGAGCACCAGTGCGGCCACCGCATTCGCGGCGGGCGTGGGTGAATCCTGAAACGGCTTGCGTTGCATCGTGAGACTGCCATGACGGTCGGTCAGATCGTGGGCGGTATCGAAAAATCCCCCCGCTTCCCCGTCCCAGAAGCGGCGCAGGGTGATCTCCATTAGCTCGAGCGCACGGGCGAAGTAGAAGCGCGTTCCGGTGACCTGGAAGGCGTCGAGAAGCGCGGCGATGATGAAGACCTGGTCTTCAAGCAAGCCTTCGATGCGCGGCGCGCCGTCAACCAAGCTGTGGAACATACCCTTCGCGGGATCGTAAGCTTTGGCCACCAGCATGTTGAGCGTAGCCAGCGCGCGGTCACGTGCACCTTCCACATCCAGAACCCGGTACGCTTCCAACAGGGCAGAGATCATCATCCCGTTCCACCCCACGTAAATCGTCTTGTCAACGAACGGCGCGAGGCGCTTGGCGCGTGCGTCGAACATCTTCTGCCGGGCGCGCGTGAGGATTTCCGCGACCTCCGCTTCCCCGAGCTGCAGGCGCGCCGCAATGGCGTCGAGCGGCTGGTCAATGAACAGCACGTTCTTCGCGGGGTTGTGGTGCATCTCGCCTTGCGGGTCGATCTGGTAGTAGAGGGCCGCGATGCGTGCCTCGCGCTCGTCGAGCACGGCGTGCAGTTCTTCCTGTGTCCAGGTGAAGTAGTCGCCGTCGTCGTCCGGGCTGTAGTCGGCATCCTGGCTGGCGTAGAAGCCCGCCTCGGGATGGGAGAGCACGTTTTCGACAAAGGAGAGAATCCCTTGGGCGATCTCGCGAAAGGATTCGTTGCCGGTAAGCTGATAGGCGCGCAAGTAATTCCCCAGCAGGCCGGCGTTGTCGTAAGACATCTTCTCAAAGTGGGGCACGATCCAGCGTTCGTCCACCGAGTAGCGGTGGAAGCCGCCGCCGATCTGGTCGTAGACACCCCCGCGGCCCATGCGCTCGAGCGTCGTGGTGACGATAGTCAGCAGCCACTCCTGGTGGGTTTGGAGGTAAGTGTCGAGGAGCAGATCGAGTGCGCTGGGGTGCGGAAACTTGGGCGCCTGGCCGAAGCCGCCGTGCTGCGCATCGAACATATCGCCGATGCTCTCCACGATGCCCTTCACCACTTCTTCGTTGGCCGCGCCCGGACCTTCCTCAAAGCGCTCCACTTTGCTGAGGGCTTCCGCAATCTTCGCCGCGCTGTCGTGGATCTGCTCGCGGTTCGCCCGGTAGTTGTGCGCGACGGCTTCCAGCAAGCGCTTCATGCCCGGGCGACCGGAGCGGTCGTCGGGAGGAAAATAGGTGCCGCCGTAAAAAGGCTGACCGTCCGGCGTGAGAAACGCCGTGAGCGGCCAACCGCCCTGGCCGGTCAGGGCGCTCACCGCCGTCTGGTAGCGCGCATCGATGTCGGGGCGTTCGTCCCGATCGACCTTCACCGGAATGAACGATTCGTTGATGATGCGCGCCACTTCTGCATTCTCGTAACTCTCGCGGTCCATCACATGGCACCAGTGGCACCAAATGGCGCCGATGTCGAGCAGGATGGGTTTGTCCTGCTGGCGCGCCTGCGCGAAAGCGGCGTCGCCCCACTCCCGCCATTGGATGGGTTGATGCGCGGCGGAGCGCAGGTAGGCGCTCGCGGCCTGTGCGAGTTCGTTGCCGGGGTTCTCAGGGCTCATGGGACGTTCTCGCTTGCGTGGAGGTTCAATTTCCGGGATCGAGGGAAGGAGCTTCGCAGAGCACGGACCTGTGGCTGCGCGTGATGCGGAGTCCTTGATCGAGAACCCAGTTCTACTGTAACTTGGGGCCTTGCGGCGGCGTGTGGCCCGCGCCGGGTTCGTCGAGCGGCTTGCGCCCGGTGAATCCCTCGTCGATGCCGTGCCAGAAGGCGATGCGCTCCTCGCCGAGTTTCCAACACAGGTAAACCTCTTCGCCCTCGAGCAGGCTGGGGAAATCCACCAGCCCCAGGTCGAGGTCTTTCACCAAGCACCCGGTTTCCTGAATCCTGTTGACGATTTCCACCAACCGCACCGCGGCCTCGTCATGCTCGGATTTTTGCCGCAGCAGCTCGGCAAAAGGCGGAAACGTGCCGCCCAGCACCATGATGCGGGATGCGGCCTGCGTCAGCTCAGTCTTGAAGGCATCGATCTTCTGCTTCTCACCGCGCGCCTTCTCGAGCCAGGGCGCGATCCTGGGGAGAAGTTCTTCCGCTTCGCGACGATCGAAGTATTTCTCGGCCATACGATCCAGCGAGGCAAAGCGGGCGCAAAAGTCTTAGCCGGCGTGCCGCCCCCCGCCTGCACGCACATTTCCGCGGGCGCACCTCGCGCGTTTACTTGATTTCGAGCATGCGATTCAGAGCGTCGAGCGCCCAGCGCTTGGTCTCGGGATCGACGCTCACGCGGTTGACGACCTGACCGGACAGCAGGCTCTCCAGCGTCCAGCAGAGATGCTGCGGCGAGATCCGGTACATGGTGCTGCACATGCAAACACAATCGTCGAGCGAGACGACCAGCCGGTCCGGGTGCTCCTTGGCCAGCCGGCGGATCATGTGAATTTCTGTGCCTACGGCCCAGGCGCTCGCCGGCGGCGCTTCCACGATGCGCTTCAGAATGTATTCCGTCGAGCCCACCTCATCGGCCAACTCGCAAACCTCCCACGAGCACTCGGGGTGCGCGATGACCCGGATGCCCGGGTAGGCTTTGCGCACACGCTCCACGTGCTCCGGACGAAAACGCTGATGCACGGAGCAGTGACCCTTCCACAAGTAAACGCGCGCGTCGCGAATCGCGTCGTCCGTGAGCCCGCCGTTCTCTTCCTGCGGATTCCACACCGCCATCTTTGCCAGGGGAATCCCCAGCCGGTAGCCCGTGTTGCGGCCTAGGTGCTCATCGGGCAGGAACAGTGCCTTTTCGCCGCGCGCGAGCGCCCACTGCATGATCTTGCGGGCGTTCGAAGAGGTGCAGACCGCGCCGCCATTCCTGCCCACGAAAGCCTTGATGGCTGCGGTGGAGTTGATATAAGTGACGGGCACGATTTTGCCACTATTCACCGCCTGCAGCGTTTCCCAGCAGACTTCCACTTGCTCGAGGTTCGCCATGTCCGCCATAGAGCAGCCGGCGTGCAGGTCGGGAAGAATGACGATCTGTTGCTCGCCACTCAGGATGTCAGCGCTCTCCGCCATGAAGTGCACACCGCAGAACACGATGTATTCCGCCTCCCGGCGACTGGCAGCGAGCTGTGAGAGGCGCAGCGAATCGCCGCGGTAGTCAGCGAACTTCACGACCTCGTCGCGCTGATAGTGGTGCCCCAGGATCACAAGCCGCGAGCCGAGTTGCGCCTTAGCGCCCGCGATGCGCTCCGCGAGCTCCGGCGCGGAGAGCTCAACGTAGGTCTCGGGAAGCAAATCCACAGTTGCCGTGGCCATAATCGCCCTGCGTATATCTTAGCTTAAGAAGCGCCGTGCTGCCGAGGAACTGCAGCAGCAGATTTCTTGCGGAAGCCTCACCCTCCGATGTAAACCATGGTGCGCGAAGGCTGAACGAAATCCGGCTCGTTGATGCGGTGGCCGGGCTCCTTCTGGTGCACGGCTTTTTCCATGAACGTCGCGATATCCTGGTCGGTGGCGCCGTTGCGGACCAGGTGCCGCACGTCGTGCTCGCGCAGCGAGAACAGGCAAGTGCGCAGCTTGCCGTCAGCCGTCACGCGGATGCGACTGCACTGCCCGCAAAAAGGAATCGAAACGGGCGCGATGATGCCAAGCTCGCCCTGGCCGTCTGCGAACCGGTAACGCAGCGCCGTCTCGCTGGGCGAGTGGCGTGGGATTTCCACGAGCGGAAACACGGGCTGGATGGCGTCCACAATTTCCTTTGCCGTAATCACCAGTTCGCGCCTCCAGGCGTGGTCGGCATCGAGCGGCATGAACTCAATAAATCGCACCAGGATATTTCGGCGGCGCGCCAAGCGCGCGAATTCCACAATCTCGTCGTCGTTGAAGCCGCGCACCAGAACAATGTTCACTTTCACCGGGCGCAAACCCGCTTCCAGGGCAGCGTCAATGCCGGCCATCACTTTCTCGTAGGAGCGCGGCGTGCGCGTGATCTTCGCGAACTTTTCGGGATTCGTCGAATCCAGGCTGACGGTGACGCGCGGCGCACCCGCAGCCGCTAGCTCTCGTGCCATCTCCGGCAGCAGGTAGCCGTTGGTGGTGAGCGCCAGGTCGGCTAGCCCGTCGAGCGGGCGCAGGCGCGCGATGAAATCGACGACGCCGGCGCGCAGGAGCGGCTCGCCGCCGGTTACGCGGATTTTGCGAATACCCAGGCCCACCAGGACGCGGCTGAGGCGCAGGAATTCCTCCCACGTCAGCAGGTCGCGGTGTGGGAAGTAGTTTTTCGGGTCCGCAGACTTGCAGTAAACGCAACTGAAGTTGCAGCGGTCCGTCACCGAAATGCGCAGGTCGTGAATTTCCCGCCCGAATTTATCACGCAGCATAAGGTCAGGTTACAGGGGACAGCGGACAGGTTATAGTGAGAAAAGAAGGGAGTCGACAGCTCCCTTTTTCCTGTCACCTATAACCTGTTTCCTGTCACCTGGACTAAGCGCCCCAAACAAAAAACCGGCTCGTGTTTGGAGCCGGCGGCGTTCTCCTTTCCAAACACGGGAGGCGACGCGATTTCTCGCGCCACCCTATCGGCCCAGCGCGCCTGGGATCGTGATGCCCCGTTAGCGTCGCGGGCTCGGAGAACACTTCCATCCTAGCTTATTCCCTGCAGCGAGACAAGGCAGGTAACGCGCGCAGTTGGAACTGGCAGGGTGTGGAGGCGATCACTCCACACGGAAGACGAGCCAGGTGATGTCGTCGTGCTGCCGGGCAGAGCCGGCGAAAGCGTCGACGGCGGAGGTGAGACGCTGAAGGGTGGCAGCAGCGCTTTCGGCGGGCGCAGCTCGCAGGACGTCGAGTAGGCGGGCTTCGCCGAATTCCTGGTCGCGTTCGTTCACGCCCTCCACGACGCCGTCGGTGAAGATGACGAGAAGGTCGCCGGGCGCAAGCGTGACCAAGCCCGAAGGAAAGCGCGTTCCGGGATTGATGCCGAGCGGCAGGTCGCCTTCTTCGGGACGCTCGAACTCGCCCGAGGCGCGGCGCAGGATGGGTATGTTGTGACCGGCGCGGAGGTAAGTGAGCGCGCGCGTGGCGGGATTAAATTCGGCGAAAAAGGCGGTGGTGAAGCGGCGCCCCCCCAGGCTGTGGGCACAGGCGTAATCGTTAATGCGCGAGACGATTTCGGTAAGCGGCGTGGCGGCGTTGGCCACCGTGCGCAGGCTGGCCTGGAAAGTGGCCATGAGGAGTGCGGCGGGGACGCTTTTGCCGGCGACGTCGGCGACGACGAGCAAGAGGCGCTGGGAAGGGGGCGCAGGCGCGGCGCCGTCGAGCAGGAAGGCGTCGAAGTAATCGCCGCCCACGGTGTTGGCGGGGCGCGAGGAAAAAGCGATGTCCACGCCGGGGACGCGTGGCGGGGCCTGCGGAACGAGCCAGCGCTGGATTTCGCGCGCTATTTCCAGGTCGCGCTTCATCGTGACGCGGTCGGCAAGCTCGAGCGCGAGCAGAAAAATCAGGCCGCCGATGGCCATAAGGAATTCCGCCTCGCGCGGGGCGCCGGCGGGCCGGACGTTGAGCACGAAGAACGCCAGCAACAGGAGGACGATTAGAAGGAACACGCGCCGCGCAGGCGAGAGCTTCATGATCATCGCCCAAAACAGGGCGCGGCCGATTTTCAGGAACCGGCGGAAGCGCGTTTCGTGGCGCAGCGCGTCCCAATCGACCTCGCGGTGATAAAGGCTATAGCTGGCCCGCGCTTCGGAGAAGAACTGCGACCAGAGGGTCTGGATCTCCAGGCCGTCGGAAACGCGTTCCCAGAAATGGCCCGCGCGCTGCGCGCTGCCGTTCAGAAACTTAAGCGGGCTGCGGCTCTTCCCGGTCTGAGGAGTGGACGGCATAGGAGGTGATTATAGAGCGGGCGAGAGAAAGGCGTTCCGTATTTTGTAGGCAGGCAAAGGCCCACGGCAGCACGTGGGCCCCACGGGAAGGATTGAAGCTGGCAAGCGGGCTAAACGAAGTCGCGACCGATCAGCCGCTCGATGCGCTTGCGGATGGGCGGGTGAGTGGAGAACAGGCTGGAGAAGATTTCACCCGTGGTGAGCGGCTGATAGATGAACAGGTGCGCCATCGAGGGCGAGGCCTGCATGGGGATGCGCTTCGCCCACTTGTCGATCTTGTCGAGGGCGCGGGCGAGGCCTTGCGGATTGCCGGTGATGCGCGCGCCGGTCGCGTCAGCTTCGTATTCACGCGAACGCGAAATGGCGAGTTGAATGAGCACGGCAGCAAGCGGCGCGAGGATCATCATCGCCAGGGCGGAAAACGCGCCGCCGCGACGGTCGTCGCTGCGGCCGCCGCCAAAGCCTCCGAACATCTCGGCCCACCAGATCATGCGCCCGATCATGGTGATGGCGCCGGCCAGTGTGGCCACTACGGCGCTGATCAGGATGTCACGGTTCTTGACGTGGCCGAGCTCGTGGGCGAGCACGCCCTCGATTTCCTCGTCGTCGCAGATGTCGAGAATGCCGCGCGTCACCGCCACCGAAGCGTGGTTCGGGTTGCGTCCCGTGGCAAAAGCGTTGGGCGAATCCGTGGGGATCATGTAAATCTTGGGAACAGGGATGCTGGCCTTCGCGGCCAGGCGCTCGACGATCTGGTAAATGCGCGGGCCGTCCTCGCGCGAGATGGGCTGCGCGCCAGACATCTTCAGCGCAATCTTATCCGAGAAGAAATAGCTGCCCAGGTTCATCACTGCGGCGAGCACCAGGGCAAACATCAGCCCGCGCTGACCGCCCCAGAGCTGCCCAATGGCTAGCAGCAGGCCGGTCATGCCCGCGAGCAGAACCGTAGTTTTCAGGTTATTCCACATTGCTTTCGACCCCCACGTTCCACCGATCCATTATCACCAATATTAGATGCGCCGCCAATCATAAATGGTCAGGCAGACGACGTGCTGAGGTTCTTGGTCAACTAAAGCGGTACGTATGGCGGAGATCGGGCTGTTTCTTATCCACGCAAAGTGAATGAAGTGCCTGGTGGTCCAGAAATCCCCCACAATACTTTCCAGTCAGGAGTAGTCCGACGAATATACATGCAGCGTCCGCGTCGGCATAACAATCGCCGAGGTCGTATCTGACTCTAACTGCCCAAGACACTAAGTCGGCGGCTTGCAGCCCCGGGTGTTCAATGCTAGTTCCTGGCTCAATCTGCGTGACTTGAATGGGCCAACCCCTCCCCGCGCGACGCGCCTCCTTTACATGCTCCTGCCAGGGGCGTTTCAGCCATCGGATGAATGGTTCGTTCCGATCGAAAAAGACCCGCAGGGAATTACTGCGCAGGACATCAGCCTTACAGACGCCCAGGGCGCCGAAGCAGAGCCGGACGCACAGTCGTGGCGCATCAGGCACCTCGTCCCCGTACCGCTCATGCAGCCTGCGCAACGCCTTCTTGTCAATTGCGAACGACGCAATCTGAAACTCTCTGTCGGCAAGGTGAAGCGCGGCATTCAGAACAGCAGCGGGGATGGAGTGCCGGGGTGTAGCGGCAGCGGCAGTCCCGGAAGCAGCGGCACGCAATTTTCTAAGTTCGTCAGTCGTGTGCCAGTTGATGAGACCTAGATCCTGGAGGGCTGCTGCCCACCGGCGGCTGAATTCGTGCCAAGCGTCGTCAGCAGCCACAAGCCCGGTCAGGACGATCACTGGAGAGTGGCGGTCGGTTCCACTGCCATCAAAGTACCATGTGGAAGGCATGACGAGCACCTCCGTCCGCCTTCGTCGCTTACGGCACTGACATGGATCGTTGGTCCGCGAGATTTGCAGGTCAACAATATGGTACCACGGCTATATTCCGGCTGGTGATGCGAACGTCGTTTTGAAATTGCGAGGGTCTTACCGCGCCGCCTTTGCCGTCGCACGCGCGAATGTCATCGCGCCCTTCTTCATGTCGGCATCGACGGTGAGCGAATCCCCTGGCAACACGTCGCCGTCGAGTAGCTTCATGGCGAGCGGGTCCTGGATGAGCCGCTGGATGGCGCGCTTGAGCGGGCGGGCGCCAAACTGCGGATCGTAGCCCTGCTCGAAGAGCAGCTCGCGAGCCTTGGCGGTGAGCTCGACTTGGACTTTGCGCTCCGCGAGCAAGCGCCGCAGGTTGTGAAGCTGCAGGTCGATGATCTTCTCAATTTCCTGCTTGCCGAGAGCGTTGAAGATCACGATCTCATCCACGCGGTTGAGGAACTCGGGGCGGAAGTGCTGGAGCAGCGCGTTGTTAATCTCCCGCTTCAATCCCTCGCTCAGCACTCCGGCTTCGCCCACCGCGCTTCCCTTTTTCCCGGTCATGCCGATGGCGTGGTCGATGCCGTTCATGGCTTCGTGGATGAAGTGGCTGCCGATGTTTGAGGTCATGATGATGACCGTATTCTTGAAATCCACGGTGCGGCCCTTGCCGTCCGTCAGGCGGCCATCGTCGAGAATCTGCAGGAAGACATTGAAAACGTCGGGATGCGCCTTCTCGATTTCGTCGAAGAGCAAAACGGCGTAGGGGCGGCGGCGCACTTGCTCGGTCAACTGGCCGCCTTCTTCGTAACCGACGTAGCCGGGCGGCGCTCCGATCAATCGGGCCACCGCGTGCTTTTCCATGTACTCCGACATGTCGAGCCGGAGCATGGCGCGCTCGTCGTCGAAGAGAAACTCGGCTAGAGCGCGGGCCAGTTCCGTCTTGCCCACGCCCGTGGGGCCGAGGAACAAGAACGAGCCGATGGGACGGTGCGGGTCGGCAAGGCCGGCGCGGCTGCGGCGCACGGCGTTCGCGACCAAGCGCAGAGCGTCATCCTGGCCCACCACGCGCAGGCGCAGGCGGTCTTCCATCTTGACGAGCTTCGCCACTTCGCCCTCGAGCATCTTCGCCACGGGAATGCCTGTCCAGCGCGAGACCACGCGCGCCACGTCCTCTTCGTCCACTTCTTCCTTGAGCATGCGGCCGGTTTTATCGATGCTCTCGAGCTTGGCGTTCGCGGCGGCGAGTTCCTTCCCCAAAGCCACCAGCTTGCCGTAGCGGATCTCCGCGGCTTTGTTCAGGTCACCGTCGCGCGTGGCCCGCGCTTCGTCTATCTTCGCCTGCTCGATCTCTTCCTTCAGCCGACGAAGGTTCGCGATGACTTCCTTCTCCGCCTTCCAGCGCAGCTTCAACTGGTCGGATTTCTCCCTGAGCCCGGCCAGCTCTTTTTCGAGAGCCTGCAAGCGCTCGCGTGAGGCGGGATCTTCTTCCTTGCGCAGCGCCTGGCGCTCGATCTCGAGCTGCGTCAGGCGGCGTTCGATCTGGTCGATTTCGGCCGGCATGGAATCGATTTCGATACGCAGGCTCGAGGCGGCTTCGTCAATCAGGTCGATGGCCTTGTCGGGCAGGAAGCGGTCGGAGATGTAACGGTTGGAGAGCACCGCGGCAGCGACGATGGCCGTGTCTTTGATGCGCACGCCATGGTGAACTTCGTAGCGCTCCTTCAGGCCACGCAGGATGGCGATGGTGTCTTCAACCGTCGGCTCGCCCACGTAAACGGGCTGGAAACGCCGCTCGAGGGCCGCGTCCTTCTCGACGTACTTCTTGTATTCGTTTAGCGTGGTGGCGCCGATGCAGCGCAGTTCGCCGCGCGCCAGCGCCGGCTTGAGCATATTGGAAGCGTCGATTGAACCCTCCGCCGCCCCCGCCCCCACCAGCGTGTGCAATTCGTCGATGAAGAGAATGATCTGCCCGCTCGACTCTTCGATTTCTTTGAGCACGGCCTTCAGGCGGTCTTCAAACTCGCCACGATATTTCGAGCCCGCCACCAGCGCCCCGAGATCAAGTTGCACGACGCGCTTCGACTTGAGCGACTCCGGGACGTCACCGGCGACGATGCGCTGCGCGATGCCTTCCACGATGGCCGTTTTGCCGACCCCCGGCTCGCCAATTAGCACGGGATTGTTCTTGGTACGCCGCGACAGAACTTGAATCACCCGGCGAACTTCCTCATCGCGGCCGATCACCGGGTCGAGCTTGCCGCGACGGGCGAGTTCCGTCAGGTCGCGCGCGTAGCGCTCCAGCGCCTGGTATTTGGCTTCGGGATTCTGATCGGTGACGCGCTGCGTGCCGCGCACGGCCACAAGCGCTTGCAGGATGGCGTCGTGCGTGACGCCCAATCGGCGCAGGAGGCGCCCCGCTGCGTCGCTGGTTTTCTTGGCCAGGGCCAGCAGCAGGTGTTCGGTCGAGACGTACTCATCCTTGAACTGCTCCGTCTCCCGGAAAGACTGATCCAGAACTTCCTTCAAGCCCGGGGAGAAGTAGTGGTCCGCCGTGCCGCCCACCTTGGGAAGTTGCTCGATTGCTTTCTCGGTTTCCTGGCTCACCGCGGCGGGTGTTACGCCCAAGCGTTGGAGGATCCCAGGCACGATGCCCTCCGGCTGCTCGACCAAGGCGAGCAGCAGGTGGACCGGCTCCAGTTGCTGGTTGCCGTAACGCCCGGCGACGTCCTGCGTCGCCTGGAGCGCTTCCTGCGCCTTTATCGTGAATTTGTCAAAACGCGTGGCCATGTTGAAGCCCTCTGCTGTCAGCAATCGGCGTTCAGTTTGTAGGGCCGGGGCTTGCCCCGGCCAAGGCCGACGCAAGCGTCGGCCCTACCGCGGATCGCTGACTGCTGATTACTGACAGCTCCTCTACGATTGTACCCAATCCGGTGGAGGGATGAGGCGGCATGTTCCAAGTACTCTCGCACCAGAATCCCCCCAAGACAACAAACCGCGTCGCAGACCGCCAGAGCGTTCGGGCTGCCCCAGCACATGCGACGCGGTTCAGAACCCGCCGGAGGGAGGGGCGCCAGCTAAGCCCGCTGGGCCTCGCCCGCACGGAAGGACCGTCTCAGTTCTTATTGACGTTGATCTTGATGGTCTTCGGTTTCGCTTCTTCCTTCTTGGGCATTGTCAGCGTCAGAACACCGTCCTTGTAGCTGGCCGCCACCCTGTCCGCGTCGATGCTGCCGGGGAGCGAGAAGGTCCGTGTAAAGGTTCCGTAGGAACGCTCGACGCGATGATAGTTCTGCTCCTTCACTTCCTTTTCGAACTTGCGCTCACCCTTCAGATAGAGGGTGTTGTCCTCGACGCGAATTTCCACGCTGTCAGGATTGATGCCCGGCAGCTCCGCCTTCAGCACCAGATTCTCGTCGGTCTCGTAGATGTCCACGGGCGGCGCCCAGGTCCGGGTCGAAAGCTCCACCTCACCGAACACGGGAGAGAAGGCCTCACGGAACAGGCGGTCAAAATCACGCTGCGTGGTCATCAGGTCTCGGAAAGGTTCCCATCGAACAATCGCCATGGTCTTTTGCCTCCATTGGGTCGTTTTCTATTTCCTTAGTACGCTTACATAATATAATATGAGTGTGACGCTGTCAAGAATTGTTTTATTCTTGTTTTCAATTAGTTAGAAGAATTCCACGCGTTGGTTTCCTAAGGATCCCCCGAGTCAGGTACCCAGAGTCGGATGCTAGAATGTCTTCGCCTTCGCGCGTCGGACACCCTTCACGCATCGCCTCCCCGCCCCAGCGGCTTCGGAAGAGTTCTCGTCCGCAGGCTTTAGGCGTATAATCGCGGTTGGGCTTGGGACCGCGACATGTTCATATAAGGAGGCTACTCCATGCAGACTCGACTTCGAGTGGCGGCAGGTGCGCTGCTATTGGCTCTGGGCGGCGCGCTCGCCGCGCACGCCACGCCGCTACAGGTCGGCGATAAGGCGCCGGACTTCACTTTGCCCGATCAGAACGGCAACAAGGTTTCGCTCAGTCAGTTTCTGGGAAAGAAGAACGTGGTGCTGGCGTTTTACGTGCTCGCTTTCACTGGAGGTTGAACGAAGGAGTTGAAGGCGTATCAGGCTGATATCGCCAAATTCGAGCAGACGGGAACGCAGGTGCTGGGAGTCAGCGTGGACAGTCAATTCGCAAACAAGGCGTACGCCGAGCAGATCGGCGTGACCTTCCCCCTCCTCAGTGACTTCACGCGCGAGGTCACCACCAAGTACGGGATTCTGAATGACAAATTCCCCGTTGCGCATCGGACGACTTTCGTGATCGACAAACAAGGCGTCATCCAGCACATCGACCGCGAGGCTGAGGCCCTCGACCCCAACAACGCGCACGCGGTGTGCAGCCTTCTGGAACACCGGAAAGCCCAGTAAAACCGGACCAGGGCGGCGCGCCGGCGCGTGTCGCCCGCTTCACTCCTCACGTGGGCAGCGCCAGACAACTCGCGATCGTTGCTTTGTTGAGCACATTCCTTATGCCCGTGTTCGCTACGGCTTCGACTCTGAAGGTCGGCGATCGCGCCCCGGACTTTGCCCTTCTGGATCAAGGTGGCACGATCGTTAAGCTCAGCGATTTCCACGGTAAGCGGGCGGTGGTGTTGGCCTTTTATATCCGCGCCTCCACGCCGGGTTGAACAAAGGAAATAAAGGCGTATCAGGCTGATATCGCCAAGTTCGAAGCCGCGGGCGCCCAGGTGCTGGGGATCAGCCTCGACAGCCAGGAAAGGAACCGCGAATTTGCTGAGCAGACGGGCGCGAGTTTTCCTCTCTTGAGCGACACCGAAAAGAAAGTGGCCAAGGCTTACGGAGTTCTCAGCTTCACTCGCCTCTTTGCCAACCGCGTCACATTCGTGATCGGCAAAGACGGCATCATTCGGAATATCGACGAGGGCTCCGCCCCGCTCGACCCCGCGAACGCGCATCAGGCCTGCAGTCTTTTGGAAAGGCCGTAGGCGGCAGGCGTCTCCGCGCGGTAAATGACCATTCGAGATGATTCTTCAGAGCGCTTCGACGACCTTATCATCGGCGACGGCGGGGATTTCGATAACCAGAGTGAGGCCGCCCAGGCGCACGCGGTGCGGGACGCCGGCGGCGAAGATGAGCGCGCCGCCCTTCGCGAGCTTCAGGCGGTCGACCGGGGCATCCGGCTGGCAGCGGTATTCCGCCTCGAGCGAATGCTCGGAGAAACAGATTTCCAGATGTCGCGGGTGCGAGTGGGCGTCCTGCTCGGCCTTCTCGTTGCCGAAGCAGAGCGCGAAGGGGCCAAGTGTTTCGTCTGGGAGCCCGGCCGCAAATTCATGCGCTTCGCATAGCCAGTTGGGAACGTCACTCTCCGCATGGCGCCACACGTTGCCGGCGAGCGGTCTCTCAGGCTTCACGGGTTTCCCACGGGCCTTGAGTTTCTCTGCCAGCTCCGCCGCCAGGATTTCCGGTGCCACAATCTTCACATCCTGCCGCGCGGTTCGGGCGAAATGCTGCCGCACATCCTCCAGCGGGACGGCCAGAACTTTTCGCATCGTGCTTTCCCGCTTCAACGTTGCTGCGCCGCCAGCTTCTTCAGCACATCGCCGAGCTTCTTGACCTCGTCTCCGTACCCGGCCCAATCTCCTTGGCGCTGGAGCTGGATCGCACGCTCGTAATGTTGACTGGCCTCGCGGATAAGCGCCTGCACATCGGGTGCGGCCTCGCCCGGCTTCACGGTGGTCTGCGCGGTGGCCGGCGCCGGCTGGCCGGGCACGGAGGCAGGTCGCGCCTCCATAGTGGTAACCGTTCCGCCGAAGATCTTGCTCAAGGCGGCATCCAAGGTTGCTTCCATTACTACGTGGTCGGAATACGCCACAAGCACGCGCTGCAATTGCGGCAGTCCACCGCCGGCTTCGGCGGCCAGGTAAAGCGGCTCGACGTAGAGCACGGAATTGAGCACCGGCGTCACCAGTAGCGTGCCGCGAATCACTTTCGACCCACCCTGTCCCCAAAGCGTCAGTTGTTGCGAGATTCCCGGGTCCTGATCGATGCGCGATTCTATTTGCTGTGGGCCGTAAACCAGCTTTTGCTTAGGGAAGGTGAAGACCAGAACCTTACCGTAGTTCGGATCATCGCAGCGCGCCGCCATCCAGGCAATCATGTTGTCTTTGCGCGCGGGCGTGAACGGCACCATCAGGATGAACTCCTCGCGCGTGCCGACTTCCGCGAGCTTCATGATGTTGTAGTATGGCGTCATGGGCGCAGCAGGTCCCGCGACCGAGCTCTGCGCGACTCGCCACAAATCCTCCTTGTTATAGAACACGCGTGGGTCGTTCATGTGGAACAGCGCGTATTTGCTCGCCTGAAGGGAAAAGAACTCTTCCGGGTAGCGGATGTGGGCGCGCAGATCCTTGGGCATGTCGGAGAGCGGGCGGAAAACTCCGGGAAACAGGTGCGCGTAGGTTTGGATGAAAGGATCCTCGGGGTCGCTGATATAAAACCGCACTTCACCCGAATAGGCGCTGACCGTGGCCTTGACGGAGTTGCGGATGTAGTTTTCCCCTTCGGGGGCAGGCTCCGAGTAAGGATATCGCGACGAGAGCGTGTAGCCGTCGAGCATCCAGTAGAGCGCCCCGTCTTCCGCGATGACCATGTAGGGATCGTGATCGTAGTGAAGGAACGGCGTAAGGCGTTGGGCGCGGTCCAGCACGCGACGATAGATCATCAGGCGGCTTTCCGGTTGAATGTCCGTCGAAAACAGAATGTTCTTCTCGCCGAACGCCAGCGTGAACAGAAGGCGCCGCCAGAAGTTGTTCACGGGAATTCCGCCCGCGCCCTGATAGTTCGTATACACGTTCTGGTCGCCGCGGGGATAATCGAACTCCTGCGCACGCGTCTTCACGAAGCAGTAATCGTTCCCCAGCTCGCCGTAATAGACTTCCGGCCGGGTCACGGAGAGGGAGATGCTGGAGGCGGGTGGGATATCCTTGAGGAAGAGCTCCGGCAACCCTTCGCTGGTGAATTCGTTCACGGGTCCCAGGCACAGACCGTAACCGTGGGTGTAAGCCAGGTGCTCGTTGATCCAGCTTCCGCCTGGCAGACTCGCCGAATTCAATTCGCGCGGCGAAAGCGAAACCTGGCGGTACACCCCGTTGATCCAGTAGCGGTCGTTGTCAATGCGTACGAAATCGTAGTAGGTGCGGATTTCCTGCAACTGCGCGAACGTGGTCAGCAGCGGCTTGTGATCCCACAGGCGAACGTTGCGGAAGGTCGCTTCGTTCTTGCGGATGTCGTCAAGCGTCAAGTCTTCGACGGCAGAGAAGCTGCGCTCCTCAAAGCGGTCCAGCCCGTAGGCTTTACGCGTGAACTCGATGGCGTTCGCGATATAGGGCCGCTCCTTATCGATTTCGTTCGGAGCCACGATGAAGCGCTGAACGATCTCCGGATAGATCGACCCGCCCAGGATTGCCACCGCCACCAGCGCCCCGATCGCGTATAAGGGCGTGCGGACTTTTCCCTGGGGTGCGCGGAAGAAGAAAATGCCGGCGGTGATGACCGCGAGGATCAGCAGAAGCTTCAGCACCGGCAACGTGGCGTGAACGTCCGCATAGCCTGCGCCGTAAACGACTCCGCGCGGCGAATAGAGCAGGTCGTACATGGCCAGGCGGATACGGTAAGCGATGAGGAGGAATAGAATGCCGCCCAGCACCATCAGGTGAGCCCGCGCCGCGCGCGCGACCACCGGGCCACGCTGCGTCACCCACACCCCGCCTTCCACCAGGTAGAGGAACGTCGCGCTCAAAAGGCAGCAGATGAGCGTGACCAGCGCCAGGTGGTAAAGAAACCACGTGTAGGGCAATTGAAAAAGATAGAAGCCAAGATCAATGCCGAAGAGCGGGTCAGCCTGCCCCATCACCGGCACGTGCCGCGCGAGCAGGTACGTCAGCCAATGGCTCATGCCCCACTGGCTGACCACGTAGCCCGCGAAGAGCACTCCCGCCCAAATTACCCAGCGGAAGAGCACACTGAAACGGTCGAGCGCTGGGAATTCGATGTATTCGTCGTGAACGCGATACCCCTGGCGTTGCGCCAGGATGTGGGCGATGAAGAGATTCAACCCGGTGACCACAATGAAGCCCATGCCGGCAATCCCACCCAGCGCGATTTGCGCCCGCAGGATCGTGGTGAAGATGACACGGTAACCTTCCTGCTTGAACCACAACCAATCCACGAGCAGGTTGACACCGTTCGTGAAGAGGGGCAGGAAGACAAGAAAGAACAAAATGAGCGCCAGGATGATTCGAGGACCACGCTTCTTTGCCATGAGAACACTCCCGCGCTATCTTCACACAGCCAAGCCCAGGTGTCAAAAAACATAACGAGGGCAGCGGTAGCACGGCCACGTCACCCGTGGCGTCTGGTCGACCCCGGGGGAGTCCGCTCTTACCGAACGCAAACTGGCCCACGACCGGCCGCTCAGCAGTTTCGCAACCTTCGGCAACCCTCTTCTACGTTCCTCCTTGGATCTTCAGAAACCGCCACCTGATACGCTTGATTGCATTGTGCCGAATGATTGCGGTAGCATGGCGTGTTCGCGCGGGTTGGCGGGAAGATGTGGGGACAGGTTGCCGAAAGCCGTAGCGCGCTTTGCATCGGCATCCACCCGTGGCCCCGCGTGCAACGAGGAGAAGCGGACGAGCATGGTCAAACCTCTTGAATACCTGACTTATCGCGGGGGGCCGGGACACTGGTCCTGGATCCTGCACCGGTTGGCAGGAGTGGGTGTGTTTCTATTCTTGTTAATCCACATCGTGGACATCGCCCTGATCGGCTGGGGACCGAAGGTCTTCAACAAGCTGCTGTTTCTTTATCGCGCCCCCGCATTCCGCGCGGGCGAAGTGCTTCTGGTGGGGGCAGTCCTGTACCACGCCATCAATGGCATTCGGATCTGCACTATCGACTTCTGGCCGGAAACCATGGCTTTGCACCGCAAGCTCACTTATGCGGTGGGAATCATCTTTGTGGCTCTGTTCATTCCCACGGCCATTTACATGTTGAGCTTCGTTGTGAGGTAGGGGGTTACCGATGAATGGAGCGGGAAGACCGAAACCCGAAAGCGGACTGGAGCTTTACGCCTGGATCTTCATGCGCATCTCAGGCATCGCCCTGCTCGTCCTCGCTCTCGGGCATCTCCTTATCATGCACATTATCCACAACGTCGATCATATCGACTTTCAGTTCGTCGCCCAGCGCTACGCCACACCTTTCTGGCGGACCTACGACTTGGTGATGTTGTGGCTCGCGATGATTCACGGCGTGAACGGTGTGCGTACGGTGCTCGTGGACTACGTCAGCCCTCGCGGCTGGCGAACGGCTTCGCTGGCTTCCCTCTACCTGCTCGGTTTCGTTCTCCTGGCGCTGGGATCGCTCGCTATCCTGACCTTCCAGCCCCCCATGGCTCCCTGAGCGGAGGGAGGCGCCGGGCAGACGCGGCATCTTCCGGGAGGCGCGGTCGCGGGGTTCCGGCAAACACGGAAGTCGCGACCTGTTGAAATTATCCTGAGGCTTAATCACATGGTCCAACGGTATGACGCTGTGGTGGTGGGAGCGGGAGGGGCCGGCCTGATGGCCGCGCTGCAACTGGCCGGACGCGGACACGTCGCCGTTCTGAGCAAACTCTATCCCACGCGCTCGCACACAGGGACGGCGCAGGGGGGGATTGGCGCCGCACTGGGCAATCAGGAAGAAGACCACTGGGAATGGCACATGTTCGACACCGTCAAAGGCAGCGACTACCTCGCTGACCAGGACGCGGTGGAAATTCTCTGCCGGGAAGCGATCGAGACGGTCTACGATCTCGAACACTGGGGCCTGCCCTTCAGCCGGACGCCCGAAGGGAAGATCGCCCAGCGTCCCTTTGGCGGTCACACCCGGGAGTTTGGGAAAGCGCCCGTGCGCCGCTCCTGTTACGCCGCGGACCGCACCGGGCACATGATCCTGCAGACTTGCTACCAGCAATGCATCAAGCACGACGTGCACTTCTACAACGAGTATCACGTCCTCGACTTGCTGGTCGAAAACGGCCGGTGCGCCGGTGTGGTGGCGCTGTGCCTGGCCACGGGGGAAATTCACACCTTCCATGCCAAGGCGGTCCTGTTTGCCACAGGCGGCTGCGGCAAGATGTATCGCGTCAGCTCCAACGCGCACTCTCTGACCGGCGACGGCATGGCCGTGGTCTACCGCCGGGGGATCCCGCTGGAGGATATGGAGTTCTTCCAGATTCACCCCACGGGTATTTACAAGATGGGCATCCTCCTGAGTGAGGCGGCTCGCGGCGAGGGTGCCATCCTGCGGAACAAGCTCAACGAGCGTTTCATGGAGCGCTACGCGCCCACGCTGCTCGACCTGGCCCCGCGCGACCTGACTTCGCGTGCGATTTACCGAGAAATTCGCGAGGGGCGGGGCATCGAGGGCAAGAATTACGTTTACCTGGACATGACGCACCTCGGAAGCGAGGTCTTGGACAAGAAACTTCCCGATATTAGCGAATTTGTGAGAACTTATCTGGGCATTGATCCACTGACGCACCCCGTCCCCATCCAGCCCACTGCGCACTACGCCATGGGCGGGATTCCCACCGATGTCGATGGCCGCGTAGTGATCGACAAAAAGAATACGCCGCTGCCGGGACTCTATGCGGCGGGCGAGGTCGCCTGCGTTTCTGTTCACGGAGCGAACCGCCTGGGGACGAACTCACTGGTGGATATCCTGGTCTTCGGCCGGCGCGGCGGCCGGCACGCCCTGAAATTCATCCAAGAAAACGACTGGGTTCCGTTGCCTACCCATGCCGACGAGCCTGCCCGCGCCCTGGTCAGCCGAGTGCTCAATTCCACCGGCAAGGAACGCGCGGCGGATATCCGCGACGTTCTGCAGGACGAGATGATGGACAAGGCCTCGGTGTTCCGCGATGCCAAGGGTCTGACGGCCATCCGCGAGAAGTTGCGCGAGTTGCGTGACCGCTACCGGCAGGTGAAGTCTGAGGATCACGGCGCGCGTTACAACACGGAGCTGCTGGAAGTGATCGAACTCGGCTGCCTCCTCGATGTGGCGGACGTCCTGGTGGAGAGCGCGCTGGCGCGCCAGGAGAGCCGCGGGGGCCACTACCGTGAAGATTTTCCCAAGCGGGACGACGCCAACTGGCTGAAACATACGCTGGCGTATCAAACCCCGAAGGGGATTGAATTCAAGTTCAAACCCGTGACCATTACGAAGTTTCAGCCGATGGAAAGGAAGTATTGAAAAGCCGGGGTTCGGGATTAGGGATTCGAGATTCGCAAAGGAGAGAGTCCGGAGTCTTCGCCCCCGAATCCCGAGTCCCAAAATCCGAATCTTGGGAGCTCCACCATGCAGGTCAGCCTTCGAATCAAGCGCTTTAATCCCGACAAGGACAAAGAACCTTGGTGGGGCGAGTACAAGTTCGATGCTGAGCCGACGGACCGCCTGCTCGACGCGCTGAACTATGTGAAGTGGTACCTCGACGGCTCACTCACCTATCGCCGCTCGTGCGCCCACGGAATCTGCGGCTCCGACGCGATGCAGATCAACGGATCGAACCGGCTGGCGTGCAAAGTGCTGCTCATGAATCTGGGCCA